>JBEOKN010000051.1:0-9087 GCA_040275885.1 Azonexus sp. | reverse complement strand
GTAGCGCTCCTCCTGCCCGAGATAGCCGCGGAACATCGACGGCCAGCCGACCCGAAGCGCTAGCTCTCCCTCGACGTCGTCAGCAATGACCTCTTCGATGCCGCCACCTGCGTGCCTACGCATCAGGCGGGCATCGATGCCCGGCAAGGGTTTGCCCATCGAGCCGGGCTTGATGTCCATGGCCAGGACGTTGGCGATCATGATGGCGCCGGTCTCGGTCTGCCACCAGTTGTCGTGGATTGGCAGCCCCAGCACCTGCTGCTCCCACCACACGGCCTCCGGATTGAGCGGCTCGCCGACGCTGGCGATAAAACGCAGCTCCGGGTAGCGGTACTGCCGGGCGAGTTCCGCGCCGCCCTTCATCAGCATGCGGATCGCCGTCGGCGCCGTGTACCAGACGCTGACCCGGTGCTCCTGCAGCAAGCGGTACCAGCGCCCGGCGTCGAAGTCGGCCTCGTCGACCAGGCTCGTCACGCCGTGCAGCAGCGGCGCGATGATGCCGTATGAAGTGCCGGTGACCCATCCCGGATCGGCGGTACACCAGAACAAGTCCTGTTCATGCAGATCGAGCGCGTACTTGCTGGTCGCATAGTGGGCAATGGCCGCCGCGTGGACATGAATCGCGGCCTTGGGTGCGCCCGTGGTGCCGCTGGTGAAATGCAGCAAGGCCATGTCCTCGCCCGAGGTGGGAACGGCCGCGAAATCATCCGTGGCCTGCTCCATCAGTGTCGCCAGATCGAGGGTTCCGGGGACGTTGGTCCGGCCACCATCGTCGCCAATCAGCAGGATGTGCTCGAGCGCCGGCAGTTGGCCGAGAATGCCGGCCACCTTGCGACGAAACAGGGACTCGCTGGTCAGCAGCACCCTGCCCTCGCCGATGGCCATGCGCGTATCGGCTCGGGACCAAAGGCGGAGAACAGCGGCGAGACCACGCTGCCGTTCTTCAGTGCGCCGATCAGCGCCGTGTACAGGTCCGGCACCCGACCTGCCAGAATGAACAGGCGCTCGCCCTTGCCGACGCCGAGTCGCTGCAGCACGTTGGCAAAGCGGTTGGTCTGGCGTGCGAGTTCCTCGAAGCTGACGTCGCGCCGTACGTCGTTTCGACTGATGAAGCGAAACGCTACTCGCCCGCGTACCGCCGTCGCCAGGTGCCGATCCACCGCCAGACGGCCGATATTGAGTTCGCCCTGCGCCGCGCCGGTGAGTTCCTGGCGCACAGCCGGCCACGAGAAACACGCGTGCTCGCGTTGCCAATCCGCGAGATGCGGCGGCACACGCCATTCCTGTGGCGACTTGCGGATGAATTCTGGGTGCATCTTGGCGAACGGCTCCGTCGATGATGGCTACAGCGTCAGTTTAGACGCGCGACAGTTTGCGCAGGGGGAATGCTTGTGTAGTATGGCTGAAGCATGCCACCGAAGGCGCCGTGCCACCAGGCGTCGATGGGCTGTCTGCCGTAACGATGACCAGCAAGGCGAGAAAAACCGCCAACGCCATTTTCGAGGACCGCTGCGACTGGCAGCGGTAACAAACTGCATTTTGGGCGCGACTCAGTCTCTGAGCGCCGCTCAGGATTTCCGATGTTGTACCGTGCGGCCGGTCGCCGAGCAGTGTTTACTGGAGCGTAAGCACCATGAATGACCAGGAACTTCGCGCCGCCGTACTCTCCGTCGTGCGCACCATCGCCCCCGAGCTTGATGCCGAGCGCATCGAGGCGGACAAACCCCTGCGCAACCAGATCGATCTCGATTCCATGGACTGGCTCAACGTCATCCTCGCATTGCGCGAAAAGTTTCGCGTCGATATCCCGGAGTCCGACTACGGCAAGGTGCAAACCTTGAACGCGATCGTGGCCTACCTCGGCGCCAGACCCGCACCGCATTCGCCCGGCTGACGATGACCATGGCCAGATATCCCGCCGAGTTGGTTCGTAAACGCTACCTGTTCGACGGCAGCGAAGTGACGATTCGCCCGATCAACGCGGACGACGCGTCGATCGAGGCCGACTTCGTGCGCCATCTGTCGCCCGAGTCGCGCTACTCGCGCTTCATGGTGACATTGAACGAACTGCCGACGACCAAGCTGCGTTACCTGACCGATGTCGATTACGACAAGCACATGGCCTTCGTAGCAACGCTGCCGCAGGATGGGAAGGAGACGGAAATCGGCGTGGCCCGCTACATCGTCGATCCGAATGGCGCGAGTTGCGAGTTCGCCGTCGCCGTCGACGACGCCTGGCAGGGTTCGGGGGTCGCGGGAATCCTCATGGCGACGCTGATGGATACGGCTCGCGCACGTGGCCTGACGAGCATGGAGGGAATCATCCTGGCGACCAATCACCGGATGCTGAAATTCGCGCGGCAGTTGGGTTTCACCCCGCATCGTGACTGGGACGAGCCGGATACGGTGCATGTCGCGCGGCCCCTGTAGGACGCTTCACAACGCGCGATCCCGAATCGTGTTGAAGCGTCAAACCCCGATGCGGCAGGCGAACTGCGCCGGTAGCTTGCGTTTCTGGCGATGCCATGAGTAGCCGGGCGGGCGAGGACGGTCACGCCAGCATGACTCGATAGCTGGCCTGTGGTCAATGGCTACCGGGAGGGGATTCCCAGCCGCTGACCTACATCGCATTGCCCAGCCGCAACCAAGACTTGACCGTTCGCAGTAACAACACCTGAAACGAGGTCCGTTCCATGGCTAGAGCTTCTTGGTACACGAAGTTTGCAAAAGGCGCTTCTCACTTCTGCGGGCGCCCGCGAGTCTTCACACTTGCGGTGGGAGTCATTGCCGTTTGGGTAGTCACGGGCCCTATGTTCAGGTTCAGTGATACGTGGCAACTGGTGATCAACACGGGCACGACCATCATCACGTTCTTAATGGTGTTCTTGATCCAAAACACGCAGAACAGGGACACGGAAGCCATTCAGGTGAAGCTCGACGAACTGATCAGAGCGACCAAGGGCGCACACAATGCGCTACTCGATCTGGAGGAGATCGAAGAGGACACGCTTGACGCATTCCGCACCAAGTACCAAGCGCTTGCCGCGGCTGCCAGGAGTGAGCTTGAACTTGGCAACCAAGACACGGGAACGCCAGAACCATGAAACCGGCTATCGCCATCGGTCTTGACAACGGCGGCATAGGCCGAGCGGATAGATGGAGAGGATGGTGATCATCGCTCCCTCGCCCTATCCTCCTGGCCGAGAGCTGACCTTGGGCCATGGTACGGCAAAGGGGGATTCGCACGCATGCGACGCTACTGGCCGACCGTCCGGTATTGGCCGAGACCTGACCCGCCGACTTGTCTCGCACCAGATCGAATAGAGAGGCGTTCTTGAGGAGCCGCTCGATGACGACGCTCATCACCCGGGAACCGCGCTGGTGGCAACGAGTGCACATCCAATCGCGTTCGATCATGCGGCGGTTGCTCCGCACGAAAACGCCCCTTTCCACCCGCGTTGCGCTGCGACTTTCCCAGCACGTCGCTCCTGCGAACCCGGAAACGACGCTGGTTGGTCTCGCGGCGTTAAAATGCGCCTTGGACGGGCATCGCCTGGCGGCCGTTTCTGGCGTCCAACTTGGCCTGCATCGCCGCCCAACAGCCCGTGCACTGATCACCCCCAGTCCCCCATTTCACTGATCACCCCCCGGAATATCCAGTCATGAACAGCAAGCTTCGGCGCGGACTCCTTTCTCTTGGTCTTGTCGTGATCGTCATCGTCGTCGCTACCTACTTCTGGCAGCGACTCGAGCCGGCCGCTCTGCCGGAAGGCTTCGTGGCTGGCAATGGGCGAATTGAGGCCACGGAAGTGGACATCGCGACCCGCTCCGCTGGACGATTACAGGAAGTGCTGGTCAAGGAAGGTGATTTCGTCGAGCCCGGAGAGGTCGTCGCGCGCATGGATACACAGGCGTTGGAGGCCGAACTCCACCAATTGCTAGCCAAGGTGAAGCAGGCGGAAAGTGCCAGTTCGACGGCGCTGGCGATCGCCGCGCAAAAGCACGAAGCCAAGGGCAGCGCAACCGCGCTGGTCGCGCAACGGCGTCAGGCGAGACTCACCGCCCTGGCGATGGTGGCGCAGAGTGAAAGTGAAGTGGTCTTTGCCGAGGGTGAGCTGAAGCGCTCCGAAGAACTGGTGGCCAAGGGTTTCATCAGCGCACAACGGCTGTCCGCGGACAAGACCCGGTTGCAGGTAGCCAGGGCGGCACTCGATGCGGCACGTTCCAAGGTCGCCGAGGCCGAGGCGGCAATCGAGGCCGCCCAGTCGCAGACCCTGGAGACGCAGTCGGCGATCGCCGCGTCGCAATCGCAGGTGGCGGAATCAAGAGCTTCAATAGAGGCGGCGAAAGCAGCCGCCGACAAAATCCGCACCGACATCGACGACGCCACGCTCAAAACGCCGCGCGGTGGCCGCGTCCAGTACCGGACAGCCGAGCCCGGTGAAGTGTTGCCGGCCGGCGGCAAGGTGCTGACTGTGCTCGACCTCTCCGACGTGTACATGAGCTTCTTCCTGCCGACGACCGTCGCCGGCAAGGTGGCTATCGGCGCCGAGGTCCGGCTGGTGCTCGACGCCATACCGCAATACGTGATCCCGGCGAAGATCAGCTTTGTCGATAGTGCAGCGCAGTTCACGCCCAAGGCCGTGGAGACGAGTAGCGAGCGCCAGAAACTGGTCTTCCGCTGCAAGGCACAGATCGATCAGGAAGTACTCCGGAAGTACCGCACGCAGGTCAAGACGGGCCTCCCTGGGGTCGCTTACGTGACTCTCGACGCCGCCGCGCAATGGCCCGAACAGCTGCAGGTGAAGTTGCCGCAATGACCCCGGCGCCCCCCTCGGTGGCGCTGCTGTCGGCCCTCAGTTATCGCCACGGCAGCGTTCTGGCACTCGACGTGATTGACTTGGCGATCCCGGCGGCACGCATGGTCGGTTTCATCGGCCCCGACGGCGTCGGCAAGTCGAGTCTCCTGGCGCTGCTCTCGGGGACGCGCAAGATCCAGTCCGGCAGCGTCGAAGTGCTGGGTTGCGACATCGCCGATCGGCGTCACCGCCGCCGGCTCTGTCCTCGCATTGCCTACATGCCGCAGGGTCTGGGAAAGAACCTCTACGCGACGCTGTCGGTGTTCGAAAACGTCGATTTCTTCGGCCGTCTGTTTGGTCAGTCGGCAGACGAACGCGCCTGGCGGATCGACGAATTGTTGAACAGCACCGGCCTGGCAGCGTTTGCCGACCGCCCCGCCGGTAAGCTCTCCGGCGGCATGAAGCAGAAACTGGGGCTCTGTTGCGCGCTGATTCACGACCCCGAGTTGCTGATTCTGGACGAGCCGACGACCGGCGTCGATCCACTCTCTCGGCGTCAGTTCTGGCAGCTGATCGAACATATCCGGGCGCGGCGACCGGCGATGAGCGTGCTTGTGGCAACCGCCTACATGGATGAGGCGGAAGCCTTCGACTGGCTGGTAGCGATGGACGCCGGCACCGTCCTGGCCACCGGCAGCCCGGCAGAGCTCAAGGCAGCTACCGTCACTGGGACCCTCGAGGACGCTTTCGTCTCGCTGCTGCCGGAGGAAAAGCGCCGCGATCATCGGGCCCTGGTGATTCCACCGCGACCACCTGGCGATGCCCTTCCGGCGATCGAGGCCGAGCAGTTGACGCGGCGATTCGGCGAATTCACCGCCGTCGACCACGTGGGCTTCCGTATCGAGCGCGGCGAGATCTTCGGCTTTCTCGGCTCCAACGGTTGTGGCAAGACGACGACCATGAAGATGCTCACCGGGCTCCTGCCGGCCACCGAAGGCAAGGCCCTGCTGTTCGGACGCCCGGTCGATGCCAAAGATACCGACACCCGCAAGCGCGTCGGCTACATGTCGCAGGCCTTTTCACTGTACACCGAGCTCACGGTCCGTCAAAACCTCGAGCTGCACGCGCGACTGTTTCACTTGCCGAAAGCGCGCATCGCTTCGCGGGTAGCGGAGATGGTCGACCGCTTCGGCTTGCACGATTACGTCGAGCAGCGCACCGAGGGTCTGCCGCTGGGCATACGCCAGCGCCTGTCGCTGGCGGTGGCGGTCATTCACGGCCCCGAGATGCTGATTCTCGACGAACCGACTTCGGGGGTTGATCCGGTGGCGCGCGACGCTTTCTGGCGCTTGCTGGTCGAGCTGTCGCGCCAGGAAGGGGTGACGATTTTCATCTCCACGCATTTCATGAACGAGGCGCAGCGCTGCGATCGCATTTCGCTGATGCATGCCGGGCGGGTCCTGGCACAGGGATCTCCCGAGGAGATCACCCGCGCCCGCAATGCCGGCACGCTGGAGGAGGCGTTCATCGCCTACCTCGAAGAAGCGGCTGGCACGAAGTCCGCTGCTGTGATTCCAGCGCCGGCAGCGATCGAGAACAAGCCGGCGCCACCCGCGGCAAGCCGGATTCCTGTGTTCAGTTCGCGTCGCTGGTGGGCTTATGCGCGTCGTGAAGCGACGGAGATCTGGCGTGATCCGATTCGCCTCGCTTTCGCCTTGCTCGGACCAATCGTGCTCATGATTGCCTTCGGCTATGGCATCTCGTTTGACGTTGAAAACCAGTCGTATGCGGTCCTCGACCAGGATCGGACCCCCGAGAGTCGTGCCTATCTCGAGAACTATTCCGGATCGCGCTACTTTCGCGAGTTGCCCGCCCTCACAGACCATGCAGATCTGGAGCAGCGCATGCGAAGCGGCAAACTGCGGGTGGCCATCGAGATCCCGCCGGAATTCGGCGAGAGCATCTTGCGTGGTCGCCCGGTCGAGGTCGGGATATGGATTGATGGCGCCGCGCCCTTCACCGCCGAAACCGTTCGCGGCTACGTCGAGGGCGTGCATCTCGCCTACCTCGGGCGACTGGGGCAACGCACGACCGGCGTGATACCGGACTTCCTGCCGGCCAACGTCGAGACGCGTTTCCGGTACAACCAGGACTTCAAGAGCGTCTATGCGATGGTGCCCGGAATGATCATGATGATGCTCGCCTTGATTCCGGCAATGATGACTGCGGTCGGCGTGGTGCGCGAAAAAGAGATGGGCTCGATCACCAATCTCTACGCCACCCCGGTCAGCGGCCTGGAATTTCTCCTCGGCAAGCAGTTGCCGTACGCGGTGATCGGCTTTGTCAGTTATCTCAGCCTGCTGCTTCTGGCGCTGCTGCTCTTCCAGGTACCGGTCAAGGGCAGCGCCATCGCGTTGACCGCCGGTGCGCTGCTCTATGTCATGGCCACCACCGGCTTCGGCGTCCTGATCTCGTCGTTCGTCAAGACTCAGATCGCTGCCTTGTTCGGTACAGCCGTGCTGATCATGCTGCCGGTGATCCAGTTCTCGGGGCTGTTCACACCGGTGTCGTCGCTGTCGGGTGGCGCCAGGATCATGGGGATGCTCTTTCCAAGCACCTATTTCCAGCGCATCAGCATCGGCACCTTCACCAAGGGACTGAGCTTCGGCGATCTCGCGGTCAATTTCGTTGCCTTGGCGATGATCGTCCTTGCTTACCTTCTGCTCAGCCTGATCTTCCTGAAAACACAGGACGATTGACGATGCGCCGCCATCTCGAAAACATCTACCGCCTGGGTCTCAAGGAACTGATTAGCCTGCGCTATGACTTCGTCCTGGTGGCCCTGATCATCTACTTCTTCACCTACGCGGTCTACGCCCCGTCAAAGGGGACGCAAATGGACTTGATCAACGCCTCGGTGGCGGTAGTCGACGAAGACGGCTCGCCGCTCTCGAGGCGTGTCCAGGATGCGCTGCTTCCGCCTTACTTCCTGCCGCCGGTAGCAATCAGCGTGCAGCAGATCGACACCGCCATGGATAGCGGGACCTACACCTTCGTCATTGACATCCCGCCGCGCTTCCAGGCGGATCTGGAGCGCGGTCGACGGCCGACGGTCCAGGTCAACGTCGATGCGACGGCGATGATCCAGGCCGGTAGCGGTGCCAATCACATCCAGAATGTTCTGCGCCAGGAACTCGCCGGCTTCGCGACATCGTCCGCCGCCGAGTCAATCACGCTGGTTACGCGCTCCAAGTTCAACCCCAATCGCGAGTCGCCGTGGTTCGTCGCAGTCATGCAGGTGGTCAATAACACGACCCTGCTGGCGATCTTTCTCAGCGGCGCCGCACTGATCCGCGAACGCGAACACGGGACCATCGAACACCTGCTGGTGATGCCGCTCGGTCCCACCGAGATCATGCTCGCCAAGATCTGGGCGAATGCTCTGGTGGTCGCTGTCGCCGCCAGCCTGTCGCTGTGGCTGATGGTGCAGGGTGTGCTGCAGGTGCCGATCACCGGGTCGATACCGCTGTTCGTCGTTGGGGAAGTTATTTACCTCTTCTCGGTGACTTCTCTGGGGATCTTTCTCGCGACGCTGGCGCGCTCGATGCCGCAGTTCGCACTCCTGGCAATGCCCGTTTTCATCGCCATGAATCTGCTCTCGGGCAGCAACACGCCCTTTGAGAGCATGCCGGCGCTGATCCAGAGAGTGATGTTCTTTTCACCATCGACGCATTTCGTCAGTCTGGCCCAGGCCATTCTTTTCAGAGATGCAGGTTTTTCCATCGTGTGGAAAGAATTCGTCGCCACCGCGGCCATCGGAGCCCTGTTCTTCAGCGCTGCGCTGCTACGTTTTCGCCAGACCGTCAGCGAAATGCAGGGTTAAACCCTTTCTGGAAATCTCCCGGTTCTGCCGGAGTGGCAGTAGTAGTTTGACTTTTTCGGGGCCGTTTATGAAGGAATGGCGAGTGATGCGAGATCACGCACATGCTTGGCGCGCTTCCGCGGAAGCCTGCGTCATCGCAGCTAGTGGTCGGCAAAACCACGGGCGGGGGCGCGGACTAATCTGTCTCGGGTAGCGGCTCAATTCTGGTTCGGAACTATCCGCCGTAGCGTGTTATCCCGAAGAACGTAGTGGTGAAGCAAAGTAGCAGCGGCATGGAAGCCGATGAGGAAGTAACCCACCGTGCCGCCGACCTCATGTATCTCCTTGATCAGCGTTGCCAGGCTTTTGCTTTCGCCGACGAGCGCTGGCAGCTCCAGACCGAAGAACGGGATCGGCTTTCCTGCT
>JBEOKN010000050.1:0-42824 GCA_040275885.1 Azonexus sp. | reverse complement strand
ACGCTGGGCGGCAAGACCGGTCTATTCACCTACGACTCCGGGTTCCTGTCCACCGCCAGCTGCAAGTCGCGAATCACCTTCATTGACGGCGACGTCGGCCAGTTGCTGTATCGCGGCTACCCGATCGAACAGCTCGCCGAGAACTGCAACTTCCTCGAAGTCACCTATCTGCTGAAGAACGGCGAACTGCCGAATGCCAAGCAGAAGTTTGATTTCGAAAACACGATCAAGCAGCACACCATGGTGCACGAGCAACTCACCAAGTTCTACTCGGGCTTCCGGCGTGATGCCCACCCAATGGCCGTCATGGTCGGCGTCGTCGGCGCATTGTCCGCCTTCTACCACGACGTGACCGACTTCTCCGATACCGAGCATCGCAATATCAGCTTCAACCGTCTCGTCGCCAAGCTGCCGACCATCGTCGCCATGGCCTACAAGTACAACACCGGCGCCCCGTTCATGTATCCGGACAACGATCTGGACTACACCGCCAACTTCATGCGCCTGATGTTCGGTACGCCGTGCGAGAAGTACAAGCCGAACCCGGTGCTGGTCAATGCCCTCGACACCATCTTCACGCTGCATGCCGACCATGAGCAGAATGCCTCGACCTCGACGGTGCGTCTCGCCGGCTCCTCCGGCGCCAACCCGTTCGCCTGCATCGCCGCCGGCATTGCCTGCCTGTGGGGTCCGGCGCACGGTGGCGCCAACGAAGCCTGCCTGGAGATGCTGGAAGAGATCGGTGACGTTTCCCGTGTCGGCGAATACATCAAGCGCGCCAAGGACAAGAATGACTCGTTCAAGCTGATGGGCTTCGGCCACCGCGTGTACAAGAACTTCGACCCGCGTGCCAAGCTGATGCGCAAGGTCTGCGGTGAGGTGCTGAGCGAACTCGGCCTGCAGAACGACCGTCTGTTCAAGCTCGCCATGGAACTGGAAAAGATCGCCCTGGAAGACGACTACTTCGTCGAGAAGAAGCTCTACCCGAACGTCGACTTTTACTCCGGCATCGTGCAGAAGGCGATCGGCATTCCGACCGAGATGTTCACCTGTATCTTCGCGCTCGCGCGTACCGTCGGCTGGATGACGCAGTGGGAAGAAATGATCACCGATCCGGAATACAAGATCGGACGTCCGCGTCAGCTCTACATCGGCGCCGCCAAACGCGACGTCGTGCCACTGGCCCAGCGCGGCTGAGACGACTGTTTCGCAATGCCCGCCTAGAGGTCACTCCAGGCGGGATCCGGTAATTCCGCGAAACCCTGCCGCAGGTGATGACCCCACTGCTTGCGGATTTGCCCGTAGTAGGCGCTTTCTTGAGTGATATTGACGTGCCGTTTGACCTTGAGCGCATCGCGCTCGTAAATCACCAGATCTAGCGGCATGCCCACCGAGAGATTGGAACGGATCGTCGAATCCATCGAGATCAACGCGCATTTGGCCGCCTCGTCAAGCGAAGTCTTCGGGCTGACCACGCGATCGATGATGGGCTTGCCATACTTCGATTCGCCAATCTGGAAATAGGGCGTCTCACCGGTCGCCTCGATGAAGTTTCCGGCTGCGTAAATGCTGAAGACGCGCTGCTCTTCGCCCTTGATCTGTCCGCCAAGAATCAGCGACGACGTGAAATTGACGCCAAATTTTTCCAGCGCTGCCGCATCCCGGCCATGCACTTCCCGCAGGCAGTCACCGACATGCTTGGCTGCCTCGAACATGTTCCTGACCTTGTTGAGGTTTGCTCCTCGCGTCAGGTCCATCTTCTCGCGCAGCGTGTTGACCACCGACTGACTGATCGACAGATTGCCCGACGTCATCAACACCAGAACCCGCTCGCCTTCCGTCTCGAAGACGTGCATCTTGCGGAAGGTATTAATGTGATCGACCCCGGCGTTGGTTCGCGAGTCGGAGAGGAATACCAGCCCTGCGTCGAGACGCATGGCAACGCAATACGTCACGCGGCCTCCGCCATCGGCACCAGGAAATTCTTGCTGATGCCGTCGCCGAGCATGTAGATGCCATCCATGAAGTCGGTCAGATACTCATGCAGGCCACGCTCCAGAATATCCTCGATCCGGGCGTAGTGCAGTTGGGCATGCAACAGGCCGGCCTGACGCTGGGTTTCTCCCGATTGGCGATTGGCGATCAGTTCCAGGTTCTTGACGACGCCGTTCAAGCAAAAATGCAGCGAGCGCGGCATGTCGTTGCGTAAAATCAGCAGTTCGGCGACACGCTCCGGGGTGATAACGTCGCGATAAGCCTTGCGATAGACCTCGAAAGCCGAAACCGACCGCAGCAACGCGCCCCATTGGTAGAAATCAGTGGCGCCTTCATCGCCGTGCGGGCGCAGGACGTGATATTTCACGTCGAGGATACGCGCCGTGTTGTCCGCGCGCTCGAGCAGGGTACCGAGTCGGATGAAATGATAGGCCTCGTCTTGCAACAGGGTGCCCAAGGTCGTGCCGCGCGACAGCGAGGAGCGCATCTTGACCCAGTCGAAGAACTCGCCAACACCGGCATTTGCGATCTGCTCGAAGCTCCTCTCGCGCGCTTCCAGCCAGGTGGAATTCATCGTCTCCCACATTTCAGAAGTTATCGTGCCACGCACGGCGTGGGCGTTTTCGCGCGTGAGGCGCAGGCAACTGACGATCGACGCGTGGTTGCCGGTGTCGCCGACCATGAAACGCAGCACATTTTCAGCGTTGACCGCAGAATAGCGGGCGGCAAACTCTTCTTCGAGGCTGTTCAGGGCGATGATGGCGTTCCAGTTCTGGTTCGCCGCTTCCAGCGATTGCGGGACCAGCGACATCTGCCAGGTGACGTCGAGAAGACGGGCAAGACTCTCCGCCCGCTCAATGTAGCGGGACATCCAGAACAGGTGGTCCGCGGTACGGGAAAGCATGATCAGTCCTCCAGAATCCAAGTGTCCTTGGTGCCGCCGCCCTGCGACGAATTGACGACCAGCGAACCCTCGGTCAGCGCGACGCGCGTGAGCCCCCCCGGCACCATGTTCACGCACTCACCCGACGACAGCACGAAAGGTCGCAGATCGAGGTGGCGCGGCGCGATGCCTTGTTCGACGAAAGTGGGGCAGTTGGAAAGGGCCAGCGTCGGCTGGGCGATATAGCCATCCGGCCTGGCAACCAGCAATTGGTGGAAACGTTCGATCTCAGCCTTGCTTGCCGCCGGACCGACCAGCATGCCGTAGCCGCCCGAGCCATGCACTTCCTTGACCACCAGTTCCGCCAGGTGATCGAGCACATAGGCAAGATCGTCAGGCTTCCGGCACATCCAGGTCGGCACGTTGTTGAGCTTCGGCTCTTCGTCGAGGTAAAAGCGGATCATGTCCGGCACGTACGGGTAGATTGACTTGTCGTCAGCGACACCGGTGCCGATCGCATTGGCCAGTGTCACGTTCCCCGCCTGATAGGCCTTCATGATGCCCGGTACGCCGAGCGCCGAATCGGCACGAAAGGCCAGTGGGTCGAGGAAATCGTCGTCGATCCGGCGGTAGATCACATCCACACGCTGCGGCCCCTGCGTCGTACGCATGAAGACCTCGTCATCCTTGACGAACAGATCGCGCCCCTCGACCAGTTCGACACCCATCTGCTGGGCGAGGAACGTGTGCTCGAAATAGGCGCTGTTGTAGGCTCCCGGCGTCAGAACGACAACGGTCGGATTGTTGACGCCCTTCGGTGAGACCGCGCGCAGCTTCTCCAGCAGCATGTCCGGATAGTGCTGAACCGGCGCCACCTTGTGTTTCGCAAAGAGTTCTGGAAATAGCCGCATCATCATCTTGCGGTCTTCCAGCATGTATGAAACACCCGACGGCACGCGCAGGTTGTCCTCCAGCACATAGAACTCGCCGGCCCCAGCGCGCACAATATCGACCCCGGCAATGTGCGCGTAGATTCCGCCCGGCACATCGACGCCCTGCATCACGGGCCGGAACTGCGCGTTGTTCAGCACCTGCCCTGCCGGGACTATGCCCGCCTTGAGGATCTTCTGGTCGTGATAGACATCGTGCAGGAACATGTTCAGCGCCGTAACCCGCTGGCGCAGGCCCGCCTCCAACACCCGCCACTCCGTCCCCGGAATGATGCGCGGGATAATGTCGAAGGGAATCAGGCGCTCCTTGCCCGCCTCCTCGCCGTAAACGGCAAAGGTGATGCCGACGCGATGGAACGCGAGGTCGGCTTCGGCGCGTTTGCGAGCGATGCGCTCGAGCGGCGTCTCCCTGAGCCATCGGTCGTAGCCCTGGTAGTGAGCACGGATGCCGCCGTTGTCATCGATCATTTCGTTATAGAAGTTCATGTCCGACTCATCGCTGAAGATGCTCTAGGCTGAGAGTTCAGCAGTTTTCATGCCACAGTTGGAAAGCGAAGGAAATCATGGAACCGAAGCTTCGACCAAGAACTTGGTGCAACTTGTTGGTGCATAGGATCTCAAAGTGGTGCAAAAAAAACCCGCCGGATCGCTCCGGCGGGTTTGATCAATGAGATTGCCGAAGCGATCAGGCGCGTTCGAAGATGCACGCGATGCCCTGCCCCCCGCCGATACACATCGTGACGAGACAGTACTTGCCGCCGACACGCTCCAACTCATACAGGGCCTTGGTCGCGATGAAAGCGCCAGAGCAACCGATCGGGTGGCCAAGGGCGATCGCGCCGCCGTTGGGGTTGGTCTTGGCGGGATCAAGGCCGAGCACCTTGGAGACGGACAGCGCCTGCGCCGCGAAAGCTTCGTTGGACTCGATTACATCCATCTGATCCAGGGTCAGGCCGGCCTTCTTGAGAGCCAACTTGGTTGCGGGAATCGGACCTTCGCCCATGATATCGTTCGGCACGCCGGCAACAGCATAGGAAACCAGACGGGCCATCGCCTTCTGACCCGCCTTGGCGGCCACATCGGCGGCAGCAAGCACGAAGAAGGCGGCGCCGTCATTGATCCCGGATGCGTTGCCTGCGGTGACCGTCCCGTCCTTCTTGAAGGCCGGCCTCATCTTGGCCAGCGATTCCAGCGTCGTGTTGGCCTTGACGTGCTCGTCGGTATCGAACACCACGTCGCCTTTCCGGGTCTGCTTGACGACAGCAACGATCTGCGACTTGAAGCGCCCTTCGGCAATCGCAGCCGCCGCACGACGTTGCGATTCGACCGCGAAGGCATCCTGCGCTTCGCGGGTAATACCGTGTTTGACTGCCAGGTTCTCGGCAGTGATGCCCATGTGACCGACGCCAAATGGATCGGTCAGCGTAGCGACCATGGAGTCGATCGCCGTGGTATCACCCATGCGCGCACCAGAACGCAGCGCCGGCAGCATGTAGGCCGCCTTGGACATGACTTCAACACCGCCGCCAATACCGTAGTCGGCATCGCCCAGCATGATGTTCTGAGCCGTGGTGACGATACCCTGCAAACCGGAGGAACACAGACGGCTCACCTGCATGGCAACGGATTCCATCGGCAGACCAGCCTGGATTGAAGCCACGCGTGACACATAAGCGAAACGGGAGTCGGTCGGCAAACAGGTCCCGACCGTAACGTAGCTGATTTGCTGGGGATCGACACCGGAACGAGCCACAGATTCCTTCATGACAATACCAGCCAGTTCGCTGGAGTCAAAATCGGCAAGGGCGCCACCAAAAGTACCTATAGCGGAACGGACTGCACTCAGAACGACTACTTCTCTGCTCATGTCTAAACCTCCTGTTAAGAATTATTCAGCCCACCAAGCTGGCAAGCTCCAACAAAAACAGCAACAGCATCCACAATACCGTGGCGCGCCAGACAAGTCCTACAGCACTCTGCATGGTATCGGCATCGGCCGGGTCACCGAGGCCCAGTTCCAGGCCACCGGCCACCTCAACCCCTTCAGCGACCGGCGCGCCAAGCTGGACACCAAGCGCTCCGGCGCCACTGGCCAGCACGATGCTGAGATCACGATCCCGCCACTGACTGGCCTGGGTCCGCCAGCAATAGACAGCATCCTCGAAATCGCCGACGATGGCAAAGGCCGAGGCCGTAGCTCGCGATGGCAACCAGTCGATGATACCGAAAACTTGCCGGGAAAACGTCGAAAAATTGTTTTCCATCATGGCGCCTTCGCGCTTCCAGCGCTTTTGGATAATCTGTCCCAGGCGATAGAGCAGGGCGCCGGAGGGACCAGGCAGCAATACGAAGCACAGGATCACGCCGAAAACGTGGTGATGCGAAGCCACCATTGCCGCCTCAATCGACTGGCGGGCGATCTCTTGCGAACCCATTCCCTCGGCCGGATGCCCCAGCCATGCGCTAAACACCTGCCGAGCGCGTGGCAAGTCGCCCAACTGCAAGGCACCCTGAATTTCAGAGAAATAATGGCTGAACTGGCGAAAACCCATGGTCAGGAAGAGAACGCCGACATTGAGTAGCCAGCCGAGAAGTGGGCTGAGCGAATAAAGAAAGCCATAGGCCAGCGCAACCAGGATCACCGGCATCAAAACGGCGACGCACCAGGCAATCACGCCATGCCGGTATTCGCCGTCATCAAAGCGGCTTTCGATGAAGTCGGCCCAGGCCAGCAACGGCCTTTCCACGACGCGGCGGTAATTCAGCGGCTGCAGTTGCTCGATGAGAAACACTGCGATCAGCGAGAGAAGGCTCATGGGGACCCAAGAATCACCGTGCCCGGCGGTTGGTCTTGAACAAGGAGCCACCATACCACAAGCTCAGGCCGCTTGGAGATCAAGCCGCTCGCTCAGCGAGCGGATCATTCCGGCGGTGGCGCCCCAGATAAAATACTCGCCGTAGGGCATCGCGAAGAAGTGACGCAAGACGCCACGGTAGTGCACCGAATGGCGCTGATGATTGGCCGGGTCGAGCAGGAAGGCAAGCGGCACCTCGAAGACTTCCGCAACCTCGAACGGATCGGGCGCCAGTTCGAAAGGCGGGATCACCAAGGCAACTACCGGGGTCACCCGGAAGCCGGTTCCGGTGTAGAACTCTGGCAGAAAGCCAAGAATCTCGACATGATCGCGGGCGAGGCCGATTTCCTCCTCGGTCTCGCGCAATGCGGTATGAACCGGCGACGGATCGTCAGTCTCGACACGGCCACCGGGGAAACTGATCTGCCCGGCATGGTCCCGCAGATGGGCCGTGCGTTGGGTCAGCAGCACCGTCTGGCCGCCAGCACGCTGGACAATCGGAAAAAGAACCGCGGCGGGTGTCGGTTCCGTGAATTCGTTACCTGCTTCCCGGACAAATTGGCCGCTCGCAGGCTCGCTCAGCAGACTGGCTCGCAGCCGGTCAAGGTCATGAATCATCCCGTTTCGGCGTCACCCTCGATTTCGGCATGAACTGCTGCCAGGGCGTCCTGCAAAGTCTCCTCGGAAAGGTCGTTGAGCGACGTCGCGACCATGTCGGCGGCCTCGACGGCGCCTGCCGGAAGTTGCTTGCTGTCGAGGCTGGCGATCAGCGCCGCTGAAGCACCCGCCACACGCAGGATTGCCTGGCGCTCCCCCATCAGCATTTCGACTTCGCGGCGCAACATGGCAATTTCCTGATCACGCTTGGGCATCCTGTTCTCCTAGAATCGTCTCTTGAGCGTCATGGTACTGCCATCACGCTGCATTTCCATCCGGTTAAGAAAACTCATGCCAAGCAGGGCCACGGGCATTTCTGTCTGGTGAATCACTGCATCCACGTTGTGCAAGGTCACATCGCCGATCCGCACGGTATCCAGCTGAACCTTGCTCACGACGCTCTGGCCGTTGGCGGTCTGCGTCATGCCTTTCTGGCCACGGTTGAAATCGACACCGACCCGGCGCGCATCGCTGGCGCCCAAGGAGATCATCGTCGCGCCGGTGTCCACCAGAAAGCGCACGGCAACGCCATTCACGCTTCCGGTCGTAACAAAGTGCCCCTGATTATCAGCCGTCATGACAATCCTGCCCGAGCCGTCCGCCGCCGCGGTGCCAATCGCATGCTGACCGACGCGCAGCGGGCGTTTCTTGCCGCCGATCTCGACGACGACCTGATCGCCCTGAACCGAAACCACCTTGACGCCCGCGAGCGACTGCCCGATGGCAACCGCCTGCGGTTCGGCGCCGTCGATCATCAGCAGCGCCCTGCTACCCATGACGCCCGCGAGACCGACATCCTGCGCGGCGCCACCCCCAGAAACCAGGACCAGGCACAGCGCCAGCGCAAGAAGCGTAGAATGGCGCGTCGATTTTCCGGGCATTTCTCCAGTCATGCTACCTGTTGCCATCTTTCGCCACGCTCCCGTTGAAGGTCCGGGCTATTTTGCCATATTCCTCGAGCAGCACGGGATCCCCTGGCGTCTGATCGCCATCGACGCTGGCGAAACGGTGCCGGTTACGGTCGACGGGTTTTCCGGCCTCTGTTTCATGGGCGGTCCGATGAGCGTCAATGACCCGCTGCCGTGGATCGAGCCCGTCTGTGCCCTGATCCGCAACGCCGTCGCCCGGGATGTGCCGGTGGTCGGCCACTGCCTCGGCGGGCAGTTGATGAGCAAGGCGCTCGGCGGCGAGGTGACACGGAATCCGGTCAGGGAAATCGGCTGGGGCTCAGCCGGCGGCGTGGACGGTGCAATCGCCCACCACTGGCTCGGCAGCTTCGCCGGCAACCCGTGCACAGTTTTCCACTGGCACGGCGAAACCTTCAGCATCCCGCCCGGCGCCACCCGCCTGCTCGCCAGCACACATTGCGCCAACCAGATGTTCGCCCTTGGCATCCACCTTGCCATGCAGTGCCATGTCGAGATGACGCCGGAAATGATCACCGCCTGGTGCGCACAATGGGGCGACGAAGTCCCTGTACGGACTGATCGCCCGAGCGTGCAGTCGCCCGAAATGATGCAGCAGGAAATCCCCGAACGCCTGCCGGAAATGCGCCAGTTGTCGGAGCAGCTTTACTCGGTCTGGATCCAGGGCCTTGCCCGCTGAAAACGCATCAGGGCAGCCGCGACCGCCCTGATTTTTGCCCGTTTTCCGCAGTTGACCGCGGCAATACGCTCAATCGCGGAAATTGCCCGCGCGGATCGGAAAATCGACGATTTCCTTGCGGATCAAGGCGATGCACTCTTGCAGGTCATCGCGCTTGGCGCCCTGCACCCGCACCGCGTCTCCCTGGATCGAGGCCTGCACCTTGAGCTTGCCATCCTTGATCAGCTTGACGATTTTCTTGGCCATCTCGGTTTCGATGCCCAGCTTGATCTTCAAGTCCTGCTTGACCTTGTTGCCGGAGACCTTCTGCACCGCCTGGTGATCGAGGCGCTTGGTGCTCTCGGCCTCCTTCTTCTCCATCGCCGGAAACAGGATGTCCTTGATCTGGTCGAGCTGGAAATCGGAATCGCCGTGCAGCGTGATGACCTTGTCCTTCTCGTTCAGCTCGACCTTCGCCGAGGTGCCCTTGAAATCGTAACGGTTGTCGATCTGGCGCGAAGCGACATCGACGGCGTTCTTCAACGCCACCATGTCTGCTTCGGAGGTAAAGTCAAAACTTGGCATGGCGATTATCCAAAGTGACAGACGTAGTGGTAGGGCTCGTCACAGGCGATTTCGAAGCTGGAATCGCCCGGCACGGTGAACGACTGGCCGTCGCCCCAGGTCGTCCATTCATTTTCGCCCTTGAGCCTGACGCGGCACGAACCGCCGACGCCTTCCATGACTTCCGGCGCGCCGGTATTGAAAGTCAGACTCGACGGCAGAATCACGCCCACGGTTTTCCTTGCGCCGTCAGCCAGCACCACCGTGTGGCTGACGCACCTGCCGTCGAAATAGACATTGGCCTGCTTGACCACCGAAACGTTGTCGAATTGCGACATTTAGATACCCCAGAGTTTCTGAATGATGGCCTTGGCGATGAAGCCGACCATGCCGAAAGAAAGTACGAAGAAGAGCACGAAGGTGCCCATTTTGCCGGCTTTCGACTTCCAGGCGATTTCGCCGATGATGAAGAGCATGAACAGGATGAAGGCACCGACTCCCCAGGTTGCCCCGAAGTCCGCAAGTTGTTCCTCGGTAAAACCGAAGAGGGTGCCACCTTCCATCGAGTAAGCCTAGTCCTTCCTGGCGCGCAGGTTGGCAGCGATGCGCATGCGCAGTGCGTTGAGCTTGATGAATCCGCCCGCATCGCGCTGGTCGTAGGCGCCGGCATCGTCCTCGAAGGTGGCGATGGTCGGATCGAACAGCGAGTCGGTCTTTGAATCGCGGCCGACGACGATCACATTGCCCTTGTACAACTTGACGCGGACGAAGCCATTGACGACCTGCTGGGTATGGTCGATCAGCACCTGCAGCGCCTCGCGCTCGGGGCTCCACCAGTAGCCGTTGTAGACCAGGCTGGCGTAACGCGGCATCAGGTCATCCTTGAGGTGGGCAACTTCGCGGTCGAGGCAGACCGACTCGATGGCGCGGTGCGCGCGAAGCATGATGGTTCCGCCCGGAGTCTCGTAGCAGCCGCGCGACTTCATGCCGACGTAGCGATTCTCGACGAGGTCGAGACGGCCGATGCCGTGCTTGCCGCCGAGTTCGTTCAGTTTCGCCAGCACCTCGGCCGGGCTCATGCGGATTCCGTTCAGCGCAACGATATCGCCCTTCTCGTAGTCGAGGTCGAGGTACTCCGCCTGATCGGGAGCCGCTTCCGGGGAGACCGTCCACCGCCACATCGATTCCTCGGCCTCGGCCGCCGGGTCTTCCAGGTGGCGGCCCTCGTAGGAAATGTGCAGCAGGTTGGCGTCCATCGAGTAGGGCGACCCGCCCTGCTTGTGCTTCATGTCAACCGGGATGCCGTGCCGCTCTGCGTAGGCCATCAGCTTTTCGCGCGAAAGCAGGTCCCATTCGCGCCAGGGCGCGATGACCTTGATCCCCGGTTTCAGTGCATAGGCGCCGAGCTCGAAACGCACCTGGTCGTTGCCCTTGCCTGTCGCGCCGTGGCAGATGGCATCGGCGCCGGTCGCGTTGACGATCTCGATCAGGCGCTTGGCGATCAGCGGACGTGCGATCGACGTGCCAAGCAGGTATTCGCCTTCATAGACGGTGTTGCAGCGGAACATCGGAAAGACGAAATCGCGCACAAATTCTTCGCGCAGATCGTCGATGAAGATATTCTCCGGCCGGATGCCACACTGCAGCGCCTTGGCCCGCGCCGGTTCCAGTTCCTCGCCCTGGCCTAGGTCGGCGGTGAAGGTCACGACTTCACACTGGTAGGTATCTTGCAACCACTTAAGAATGACCGAGGTATCGAGGCCACCGGAATAGGCCAGGACTGCTTTCTTGACTTCGCTCATTTATGCTCCCTTACTTGGTTTCAATCCTGCCCAGAAGCAGGTATTCCATCAACGCTTTCTGCACATGCAGACGGTTCTCGGCCTCGTCCCAAACCACCGACTGCGGACCGTCGATCACTTCGGCAGTCACCTCCTCGCCACGATGCGCTGGCAGGCAATGCATGAACAGCGCATCGCAATGCGCCTCTCGCATCATCGGGCCATCGACGCACCATGAGGCAAAGGCCTTTCTGCGCACCTCGTTTTCTGCCTCGAAGCCCATCGAGGTCCACACATCGGTATTCACCAGGTCAGCGCCCCGACAGGCATCCCTCGGGTCAGCGAAGACCTCGAAATGCGAGCGGTCGACAATCCCGATCAGTTCCGGCTTGATCTCGTAACCTGGCGGGGTGGACACATTCAGCTTGAAATCCATGACCTCGGCGGCCTGCAGCCAGGTGTTGCACATATTGTTGGCATCGCCGACCCAGGCCACGGTCTTGCCCTGAATACAGCCACGGTGCTCGATGTAGGTGCAGATGTCGGCAAGGATCTGGCACGGATGGTATTCGTTGGTCAGGCCGTTGATCACCGGCACGCGCGAATTCGCGGCGAAGCGCTCGATGATCTCCTGCTCGAAGGTGCGAATCATGACGAGGTCGCTCATGCGCGAGATTACCTGCGCCGCATCTTCGACGGGTTCGCCGCGCCCCAGTTGCGAATCGCGAGTATTCAGGTAAATCGCCGTGCCGCCAAGTTGATGCATGCCGGCCTCGAAAGACAGGCGGGTGCGCGTGCTGGCTTTTTCGAAAATCATCACCAAGGTTCGGTCGCAAAGCGGCCAGTGCTTCCGATAGGACTTGAACTCGTTCTTGATCCAGAACGTGCGCCACAAGAGATACTCAAACTCGTCGCGCGTGAAATCGCGGAACTGCAGAAAGTGCTTGATCGCCATGTCAGGACGTCAGGAAATCCCGGATCAGGGGAACGCTGCGGTCGACCAGTTCGCGTGCCTCATTCTCGCTGAAAATGAGCGGCGGTAGCAGGCGGACCACCTTGTCGGCAGTCACATTGATCAGTAGCCCGGCAGCCAGCGCCCTTCCTACGAGTTCGCCGCACGGACGATCGAGTTCAATGCCGATCATCAGGCCGTGGCCGCGAATCTCGACGACGCCCTTGACGCCGGCCAGCGCCGCTGCGAACAACTTGCGGATCAGCGCGCCAATGCTATCTGCCTGGGCCATCAGGCCATCCTGCTCAATGGTGGCAATCGTCGTCAGCGCCGCTACGCACGCCAGCGGGTTGCCACCGAAGGTCGATCCGTGCTTGCCCGGTCCGAAAAGTCCGGCCGCCAGGCCACCGGCCAGGCAGGCGCCAATTGGCACACCCGACCCGAGACCCTTGGCCAGCGTCGCGATATCCGGCTGAATGCCGGCGTGCTGGTAACCGAACCACTTACCGGTACGCGCCATGCCGCACTGCACCTCGTCGCAGATCAGCAACCAGCCCTGCTTGTCACACAACCGGCGAAGCCCTTTCTGGAATTCCAGCGAGGCGAGATTTACGCCCCCTTCGCCTTGAATGATTTCCAGCATCACCGCGACGATGTTCTTGTTGCGCCTGCCGATCACCTTGATCGCTTCCAGATCGTCATACGGCACGCGAACGAAGCCGGAGACGAGCGGCTCGAAACCTGCCTGCGCCTTGCGGTTGCCGGTAGCCGAAAGCGTTGCCATCGTCCGGCCGTGAAAGGCCTTTTCCATGACGACAATGGTCGGCGAGTCGACACCCTTCTTGTGGCCGTAGTAGCGCGCCAGCTTGATCGCAGCTTCATTGGCTTCGCAACCCGAATTGCAGAAGAAGACTTCCGGCATGCCGGACAGTTCAGCCAGCTTGTCGGAAAGCAGTTCCTGTTCGTGGATGTGATACAGGTTCGAAGTGTGCAACAGACGTCCCGCCTGGGCGGCAATCGCCGATACCAGCCGCGGATGGGCATGGCCGAGCGTCGAAACGGCAATCCCGGACAATGCGTCCAAGTACTCCCTGCCCTCGGTGTCGGTAATCCGGCAACCCTGACCGTGGCTGAACGCCACCGGCAGTCGGGCGTAGGTATTCATCACATGCGACATCAGGCAACCCCAGAAAACGAAAACGGCGGCCAATGCCGCCGGAACCACTGCCACTCCGATCGATAGTGCCGCAGAAGACGACCGAAGTTACTGAAAGGAAAATTCTAAGTGAAAAAGTGAGCCTTGTATAGAACGACAAAAGCACTAGTGTGCCGTTCGCAACCCACAGCAGCGGAAAATTGCCGAAAAGCGACGCATTGGCCATAATAATGGCAAGCATGGGCGCTTCTGCTAGAATGCTCCGAGACCCGGTCGCAACGGCCGCCAAAGCACAGTGGAACAATGACAACCCCTGAATCGACCACCTTCATCATCATTGGCCTCACCAAACAAGGACGCAAGTTTCGCCCCAGCGACTGGGCAGAACGTCTTTGCGGAGTCATGTCCGCCTTCGGCGCTGAACGCAAGATGAAATACTCGCCCTACGTCGGGCCCGGCGACTACGAAGGCGAGAAAGCCGTGTTCGTCGAAGGCCGCCTGGGCGAAATCGAGCCGATGGCCTACCGCTTCATGCTCAACTTCGCACAGGATAACGACCTGCAGATTATCGACGGTGTCTGCCCGCTTGACGGGAAGAAATAGCGGCGCCTCGCCTTTGGGCCAAGACCGTGGATCAGTCGGTTCCAGTAGCAGAAACGCATTCGTCGGCGATCGATCCAGCTGGGTACTACTGGTGGAGTACGCCAGCAGGTATCCCACTATGTCCAGCAGTGATTCGCGCGCAACCCATTGCCAGAGGAGCGCGATGTCGCGACATTGGAGCACCTAACCCGAGTGACGACGGGCACCCGCAAGCTTTGTCCTTGCACTGGCTCCTTCAACCCTTTCAAGCCGCGAACGCCACAGCAGCGTCGCCACTGCGGCCAACAACGCAGAAGCACAGACACCATGGGCGACCACAACCCAGAGTTCAAGCCCGCCCAGCACCATCAATCCGCCGAGAGCCAGTTCAAGGATCAACAAGGCGAGCACCATCCTCGCAGTTCTCCGATGGGAATTTCCAGCCAGCAACTGCACGGCCGCCGTGCCGAGCAGGATCAAGGTGACGCCGGCAAGGTACCGGTGCAGGAGGTGAAGCATTACCCCACCCGCATCACCGTTCAACGGTGCTGCGTCTTGCCTGAGTAAGGGATTGAGCGCTGACAACCCGGCGGTGACAGGCCACCAGACGCCATCACAGTCCGGGACCGAGGTGCAGGCAAGCGCAGCATAGCTGGCCCCCAGCCAGGCGCCGAACATCACCGTCAACGACAGTCCGCCAATGCCAAGACGCAACAACAATCCCGGCCGCAGTTCGCTGACCGGGAAACCATCGCTATTGCAAGCCAGAACAACGCGCCAAGAAAAGGTCACGAGACCAAGTCCCCCCATTATGTTGAGAAAACCAACAGCCACGCGCCGCGGGTCTGAACTCCAGATACCGAGCAGGGCCAGTGCCAGCATCAGCAATAGCAGCAGCGACGCGTAGTGAATGGCCGGCAGCAACGGACGCGGGCGCAGACAAAGCCAGACCAGCAGGCAACCGAGCACCAGTGATGTCGAAGCAGCAAAGCGATGGAAGACTCTGACGATGCCGAACTCCAGCGCCTGTGGTTCGCGACCAAGCAACTGCCCGTAGCACGCCGGCCAGTCACCGCAGCCGAGGCCAGCACCATCCAGTCGCATCATGGCACTTACCAGGACAACAAGGACCGAGAGGACGGTGAGCGCCAATGCAAGGCGCCTGATCCTGCGCAAGCGCGCAGCGTCCCCTTCCATCAAGGCAGGTTGCCTGAATCAGGAGAGACGCGCAATTCGTGATTCAACCAGAGGAGAACGCCGAAAACCACCATCGCACCGGCCTGGTGGGCGGCACCGAGGACGACGGGAACAGCAGCCAGCAGCGTCCAGATACCCAATCCGATCTGTAGCGCCACAGCAGCCAGCAGCAGAGTGGCCACCGACTGAGCCCGGACGGAAACAACCGGCGCGCGGCTTCTCGCCCAAAACCAGGGAACCAGCACCGCCAGCACCCAAGCACCGGCCCGGTGATCGAACTGGACCAGCGCCATGTTGTTGAACAAATTGAGATACCAGGGGTCAAGAAGAAAACTCTCCGGCGGCAGCAAGTGGCCATTCATCAGGGGAAAAGTGTTGTAAGCCTTGCCAGCACGTATTCCGGCAACAAAGCCGCCCGTGATGACCATATAGAACGCCAGGACGGCCAGCCAGAATCCGGTTCGCTGCAATCCCTGCAACGTGGCATCGGTCGTAACCCGTACGCGCTCGCTCCACAGCCCAAGGGCGACCCACATCATCGCGATGAAGATCAGGAAAGCCAGCGACAGATGCGCGGCAAGACGGTACTGGCTCACTCGGGGATCATCGACTAGGCCGCTCTTGACCATGTACCAGCCCATCGCGCCCTGCATCCCGCCGAGCACGAAAATGCCGAGAAGTTTCGGAATCAGCGGCGGTGCGAGCTTTCGTCGCAACAGAAAGTAGGCAAATGGCACAAGGAAGACGACTCCGATCAATCGCCCAAGCACCCGATGCCAGTACTCCCAATAGAAGATGAACTTGAATTCGTCCAGCGACATCTGGTGATTCACCTTTTGGTATTCGGGAGTCTTCTTGTACTTGTCGAAGGTCTCATCCCATTCTGCCTGATTGAGCGGCGGTATGACGCCGACAATCGGCTTCCATTCAACGATCGACAGGCCGGAATGGGTCAGCCGCGTAACGCCACCCACCACAAGAATCGCGAATACCATAGCGCTGCAGGCAAAAAGCCAGATTGCGATCTGTCGGCGGACGGACAAATCGGCAGAACCAATCGTGAACGGTATCGAGCGGATCATCATGGGTTCCATTGATTTTTCGGCACGAATTATATGTGAGAAGTTCCACCGCCTGCAGACACATCGCCAGTCGTAACAGGGCTGCAGCATGAAAAGCCGTTCACGATCATGGGCTAGTAGACTCGGGTGAAGCCGGGTCTACGCTCGCCATTTGGGGCGAGAGATGGAGGAAGCGGGAATAACGGGGCTGATCGAGCGGTTTGCGGACTTGCCGGAGCCACCAGTTGAAGAGCGGACGGACCATGATCCACCCGACATTGTGGTGCTTGCGCTGTGCACCGTGATGTCCGGAGCCGAAGGCTGGGACGACATGGAGGACTGGGGCCGGGAGCGGGAAGCCCGGTTGCTGCGGGATTTGCGTCTGCGCAACGGGTTTTCTGGTCACGATACGATCCGCCGCGTCTTTGAGGCGATCTCGCCGATGGCGCTGGAAGTGAAGGACAATCGGCCGCATCTGGCCAAAGCACTGCGGGATTACCTTTCGACCTTGAATACACCGGGCCATGGTCGGCGACAGGTTTCGCTGCACGAAACGCTGGACAATCGCCATGGCCGGATCGAAACCAGTCGCTGCCGCGCGGTCGGCGAACTGGACTGGCTTGGACTGCTTGGCCTGAAAGCACGTTGGTCGAAGCGTGCCTGTGTCGCGCGCATCGAATCGAGAGATCGCCGGCCGAGCAGGAACCGGGAAACGTTACGTCATCAGTTCGCTCCCTGCCGACAGGACGCATCCTGCACGCTGCACGCTGCACGAACCCAAATGGGGCATTGAAAACAGCTTGCAATGGTGCGCGGACATGACGTTGGGCGAGGATGCCGGTCTCATCCGCCTGCGCAACGCCGCCCAGAACTTCCCTCTATTGCGTCGCCTCGCCTTGGATCTCTTTCGTGCCGACACATCACGCTCGCTCAGCCTTCCCCGAAAACTCAAAACCGCCGCTTACAATCCCGCTCATGTGGCTACCACCCTAAAACTGCGCGAGATTTGATGCACCTGCCCTGTCCGCCGCAACAGCATGTGACAGTTTGTCGCAGATCTTGACACAAATCATATATTCAAGCACCTGCCATCGGTAGCCTTCCGGCGGTAGCCTTCCGGTCATTTGATCCGGCATTTTGGGTTCCAGTTCTTAGGTAATCAACCGTGTGCAACACGCACCAACGATGGAGGAGAAAAGCATGACCAACGACGACGACATCCCCTTCATGCAGAAGCTGCTAGACAACCACTTCCTGCTTCTGTTCCTCGGCGTGGCCTCCCCGGGCCTGATCTATATCCTGTGGGGCATCATCGACATCATGAACGTGCCACTCGCCAAGTAACTCAGTCAATCAAAGGGAGAAGAATATGAGTGCAATTCTGCCGCCGTCAGAACGGCTCTGGTGGAAACAACCCATCGCCGGGGTCGAATGGGCGTGGATTGGTATCGCTTTCGTATGGGGCATGATCATGTTCGGCATGATGCTCTATTGGCACATTTACGGTAAGCAGAACCTCTCGAACGAAGCCTACAAGACAACGCCGGAGATGTTTGCCGCCAAGGCCGAGAAGTTCATCGCCGAGAACACCATCCGTACCGAAACCGAGCAGAACATTCCGGTGGTCAAGGTTCCGGCCGGTGGGGATGGCTATCTGATCGCCCGTCTGTGGAACTGGTACCCGATCCTCGAACTGGAAGCAGGCAAGGAATACAAGATCCATCTGTCCTCGATGGACTACAACCACGGTTTCTCGCTGCAACCGGTCAACATCAATATTCAGGTCATCCCCGGCTATGAGCATGTGGTCAAGATGACGCCAATAAAAGCAGGCACCTATGCCATCGTCTGCAACGAATACTGCGGCATCGGTCACCACTCGATGCTTGGCCGTATTTACGTCAAATAAGGGGGACATAGATGGCCACTACTTATCGTACCTGCCCGATTTCCGGGCTGCAATTTGAAAACCACGCCGAAAAGCTGATGCGCTGGAACGCCGTTGCCGGCGTTCTCTGGCTGCTGGTTGGCGGCATCACCGCGCTGCTCGTGATCCTGACCCGCTGGCCGGCAATCAAGCTCCTGCCGGCCGACCAGTTCTACACGATCCTGACCGCCCACGGCATCGACATGCTGATCCTGTGGATTCTGTTTTTCGAAATGGCGGTGCTCTACTTTGCCTCATCGACACTCTTGAGATGCCGACTGGCAACACCCAAGGTGGCGTGGCTCGGTTTCTGGCTGATGGTCATCGGCGGCATCATGACCAACGTCGCCATCTTCCAGGGCGGATCGAGCGTGATGTTCACCTCATACGTCCCGATGCAGGCCGCACCGCACTTCTACCTCGGCATCATTCTGGTCGCTGTCGGTGCGCTGTTGGGAACTGCCGTGTTTTTTGGGACGCTGGTTGTCGCCAAGAAGGACAAGACCTACACCGGCTCACTGCCACTCGTCGTTTTTGGCGCATTGACTGCGGCGATCATCGCCACGTTCACGATCCTGGCCGGCGCCGGCATCCTGATCCCGACATTCCTCTGGTCGGTCGGTCTGATCAAGGAAATCGACGCGCAGCTGTACCGCATGGTCTGGTGGGCGCTGGGTCACTCGTCGCAACAGATCAACGTCTCTGCCCATGTAGCAATCTGGTACCTGACGGCTGCCGTGATATTCGGCGCCAAACCGCTGTCCGAAAAAGTTTCGCGCTTTGCGTTCCTGCTCTACATCCTCTTTCTGCAACTGGCCAGCGCGCACCACCTGCTGTCCGACCCCGGAATGAGCGCCGAGTGGAAGGTTCTGAACACCTCCTACTTCATGTACTTCGCGGTGATGGCCTCGATGATCCATGGCTTCACGGTTCCTGGCGCCATCGAAGCGGCACAACGCAAGAAGGGCTTCACCAATGGCCTGTTCGAGTGGCTGCGCAAGGCGCCGTGGGGCAACCCGGTGTTCTCCGGCATGTTCATCTCGCTGGTCAGCTTCGGCTTCCTCGGCGGCATCTCTGGTGTCGTCCTCGGTACCGAGCAGATCAACATGCTGATGCACAACACCTTCTACGTTCCGGGCCACTTCCACACCACCGTGGTCACCGGCACGACGCTGGCGTTCATGTCGATCACCTACCTGCTGGTGCCGGTCCTGTTCCGCCGTGAGATGATCCTCCCCAAGCTGTGCCAGATTCAGCCCTACCTGTTCGGTATCAGCATGTCCATCCTCGGTTTGGTGATGATGGGCGCCGGTACGCTGGGCGTTTCCCGTCGTCACTGGGACATGGCCTTCTCCGGCGCACCGTTCCAGTATGAGTGGCCGGGCGCCGCCTACCTGATGATGGGCCTGACCGGCATCTTTGGCGTCATCGCGGTCATAGGCGGCGGACTCTGGATCCTTCTGGTCGTCGGCTCCCTGCTCTTCGGCAAGAAGCTCGACGGTGGCAAAGTTTCCGACAAGCCGACGCCGATCCCGGCGAATCCGGTTGCCGCAGCGGCATCGCATTCGGGCAGCGAAGAGCACACTTCGGTTCCGGGTACGGTGGTTCTGGCCGGACTGCTGTTCGTCTGCTTCGTCCTTTACTACTTCGTCAACTGGAAGTACCTGTCCGAAGTCTGGTTGTTGAGCTAAACTGCGCGGCTCCCCGCGCCAAAGGCGCGGGGACCTGCCTCAATCGGGCTTGCCATTCAGGCCCGATTCAAGCAGGTTTCACCCGGGTATAATCATCCGAGCACGACGCCCCAAGAACTTATGCAATCAACACTACCGCCAAGCACTTCCGGGCTGCCTATCCGCGCCATTCTGAGCCTGTTCAAGCTACGCATTGGCGTCGTCATCACGTTCACAGCGCTGGCCGGCCTGGCTGTCAGCCCCGGAGCCAGTCTGACCTGGACGCAACTGATCGTGCTGACGCTTTCCGTCCTGGTTTCATCGGCCAGTGCCGGCGCCTTCAACCAGTATTACGAGCATGATCTGGACCCGCTCATGGCGCGCACCAGAACACGGCCATTCGTCACCGGCGAGATCAAGCACGGGCCCATCTGGCTCGTCATCATCGCGGTCTTGACAGTGCTCTCCGTTGGCGCTGCGTGGATTGCGCTCAATGCCTGGTCAGCCCTGTTTGTCTTCCTTGGCGCCTTCTTTTACGCCATCGTCTACACGGTCTGGCTCAAGCGCCGTACCTGGCTCAACATCGTTTTTGGCGGCCTCGCCGGTAGCTGGGCTGTACTGGCTGGCGCCGCAGCCGCCGATCCACAACTGGGCGCTGTACCACTTGCCTTGGCTTTCGTCCTCTTCTTATGGACGCCCCCACATTTCTGGAGTCTGGCCATCGCCTTCCGCGAAGACTACAAGGCAGCCGGTGTACCGATGTTGCCAGTCGTCGTTGGTGACCAGAGAGCAGCGCAGACCATCTTTTACAGCACGCTGGCACTGGTCGCGGCTTCCTTCTTGCCGCTAGCTTTTGGGCTCGGACCCATCTACGCCATCGGTGCCGCAACAGGCGGTTTCCTGTTCATCCAGAAAGCATGGCTCCTTGCCCAGGAACCGACCCGCAAGACCGCGATGGCCTGTTTCTTTTCCTCTCTGGTTCAGCTGACCCTGGTGCTGCTGGCGGCGATCATCGACGCCCGCTTCTGATCCGACGCCTCGTGGTAATTTCTGAGTTCTTGCGGTTCGCACTGCTTACGGTCGGTTTGCTGGCTGCGGACACGTTGCTGGCTGCGGATGCTGCAGACGAGAAGCCCAAACTCACCGCACGACCGCAGGGCTTCAACACTGGGCTTGCACTCACCACGCTGGACGAAAAGACGGCCTTCGAACGCTCGCAGAGCGCGATCGGCAAACAGGTTGGGGATTTCGTCCTGCTCGACCGCCAGGGCAAACCTGTCGAACTCTCACGTTATCGTGGAAAGCCGCTGCTGGTCAGTTTCATCTATACAGCATGCTTCCAGGTCTGCCCAACCACCACACGAAATCTGCAGAAGGCCGTGCAGAACACGGTCAGCGTCCTCGGCGCCGACCGTTTCAACGTAATCAGCATCGGCTTCAACCAGCCGTTCGACTCGCCCCAGGCGCTCAGGGACTTCTCGGTGCAGTACGGCATCACCCTGCCAAACTGGGAATTCCTCAGCCCGTCGCCGGCGATACTCGACGACCTTACCGCCAACTTCGGCTTCAGCTACGTCGCCACCCCCGCCGGTTTCGATCACCTGAACCAGGTCACGATGGTCGATGCCGAGGGGAAGATCTTTCGCCAGGTCTACGGGGAGAAGTTCAACGCCTCGGACTTGGCCGAGCCACTCAAGGCGATGATCGCCGGCGCCGCCATTCCGCCCGAAACAAATACATTGAAGGAAATCATGGAGCGGGTAAGGATCCTCTGTTCGGTCTATGATCCGGTGACCGGCAGATACCGCACCAACTACTCCGTGTATTTCATGATTGCCGGCTTCCTGACCTTCACGGGATTCACGATCTACCTCTGCGTGCATTTCTGGAAAAACCGGCGACGCCGCGTCATCCCTTCCGCCTGACACCTCACTTGCAAGCCGGCAAGTCCGCCTTGAATGGCGCACCTGTCTTGCACTGCCGGCAGGACGGCACGCCAACGGCATTAGCACAGGAACTCCCTTGAGCAATTTTCGATGGCTTTTTTTGGACTTGATATGCGTCAAGCAGGTATTTCGGTCGGCGACATATAATTTTCCGCTAATGCTTTGACGCCCAGACGTTCTTTGGACACATCAGGTGAGTTTTCACGGTTTCGCTCGCAGCAACACACAGGTCCTGTTTCAGCGGATCGAAGAGGCATTCGATGTGCCATTCGGGGGCGCCAACAACCCATTGCGCCATCTCGGCGCAATGGGACTATACCTGCTGTGGATCGTCGTCGGCACCGGACTCTACCTCTACACCGTGCTCGATATCAGCATCACCGGCGTCTACGATTCGATCGGCTACCAATCACTGGAACTGTGGTATTTCGGCGGCATCATGCGCAGCCTGCATCGCTACGCTTCCGACGCCTTCGTTCTGGTCATGGTGCTGCACCTCATCCGTGAGTGGGCCTATGGCCGTTACTTCGGATTCCGCTTCTACTCCTGGATCACGGGCGTACCGCTGATCTGGCTGGTCTACGCATCCGGCATCGGCGGCTACTGGATCGTCTGGGACCAGGTAGCCCAGTTCTCGGCCACCGCGACAACCGAACTCCTCGACTGGCTCCCCATATTCAGCGAGCCGGCGGCGCGCAATTTCCTCGCGCCGGACTCGATCAACGATCGTTTCTTCACCATGCTCGTCTTCATCCACATCGGGATACCGCTGCTGCTGATCCTGGGCCTCTGGGCGCACGTCCATCGGATCAGTATGGTCGATTACCTGCCTTCACGACAGTCGATGCTGGGAACCGCGAGCGTTCTCGTTCTGCTTGCCCTGGTCAAACCGGCGCTCAGCGCCCCCCCGGCCAACCTCGCGCTCGCACCCGCCGAACTTCGCCTTGACTGGTTCATATTGTTCATCCATCCGCTGACCGACATCAGTTCACCCGCCATCGTCTGGACGCTGCTCTTCGCCGTCACGGTTCTGCTCACCATCCTGCCGTTCCTGCCGCACGCGAAGGCCGAGCCAGTTGCGCTGGTCGACGTGGCCTATTGCAGCGGCTGCAGTCGCTGCCACCTCGACTGCCCGTACGCTGCGATAACGATGGGGCCACATCCGATCCGTTCGGGCTTCAAGGTCGCCGTCGTCGATCCCGATCTCTGCGCGAGCTGTGGCATCTGCGCTGGCTCATGCCCCTCGTCGACACCTTTCCGCCGCCAGGAACAACTGTTGACCGGCATCGACATGCCGCAGCAAACAGTGAACGGCCTTCGCCAGCACCTCGAAGATGCGCTTGCCAAACTCGAAGGACGCTCCAGGATAGTCATCTTTAGCTGCGACCGTGGCGCCGACGCAGGGGCGCTGGCAGCCCCCGACACTGCCGTAATGAGCCTGATGTGCACGGGCATCCTGCCCCCGTCATTCGTTGAATACGCGCTGCGCGGCGGCGCCGACGGGGTCATGTTGACTGGTTGCCGCAGCGGCGGTTGCGATTTTCGCTTTGGCGACAGGTGGACCGCAGAACGCATCGCCGGTCAACGCGAACCACGCCTGCGCAGCAAAGTCCCTCTCGCCCGCCTGCAACTGGTTTCAGCATCCAGCAACGATGGCAAGGTGCTGGCCAAGGCCTTGCAGGAATTCAGGACACGAATCGAAACGCAGTCCGTTTCCGACGCCCCATTGCCACCCTACTTCCGGAGAACATCCCACCATGCTTAAACCCGCCGCCATTATCGGACAGGTGATCCTCTACGTTGCCTTTGCGGCCTTCATCGGATATTTTGCGACCTCCCCCAAATACCGGCAGATTCCCGATGACGTGTCTCTGATCAAGCTGTCAATCAGTCACCTTGGTGATCGCGAATGTCGCAAGCGGACCCCGGAAGAACTGCAGAAACTGCCCCCCAACATGCGGGCGCCAATGGACTGCCCGCGCGAACGCTCCGACATCAACCTGGAAGTGGACATCGACGGGCAACCAGCCTTCCGGACCGTGATGCATCCGACCGGCCTCTACAAGGATGGCGTCTCCACGGTGTACAAGCGCTTCGAGTTGAAAGCCGGCAGTCATCAGGTAGTGGTCAGGATGAACGACAACCTGGTCAAGCCAGGCTTCAATTTCGTCAAGGAAGAACAGGTGACGCTCAAGCCGGCCCAGGTCATGGTGATCGACTTCAACCCGGACAAGGGCGGGCTCTTCTTCAGATAGATCGCCCGCTCGGACAACACCCATCCCGATTCGTCTCTCCCTACTCTCCTGAGCGGACACAAACCATGGTCAAACTTCTCCAACAAGTCATTCGCTGGTTCTTCATGCGCATTGAGAACATATTCAATGTGGCCTTCGGCGACAAACTGAACCCCTTCTACCACCTCGGCACGATCAGTTTCTGGCAGTTCTGGTTGCTGGTAGGGACCGGGCTCTATCTCTACATCTTTGCCGAGACCGGAATCAACGACGCATACCAGTCGGTCGAACGCATCACCCACAATCAGTGGTGGGCTGGCGGCATCATGCGCAGCATTCACCGTTACGCCACCGACGGCATGATCCTGACCATGGTCCTGCACCTGCTGCGGCACTTTGCCTACGATCGCTATCGCGGTTTCCGCTCCTTCTCGTGGCTTACCGGTGTCGCCCTGATCTGGCTGGTCTACATCGCCGGCGTCAACGGCTTCATGCTGGTATGGGACAAACTGGCGCAATTCGTTGTCATCGCCACGGCCGAGTGGTTTGACGTACTGCCAATGTTCAACGGCACCCTGATTCGCAACTTCCTCTATCTCGAAAGCGTCAACAGTCGACTGTTCACCTTGCTCGCCTTCGTTCACATCGGCGCGCCGCTGATCGTCGTCTTCATCATGTGGATTCACGTCCAGCGCGTGCCACGCGCCCACATCAATCCGCCACGTCCGATAGCCATTGCCGTGTCACTGATGTTTGTCGCGCTCGCCCTGATCAAACCGATTCTCAGTCAGGGGGGTGAAGCTGACATGTCAGTGGTGCCCACCAACATCGACTTCGACTGGTTTGAGTTGCCGGTTCTCGCACTTGTCTATGTCACCAACCCGCTGCATCTGTGGTTCTGGGTGCTTGGGCTGACCGCCTTGCTCTTCCTGACCCCGTGGCTGCCGCCCAAACGGCGCGGTGCCGCTCAGGAGCAGACCCGTATCACCTTCCATCCCGACCACAAGGCCGTCACCGCCCGTTTCGGCGAAACGCTCCTTGACGCGGGACTGCGCCAGGACATCAACCTGCCCTACGAGTGTCGTAACGGCGGCTGCGGCGCCTGCAAGTGCACGGTTCTGGCCGGCAAGGTCGATCCCGGTCTCTACCAGCCCAGCGCGCTGTCGGCGGAGGAACTGGCACAGGGCAAGGTGCTGCTGTGCTGCGCCACCGCCATCGATGACGTGGAGATCGAATACGAAGCCAGTGCGGCGGTCAAGCCCTTCAAGGAATACAGCGCCCGGGTCGTCAAGCTGGAAAAGCTCACCTACGACGTCATGCGCGTTCTGCTCAAACTGCCGGAAGGACAGCAAATTCCGTTCAAGGCCGGTCAGTATATCAATGTCATCCTCGACGACGGCCAGCGGCGCGCCTTCTCGTTTGCCAACCCGCCGCACGAACCCGAGTTTGTCGAACTCCAGATCCGCCTGATGAAGGGCGGACTGTTCACAACCCATGTCTTCGAGCAGATGAAGGAAGGCGACGAAGTCCGCTTCGAAGGCCCGATCGGCGATTTTTCATTGCGCGAATCGCAGCGGCCGATCGTCTTCGTCGCTGGCGCCACGGGCTTCGCCCCGGTCAAGAGCATGGTCGAGGACGCCTTCGAGCGCGGCCTGAAGCGCGAAATTCATCTCTACTGGGGTGTCAAACAACTGCGCGACCTCTACCTGCCCGAGTTGCCGCAGCAATGGGCGCACGACCATGCCAATTTCCACTTCATCCCCGTTCTCTCCGACCCGGCGCCGGAAGACGCCTGGAACGGTCGCACCGGCATGGTGCACGAAGCCATCCTCGAAGACTTCCCGGAACTCAAGGGGCACGAAATCTACGCCTGCGGTTCGGTACGAATGGTCGAGGCAATCTTCCCCTTCCTCAAGAGCCACGGTGCGGAAGATGGCGCCTGTTTCTCCGATGCATTCACCGTATCGGCGCGTTCGATGGCATTCCAACCGCTCGCGAAGTAGTTTCTCCAAAGGGTCGTTGCGCATGACCGCGCGGCGGCCTTCGTTGCCCTAATCCATTTCCAGACCAATCGTGACGCGAGGACGAGCCGCCGACAGTGCCGTGAGCACTGCAGGCGAAGGCGACAAAGTCATGGTTGGTCTGGAAATTGAGTTACTGTCCGATCAGACGGCGCAGGACCAACTCAAGCGATTCTTCATCCATGCGTCCCAGACGAGTCGTCTCGAGATGCCCGTCGCGGCCGATCACCACCGTATAGGGTAGCCCCTTGACCTGCAGGCCTGGCGTCGGATCGGTAGCGCCGGCCACGAGGACAGGATAAGAAACCGGCATCGTCTTGATGAAGGACGCCAGCTTGGCCTCATCGTCCAGGCCAATCCCGACGAACTGCACACCCCACGATGCGTAGTGACTGTTCATCCGTGAGAACGCCGGCATCTCGTCGACGCACGGCTTGCACCAACTCGCCCAGTAGTTGACCACCAGAACTTTACCTTTCCACTCGGCGACAGGCTGCGGACGACCGCCAAGGTCGGGCAAAATCAGCGCAAAAATGGCGTCGACCGCAAGCTTGGCCTCTTCCGGGGTCAGTGACTGCGATGCGATCAGGACAGGCGGACGATTCGCAGACTCCGGGCTGGTGTGGTTGAGCAATCGATACCCGAGCAGTGCGACCGTCAACAGCGACGCGACTCCCGCCGCGACAGCCACTCGCAATGTGGTCTGTTCCTTCATCGCCCCTGTCTTGCCGACATCGCCTTCAGGCAGATCAGGACGAACATCAGACCGCCGATGATGGCAATCAGTCCGCCAAGCCCCATCATGCCCATACCCAGTTTCTGCGGCAGGGTCACCAGCGCCTGTTCGGCCCCCGCGACTTTGCGCTGCACGCCATAGCCGCCCGACCAGGCGAGGCCGAGTACGTGAATCAACTGGCCGCCGCCATAGACATAGGGCTGCCAGACGGCCATGCGACCTTCCGCTTTGGCGAAGCCGAGGGTCGGCAGCAGCACATAGGCCAGCCCCATGAATGCCAGCGTGACGCCAACCGTCGAGCCGTGGTAGTGGGCAGGGATGACTACGTTGACGCCCTGGATCATGTAACCAAGCACACCGCCCAGTGCGAACAGGGCAAATGAAGCAACGAAGGCAGACTTGGCTGGATCGGCAGTTGCTCGGCGCACGCCCCACAGAGACAGGGCCCCCGCGAGGATCAGCGGACCCATGTAAGGATGGCCCCACTTCATCAATTTGGCGAACAACTCCATGTGCGGCAACGAACCCGGCGGAACCGTCAGATAGATCAGCGGCACCGAGAGCAGTGGCAGCGAGGCGACAAAAAACAGGGCCGCCAAGGCACGCGGCGAGGCGACCGGGGGCCTTCCCAGATAGCTGGCGATCCAGAGCCAGGCCACGATCATGAGAAGCGAATGCTGAAACTGCAGGACGTGGCCGCCGCCCCAGAAAACAACTTCGTAGTAGATCTTCTCCTCGATGCCGGGGATCACCCACCACGACCAGAAGAAGGCAACCAGCGCGATAAAAGCGGCGACAGCGCCAAAGAAGGCACCGAGGCGCAGCGGCTCGCCAAACGCACGTTGTGGCCAAGTCGTCAGCAACGCACGGACCACGGCCAAGCTGAAGCCTGCACCACAAATCCACAAGGAAGCAAAGAACACTGGCTGCTGCAAGACCGGGATGTAGTTATTGAGCACTGGCTCGGCGCCCGGAAAGAATGGGGAAATCGTCATGACCAGCGTGCCCAGCGCCACCAGGCCGAAACCGCTCCAGCCCAGCCACGCCAACCCGGCACCACCGACTGCGCTCCAGATCACGACGGCAAAGGCCATGAACCAGATCGCCACCGAAAGATCGACATGGACCACCAGCGCCGCACGGAAGAATTCCTTCAGCGGGAAGATATCCTGGATACCCGGGGTGCGGGAGAGAACCAGAAGCATGGCCAGCAGACCGGAGCCAATCAGCGCCAACACGCCCAACCAGAGCCAGGCTCGAGCCAGCGCCGCAGGCGTTCCTGCAGGAACCGTCACAGCCTGCGATTCGAAACTATCCACACTCACCTCGCGCAAAAGGCAAGGAGTATAAAGGGCCGTCAGGTGATGCGCCAGTATGTGTCCGGGCACGACGTCAATGCGAAGCAAGAATTCCGGGTATCGGGCAAGATGAACGCCGCCGGTCTGTTCGGGCACGCCGGCTTCAGTGTCATCCGCGAGTCCGAAAGATGCCACGGTGCCTAGCTCTGAGCTACCGCCAATTGACTAGTACCTAGTTCCAAAGACGTATTGTTCGAGGGCCAACCGGATGACATCATCCGCCAACGCATTTTTTTGACAAAAATCAAATATGAACGCCAGTCACCCGATCAATATCGAGGCACTGCTGACCCACATTCCACTATTCGAGGGGTTGGGATCTGAAGAGATTTCGCGCATCGCCCGTTCCACTCGCGAGGTCCACATCAACAAGGGCGACATCCTTTTCCACAAGGGGGACCCCAATTGCGGCTTTTATCTGCTCGTCTACGGCCAGATCAAGCTGGCCTTCACCTCGCAGCAGGGCAACGAAAAGGTGGTCGAGATCCTGCAACAGGGGAAGAGCTTCGGCGAAGCCGTCATGTTCATGGAAAAGCCCTACATCGTCTTCGCCCAGGCGCTGGCCGATTCGTTGCTGCTACACGTATCCAAGCAGGCGGTGTTCGACGAACTCGAGCGTGACCACAACCTGTGCCGCAAGATGCTGGCCGGGATGGCGATGCGCCTGCACCAGCTTATGGCTGACGTCGAATCCTACTCGCTGCATTCCGGCAAGGAACGCATCATCGGTTACCTGCTGCGCGAACTTGCTGAAACGAAGCAGAACGGTGTCAATGCCGCCGTCACCCTGCCAGCCAACAAGGGCGTCATCGCCTCCCGTCTCAATCTGACCCAGGAGCACTTCTCGCGTATCCTGCACGAACTGACCAGCCTCGGCCTGATCATCGTCGAGGGACGCAAGATCCACATTCCGAGCGTCGCGAGACTGCGGCAGCACGAGGGCTGAGCGGGCGTACTCCGCCAAACAAAACGGGGCGAGAATCGCCCCTTTTTGCTGTTGACCGCAACGATCAGCCGGTAATCCGTACACGGCAAGCGCATGGTCAAAACGGCCCAAAGAAAAGGCGGCCGCAGCCGCCTTTTCCGGAGAAATGCAGAATCAGGCGATCAACGGCACGATCAGCAGCGCGACCAGGTTGATGATCTTGATCAGCGGGTTAACCGCCGGGCCCGCCGTATCCTTGTACGGATCGCCAACGGTGTCGCCGGTCACGGCTGCCTTGTGGGCATCAGAACCCTTGCCGCCGAAATGGCCGTCCTCGATGTACTTCTTGGCATTGTCCCAGGCGCCGCCGCCCGTCGTCATCGAAATGGCGACGAAGAGACCGGTGACAATGGTGCCAACCAGCAGCCCGCCGAGCGCCTGCGGACCGAGCACCAGGCCGACGATGATGGGCACGGCAACCGGCAGGATGGACGGAATCATCATTTCCTTGATCGCCGCCACGGTCAGCATGTCGACCGCGCGGGAATAGTCCGGCTTGCCCGTGCCATCCATGATCCCCTTGATTTCCTTGAACTGGCGGCGCACTTCGACGACCACGGCACCGGCGGAGCGACCGACGGCTTCCATCGCCATGGCGGCGAAGAGGAAGGGAATCAGACCGCCGAGGAAGAGGCCGATGATGACCATGTGGTTCGACAGGTCGAAAGTGATGCCCTTGAGGCCGGCAGCTTCCAGACCATGCGTGTAATCGGCGAAGAGCACCAGGGCGGCGAGACCGGCGGAGCCGATCGCGTAGCCCTTGGTCACCGCCTTGGTCGTGTTGCCGACGGCGTCAAGCGGGTCGGTCACGTCGCGCACCTCCTTCGGCAGCCCCGCCATTTCGGCAATGCCACCGGCGTTGTCGGTGATCGGGCCGTAGGCGTCGAGGGCGACGATGATACCGGCCATCGACAGCATCGACGTGGCGGCAATGGCGATACCGAACAGCCCGCCCATGGCGAATGCCGCATAGATCGCGGCACACACTGAGATCACCGGCAAGGCGCAGGCCTTCATCGAGATGCCGATGCCGGCGATGATGTTGGTCGCGTGACCCGTCTGGCAAGCGGCTGCAACATGCTTGACCGGCGAGTATTCGGTACCCGTGTAGTACTCGGTAATCCACACCAGCGCGGCAGTCAGCACCAAGCCAACGACGGAACAGCCGAACATCGACATCGTCGTGATCTTGGCGGCGGGATCGCCGGCGCCGATCAGCCAGGAGGTAACCGGATAGTACAACGCGAGTGCCAGCACGCCGGCGACGATCAGGCCACGATAAAGTGCTGCCATGATCTTGCCGCCCTCGGTCGCCTTGACGAAATAGCAGCCGATGATCGAAGCGATGATCGATACGCCGCCCAGCGCCAGCGGATAGAGAACCAGGTTCTCGCCGAGACCCGGAAACTGTTTGATGGTCAGTGCCGCCAGCACCATCGTCGCGACCACGGTCACCGCGTAGGTCTCGAATAGGTCGGCCGCCATGCCAGCACAGTCACCGACGTTGTCGCCGACGTTGTCAGCGATGACCGCTGGGTTGCGTGGATCATCTTCGGGGATGCCAGCTTCGACCTTGCCCACCAGGTCGGCGCCGACGTCGGCGCCCTTGGTGAAGATGCCGCCGCCAAGACGCGCGAAGATGGAGATCAGCGAGGAGCCGAAGGCAAGGCCGACGAGCGGTTCGATGACATGATGCAGATCGGCGGTTCCGCCTGCGGACGTCAGGTAGGCGTAGTAGCCGGCAACGCCGAGCAGGCCGAGACCGACGACCAGCATGCCGGTAATGGCGCCGCCCTTGAAGGCCACATCCAGCGCGGCGGCGATTCCGCCTCGGGCGGCCTCGGCGGTGCGCACATTGGCGCGCACCGACACGTTCATTCCGATGAAGCCAGTTGCGCCGGAAAGAACTGCCCCGATCAGGAAGCCGATGGCAGTCAGCCAGCCCAGTTTCGGCACGAAGCCGATGACCAGGAAGAGCACAATACCGACCACGGCAATGGTCTTGTACTGCCGGCTAAGGTAGGCCGAAGCGCCCTCCTGGATTGCCTTGGCGATCTCCTGCATGCGTGGGTTGCCGGCCGATAACGCAAGAATCTGCCGGCTGGAAATCCACCCATACAGGATCGCTACTACGGCGCAGGCAAGCGCCAAATATAGAGCTTGAGACATTAAACCCCTCCTTTGACTAACAGACAACAAAAAATCAGATGCTGAACGACCCCAGCTTCTTGGCCACGGTGACGTTCTTCAATCGAACATAATCGGGCAACCCGCTACGGAAGGGCGGCGGGTCCTCGCCTTCGATCAGCGGCTGCAAATAGGTCCGGCAGGCATCGGTGATATGGAAGCCATCGCTGCTGATGAACTCAGCCGGCATCTTGCGTTCCACGTTGGCAATGTCCTTGAGCGGCGCATCGCCGATTTCCCAGCGGTAGGGCGCATCCGCGAGACGTCTGATCGTCGGCATCACGGCGTTTTTGCCCTGCAAAGCGAGGCCGACCGCAGCAACCCCCAGTGCATGCGCCTGCTCGACATCGGTACGCGACGCCAGATGGCGGGCTGAGCGCTGCAGGTAATCGGCCAGCGCCCAGTGATACTTGTAGCCAAGGCGATCCTTGACCAGTTGGGCGATCACCTGACCGACACCACCCAGTTGCGAATGACCAAAAGCATCCTTGGTTCCCGAGTCGGCGATCAGCTTGCCGGAAGCATCGGACAGCCCCTCGGAAACAGCCACGGTACAATAGCCGTACTGATCGACGCATTCGCCAACACGCTCGACGAAACGCTCCGGTTCGAAAGGCACTTCGGGGAACAGCAGGATATGCGGCGGTTCGCCGGCACTCTCCGAAGCCAGGCCGCAGGCGGCGGTAATCCAGCCGGCATGGCGGCCCATGACTTCGAGAACGAAAATCTTGGTCGACGTACGCGCCATCGAGGCCACGTCATACCCGGCTTCACGAATCGAGGTCGCCACGTACTTGGCCACCGACCCAAAACCCGGGCAACAGTCGGTCAGCGGCAGGTCATTATCGACGGTTTTCGGCACGCCGACGCAAACCACCGGGTAGCCCAGCCTCTCGGAAATCTGAGAGACTTTCCAGGCGGTGTCCATCGAATCGTTGCCACCGTTGTAGAAGAAGTAACCGATGTCGTGCGCCTTGAAGACTTCGATCAGGCGCTCATACTGGGCACGATGTTCTTCCAGGCTCTTCAACTTGTAGCGGCAGGAGCCGAAAGCACCGGCCGGCGTCGAGCGCAGGCGTGCGATAACCGCATCGGATTCAAGACTGGTATCGATCAGATCCTCGGTCAGCGCGCCGATGATGCCGTCACGACCGGCAAGAACCTTGCCGATCCGCTCGGGATGACGACGCGCTTCCTGGATAAGGCCGCACGCCGTCGCATTGATGACGGCAGTAACTCCCCCAGACTGCGCATAGAAGGCATTCCAGACCGCCATGGATTACTTGAGCGCCTCGAAGACGCCCGCGGTGATACCATCGACGCTGCCGACACCGGATACTTTCCTGACCTTCGGCGCGTGCGCGTCGCCGGTGGCAGACCACTTGCCGTAAAAGTCGACCAGCGGCTTGGTCTGGGAATGATAAATTTCGAGACGCTTCCTGACGGTTTCTTCCTTGTCATCATCGCGCTGGACTAGGTCTTCGCCGGTCACGTCATCCTTGCCGTCCACCTTGGGCGGGTTGAATTTCACATGATAGGTGCGGCCGGATGCCAGATGAGCGCGGCGACCAGCCATGCGCTCGATGATGTCCCCATCCGGCACGTCGATCTCGAGCACGAACTCGATCGGCACGTTCGCATCCTTCATCGCTTCAGCCTGCGGGATGGTGCGCGGGAAACCGTCAAAGAGATAGCCGTTCTTGCAGTCGTCCTGGTTCAGGCGATCCTTGACCATGCCGATGATCACTGCATCGGGAACCAGACCGCCAGCATCCATGTGCTTCTTGGCCTCGAGACCGAGTGCCGTGCCGGCCTTGACCTGGGCGCGCAACATATCTCCCGTCGAAATCTGCGGTATGGCAAATTGCTTGGAGATAAAAGTTGCTTGCGTACCCTTGCCGGCGCCGGGTGCGCCCAACAGAATCAACTTCATGAAATGTCCCTCGTCTTGCGTCGAAAAAAGCGCTGCTCTAGCCGGCACTCTGACGGGCCGTTCTGCACGGCCGCAAAATTAACCGTTATTTCCGGTCCGGTCAAACAGTTTGCGCATCCGCTCGGCGTCTTCGGGTGTATCGACACCCGCTGCCGGCGCCACATCGATCAGCGTTACGCTGATCCGATAGCCGTGCCAGAGGGCGCGCAATTGCTCCAGCGCCTCGAATTGCTCGGTGGGTGCCGCGGTCAACCCGGCGTAGGCCTTCAAAAAGCTTGCCCGGTAAGCGTAGAGACCGACATGGCGATAAGCCGGAAAGTTCGCTGGCAGCGTTTCGCCCCCACCTTCCCGCGAAAAGTGGTCACGCGCATAGGGAATCGGCGCCCGGGAAAAATAGGCCGCGTCGCCATCAGCCCGGCACACCACCTTGACCACATTCGGATTGAAGAAATCGGCTGGGTCGACAATCGGATACGCGACCGTGGCAATGTCGGCGCCGCTCGTCGCGAGTTGGCGCGCCGTCTGGACAATGACCTCCGGTTCGATCAGCGGCTCGTCGCCCTGGGCATTGACGATGATCGCATCGCCCGGCCAGCCGCGCTGCACGACGACCTCGGCCAGGCGGTCGGTACCGGTCGCATGGTCGCCGCGCGTCATCAACGCCGCCACCTCATGCGCCTCGGCTGCGGCCCACACTTCGTGATTATCGGTCGCCACCCAGACCTCCTCCGCCCCCGACAGCCGCGCGCGCTCGGCGACGCGCACAACCATCGGCTTGCCGCCGAGATCGAGCAGCGGCTTGGCAGGCAGGCGCGTCGAAGCGTAGCGGGCTGGGATCACGACCTTGAACGCGAGACCGGACATCGCTACTCGTCCGGAGCCAACTGCCGCGCCTCGTCCTCGAGCATGATTGGAATATCGTCACGAATCGGATAGGCCAGCTTGCACGGCTTGCAGACCAGTTCCTTTTCGGCTTTGCGGTGTTCGAGATTGCCCTTGCAGATCGGGCAAACGAGGATATCAAGCAGCCTGGCGTCCACGGAGTTTCTCCAGAATGAGGTCAATAAGGGCCGGCGAGATCTCGGCCTCGACCGGCAGAACCCAAGTCTCGGCCGCGGTCAGTCCAGCACATTTTACTGCATCCTTCTCGGTCATCAGCAGCACGCCATCGCCGGCGAAGGCAAGATCGCCAGCACTGTAGGTATGATGATCGGGAAACGGGTGGCGTGTGAAGGTCAGGCCCAGCGCTTCCAGAGTCCGGAAGAAGCGCTCGGGATCACCGATTCCGGCCAGGGCATGCAACCGGCGCCCGGCGAGATCGCCGGCAGCACAAACCAGTTGCGGATCGTCGAGGCCGTAAAAGGCGCCCGGTTGCAGGCGCATGTCGAACCTCGGAAGCGCCGACGGAATCCGGCCATCGGGCGGGCCATTGCAGACCACGGCAGTGACCCGGTCCAGCCGCCCCAGCGGCTCGCGTAAAGGTCCGGCCGGCAGACGCCAGCCGTTGCCGGCGCCGCGGCCATCGAAAACCGCCAACTCGACGTCACGCGCCAGCCAGTAGTGCTGCAGACCGTCGTCGCAAAGGACGATGTTCACCTCCGGATTGGCACCTAGCAAGGCACACCCGGCGGCCACCCGGTCACGGCCGACCCAGACCGGCACCCGACTGCGTCGTTGTAGCAGCACCGGTTCGTCGCCGACTTCGACCGCCAGCGAGGCAGCGCTCACCGGACATGGAGCGGCATGGTCGCCACCGTAACCCCGGCTGACGATACCCGGCCGCCAGCCGCGTGCAGCCAACTCCTTGGCCAGCCAAAGGGTCAGGGGCGTCTTGCCGGCGCCACCCACCGTGATATTGCCAACGACGATCACGGGCACCGGCAGGCGCTCCGGCTGGGCACGACGCTGGCTTGCCGCAGCCAGTACGGAATAGAGGCCGGCTAGCGGCGCCAGAGGCCACAACGCCGGCGCAAGCCGGCGTTGTGTGAACCATTTGCGCTGCAACCAGCGAGCCAGCATCAGCGGGGCGCTTGGGTGGCGAACGAGATATGCGGATAACCAGCCGCCTGTGCCGCCTGCATGACGTCGACGACGCTCTGGTGCGTCGCCTTGGCGTCGGCGTTGATGACGATGATCGGGTCCGGACGCGATCCTGCGGCACGGCGCAAGGCATCGGAAATACTTTTGACGTCGGCTGTGGGCAACGGCGATTTATTGACCAGAATCTGCCCGCTGGCCGTTACTGCCACATCGACCTCGTTCGGTTCCTCGGCCTGCTTGCTGGCGTCCGCCGTCGGCAGGTTGATCTCGAGGCCTGAAAATTTCGAGTAAGTCGTCGTCAGCATCAGGAAAATGATGATGACCAGCAGGACATCGATCATCGGGATCAGATTGATTTCCGGCTCTTCCTGGCCACGCCCGCGCTGAAAGTTCATGGGGCCTCCCCGAGCAGAAAGCAGGGGCTCCGGTCGCAGCACATCGGGGATGCGCCCGTGCGCAAGGGGGAGGCCGAAGCCATATTCGCGGTCGGCCACATTCCATTCCTCGCGATGCCCATCATGGCACCCTGCTCCCTGCTCATGGCTTACTTCCGCTCGCCATGCATGAACTCGACCAGGCGGATTGCCTGTTGCTCCATTTCGACGACGAAGCTATCGACCAGCGCCCGGAAATGCCGCCAGAAGATCAGGCTGGGAATCGCGATGAAGATGCCGAAGCCGGTGTTGTAGAGGGACACCGAGATGCCGTGCGCCAGTTGCTGCGGGTTGGCTCCGGTCGGGGCCTGCGACCCAAAGATCTCGATCATGCCGATCACGGTACCGAACAGGCCCATCAGCGGACTGATCGAGGCGATCGTGCCAAGCGTCGTCAGATAACGGTTCAGCTCATGGGCAACGGCGCTGCCCGCTTCCTGGATCGATTCCTTCATCACCTCGCGGGTCGTTCCGACGTTGCGCAACCCGGCGGCCAGCACACGGCCGAGGGGCGAATGGCGCTCCAGTTCTTCGAGCATGCGGTCGTTGTTGGTCCCCGGCTTGAATTCGCCGACTGCACGTTGCAACAGGCCCGTCGGCACAACCTTGGTACGGCGCAAGGCAACCAGGCGCTCGATGATCAGCGCGACGGAAATGATCGAGGCCAGCAACAATGGCCAGATGGGCCAACCGGCAGCCTGAATGATGGCAAACACAATGAGACCTCGCTTGTCTGGTAAGACGCCATTCTGCCTTTCCCCCCGCCGGTCGGCAAGCCCCGTAAACCGGCCTCGCCAGCGCTTATCCCCAGAAACTGTGGATAACTCTGTGCATGACCTGTCATCAACTGCCTCGAATTGGCGCAGGCAATGGCTTCCACCTACGATGCAAAAAAATGGGGCTATGAACTTAAAGTCATATAAATCAACGTATTAGGTGGCGGCACCGCGAACTTCAGGCAACCACGCGGGTCGCCAGCAGGTTACAATTGCCGCCATGCCCGACCACGACCAACCCGTGCCCGCCAATCCGGTACTCAGCGTCTCCAGCCTCAACCGGCTGGTGCGTGACTGCCTGGAATCCGCCTTCCCGTTGACCTGGGTCGGCGGCGAAATCTCGAATCTGACTTTCGCCGCATCCGGACACGTCTATTTTTCCCTGAAGGACGCCAACGCCCAGGTGCGCTGCGTGATGTGGCGCAATCGGGCCCAGTTGCTCGGCTGGCGTCCGGAAAACGGCCAGCAGGTCGAGGCGCGGGCCCTGGTCTCGTTTTACGAGCCGCGCGGCGAGTTCCAGCTCAGCGTCGAAACGATCCGCCGCGCCGGGCGGGGCGACCTTTTCGAGCGCTTCCTCCGTCTCAGGACGCGACTCGAAGCCGAAGGTCTGTTCGCCGCCGAAATCAAGCGCCCGCTACCCGAACACCCGCGGGCGCTGGCCATCGTCACCAGCCTGCAGGCGGCGGCCCTGCACGACGTGCTGACCACGCTGCGGCGACGCGCTCCGCACGTCCGCATCGATCTCTACCCAACCCCGGTCCAGGGCGAAGGCACTGCCGAAAAAATCGCTGCCGCCCTGCAACTCGCCGGCGCCGGCGATTGCAATGCGATCATCCTGTGCCGCGGTGGCGGCAGTATCGAGGACCTATGGCCGTTCAACGAGGAAGTCGTGGCACGCGCCATCCGCGCCAGCCAGATCCCCGTGGTTGCCGGCATCGGTCATGAAACCGACTTCACCATCGCCGACTTCGCCGCCGACCTGCGCGCAGCAACGCCGACCGCCGCCGCCGAGATCCTCAGCCCGGACCGCGATGCCCTGCTCGCCCGCCTGCAGCAGTTCCGGCGCCGCATTTGCCGCCAGTTCGCGCGCGGCCTCGCCGAGCGCGCCCAGCAGCTCGACCGGCTTGTCGTCCGCCTGACCGACCCGACCGAACGCCTGCGTCAGCGGCGGGAAAGCATCCTACGGCTCGGCAGACAACTCGACCGGGCGCGCGACAATCTGCTTGGAATCCGGCGGCACGCCCTCGAGACCCTGGGCCACCGCCTGCACAGCGCCCGGCCCCGGCCGCAACACGCCCGTGACAACCTGCAACATCTTCGTCACCGGATCGGCCAGGCGGCCCGCCAGCAAATAAGCGGTGGCGCCGGGAAACTAATCGCCCTGCAGGCAAGTCTCACCCAACTGGACCCCAAAGCGGTCCTCGGGCGCGGCTACGCGCTGGCGATCGGACCCGATGGCCGTGCCGTTCGCGATTCGTCGAAGCTGAGTCCGGGCGACTCGCTCAGGCTGGGTTTCGCCCGCGGGTCGGCAGCCGTCACCGTCAATCTGGTTGTCGCCGCACCTGAAGCTGACTAGAATTTTCGTTGCACCCCTCAATTCACCGGAGAACACAAATGGAACACCAACTGCCCGCGCTGCCCTTCGCCAAGGACGCACTCGCCCCGCACATGTCGGCCGAGACCTTCGACTACCACTACAGCAAGCACCATCAGGCCTATGTGACCAACCTCAACAACCTGATCAAGGGCACCGAATACGAGAACCTCGATCTCGAGGCGATCGTCAAGAAGGCGCCGGCCGGCGGCGTGTACAACAACGCCGCCCAGGTGTGGAACCACACTTTCTTCTGGAACTGCCTGACGCCGAACGGTGGCGGGTCTCCCGCCGGCGCGCTGGCCGACGCCATCAACGCCAGATGGGGCTCGCTGGATGCCTTCAAAACCGCCTTCCAGACCTCCGCCGTCGGCAACTTCGGCTCAGGCTGGACCTGGCTGGTCAAGAGGGCCGACGATTCCGTCGACATCGTCAACATGGGCGCCGCCGGCACCCCGCTGACGACCGGCGACAAGGCCCTGCTCTGCGTCGACGTCTGGGAACACGCCTACTACATCGACTACCGCAACCTGCGCCCCAAGTTCGTCGAGACCTTCCTGAACAATCTCGTCAACTGGTCCTTCGCCGAAGCGAATTTCGGCTGATCTTCACCCTGCGCTCTCGGCACAGCGGGATTGCACGATAGCCGTCCGGAGAAAGCCCTTCTGCTTGCGCACGAAGGGCTTTTTTGCATCTGCTGAAGGTGCCCGGAAGATTCTGGCCAAAAAACGAGATGAAAATCGCGGTGTTGAAGGCGTCGACCGCAACAAGTGGTATCTTCTGACCTGATCACTACAGATACACAAGATATGACCAAAGTAGCTCTAATTACCGGTATCACCGGTCAGGATGGGGCCTATCTCGCAGACCTTCTGCTCGGCAAGGGCTACGTCGTCCACGGCATCAAGCGCCGCTCGTCGTCGTTCAATACCGATCGCATCGATCACCTGTATCAGGATCCGCACGTCAGCAATCGTAACTTCATCCTGCACTACGGTGATCTCACGGACGCCACCAACCTTATTCGCATCATCCAGCAGGTCCAGCCTGACGAAATCTACAACCTCGCAGCCCAAAGCCATGTCGCGGTCAGCTTCGAAACACCCGAATACACGGCCAACGCTGACGGGCTGGGGACGCTGCGCCTTCTGGAAGCAATACGCATTCTCGGACTGGAGAAGAAAACGCGCTTCTATCAAGCATCCACGTCAGAACTCTACGGGCTGGTACAGGAAACACCACAAACGGAAATAACACCGTTCTATCCCCGCAGCCCCTACGCCGTCGCCAAACTCTACGCTTACTGGATCACCGTCAATTACCGCGAAGCCTATGGCATCTATGCATGCAACGGCATCCTGTTCAATCACGAAAGCCCGATCCGCGGCGAAACCTTCGTCACCCGCAAGATCACCCGCGCCCTCTCGCGCATCGCCGTCGGCCTGCAGGACTGCCTCTACCTCGGCAACCTCTCGGCTCTGCGCGACTGGGGGCATGCTCGGGATTTCGTCGAAATGCAATGGCTGATGCTGCAGCAGGAAAAGCCGGAAGATTTTGTCATCGCCACCGGCGTGCAGTACAGCGTCCGGCAGTTTGTCGAGAAAGCCGCCATGGAACTCGGCATTACCTTGCGTTTTGAACAGGAAGGCGAATCCGAAATTGGCATTGTCTTGCGAGTTGACCGCGACGATGCCCAATGCAAACCCGGCGACACCATCGTCCGTGTCGACCCGCGCTACTATCGTCCGACCGAGGTCGAAACCCTCCTTGGCGACCCGACAAAGGCACGCGAGAAACTCGGCTGGACACCGAAGATCAGCCTGGCCGAACTGATCCACGAGATGGTCGCCGCAGACGTCGCCGAAGCCAGACGCGATGCGCTGGTAAAATCTGCTGGCTTTCAGACTTTCGACCACCACGAATAATCGCCAAAGTCAAAAAACCAGCATGCGCACGGTTACTTTCTCCAGTGTGACGCATCAATCAGCACTTCCTTAGCTCTTGGACTTTTCCATTTGGAACAATCTGCCATGCGCCTGACCGCCGAACAAGCCAGCATCATCCGCCAAGCCGCCCAGAAGGTACTCGGGCAGCAGGTCTTGATCCGGCTCTTCGGGTCACGCGCCAAAGACGATCTGAAGGGCGGCGATATCGACCTGTATTTTGAAACAAACAACGTGATTGATAACCGCGCCCAAGCAATCTGCAAGCTTCAAGGGGCACTCATGTTGACCCTGGGCGACCGCAAGATCGACATTCTTCTGAAAGATGCCCGCACACCGGAGAGCGCTCTATTCAAAATCGCGAGGGAAACCGGAGTGATGCTATGAGCCTCGCCTACCTGCCTGAGCATGCGGAAAACGCCAAGCTGGCGCTGGAACTGGCCATCAGAGAGGCCAGTCACCTCGCCTATACGCATCGCACGCTCTACGCTCAGTCAATTGATTTGCCGTGGGTTGAAGCACTCAGCCGCCGCGACGAGTTGTCCGAAAAAATCGATGCCTTCGTCAGCCGATTCGGTCGGCTGCAGGATCACATAGGCGAAAAACTGATTCCTCGGTTCGCTTCGCTCATGGGAGAAAACACGAAGACAATGCTCGACACGCTTGCCTTTGCTGAAAAAATGGGCTGGATAGAAAATGCTGAGAGCTTCTTCGGGGCGCGCAAACTCCGAAATCTCTTGATCCACGAATATCTCTCGGATCCGGCCCTTTTTCTTGAAGCACTTCAGGCCGCGGATCACGCCACGCAAATGCTTCTCGCAACAGTCGATGCAATAATCAAGCATGCCGAACACATCAGGCTCTCTCAAGACTCCTGAAACAAACCACGCACCTTCGACCACCACGAATAATCGCCAAAGTCATAACACCAGCATGCGCGCCATAGGCCACCGGAAAGAGCGCCCGATCACCTTCTCGGCTTCTGCCACCCTGTTGCTCGAAGGCGCTCATTTCAACGACGAAATCCATCGCTTGCCGACAGGCCGCTCGACCTTTATTCCGAAGGGCGTATTCCGCTTCAAATCGCATGAAGCGGCCAACCAGCATCAGCAGGCCTGCCTGATCGAAGGCATGGCTCAAATCGCTCTAAAGCGCTCCTGATGCAACAGTACAGCCGCCCTGCATCGCTGGAAGACCTCAAGATTCTGGTCAGTTCGCTGAACAAGACCCACGCGGACTACCTGCTGATCGGCGGCTATGCGCTGTTCGCACATGGCTACCATCGCGCCACCACGGACATCGATCTCCTGGTGCCGGCCACTCGGGAAGCGGGAGAAAAAACGCGGCAAGCGTTGATGGTACTGCCGGATCAAGCGGCAAAAGACATCGATCCAGCCTGGTTCGAGGAAGGCGAAAACATCCGCGTCGCGGACGCATTCGTCGTAGACATCATGCTCAACGCCAGTGGAGAAACCTACGAAACGCTCAACCGATTCGCCGAAGTGCTCGATCTGGATGGCATCCCGGTTCGCACAATCAACCTCGAAGGCTTGCTGCGCACCAAGCAGACGATGCGTGACAAGGACGTGGCAGACCGGTTAATTCTGGAGCGCGCCCTGGAAGCGCTTCGCGACAAGGCAAAGAAGACCTGAAGGCCAAAATCCACGCATGCAAGTGAGCCACCAGCCAAGAATCTTCGTCGCCGGCCACCGCGGCATGGTCGGTTCCGCCATCGTGCGTGCGCTACACGCAAAGGGATACACCAACCTCGTCACCCGCACCCATGCCGAACTTGATCTAACCAACCAGGCAGCCGTCCGTGCCTTTTTCCAGAGCGAGCGCATCGATCAGGTCTATCTGGCAGCCGCCAAAGTTGGCGGCATCCACGCCAATAATACCTACCCCGCCGAATTCATCTACCAGAACCTGATGATCCAGACCAACGTGATTCACGAGGCCTGGCAATCCGGCGTCAAGAAATTGCTATTTCTCGGTTCCAGTTGCATCTACCCGCGCAACTGCCCGCAACCGATCAAGGAAGAATACCTGCTCACCGGCCCGCTCGAGCCCACCAACGAACCCTACGCCATTGCCAAAATTTCCGGCATCAAGATGTGCGAGAGTTACAACCGGCAGTATGGTACCGACTTCCGTAGCGTGATGCCCTGCAACCTCTACGGCCCGCGCGACAACTACAACCTCGCCAACAGCCATGTCATTCCGGCCATAATCCGCAAACTCCACCTCGCAAAACTCGCCCAAGAGGAAAACCTCAACGCCATCATCGCTGATGAACAACGCTACGGTGAGATCCCTCCCGAAATCAAAGCCATGATCGGACTTGATGCAGAAGCGCCAATTACGGTCAACAGCAATATCTCCCCCAAGACCTCAGTTCAACTTTGGGGTACAGGCAAGCCACTCCGCGAATTCCTACACGTAGATGACTTGGCCGAAGCGACAATTTTTGTCATGAATCTGGATGCAGCAAGCTGGCTGACCACTACGCGTCAACAACTAAGCCACCTCAACGTCGGCTTTGGCTTCGACTACCCGATCAACTCCGTTACCAGCATCGTTGCCGACACAATCGGATATAAAGGACACTGTGAATTTGATGCATCCAAACCAGACGGAACGCCGAGAAAGTTGATGAGTAGCAAGCTAATGACTGAATTGGGATGGCAGTCAAATATTTCCCTTGTCCAAGGAATCCAGCAAACCTACACAAGCTACCGCCAAGCCATTCGATGACTCCGGAAATTGCTAACTGAGCTTCCCCCGAAATTTCGTCTGCCAAGGGTGACCTAAAATCGATGTCAC
>JBEOKN010000049.1:0-31196 GCA_040275885.1 Azonexus sp. | reverse complement strand
CCCATTCGCACACCCTAACAAATATGGGTGTTGCACTTCAATCTAGAGCGCGCCCTTCCATTCTGGCTGCAGCCAACGCGGTTCCGTCGCCGCTCGACCCGGTCGTGGTCATCGGCAGCCGCGTCGAATACGGCAGCTTCGATCTGCCGGGCGCTGTCGATGTCGTCGATGCCGGGCGCATCGGCGCCGAAAATGCGCAGGTCGACGCTTCCGAAGCGCTGGCGGCGGTGCCCGGAATCGCCATCCAGAACCGTCAGAACTACGCAACTGGCTGGCTTGGATCAGCGCCCACCATTCGTACTGAGGGACGCCAGGGTCAATATCACCTGCGGTCAACTTCGTTTTCCTGCTCAAATTCTTCGGCTGAAAGCGGGCGCCGGAGATAAACGGGCTCATTCGAGAAGCTGATTTTCGGGGTGTTCCTTGACCAGCGGAACATAGTCCAGATCGGCGATCAAGATGTGGTTGTAAAACCAGCCGTTGATCAGATAGTGAACACGCCCTGCAATCTGATCCAGCGTCATGCCATTGGCCTCGGCGAGCAACTGCTGCAAAAGTGTCTTGAAATGCTTGTGCAGTTCCTTGTGCTCGGCAAGCTTCGGATAGCCGCAGCGTTCGAGTAGAAGCTCTTCCTCAATCAAATGAATCTTGACGTAATTGGCGAGCGAGGCCAGCGTCTTCATGACGCGAATCTGATCGCCATTGCCTTCAAATGTGGCGGCCAGGTCAAAAAGCTGCTTGTGCTGGACATCGACCCGAGCAATGCCGAAAACCAATCGTTCCGACCAGTCAGCCTGTGACAAAGATATTGCCGGGTTCCCTTCATTCATTCGGTGTCCTCTGCGAGAAAGATTTGTTGAGCAGCTTAAACGAGGATGAGGGAGCGGTGAAGTCCGCCGTTTTCATTTCCCTGTCTGTTTCTTCAGGTGCCAGGGCGTGATAATCCGCAACCTCAAACGGCGTATGACTCGACGACAACAGCCCCTATTCCCTTTGCCTACGGCGCCAGCGACCCGGAATGGGCCAGCCCGATGCGGCGCGTGCGGGCGGCAATTCGCCAGCGTCTGGATAGCGTGCCGGTCGAAGTCGCCTTTCTTTCCCGAATTCCTCGTGCCGAACCTGCCCGACTGCGTGGCCGCGCTGATTTGCGCTGGTGCTTCAAGTATCGTCGTGATGCCGATATTCATCGCCCAGGGGGCGCATCTCAAACGCGAAGTACCGGAAATGCTGGGCCAGTTGCGGTCGACCTATCGAGAAGTGCAATTTTCACTGGGCGGCGCCATCGGCGAAAACGATATCGTCATTCAGGCCACGGCCACGGCCATGGCCATGGCCACGGCGGCGCTGGCGGCCGCTGGTGAAATCCTGATCAAGAGCAGCCCGCTGATTCCGATTGAAAATCGGTGGTTCGCTCCAGTGGGCGGCAACGTGACGGGTCTGCCATCCGGACGGTGACTCATTCCGTCCGGAAGACCCCTCTGACCAGTCGGATCTGGCCCTCCTCAAGACTGCGCCGCGCGTTCCCCGCTTTTTCCGCGAGATTGTCGACGTACACGCCCAAGGTCAGCGGGTTCGGTGCAGTGGTTACGAGAGCCATGCTCAAATGCGCGTCGCTGGTATCTTCGAAAACTTCGGCGATGAATCCCTTCTCGACCAGAAGCGCGCAGATAGCTTCGCCAGAAATGAGGTAGCTGTCGGCCGGGTCGGTGGCCCACGGCAGCGGAAAATGGGATGTGGCCGCTTCCCCGGCCGCCATCTCCTGGAAGGCGTACCGGCCGCCCGGCTTGAGGACGCGGAAGATCTCCGCGTAGAGCTTCTGCTTGTCCGCGATGTTCATGCCGACATTTTGCATCCAGACGGCATCGAACGTGTCGTTGGGGAAGGGCAGGTCGAGAGCGCTTCCCCTGTGCACTTCGATCCGGTCTTCAAGACCGGTCAGCCGATTCAGCAGCGCCGCGCCGGCGCAGAAATCGGGTGATAGTTCGATGCAATCTACGCGGCAGCCGAGCGTGGAGGCGAGCAACCGGGCCGGGCCGGCCAGTCCGGCGCCAATATCAAGAACGCGCTCATGGGACTGAATCCGTGCCAGCGCCAGCAAGTCGAGTGAGGCGCGAAGGCCGCCTGTGTGGAAATGGTCAAGTGCCCCCAGCGCTTCGGGCGATGGGCGTTGCTCGGGATCCAACCCGGCCGCACGAATGGCGACCAGGATTCTCTCCTCGATGTCACAGGCTGGATAGTGTGTTTCCAGACTGGCCATGATCAACTTCTCCTCAACATTCACCACGTTCGCCACAAGCCGATTCCGTGTCTTGTGGAATGCAGACATCTTGCCGGCTGGAGTCTATCGAAAAGATTTTCTCGGCGTTATGACATCGCACGTTTCTGGTAGTTCGCTGCGCCTCGCAGCGAAACTTGATTTCAAAACGGCTGTCTCAGTTGTTATCATCAGGATGAATTGGCGGCATAACGCCGATGGGCCTGCGTAACATGATCGAACGACCGGAATGAAGCTGCGTTCATGCTCCGAGCCGCTCACTGAGGAGGACAAGCTGACATGACTCTACCTGACCTGAATTTTGTGAACATCAAAGCCATTTCACTGGCAGTGACCGACCTTGAACGTGCATTGCAGTTCTACACCGACACCTTGTCGCTGCGTCCTGCGTTCGAGGGCGGCAAACAAGTCGGCAACCACCTCGGTGATGCGGTACTTCTGTTCAAGACGGATTCAGCGCAGCCATCGGCTACCCTCAATCCACGGGTGACCGTCCAAACTGACGATGCGAACAGCATGGAGGCCGCACTGCGCCAACGTGGCGTGGTCATTGCGGACCCGGTCCAACGTTACGGCGACGCAACGGTCGGAAGTTTCCTCGATAGCGAGGGCAACAAACTTTGGTTCTGTTCAGGTCCCGGACCAAGCTGACACCTGCGTTGCGTGGCTTGGTTCAAGCCAACTGATGCGGACCAAGTCATGCGGCCGTTGGCGGTCAGGTTAGCAAGGGCGCAGGCGCCGGATGCGTCCTTCCATTGAGCGTCAGCGAGCCAGCCGAGATTGCTTTGACCACGGACCTGATCCTGTCCCTCACTTTAGACTCGGCGGTTTCAATATCCGTGATAACTGATGCTTGTCGTGTCATTTTATGTCGGGATGCTCATGGGAACGCTCCAAGAGCCTTCTGGACAACGCCCAGGCGGACGCAGAGATCAGAAAACCACCATCAGGACACTTGCCGGATCGCTTCCTCAAAATCCGCTTCGGAATCGCGTTTCGACACAACCTCGGTCGATTCCAGCCGGTCAGGTTGGGCGCGATTCAGAAGTCACCAAAAGCGATTCCGAAGCAACCCCGCGAGTGCCGCGGGCGATTCGCCCGAACTCGATTCGAACTGATCCGCAACGACCTCCCGTTGCCCCGGCTGCGAAAGGCCAGGATCGTGCCTGCCAATGGACTTGGCACCGGGCGCCGCGCCATCCTCATGACCCTGCTGTGCTGGGTCCCGCTGAGGTTGTGGGCATTCCTCAGGGACCGCCTGTCCTTCTTCGCAGGCGGCCCCGGTTCATCCAACGCTGGGGATGGCGGGGTGATCAGGGGGCGAGATCGAAAACCAGGACCTCCGTATCCTCGCCATTGGCCAGCGTCAGGCTGGATTCGTCGGCGAGCAGGGCGGCATCGCCTTTCTGCAACCTCTGGCCGTTGACCGTGAGCGCGCCGCGGGCCACGTGCACATAAGCCTTGCGCGCCGGGTTCAGGGGCAGGGTGGCGGTTTCGTCGCCATCGAACAGGCCGGCGTAGAGCGCGGCATCGGCATGGATGGTCACCGAGCCATCGGCACCGTCTTCCGAGGCGATCAGGAGCAGGCGGCCGCGCTTTCCGGCAGCGGCAAAGGTCTTCTGCTCATAGCCGGGTTCGCTGCCCGTCTCTCGCGGCGCGATCCAGATCTGAAAAAGATGCGTCGTTTGATCCGGCGCATGGTTGAACTCGCTGTGGCGGACGCCGCGCCCGGCGCTCATGCGCTGCACGTCGCCGGGCGGTATGTCGGTGCCGTTGCCCATGCTGTCCCGGTGGGCGAGCATGCCGTCGATCACGTAGGTGACAATTTCCATGTCGCGATGACCATGGGTGCCGAAACCGGTGCCGGGTGCGACGTAGTCTTCATTGATCACCCGCAGGTTGCCCCAGCCCATGTGCGCCGGATCGTGGTAATCGGCGAACGAGAACGAGTGGTGGCTTTGCAGCCAGCCGTGGTCGGCGTAGCCGCGGTCGCCGGATTTGCGAACGGTCAGCATGGGCGGGGTTCCTTTCGAGCGTGTCGCGATTACTGCTTGATGGCTTCGATGGCGATGTCGATACGCACGTCGTCACCGACGTTCGGCGCATACTTGCCGGCGTTGAATTCCGAGCGTTTGATCATCGTGAAGGCGTTGGCGCCGATGGCGTCCTTCTTCAGCATCGGGTGCGGCATGGCCTGGAAGGAAGTGACGGTCAGCGTCACCGGTCTGGTCACGCCCTTGATCGTCAGGTTGCCTTCAACCTTGGCCGGTTTTTCGCCTTCGAAGACGACCTTGGTCGACTTGAAGGTGGCAGTCGGATGCTTGGCGGTATCGAGAAAATCCTCGCCCTGGATGTGTTCGTTGAAGGTGGCGTAGCCGGTATCGACGGATTTGGCGTCGATCACGATGTCGACCGTACCGGTCTTGGCCGCCTTGTCGAAAACGACCGTGCCGGTGGTCTTGTCGAAGCGGCTGAGCTGCGTCGAGTAGCCGAAGTGGCTGTACGAGAAACGCGCGAAGGTGTGGGTGCCGTCGACCACGTAGGTTTCCGGGGCGGCCAGCGCCGGAGAGGCGGCAGCGGCGGCGAGGATGAGGGCAGCGGAAAGTTTGCTGAGCTTGGTCATGGTGATTCTCCTGTGGTGGGTTTGGGGGGTTACTTGCCTGTTGCGGTGATGCGGAACTTGATCTGGACCTCGTTGGCGACGATGTCGAATTTGGCCCATGAGCCTTCGCCGATCGAGAAATCGCCGCGGCGGATCGTGAAGCTGCCGTCGAAGACGCCGCTGTTGCCTTGTGCCGTGAAGGTGGCGGGAACGACGACCTCGTGGGTCTTTCCCTTGATCGCCAACTGGCCGGTGACTTCGTACTTGTTGCCACCGAGCGCCTTGACGCTGCTGGAAACAAAGCGCGCCGTCGGGAAGGCCTTGGTGTTGAACCACGGCTTGGTGGCGACCTCATCGTCGCCTTCCGGCGCGCCGGTATCGACGCTGGCCAGTTCGACATCGAAGGTGGCCTTGGCGGCAGCCAGTTTGGCCGGGTCGAAGCTGAACTGGCTGGAAAAGCGCTTGAATTTGCCGTCGACCGCGACACCCATCTGCGTATAGGTGAAGTTGATGGCGCTCCTGTCGGCTTGCACCTGGTTGAATTCGACGGCCTGGGTGGCGAGGGGCAGGGCACAGGCGAGGGCTATCGCGAGGCGTTTCATGGTCATTTCTCCGTGGCGTGGGCAGGCAACATTCGGGTCAGGATGTCGTCCCTGTCGATGAAGTGGTGTTTCAGTGCGGCACCGGTGTGGCCGGCGATGACGGCAACGAACATCAGGTTGAGGCTCATGTGGACGGTCTGCAGCAGGTCGCCGAGTTCCTTGTTCTTCCCGAGCAGATCGGGAATCGGCAGGACACCGAACCATACCGTCTGGAAACCCTTGGCCGAACTCATCAGCCAGCCGGAGAGCGGGATGGCGATCATCAGCGCGTAGAGCAGGAGATGACCGGCGTGCGCCGCCAGCTGCATGACCTTGGGCATGGCGTCCGGCAGCGCGGGGGGCCGGTGCGTGGCGCGCCAGAAGAGACGGAACAAGACCAGCAGGAATGCGGTCACCCCGGCCCATTTGTGCCAGGAGTAGAGCTTCAGCTTTTCCGGCGACAGCGGCAGGTCGTGCATGTAGAAGCCGAGTGCCAGCAGGCCGAAGAAGAGGATGGCCATCAGCCAGTGCAGCCCTTTCGCGGTTCTTGTGTACTGAGTTGTCACGGTCAACCTCCTTGTTGGGGCAGGAATGAATAGGCGTCCATGGCGATGACGTAATCGTCGATGCCGGAATGGAAGCGCTCGCTGCGGGCGTTTTCGCCGCCGGCACCGAGTGCAACATAGAACGGCAGCAAATGTTCATCGCTCGGATGCGACTGCACGGCGCCCGGCGCCTGGCGGCGGTAGTCGAGCAGGGCGGGAATGTCGCCAGCGTCCAGACGGGCGGCGATCCAGTCCGCGAACTGGCGCACGTAGGCCGGCGTCTGGCCGCCGTTGCGCGCCGCGGTCTGGTAGTCGCGCAGGTTGTGCGTGACGTTGCCCGAGGCAACGATCAGGAATCCCCTGGCGGCGAGCGGCGCCAGCGCCTGCCCGAGCTGGTAGGCCTGTTGCGGGCCGCCGTGGCTCTGGATCGAGAGCGGGACGACGGGAACGTCGGCGTCGGGGAACATCAGGCGCAGCGGCACCCAGGCACCGTGGTCGAGGCCGCGCCCGGCATCGCGCTCGACCGGCAGGCCGGCGGTCTGGATGGCGGCGACGACTTCCTCGGCGGCTTCGCGACAACCGCTGGCCGGGTAACGCAGGGCGTAGAGTTCCTCCGGGAAGCCCCAAAAGTCGTGGATTGTTTCCGGGCGGTCGGCAAGACCGACCGTCGGCAGCGCCGTATCCCAGTGCGCGCTGACGATGACGATGGCACGCGGCAGCGACAGGGCGCCGGCTGCGGCAGCGATCGCCGCACCGGCCGCGCCGGGGCGCAGGGCAAAGGTCGGCGCGCCATGCGGGACGAAGAGGGATGGTTGGGTTGGTCTCATGCGAACGACTCCTGAAGCGATGGCACACTCTATTCCACCTTTTCGACGAGAAATAGCCGACAATCTGCAAATCTTTATTGCGGATAATGCAACAATGGACAGACTCGATGCGATGCGCCTCTTCCTCCGGGTCGCCGAAGTCGGCAGTTTTTCCGCCGTGGCGCTGCAAGCCGGCGTTGCGCGTTCAGTGGTGACCCGGCAGATCGCGGCGCTCGAAACACACCTGGGGGTCAAGCTGATGGCGCGCAGCACGCGCCGGCTGGCGCTGACTTCGGCCGGCGCGGCCTACCTGGAAAAGTGCCGGGTCATCCTGAATCTGGTTGAGTCTGCCGAAGCCGATGTCGCCGAGGAACGCCTGACACCGCGTGGCAACATCCGCATCAGCCTGCCGCTGAGCTTTGGCCTCAAACGGCTGGCACCGCTGCTGCTCGACTTCGCGCAACGCCATCCGGACGTCAGCCTCGATATGGATTACAGCGACCGTCGCATCAATCTCATCGAAGAGGGAATCGACCTGGCGATCCGCATCGCGCGGCGGCTGGAACCTGGCGACGTGGCGCGCAAGATCGGCACTGGCCGCATGCTGCTTGTCGCCGCCCCGGACTATCTTGCCCGTCACGGTCGACCGCAACATCCTGCGGAACTCGCACATCACGGATGTCTCGGCTACACCAATGCCGGTAGCACGATACCGTGGCAGTTCCTGATCAACGGGCAACTGGAGGGCTTTCCGGTCCGCAGCCGGATCAATGCCAACAATGGCGAAGTCCTGACCGAGGCCGCGGCACAGGGACTGGGCATTACGCTGCAACCCGATTTCATCGTCGCCAGCTTTCTTGCCGCCGGCCGCGTCGAAGCGATCCTCGCCGAATTTCCGGCTCCCGAGCTCGGCATCTACGCGATGCTGCCCAGCAACCGCCATGTGCCGCACCGTGTCAGGGTGCTGATGGACACCCTCGCGGCGGCGCTGGTGGCGCCTTGACGGTGATGATTTCCCATATTCGCCTAGTCATCGAGCGCAGCGGTTTGCTGATTTCCCGCGACGCCATGCAGGGAAGCCAGTCCGCTTAGAAGGCGAGCGTTGTCCGGAGCGAGAAGATCCAGGCATTGTCGCGGGTTGGGGCGAATACCGGGTTGCGGATGTACTGCACATCGGGGGTCAGCAGCAGCCCCCCGAACAGGCTCCAGTTCCAGTAGGCTTCGAGCGTATTCTGCGTGTGCTCCAGAGTCAGCGGGGCCAGGGGCTTTCTCTGTTCGAGGCTGCCGAAGGCGATACCGATCTGGTCGCCATCGGCGCGGCCGAGCGGATTGTTGATCGCGACGCCGATGCCGAAGCTGCGCTTGTTGCTACCACTGTCGTCGCTGCTGGCATTGAGGCGTCCGAACAGTGCCCACTTCTCGTCAAGATTCTGGACCGCATTGATCGACCAGCCCTGCGACCTGGCTTGCTCGGTGGTCGCGGGTGCCTGAAAGAGCGTGAGCGAGTATTGCGCGTCGCCCAGCCCCTTGAAGCGGGGTGTCCACTGGGCATAGCCCAGCCAGGCGTAGGGAGAACTCAGATAGCCATCGCTCGGCCGTTTCGAGGGATCCTCGGTGTTGACGCTCTGTCCACCGGCGACAAACTGGAGGCGTTTCATCGCGTTGAACTGAAGGTAGGCACCGGTGCCGGTCGTCGGATAGGTCGACGAACCGTTTGACGAGAAGATGGTATTGATGAAGTTGTTTTGCTGATCCGCCATGTAGTCGTTGCTGTCGAAATTGAAGAACGAGTACTGGCCGACCGCCACCGCGAACTTTTCGCCCGGCAGCGTGTGGGTGTAGGTGATCTGCGAGTACTTGTTCTGGTAATCGGGCAACTCGGCGCTCAACGTGCGGGCCTTGCGGTTGATCGTCACCTTGGCGCCGCTGCGACGTTCGCCGTAATAGAGGAACTGGAAGGAGCCGGACCCGAAAGTCTCGCTGTCGAAAATTTCCCAGTTCAGCGTCGGCCAGAACAGGGCCTGTGATGCAGTGCCGATGGTGGCCGGATCTTGCCAGCGCTGCCGGTAGCTGAGACTGAACGTCCACGTGAGGCCATGCTCGTCCTCCATGCGCGTCGTGAAATCCGCGTAGTCGTCGGCCAGCGTCTGGAACACAGTCGGCTTTTTCCTGGCGCGGCGCAGGGAATCGTGGACGACGCCGATCTTCGCGGGGGAGCGATCGCCGGCTTGTTCGCCTGTGGTCTCAGCGGCTTGCCCGGCAACCCCGCCATCACTGTCGGCGGCATTCCCGACGACCGCTTCCGCTGTTTCGTCAGGCGAACCGTCATCGTCGTCATCTTCGTTGGCGAATGCAGGCGAGCCCGAGAGCCATGCGGCAGCCAGACAGGCCAAGAGAACGGTGGGTGCACGCATTTCGGGGGTCAGGTCGTGAAGGATTGCGAGTTATCCGCCGCCAGCGGAATTATTGCGCACGGCCTGCCGCCCACGCCTGCAGGAAACGGATTCCCCATGCCACCCCGAAGCCGGTCTGGTCGGTGCCGATGGCGCCCAACCCGTCCTCGCAGTTGGCGGCTGACAGATCGACATGCAGCCAGGCACGGTCGCCGGTGAAACGCTTGAGAAAGCGTGCCGCATGTATGTGATCCGGCGCATCTTCATCGAGGCTGCACTGGCAGATGTCGGCCACCGTGCTGTCGAGATCATCATCGTAGTCGGCATCCATCGGAAAGGTGCACACGCGCTCGCCACTGTGCGCACCGGCCCGGACCGCCAGCGCGCCGAGTGTCTCGTTGCTGGCGAATACGCCGGAATAGCGGCAGCCAAGCGCGTGAATCATCGTGTAGGTCAGTGTCCCGAAATCGATCATCAGATCAGGGTCGGCGCGCCCGGCCAGCGTCAGTGCATCGGCAAGCACCAGGCGCCCCTCGGCATCGGTATGGACGATCTCGATGGTCGTGCCGTCGAGCGCCGTTACCACATCGCCCTGGCGACTGGCGCGCGGCGAGATGTCATTGCTGGCGAGCGCCAGCCAGGCATCGATGCGCAGCGGCAGGGCCAGCCGCGTGGCAGCGAGCAGGATGCCGAGCACCGCCGCTGAACCGGCCATGTCCTCGTGCATGCCGATCATCCCCTCGGCCTCCTTCAGGTTGTGGCCGCCGGTATCGAAACAGACGCCCTTGCCGACCAGTGCGACCCGCGGCACGGCCCCGGACGGCACCAGTGAGACGCGGACAATCGCCGCGTCGTTAGCCTCGCTGCCCTGGGCCACCGAAACGAAGGCGCCGGCGCCCATCTCGCGCAGGCGTGGCAGGTCGAATTCCTCGATGTCCCAGCCCAGTTCACCGGCCAATTCGCCGATTCGTACCCGGTACGCCGCCGGCGTCAGCTCATTGGGTGGCAGCACCGTCAGGATTCGCGCCAGCTGGTTGCCCTCGGCGAGGCTGTGCGCAGCCCCAGGCATCGTGCCGGTGCCCCAGACGTACAGTGCTTCCAGTGGGCGTGGCGCGTCCTTCTGTTTGCGGTTGGGCAGCGGCGCACCGTTGGCCAGCGCGACGTAGGTAGCCAGATCGGCCATCCACCCGGCCAACTTCTTTTTGCCACAAATCAGCACGTCGACCGCAACCGGCTCCTCGTCGAGCAATAGCTTCAGGCCTTCGCGCAACAGCGTCAGATTTTCGAAGGTGGATTTGCCCTTGTCGAGCATCAGCCAGACCCGCAAGCCGCCTGCGGCCGTGTTGGCGGCGACCGGATCGTCGCCAAGTTCCTCGGCATCAAGACGGCGGCGGGCCAGCGTCGCCAGCAGCAGCGGGCGCTCGGGGCAATCGCGCGGGATCGCGTCGCCGGAAGAGAGCACGACCAGGACATGGCTCATCTCGGCCAGCGCTTCGGCATCGGGCAGGGTGGGGCGTGTCAGGAGGGTGGCGAGCATCGGAGCGGCAGTGTGTTTCGGCTTGGTCATTATAGATAGCCGCCGTTCCCGTTGGGCCACCATCTACCCAAGCAACGCCACCGACTTGATCTGTGCGGACAGCTTGAGGCCAGGGCGGATATCGAGCCGTTTGGCCGAACGCCTCGTGATGCGGGCGAGCAATGGGTGATCGCCGACGTCAAGACGAACCAGGACGTGGCCCGGTGTGTTGGTGGCCGTGAGGTCGACGACGATGGCATCGATGCAGTTGAGGATGCTGGACTGCGCTTGCGGGACCAGCGCCAGGCTGACGTCGCGCGCGAGGATGCGGCAACGGAGCATGGTGCCGACCGGCTCGCGGCAGCGCGAGACATGGATCTGGCCGCCGGGGAATTCGAGCCGGGTCAGATCGTCGGCTTCGTGTTCGGCGACGACGGATTCGATGACGACGCCGGCGTCGTCGGCGAAGGCGACAGGCAGGTGAATGCGGCCGAGGACCTCGTTGAGCGGACCGCTGGCGATTGGCCGGCCATGATCGAGCAGGACGAGGTGGTCGGCGAGGCGTGCGACCTCGTCGGCTGCGTGGCTGACGTAGATGACCGGGATCGATAACTCTCGATGCAGGCGCTCCAGATAGGGCAGGACTTCCAGTTTGCGCGGGTGGTCGAGTCCGGCGAGCGGTTCGTCCATCAGCAGGATCTGCGGCGCCGCGAGCAGGGCGCGGGCGATGGCGACGCGCTGGCGCTCGCCGCCGGAAAGCCGCGCCGGCATCCGTTCGAGCAGGTGGGCTATGCCGAGCATCTCGGCGATTTCCGGCAAGGAAGGCCGGGGGCCTGCGGTCGACGTCCGTTTCTGGCCAAATTCCATGTTGCCCCGTACCGCGAGGTGCGGAAACAGGCTGGCCTCCTGAAAGACCATGCCGAGCGCCCGGCGGTGGGTTGGCAGGAACACCCCCTTGCTGTCGTCCTGCCAAATACTGTCGCCGATGGCGACTAGCCCGTCCGTGGCCCGTTCGAGGCCGGCCATGGCGCGCAGGCAGGTCGTCTTGCCGGAACCGGACGGGCCGAACAGTGCCGTGATGCCGTGCCCGGGCAGGGTCAGGTCGACATCCAGGCTGAAGCCCCTGTGGTCAACCCGGAAGCGGGCACGAATTTCCGAACTCATGCCGGTTTTCGTCGCGTCGGGTTGAGGGTGTAGAGCACCAACAGCACGACGAAACTGAACAGCATCATGCCGCCCGAGAGCCAGTGAGCCTGCGTGTATTCAAGGGCTTCGACGTGGTCGTAGATTTGTACCGAAACAACCCGGGTGCGGTCCGGGATGTTCCCGCCGATCATCAGCACGACGCCGAATTCGCCGATGGTATGGGCAAAGCCGAGAATTGCGCCGCTGATGAAGCCGGGCCGGGCCAGCGGCACGGCGACCGACCAGAAGGCATCCCACGGGCTGGCGCGCAGCGTGGCGGCGACTTCCAGCGGACGTTCGCCAATCCCCTCGAAGGCGTTCTGGATCGGCTGGACGACGAAGGGCAGCGAATAGAACACCGAGGCGATGACGAGTCCGGGAAAGGTAAAGGGAAGCAGACCGAGGCCGAGCGCTTCGGTCAGTCGCCCGAGCACGCCGGTCGGCCCCATGGCGATCAGCAGGTAGAAGCCGATGACGGTCGGCGGCAGCACCAGTGGCAGCGCGACGACGGCGCCGACGACGCCCTTGAGCCGCGAACGCGTGCGCGCCAGCCACCAGGCGATCGGCGTGCCGACCAGCAGCAGCAGGAAGGTGACGACGGTGGCCAGCTTGAGGGTCAGCCAGACGGCGGCGAGATCGGCGCTGTTCATTCGCTTAGTGCGCGGCTGTGCCACCAGGCAAGGAAAAGCCGTAACGGCTCATGATCTTGCGCCCATCCGCGGTCCAGAAAAATGCTGCAAAAGCCTTGGCCAACTCCTTGCCTTCGCCGCGCTTGAGAATGACGAACCCCTGACGCAGCGGCTGGTGAAATTCGTCCGGAATCAGCGTGTAACTGGCGGTGCCGGCAAATGCCGGGGCCAGTGCCAGCGAGAGGGCGATGATGCCGACGTCGGCATTGCCGGTCTGCACGAATTGCGCGGTCTGCGCAATGTTTTCGCCATGGACCAGACGGCTTTCGACCGCCTTCCAAACCTGCGCCGCCTTGAGCGCCTCGACTGCGCGCATGCCGTAGGGCGCGTGCCTGGGATTGGCGATGGCGATGCGCCGGATCTCCGGGCGCACAAGGTCGGCCAGCGCCAGCGGCGGGGCGTCACTGCCCGCGCGCCAGACGACGATCCGGCCGAGCGCGTAGGCCCGGACGTCGGGGCCGGCGAGACCCGCCTGAACAAGTTTCTCGGGAAGCTCGATGTCAGCCGAGAAGAAGAGGTCGAAGGGCGCGCCGTTCCGGATCTGGGCATAGAATTTTCCAGAAGAGCCATAGCTCACCTCGATGCTGTCGGTAGGGTGGGCTTTGCGGAACAGGCTGACAATTTCGTCCAGCGCGAAGCGCAGATCGGCGGCTGCGGCGACCTGGATCTGCTCGGCGCGCAGCGGCGCGGCAACGAGCAGGAGAGCGATGGCGAGGGAGCGGACGAAGGTCATGGCGTGGGCGTCTTATACCACCGGGGCGGCAAAGGGCAAAGCCGTACCCGGCGAGCGGCAGGTTCGAGCTGGTGCCACACAACTCTTCGGTGATCGAGCGACCTCGCGCGTGGAAACGCCTTGCACGACCATTTCCATCAGCGTCAGGACAAAGGCCTGCCCGCTCCGCTGGAGCGCTTGAAGATGTCCGTCGAGAAACTGCCGTCCCGGGTCTGTGGCACCAGCGGCGTCACCGCCGCAACTCGGGTGTAAAGGGTCCGCGGCCGGTGGCTGTTGCGGTAGCCGGCCCGTTCATCCGTGCGCTCGTGCCGCGTCGCCCCCAGCGTTTCCGTCACGTGTGGCCTCCAGTACCTGATTGAGCACCGTCTCCACCAGTTTTGTCGATCTGTCCCGCCCGTCCAAAAGACCTCGCAGCAAGTCCGAACCTACGCTATTAACCAGGTTCAATAATACACGGCCTGTGGTATGAGGTACGCATGGAAAAAGTTGACAATGGTATTATTGGCATGGCATCATGACAATGTGTTTCGACAACGTCGGGCTTCGACGCTGCCGAGGCGCCTCACGGCCTCACGGCCGATCCTGAAACCTAAACTGGAGACACCGAATGAATCTCGACGAAGCCGTGCAACAGCATGCCGGGTGGAAGCTGAAGTTCCGCATCGCCATTTCCAAGAACGAGCAGATGGACGCAGCCACGATCAGCAAGGACAACTGCTGCATGGTGGGGCAATGGTTGTATGGGGAGGGCAAGACCCGTTTTGGGAGGAAGGCTGAGTTCCAGCGCGCACTTGATAAGCACAAGGCATTTCACACCGAAGCGGGCAAGGTGGCGTCACTGGTCAACGCAGGAAAGTACATCGAAGCAGAATCAGCACTCGGCAGCGGTACGACTTACGCCACCGCATCGAGCGAAGTCGGGGTGGCCCTGATCGTGCTTAAGAAAGCCGCCGGTCTGTAAACGAAGCGGGATGGCACCGGTGACCTGACATCATGCTGATCGGTTATGCACGAGTCTCAACGCAGGATCAGAACCTTGAATTGCAGCGGGAGGCACTGACCAAGGGCGGGTGTCAGAGGTGCTTTGAAGACAAGGCGGTCGGCACGCGTGCCGACCGCCCCGTCGCCCCATGGCGACGAGGGTTGCGAGCACGACCAAAGCAGCGAGATGGATCAGTTGATGACTCCTTTCGGCGGGACTCCAGACAGTCCCCCGATGGCTGTTGTTTGTGCCAACATTGATTCCCCTTCCGATTCGGCCCGCCAGTCGTGGTTGCCCGCTTCCGGATATTCATGAACCATTCTTGCCCCTGTCGGGGGGCATGGACTTCGGCAACGGGATCTTCCCTTGCCTGCTTCAGCAAGTCCCGGAGCCAAGATCAGAATGAATTGACTGGCGATATTGGCCATCACCCGGCTGGAGTGGAGCCTTGCCCGTTCGTGCAGCGGGGAGCGAGAGACTATAATCTGGACCGGTTGATGGCAGACCCCGACAGGGTCACGCAGCAGCCATTCCCAATCCAACATTCGTGCGGTGACCGCCTTGGCCAGAATTCAGATTGAGCTCCCCGATCGCTTCGACTTCGCGACGACGATCACGATCTACGATCAACACATCAATTACCGCAACCACCTCGACAACTCGGCCCTGGGGACGCTGGTTTCCGAGGCGCGTGTCCGTTTCTTCAGGGCGCTCGGCTACACCGAACTCGACATCGAAGGCGCCGGCATCATCGTCACCGATTCGGCGATCCAGTATCGGGCCGAGGCCTTCCACGGCGAGGTGCTGGTCATCGAGATGACCCCCGCCGAGTTCAACAAGTATGGCTTCGACCTCGTCTATCGCGTTGGCGAGCAGGCCAGTGGCCGTGAAGTTGCGCGCGGCAAGATCGGCATCATGTTCTTCGACTACGCGGCGAGGAAGCCGATGGCGGTGCCGGCCGCCTTCCGCGAGCGCTTCCCGGCATGATCCCGATCCGCTACGTCGAGCCGGTTTTTCGGCCGCCGAGCGAGGCCGAATCGCTGATCCTGCCGGTAACCGACGGCTGCTCGTGGAACGCATGCACCTTCTGCGAGATGTACACCGCGCCGCAGAAGAAATTCCGCGCGCGCGACGAGGCCGAAGTGCTGGAAAGCATCCGCCTGACCGGCGAACGCTACGGCGATGAGGTACGGCGCGTTTTCCTCGCCGACGGCGACGCCACGGTGCTGCCGACCCGGCGCCTGCTGACCATTCTCGCGGCTATCCGCACCCACCTGCCGGCGGTGCGGCGCATCTCCAGCTACTGCCTGCCGCGCAATTTGCGCAAGAAGTCGCAGGCGGAAGTCGACGAACTGGCGGCGGCCGGGCTCTCGATGGTCTATGTCGGCGCCGAGTCGGGCGACGATCACGTGCTTGCCGCGGTCCACAAGGGGGAAACCCTCGAAACCACGCGCGAGGCGCTGGACAAGCTCGGCGCGGCCGGGATCACCCGTTCGGTGATGATCCTCAACGGCCTCGGTGGCAAGGTGTATTCGCGGCAGCACGCCGAGAACTCGGCGCGTTTGGCCAATGCGACACAGCCGGAGTATCTGGCGACACTTGTCGTCAGTTTCCCGCTCGGCGAGCAGCGCTTCCGCGCGGGTTTCCCGGAGTGGGAAGCGCTGACCCAGCATGAATTGTTCGTCGAGACCGAGCAACTGCTTTCGGCGCTGGAACTCGAGCGCACCGTGTTCCGCACCGATCACGCATCGAACTGGCTGGTGCTCAAGGGCACGCTGGGCGCCGACAAGGCGCGCCTGCTGGCACAGGTGCGGCAGGCCATCGCAACGCCGGAACAGGCGCACCTGCGCCCGGCCTGGGCGCGCGGGCTTTAGGCTATTCCTTCTCCAGCCTCAGCGACGCCGAATTGATGCAGTAGCGCAGCCCGGTCGGTGCCGGGCCGTCGGGGAAGACATGGCCGAGGTGGGCGCCGCACTCGGAGCAGGTGACCTCGGTGCGGACCATGCCGACGCTGCGGTCGACCTGTTCGGTGACCAGCTTTTCATCGTTCGGCGTGTGAAAGCTCGGCCAGCCGCAGCGCGAGTCGAACTTGGATTCCGAGCGGAAGAGTGGGGCGCTGCAGCAGACACAGCGATAAGTGCCGTGGTCGTGGCAGTCCCAATACGCCCCGGTGAAAGCGCGCTCGGTGCCCTTTTCCCGGGTCACGCGATATTCGGTCGGGCTCAGCTGGGCGCGCCATTCAGCGTCGGTTTTCTCGATTCTCGGCATGGCAATTGGTCCTCCAGGTTGGCGATGCGAACTGAGACATTTATACTGCCAGATGATTCACCTAGCCAATCAGGAAGCAGTTGAATGAACCACGCCCCCCTCAGCGACAGCGAACTCGACCATCTCGAAGAACTCCTCGACGCTGACGTCTTCCAGGGCGATGCGATGCGTCTCGACGAGATTCAGGCGATGCTCTGCGCGATCGTCAGCGGGCCGGTGCCGATTGAGCCGTCGGTCTGGTTGCCGGAAGCGCTGGGCAAGGGACTGGAGAGCGCCAACGATCCGCAGGTGCTCGAAGCGCTGGAACTGCTGATGCGCCTCAACAACGACCTGGCGGCTGCCTTGCTCAACGATGAAACGGTCGCGCCGGTCCTCTATCCGCTGGATGAGCGTTGCGAGGAATACGACTATGCCGCCTGGGCCGATACCTATGTGTTCGGCGCCGGGCTTGGCGGCGATTGGTTCGAACTCGCGGGTAAACACGCGGACGATCTTTCCGAACTGCTCGAGCCGATGTTCCTGCTTAACGGCATGCTCAAGGAAGATGTGGAAAAGAGTGGCGAACGCTGGTTCGCTCCGGCCGAGGAAGCTCGGCTGGTCGCCGACATCCAGGAAAACCTGCCGCTCATTGTTCAGACTCTCTATAACTTCTGGCGGAACAAGCGCCGTGGCGGCACGGTCAGGAACGAACAACCGAATTCGGGCCGTAACGATCCTTGCCCCTGCGGCAGCGGGCGCAAGTTCAAGCAGTGCTGCGGTCGACCCGATCGATTGAACTGAAATCGCTGTCTGCTGACAGTGTCTTCAGAGACCTCTTCCCATGTTTTCGTGGCAGCCCGCGATGGGGTCGGCAAGCTTTTCCAGGCTGGCTTGAATGCACGCAAAAAGTGTATTGCGTTACGTCAGGATTAGGCGTACAAAGTAATTGCAGTATCGTATTGCTAACCACAAGGAGAGCGATTATTGAGAATGCAACTTCCTCAGGATGACTAGTACGTACTCATACGGGGCAACCCGCTAGCCGGTGCGCAAGGCACCGACAAAAAACGCCGCTTTATGCGGCGTTTTCAGTTGACCCGTGCCCTTCAGGACGACCAGACGGCTTACAGCAGCGTGGTGTCATCGTGCGAGTACGCTGGCGCGCAGCAACATAGGATGTGCAGCGCATCCGTGCCAAGGTTTTCGACACAATGCGGCGTCCCGGGCGCTACCGCGATGCTGTCGCCGACAGCGATGGCGAAGCTCGTCATGCCCAGCGTCATCAGGCCACAGCCGTGAGTGATGTGGTAGATCTCCTCGCTGATTGCGTGGCGGTACAACCGGGTTTTGGCACGGGGCAGGACGACTGCTTCGGCGAAGCTCTGGTTGCGCACGGCATGCAGGGTGGGGTGCAGCAGTTCGCGGATTTCCGAGCCGTCACTGGTGATATAGGACGTGACGTCACTCAATGCGGTCTTGATGATCACTTCCCGCCCCAAGGCTGGATCGGCACCGACGAAATCGCGTTGGCCGGCGCGCCCTCGATGATCTTGCGGCTGATCGCCAGATAGACCAGCACATTGCGCTTGCGATCGACGAAGCGGGTGATTCTTGTTTCCTTGAAGATCAACGACGTGTTTTCGCTGAAGACGAGATCTTCCTCGGGGAGATTGGCCGGCAGGGTGATCGGGCCGACCTGGCGACAGGCGAGCGAGAACTGCGACGGATCTTCGGCCAGCCCGAAACTGCCCTTGACCCCGCCGGTGCGCGCCTGACTGACATGGCAGGTGACGCCGGGGATTTTCGGGTCATCGTAGGCATAGATACAAACCCGGTGGTTGGCACCGATCAGTTTCCACGCGGTGGTGGCGCAGCCGATTTCCTCGGCGGCGACCGAGAAACTGGTGGGCAGGGCAAGGGCGGCTAGCAGTGCGATCGGGAGAGGGCGCATCGTTGGCTCCGGCGTGAGCGGTTCAGGTTCCAGTCTTGCCGAGTTGATCGAGGAAATCCGCGCCGGCGCGGCGCCCCTCATCCAGCAAGCCGTTGATGAAGCTTGGGCTGCGATCCAGTTTCGACGGGTAGTCGAGCTCGCGTGACAGACGAAGGCGGCGAACTTCGACATGCTTGAAATGATCGGCGCTCAGCCAACCCCTCGCCAGCCAGTCGTTGGCCTGTTCAATGAAGAACAGCTCCTGCTTGAGCGAGAGGTTGCCAGCGAGTTCGTTGCGGCGGTCGGTGATGTCGCTCGTCAGCCGGGGTTCCGTGTCGCGTTTGTCCGGGTTGATCTGGATGACCCAGATCTCGTCCGGCTTGTCATCCCTGTCCTGCAGGCCGGCAAGAAAGCCGCGGATCGGCGGGTTCTGCGAGAACAGGCCGTCCCAATAGACACCGCTGCCGACCTCGACGGCGCGGAACAACTCGGGAATGGCGGCCGAGGCAAGCAGGGCCTCGACCGAGATCTGCTTTTCCGGTTCCGCATGGTGGGAATGAAACGCCGTGAATTCTCCCGACCGGACCTCGACAGCCCCCACCATCAGGCGCGGCGAATCCGGCTTGAGCGATTTTCGCACCTGCGCGAAGTCGATATGCCGCTCGATGACGCTGGCGAGGTAATCCTGGCCGGTGGCAGGCACCTGGTATGGACTGATTTCCGGCAATGCAAGGTAGCCGGCGCTGCGTTGCAGCAGGACCAGGAAGGTATTCGAAAAGGCGTCCATGGGCTGCCGGGCGGAAATTTCCTGCCAGAACGATTCCAGTAGCTGCGCCCCGTGCTTCGGGTCGTCCTGGAGCAGGCCGAACCAGGCAATGGCAGCGCACAGCGCGCCACCGGAGGTGCCGGAGAGTCCGGCAATGCGATAACGCGAGCGATCGAGGGCACTAAGCAGGGTCTGCAGGACGCCACCGGTAAAAGCGGTGTGGCTGCCGCCGCCCTGGCAGGCAATGACGATGGCTTTGGATCGGCTGGCGGGCGCCGGCGGAACGGTAAGGGGGTTCATTGCGGAGTCTCAAGGAGCGAGGTGCTGGCAGTTTGCCATGATTTTCCCCGATTGAAGCGCACTGGCGCTTGCGGTTTTTGCGGTCAGCGTTGTGGTGCCATCCGCGCGACGTACTTGATAAGGATCCTGTAGGTGTCGCGGTCGAACGGTGGGCGATCGGCGGCGAGGAGGGCGCGGAGTTCCTCATCGGAACGAGCGGTGCCAAGATGGCGCCAGGCGTCGATCAGGTGGACTTCGTCGCCTTCACGAATCAGCGCGGGACCAGCGAATGGCCAGGAAACGAGCTTGAGCCGTGCCAGCGCGCCGACCAGGCGCATGGTGTGCTGGGTGTACGGCTCCTTGCCGATGCAAGTGCCCGGGCAGCGCTTGATCTGGTAACCGAAGCACGGTTTGCCGGGGGCTGTCTTTTCCAGACCGAGCAGTGCGTCGCACAGTTTGTGCTCGGCGGCCATGACGCGCAGCACGTTGCTGGCTTCCTTGCTGTTCTTGAACAGGCCGTAGCACGAAGCGCGAATCCCGAAGTCGAGATCGTGCGCCGCGGCAATTCCCGGGCGCAGCCAACCGTTGCCCTCGTCGACCAGCGTCCACGTGCAGACCTCGTCGTTTCGGCGCAGTTGGCGATTGTGGCTGGGCTGAAGTTGCTTGACCAGCGCGGCTTCCTTGAGCAGGGCGCCAATTTCGCCGGCGGTTTCGATCCAGTCGATGCGCCTGACTTGCTGGGCGAGGTTCATTTCCCTGGCCGAACTGTGATCGGCCGAAAAATGCGAGAGCACCCGCTGCCGGATGTCCTTGGCCTTGCCGACGTAGAGCGGCAGGTCGTTTTCAGCGTAGAACAGGTAAACGCCCGGCGTGTCGGGCAAGTCGTCGACGATGCCGGCATCGAGGTGCGGCGGCAGGCTGGGGCGGGCGTTCTGCGCCTTCAGCGCGGCGTCGATTTCGTCGCTGCTGCGGTCGACGTGGATTTTTTGCCAGAATTGGCGGATCAGTTGCGCGTCGGCCAATGCCCGGTGGCGAGCGCTGACCGCCAGATCGTGACGCTCGATGAGCGAATCCAGATTGTGCCGCTTGTGTTCCGGGAACAGGCTGCGCGACAATTTGACCGTGCACAGCACCGGCGCCCGGAAGGTGACGCCGAGGCGCCTGAACTCGTTCTTCAGAAAGCTGTAATCGAAGCGCGCGTTGTGGGCGATGAAGAGCCGGCCTGCCAGCCGGCGCCAGGTTTCGTCGGCAACCTCTGCGAAGGGCGGGGCGGCGGCCACCAGCTCGTTGCTGATCCCGGTCAGTTGTTCGATGAACGGCGGGATGCGGGTGCCGGGATTGACCAGTTGCTGCCACTCGCGCACCGATCCGTCCGCATCCACTTCGATGATGCCGATTTCGGTGATGCGGTCGCTGGTGGCCGTGGCGCCCGTGGTTTCGAGGTCGACGAAGGCCAGGGCGCGGGCGCTGATCGGCAACGGCTAGACCGGCTGCGTCGCGGCGCGAAAGCAGTTGTCGAGATCATCACGGGCGAGCGCGACGATGTCCGGGTCGAGGATTCCCTTGGCGGCGAATTCTCCCAAGGTGCGGGAAATCTCGTCGAGCCGCTGCGCGCCACGGTAGGGACGTACCTGGGCCAGCGCCTGGAAGACGTCGGCGACGGCGACGATGCGCGCTTCCGGCGCCAGGGTTGGCGCCGAGCGGCGGAACGGGTAACCGTGGCCATTGAGCGCCTCGTGGTGGAAGGCCGCCCATTCGGCAACAATTTCCAGACCTGGGACATGGCGCAGAATCTGGTAGGTTTCGAAACTGTGCCGCTCCATGACCGAGAACTCGGCGACCGTCAGGCGCGCCGGCTTTTCGACGATTTCGTCCGGCACGCAGAGCTTGCCGATGTCGTGCATCAGACCGGCGATTTCCATCTTGGCCAGCGAATTCGGCGCGAAGCCCATGCGTTCCCCGAGGTGGCGTGACAGTTGCGCGACACCGAGCGAGTGGGACGCGGTGAAGTGACTCTTGGCATCGACGATGCTGGAGATCAGCCGCGCCACATGGCGGAACTGCGGGAATTCGATGGTCACTGCCCACAAAGGCAACTCAAGTTCATTCAGGCAAGTCTGCACGTGGCGTGGCACCAGCGCGATCCAGAATGCCTCGCGCGATGCGGCTGCAAGGAAGGCATCGACCACGTCCGGCTGCAGCACGCTGCCCGACAGCGCGGAAATCTCGCGGCAGATATCCGTGCTGTGGAACAGCGGGTTATCCAGACCATGCCGCAGCAGCAGCGTATCGACCCGGTCGGCCAAGAGGATCAGGTTGCTGTCGATGGCATCCGCCTCGCCGAGGTCGGCCGGCAGTTCGGTCCACGGCGTGTGGTGATGGCGGACGGCATTGGCCAGCAGCGAAAGGTGGGCGAACGGCTGCATGAGATGGAAGGCACGCTCGCAGTGCGTCTGCCTGTCCACGTCGGGGTCGTCCGAAACCAGTCGGCGGTGCTCGGCGGTGGAGGAAACCCCCATGTCGTGCAGCAGACCGGCGAAGACGAGATTCTCCAGGCGTGCTTCGGGCAGGCCGAGCAGCAGCGCCGTCTCGCGGGCGATCATGGCAACGCGCTTGCCGTGCTGGAAATCGTTGACTCCGACCAGGTCGAGGGCGTCCGAGACAGCAAAAACGGCACTCTTCAGGTTGATCGTGATAGGCATCGATCACTCGGATGGGCAGGGCAGAGGTGAAGCATACCACTACCGCAGGCCGCTGAGCGCCATCGGGATGCTCGCGACGCTGGCGCACGGGACGCTCTTCGAGACCGAGGCAATGGGAGTTCAGCCAACCCATGCCGTCGCTTCCCGGCAACAGAGAAATAGAGGGTAAAGCCAACCTTCGGGGAGCGACCATCGCTACACTTGGGTGCAGTTGGATTGAACGAAAAGGCGCGCCACGCGCATCGCGGCCACAAGGAGAGCAGATGATGATCAAAGCATTCCAGACCCTGATTGTTGCCGGCATGCTGTTTATCGCTGGCGCCGGTTTGCCCGCATTCGCTTCCGAGAAACCTCGGGCGGCGGCAACCGCGGCTGCGGCAAGCGACGATGCCGCACGGGCGCAGGCGCTACTGGCCAAGGCGGTCGCTGCCTACCAGGCAAATCCCAGACAGGCCCTGGTCGATTTCAGCCTCGTCGGACCCTACATGGATGGCGACCTCTACGTTTATGTCGTCGGTGAAGACGGCGTGATGCGCGCAAGTGGCGGGCCTTCAATGGTGCTGGTCGGCCGCGATGTGCGAAATCTCAAGGATGCGGATGGCAAGCCGTTCATCGGGGAGATGGTTGTCGGCTCCAGGTTGAAGGATAGCGGGTCGATGGAGTACCGCTGGCTCAATCGCGAACACGGCCGCGTCGAGCGCAAGCTTGCCTATTTTCAGAAAGTGGGCGACGCGATCGTTGCCGTCGGCTACTACATCCCGCGTTCCACACCGCAGGAGGCACGGGCGCTTCTGGCCCAGGCCGTCGAAGCCGTGAAGCAGGACCCGAAGGCAGCCTTCGCGAAGTTCAACGATATCAACGGCGGTTTTTCGCGGGATGACTTGTACGTTTTCGTGGTCGGCATCGACAACCTGGTGATGTATGCCAGCGGCGCTTCGCCGCGACTCATCGGTCGCAAAGTCGATAACGTGACGGACATCAACGGCCAGCGCATCTATCCGCAGTCGGTCCAGCTTGCCACGGCCAAGGCCAGTGGCGGCATCGAGCTCCAATACACTTGGCTCAATCCGGTCACCGGCATGAAGGAGCACAAGACCACTTACCTTGAGCGCGTCGGGGATTATGCGGTCGGTGTCGGCTACTACCAGCCCCAGCCCAGGAACTGAGGGGATCGGGAAGCGCGACCCTTCCCCTGCAGGCGAAAACTGGCCGATTTCCGACCCTGCACTGCCGACTAGCGCAGCTTGAGTTCCTGCAGAACGGTCGTCGAGATTTCCTCGATCGACTTGGTCGAGGAGTCCAGCCAGCGGATGCCCTCGCGACGCATCATTTTTTCGGCTTCGGCAACTTCGTAGCGGCAGTTGCCGAGCGATGCGTACTTGCTGTTGGCGCGCCGCTCTTCGCGGATCCTGTGGAGGCGCTCGGGCTGTATGGTCAGGCCGAACAGCTTGCTGCGATGCTTTTGCAGGGTTCCCGGCAGTCGACCGCGTTCGAAGTCTTCGGGAATCAGCGGAAAGTTGGCCGCCTTGAGACCGAACTGCATGGCCAGGTAGAGTGAGGTTGGCGTTTTGCCGCAGCGCGACACGGCGACCAGAATCACATCGGCTTGCTCCAGATCGCGATCGGTGATGCCGTCGTCGTGGGCCAGCGTGTAGTTGATGGCCTCGATCCGTTTCTTGTAATCGGAACTGTCGGCCGATCCGTGCGAGCGGCCAACCGTATGGCTGGACTTGACGCCAAGTTCTCCTTCGAGCGGCGCCAGGAAGCTGTCGAAGTACGAGAGGCAGAAGGCGTCGGCCTGGTGAACGATGTCTGCCAATTGCTGATCGATCAAGGTCGTGAATACGATAGCGCGCATGCCATCAGCCTCGCCCTGGCCGTTGATGCGGGCCACGGCTTCCTGCGCCCGGGCAAGGTTGTCTACGAAAGGGATGCGGATCTGCGTGAACTCGACACGCTCGAACTGGGTCAGAAGACTGTGGCCGAGCGCCTCCGCCGTCAGGCCAGTGCCGTCGGAGACAAAAAATACGGAGCGCTTGGTCGGGCCCATCCGGCAATTTTACCCGCTGTTGCGTAATTCCGAGACGATGCCATCGATCGACAGATGAATCGCGCCGGCGCCTCGCTCGTCCGTCTCGCCGGCCCGATGTCGCTACAGCAACTCGACCTGCAGGTGGTTGAGCGGTTCGATCTTGGGTGTGCGTAACTGCAGCAAGCGCTTGAGCCGCGGATTGTCGGCCAGAAAACCTTCCCGCTCGAGCCTTTTACAGTTCCCAGCCCGAGGTCAGATAGCCGCCGTCCTCGTGGCTGTCCGAGTAGCCGAGCATCACTTCGTGCTTGTCGCCACGCTCGGCGGTCAGGCGGCGGAAGGCAGGCGAGGCGAAAACGCCTGCCATGGTGACCACCCACCAAAACGCTTACCGGTCGATTCAGATACAACGGACCAACTTCTGGAAGACGACCAACCGGGTGATGCGCGGTGCTGATAGACTCGCACCTCATTTTCCCAAGCACTCCGCCAAGCGATGAAGCCCCGAGTAGCGTATCACCTGCTGACGCAGGACAATTCCATTCCAGGAAATCGCAAAGACGGCTTTCGCTACCACCACTTGCTTTTCATCGTCTTGGTGACACCGATCTACCTGTGGTTTGAGCTTGCCTTTGGCGTTACTTTGCTCGACACTATGAGCGGAAACGTCATTATCGACGACACGCGGGTGATCGAGCATTGGGGGCGTCTGATTTCGGGCTTTGCCTTCGCGCTATTAATGCTTTCGATCTGGGTGAGGGTTTGGGAACGCGAAGCAATGCACTGGCTCAAGGGTGCACTCATCAGCCTGGCAATCGTCCTGTCATCAATTCTTGTGAGTTGGTGGGCACAAGCCCGGTTGCTCAACTTTTACGTGGAGAGGACGAGCCAGGAGTTGCCTTGGGCTGTCGCATCCCTGATTGTCCTGCCCCTGAGCGCGTTTTTCCCCCTCCTGCTCTGGCACAACAAGACTCCGCACCGAGATCGAATTCACTATCTCTGGTTGAGCCTGGGCGCGATTGCCATTCTGCTGGTAGTTCATGGGCTGTCGCTATTGATCGAGCAGAGCAGCCCGTCGCGGGAACAGGAGTTGGGTGCCGAGCGCCAACAGACGGCGACATTGACCGTGATTCGTCGTGGTTTGCAGGAGGACATCTACAAGATTCCATGCGCTGGCATTGAGAACAGTTCCCTGAAGAGTCCTTCTGGCAAGGCGTTTCTCTCACTTTTTCCGATTTTTGGTGTCATCTATGACCAGAAGGCTTTTGCTGACGCTCGTCCGCAGTTGATTGGCGAGTTCATGTACCTCGATTGGCAACGCGATTTTGGCGAACAAGCCTATGCTGCGTACAAGGATGTCGATGACGAATTGAGGCATCTGTATGAGTCCAGTTACAGGGGGCTCAACAAGGCGCTGGTGCTTGGCGGCCGGACCGTTCCGCCGGGGTTGCGTTTCGAGAAATTTCGTGTGCACCCGGCGGTCATGCATCATTTCCGCCAGCAACTTGCCTGTCTTGACTGCATTTACATCTTTGACATGAGCCGGGAAGAATTCGGCCGTGAGTTCCACAGAAACGCCAAGGCACTGGAAGTTGACGAAGCGCTGACGACCTTCGCCGATCCGGAGAAATTCGAGAGGGGTCGCACCGGCGATCGGGCGGCGCGAACCTACTGGGCACCGATACTGGCGCTGCTCTTTTCAATGCTCGGGATGTTTACGCACACCTTCAATCTGCTCGTGACTACCACGGCTTATTTCCACCGGCTGACGTTCCGCAAACTCCATGCGGCCGACTCACCCTTGGCCAACGAGGTGATCGCCAACAACAAACGAGTGACTGCCGCGGCGGTGATCGGCTTGGCGCTCTTTGCCTACTTTTACGATAATCAGATAACCGGCAACCCAAGTTACATCGAGAAGCGCCCGATCCTGTGGGAGAAGAGACCGATTGCCGGGGCCATCGCCGCGCATTGGACGGTCAACGCGCAAAGCCTGATCTATCCATTTACGAAGAAAATCGCTCCGACTTGGATATCGTTCAGCGACGATCCGCTGCAGCACATCCCGGTGGTCAGGAGTTGGTTTAGCCATGATGAATAGCAATCGCAGAACTGCCAAGACTGAGGGATGATTGGCGAGTCGGTAAAAGGCGCTAACGATGTGGCTGGCGGCTGTTGCGGGCAAACCCGCCGTTCTTTAACAATTCCAATTACGCATGACTCGCTCGGTGACCGGAACTTCTTGCGTCCCCTGTTGTCTATAGCAATCCGCCCTGAACATCCTTGGAGTTTTGCCGTGAGAATCACAATGAGACAGGTTGCGCTCGGCATCGGCCTTGGCCTCGTGAGTTACGCTGCGCTGGCCACCCTGACGGCGGCCGATCTCGATCGCCTGGGCAAGGACCTGACGCCGACCGGTGCCGCCCGCGCCGGCAACGCCGACAACTCGATCCCCGAATGGAAGGGTGGTCTGACTGCTCCCCCCGTCGGATGGAAGCCCGAGCAGGGCTACGTCGACCCGTTCGCCCACGAAAAGCCGCTATTCACGATCAATGGTGCCAACGCCGAACAGTACAAGGACAAGCTCGGCCCGGGTCTGATGGCCCTGCTGAAGAAGTATCCGAACTTCACAATGCCGGTCTACCGGTCGCACCGGACAGCGGCGCTGCCCAAGGAGGCGATCGGCCAGATTCGCTCGGAATCGCCGAGGATCGACATGAAGGACGGTCGTATAGCAGGGCGCCTCTACTCGACCGTTCCCTTCCCGATCCCCAAGATCGGCGAGGAAGCGATCCACAACCACATCCTGCGCTACGTGGGCGGCAGTTTTGATCGTGAATACGATTCTTTTCCAGTTCGTGCGAACGGCGACACCTTCAAGATCGGCATGGCTGACCAAGTGGTGACCGCAAGCGCCTTTGATCCGCCGCAGGATGGCAATTTAGCCTTTGCCTATTTCGCCAGAAACACGTCACCGGCCATCCTCAACGGAACGATCTTCCTTGTCCACGAACCGATCGAGCCACACAAGGAAGCCCGTCTTGCTTGGATCTACAATCCGAGCCAGCGCCGTGTGCGGCGTGCGCCGGACCTCGCTTACGATGCCGTCAATGACAACACCGATGGCCTGCGCACCAGCGACCAACTATGGGGATTCAACGGCGCCACGGACCGGTACGACTGGAAACTGGTTGGCAAGAAGGAGATGTACGTGCCGTACAACACATACAAGATCGGTGACAAGAAGCTAAAGTACGCCGACATCATCGACAAGAACACGATCAAGAGCGACCTGATGCGTTATGAACTGCACCGCGTCTGGGTGATCGAGGCGACACTCAAGGCTGGCCAGAAGCACATCTACGGCAAACGCACCTTCTACCTTGACGAGGACAGCTGGATGGTTCTCGGGGAGGATGCTTACAACTCGCACGGCCAGCTCTGGCGCATCGGTGTTCATGGCTTCCGCCAGAACTATGATGCGCAGGTGCCCTGGTTGAGCGTCTTGATCTGGCACGACCTGAACAACGGCCGTTATCTTGTTTCCAACCTCGATAACGAGATCAAGGCGCCGATCACTTTCGGCAAGAAGGCCAAATGGTCGGACTTTCAGGCGGACGCCCTGCGCCGCGCCGGTGGCACGCACTGATCTGGAGGCAAAGCGCCGGGCCAAAGGTTCACCGGCCAGCAGCGATCGGCTTGTTCGTTTTTCGGTAGTTCGAATTGACCTTGGGCAGAATCAAAAGGACCGACGGTTCCTAGCAGCCTGTCCTTGGGGATGACCTCAACATGCCGGTGGACCGGGCCACGATGCCCTGTTGGTAATTTCTGCGGCACAAAATTGCGTAAAGCGGGAGGGGCATGGCCCCTCCCGCTTTAGCACTGCCAGTTCGAACTGATAACCAGACGCTCAATGGAAATGAACTTCATCCCTTCCTTCAGCGGGTGCAAGGAGATTGGCGCCCAGCGCACGAGACAGGAAAGTAACGAAAGCGATGATGCCGACGAAGATTCCCAACCACATCAGACCGTCCGGATTGATCACGATCTGCGCGGCGGCGCCGGACACTGCGGCAGCTGCGGCTGCGACGGGCTTGACGTAACTCGGTACGATGCCGGGGAAGACATAAGCCCACAGGAGGTGAAGGATACCGACGATGACGGCCAGGAAAATCGAGTGCTTGAAGGTGAAGCGGAAGATTTCCGATTCGCGGCCGACCATGCCTGTTGCACCGGTGGCCACGGAAATGGACTGGGGAGAGATCATCTTGCCGCAGACGCCGCCGCTGGTATTGGCCGACATCGCGATCACCGGGTCGATACCGAGTTTCTCGGCAGTCACCGCCTGCAACTTGCCGAACAAGGCGTTGGTCGACGTGTCGGAACCGGTCATGAACACGCCCAGCCAGCCGAGAATGGCGGCAAAGAACGGGAAGGCGGCACCGGTTGTGGCCACGGCGTAGCCCAGCGCGATCGCCATGCCGGAGAAGTTCATGATGTAGGCGAAGCCGAGGATGGTGGCAATGGTCACGATCGGCCACTTGAGCGTCTTCAGGGTGTCGCCGGCGACGCCAATCGCCGTCTTCAGCGAGGCACCCATGACGACGACAGAGAACATCCAGGCGAAGAGAATTGCCGTGCCGGCGGCGCTCAGGAAGTTGAAGTTAAAGACCGCAGGCTTGGCTTTGCCGGCCTGGTCGATAACCATCTTGTCGAGGCCGCCAATCGGGATGGCGTAGTCGAACATCAGCTTGGTCATCTGGTTGAGCGCCTGATTGACCGGTTTGATACCCCAGGCGCAGACAAACAGGGAAAGGATGATGAACGGTGCCCAGGCCCGGAAGATCTGACCGCCGGTGAACTTCAGTGCTGCCTTTCCCTCGCTCTTGGGCTCATCCGGGAAATGCCAACTTTCTTTCGGGTGCCAGATCTTGAGGAAGGCTACCGTACAGATGATCGATGCAATCGAGGCAACGAGGTCGGGCAACAGTGGCGCCGTTAGTGGCGAGTTGGCAGAAAAGAACTGGGCGATGGCGAAGGAGCCGCCGCTGACCAGACAGGCTGGCCAAACTTCCAGACCTTTTTTCCAGCCGGCGATGAGGACAACGAGATAGAGCGGAATGAAAATACTGACGATCGGTAGCGTGCGACCGACCATCTGGCTGAGGGCGAAGTCAGGAATGCCGGAGACTTGACCTCCCACGACGATGGGAATGCCGATGGCGCCCCAGGCCACCGGTGCCGTATTGGCCAGCAGACAGATACCGGCCGCATAGAGCGGATTGAAGCCCAGGCCAGCCAGCATGGCCGCCGTAATCGCAACCGGGGTGCCGAAGCCGGCCGCCCCTTCAATGAAGGCGCCGAAGGAAAAGGCGATCAGCAGTGCCTGCAAACGGCGGTCATCGGAAATCGAAGCCAGCGAATTCTTGATGACTTCGAATTGCCCTGTCTTGACCGACATGTTGTAAATGAAGAGTGCCGTGATGACGATCCAGCACACCGGAAACAGGCCGAAGGCGCCGCCGTACAAAGTGGCCAGCGCGGCCAGATCCAGCGGCATCTTGAAGACAAGGACTGCGATGAGAACAGCGAGTCCGGTGCCGCCCATTGCGGCAAAATGGCCTTTCATGCGCTTGATGGCAAGCGCCCAGAAAAGAAAGAGGATCGGTATTGCTGCGACCAGCGCGGACAACCCTATATTTCCCAGTGGATCAACATTCATTTGCCATGTCATCTTCTTGCTCCTTGTCTTGCGGGCAGAGTTCATTTGCCCGATATGAGATCAACCACCCCTGCCACCCCGTCTCTCACCCCTCTAACAGGTCATGGCGTTCTCCTTGCGACTGCATTCCTCGAGCAGGTAGGCAATCGATCGAAAGGTGCGCCCGGTTTCCGCCGTAAGGCCGATCTCGCAGGTGCGGTTGGTCGACACACCGCAGGCGCAATTGGCCGGCAGTTCGTCGTGGATGTTGCGCAGGGCATGCCGGTTGAGTTCCGGCACGACAAAGCCGCGATCGCCGGCAAAGCCGCAGCAGGTGACGCCAGCAGGTTCGATGATCTGGTCGACGCAGGCGGCCAGAACTGTCTTCAGTTTGGCATCCGAGCCGGTCCTGCGGACGCTGCAATTGACGTGCAGGGCCACCGGTCCGGCCTGTTTGGTGACCATCAGGCGCGGCAGCAGGGCATCGGCGGCAAATTCATGGAAGTCGTAGAGCCTGAGGCGGCCAGCCAGATACTTCTGCATGCGGCCAGAACAGGCACTGGCGTCCATGATCACCGGGTAGCGACCACCTTCCGAAGCTTCCGTCAGCGCCGCTTCCAGCGCCCCGGACATGCTGTCGGCCTCGTCGGGCAGGCCCTTGCTGGCCAACATCTGGCCGCAGCACATCTGGTCGAAGCCTTTGGGCAGCAGTGGCGCGTAACCTGCACGGGTGAGCAAGGTCATGATCACGTCGCCAAGCTGGGGTTCGCCGGCGTCGCTCGGCCCGAAGATGCGGCCGCCGCAGGCCGGGAAATAGACGACCGGGTCGCCATCGGTAGTGTGCGCGGCGGGGCCCTTGCCGGCGTGCGGCATGTTCTTCTTCCACGCGCCGGCGGATATGCGCGCCAGGAAGTTGTCGCCGAGGATGCCGGAAGCCAGATGGCCGGCGCTCAGGCCGAGGCGCGATGCCTTGGCGACGGTGCCGAAGTTGTTCACGGTCCATTCGCCGACCCGTTTGCTGCCGCTACTGATTTTGCGCGCGCGCAGGCGGCGGGTCAGGTCGCCAGTGTCGATGCCGACCGGGCAGGCCGTTGAGCAAAGGCCGCAGCCGGCGCAGGTGTCGAGGCCCATGTAGGCGTAATCCTCGCCGATGCTGCCGGCCGGCTCGCCACAGGCGGCGCGCCGGGACAGTTCGCGGACGCTGACGATGCGCTGGCGCGGCGAGAGCGTCAGCC
>JBEOKN010000048.1:0-20686 GCA_040275885.1 Azonexus sp. | reverse complement strand
CGGGTCGACAGGCTCACCAGATGAGCTTGGCTGACGCTTGTTGCTAATCAGGAATACCATTTTCTGGCTGGCAGTCATTGCCGTCGTAATCGTCCTCTTCTTCGATTACACCAACGGCTTCCACGACGCCGCCAACATCGTCGCAACGATCATCGCGTCGCGGGCCATGACCCCGGCGCAGGCCGTGATCATTGTCGGTGTCTTCGAATTTCTCGGCCCGCTGCTCGGCGGCACGGCGGTGGCGAACACCATCGGCAAGTTCATCACCCTCGGCGACGTCGGGGCGATCCTGTCGCTGGCGATCCTGATCTGTGGGCTGCTCGGCGCCATCGTCTGGAATCTCGCCACCTGGTACTTCGGCATCCCGTCGTCGTCGTCGCACGCCCTCGTTGGCGGCCTTGCCGGAGCGGTCGTCGTTTCGGTCGGCGCTGACCACGTCGTCTGGGGCTTCAGCGAACTGATGCACGGCCACGTCACCGGCATCGTCAAGGTGCTGGCCGCACTGCTTCTTTCGCCGGTCATCGGCTTCGGTGTCGGCTTCCTGATCAAGCGGATCATGGGCGCCCTGCTCAACCGGGCGACACCAGCGGTCAACGCCAAGCTGCGCGGCGCCCAGTTCTTCACCGCCGCCGGCCTCGCCTTCTCGCACGGCGCCAACGACGCGCAGAAGAGCATGGGCATCCTGACCCTCGTGCTCCTGCTTGGCGGCTTCATTCCCAAGTTCGAGGTGCCGTTCTGGGTCATGCTGGCCTGCGCGACGGCGATCACGCTCGGCATTCTCTCGGGCGGCTGGCGCATCGTCCGTACCCTCGGCTTCGCAATCTTCCGGGTGCGCCCGATCCACGCCCTCAGCTCGCAACTGACCTCGGCGCTGGTCATTCTCTCCGCCTCGGTCATCGGCGCCCCCGTCTCGACGACCCACGTCGTCGCCACCTCGATCATGGGTATCGGCTCCGCCGACAATCCGCGCGCCGTCCGCTGGAAGAAGGCCGGGGATATCGCCGTTACCTGGGTCGTCACCATCCCCGGCTCGGCACTCGTCGGCATCATCTGCTACGCCCTGCTCAACCTCTACCTCGGAACTTGCAAACCATGAACGCTCCCGCCATGAATGACCACGCCGACCAGGCCGACCCGTCGATCTTCCGCAAACTTGTCGAACGCGTCTTCCCGAAGATGGGAGACTTTTTCGGCGCCCTCTCCAATCAGTGCAACCACGTCGCACAGACCACCGGACTCCTCGTCGAATTCATGGAGACCGGCGACCCGGCGATCGGCGAGCGCATCCGCGCCGACGAGCATGAAGCTGACACGATCAAGGCCAGCAATCTGCACGAACTGAACGAAGCCTTCTCGACGCCAATCGACCGCGAGGATCTGCACCGCGCGATCATGCACCTCGACGAGATCACCAACTACTGCAAGACGACGGTCAACGAGATGAACGTTCTCGGCCTCGGCACCGACAAGCACTGCCTCGAAATGGCGATGCACATCAAAATGGGCACCGATGCGCTGGCAATGGGTTTCTCCCGCCTCGCCACCGACCCGAAGTCCGCGGCAGCCGACGCCGATTCCGCGCGCAAATGCGAGCGCAAGTGCGAAAAGGCCTATCGCCGGGCGATTGCCGAACTGTTCCAGGGCGACGACTACATCAACATGTTCAAGCGCCGCGAAATCTATCGTCACCTGTCGAACGCCGCCGACCGCGTCGCCGCCGCCGGCAACACGCTGCACGACATCGTCGTCAAGATCGCTTAATCGCGATCAGGTTGCGGCCGGGCCTGGCGCCTGCGCCGCAACCAGTTTCACTTCAGCGCCTCCGAAACTCACCGTCTGACCGGGCCGCAATTTCGCCCGTTTCCGGGTGTCGACCGCAGCATCGACCCGCACCCGCCCCTCGGCAATCGCCGCATGCGCCGCGCCGCCCGAGTCGCACAGACCCGTCGCTTTCAGCAGTTGATCGAGCTGGATGAATTCGCCGCGCACGGCCAGCGTGATGTTCATGATGTTTCTCCCCACAGTATCAGTTGGACCCGGCACGGCTCGATTGGCGGATTTCTCCGTGCACGCTCATGCCACCCGGTTGCGCGGACTGCCCGCGACAAAGGCTTCGATGTTGTCGATCAACTGGTCGGCCAGCGTCTGCATCGCCGGCCGGCTGGACCATGCGACATGCGGCGTCAGCAGGAAGTTCGGCAGCGCCAGCAGTTCCGGATCGACCAGCGGGTGAGCATCCGGCGGTGGCTCGGCGGTGATGACATCGAACCCGGCGCCGCCAATCCAGCCTTCGCGCAGCGCGCGGATCAGCGCCGCTTCGTCGACCAGCCCGCCGCGCGCCGTGTTGATCAGCAGCGCCGAAGACTTCATGGCCCGCAGCTCGCCCTCCCCGATCAGCCCCTGCGTCTGTGATGTCAGCGGGCAATGCAGGGTGATCGCGTCGGCTTCGCGCAACACCTGTTCAAAGGCGGTGTAACCGGGGCGCGGTGTGGCGATGCCCTTGTGCTCGGCGCGCAGCACGCGCATGCCGAAGGCCGCCGCCAGACGGGCGACGCCGTTGCCGAGGCTGCCGCTGCCGATCAGGCCGAGCGTCGCGCCGTGCAGGTCGCGGATCGGATGGTCGAACAGGCAGAACTGGTCGGACTGCTGCCAGCGCCCGGCCCGTAGCGACTCGCGCCAGGCGATCAGGTTGCGGGCCAGCGCCAGCAGCAGCGCCAGGACGTGTTCGGGCACCGTGTGTTCGGCATAGCCGCGAATGTTGGAAACCACGATGCCGCGTCTGCGGCAGGCGTCGAGGTCGACGATGTTGGTTCCGGTGGCGGCGACGGCGACCATTCTCAGGTCCGGCAGGGCGTCGACCGCAGCCGCCGGCAGCGGCGCCTTGTTGACGATGGCGATGGTGCAGCCGTGCAGGCGCTCCACCACCTGCTCCGGCTTCGTCTTCGCATATTCGATCCAGTCATGGGCAAAGGCCGGCCGGCGGACGTCGGCGATGATCGAGTCGCGCTCGAGATAGACGATGTGCTGCATCAGGCCTCCACCATTGCAAATGGTTTGCCGGCGCTGTCGGCGATGGCGCCGACCTTTGCGCCGAGCGCGACGGCACCGACAAAGACGAGACGATCTGTGTCGGCGCCGCACAGACCCTCGATCGCCGCGCTGTCACCCTGCATCAGGTTGAGGACGCCGGCCGGCCATTCCGCCCGCGCCGACAGTTCGCACAGGGCGAACGCCGCCGACGGTGCCTTCGGGCTCGGCTTGACGATGACCGTTGCGCCCGCGCGCAGCGCCGGCGCCGCGGCTTCAGCAAAGCCAGCCAGCGGCCGGGTGGCGTCGACGACGATGGCGACGACGCCGGTCTCGCCAACCACGGCCCCGCGCAGCGCGGCCAGCGCCGCCGCGACCTCGGCCAGCGCCTGGTCCTCGGCGAACCCGGTCTCGGCCTGCAGCAACCGGGCGAAGTGTTCGCTGTAACCATCCAGTGCGGCGGCCAGCGCCTCCAACGCATCCTGCCGGGCCTGCTCCTTCAGCGCTGCCCAGAGCGGCTGCGCTGCGCGCGCGGCGGCCACCGCCGCCACCGCTTCCTCCCGTCCGCACAGCGGCACCCGATAGAGCGCTTCGCCGGTCAGCGGATTGACGACCTCGTGGAAGCCTTCGGCGACTGTCAGGAAGGCGTGGCCGTTGACCCATAGCGGGATGGCCTTCGGGCCTTCAGGTGCAAATTCCATGTTCAGACTCTCTTTCTTGCATCATGAAGTTCGTGGATTATTCTGCCCGGCGATTCCCCTGGCACGCTTGCCGACAAACAGCAGCTTGGCCTTCTCCAGTGCCTTCTGCAGGTTCTCGACCTGCACCCCGGCGCCCGTCGGGAGGCGTATCGCCGGATGCATCAGATCAACCAGACAAGTAACGAACAGGGCCAAGCGCATGCTAATATTGCGGCGCACAAAAGGGGAAGGTGGCTAATGCTACTCAAACCGCACCAATAAAGGAATCCAGTTGTCCGAAGCTGCTCGCGGTTCTGCCAGGGGGCCCGGCTCGATCCAGGTCATCGAGCGCATGATGACACTCCTCGAAGCCCTCGCCGGATCTCCGGAGGCAGCCAGCCTGAAGTATCTGGCCAGCGCTACCGATCTGCACCCCTCGACGGCGCACCGGATTCTCGCGGCGATGACCACGGCGCGTTTCGTCGAACGCCAGGAGGCCGGCACCTATCGTCTCGGCATCCGCCTGCTCGAACTCGGCAGCATCGTCAAATCGCGGATCAGCGTGCGCGAGGTCGCCCTGCCCTTCATGCAGGCGCTGCACGAAACCATCGGCGAGGCAATCAACCTCGGTGCCCGGCATGACGACGAGATCGTCTACATCGAGCGCACTTCTTCCGGGCGGGCCTTGGTGCGCGTCGTGTACCTGGTCGGCGGGCGCGCGCCGCTGCACCTGACCTCGCTCGGCAAACTTTTCCTGGCCGCCGATTCGCCGCAGCAGGTTCGCGACTACGCGCGGCGAACCGGGCTGCCCGGCAAGACACCGCACTCGCTGACCACATTGGCGGCCCTGGAAAGGGAACTGGAAAAGGTTCGCCGCCACGGCATCGCCTACGACGAAGAGGAAGCGGAACTTGGCCTCAAATGCGTCGCTGCACCGATCCACGACGAAGAGGGGCATGTCGTCGCGGCGCTCTCGGTATCCGCGCCGGCCGACCGCAACGATGCGACGTGGGGCGCACAGGTCAGGAAGACCGCCGAGGCGGTCTCGCGTGCACTCGGCTACACGGGCACAATTCCACAAGGGTTGGCAGCACCGCAGCGGAGGTGACGGTGACATGAAACGGGGCCACCCACAGGCAGCCCCGGTTTCCTCGAGCCGGACGGTCAGACCGGATGCCGGTCCGCCACCACGCTCGCGCTTTCCATCCAGCGCTTGATCCGGTTGGCATCGCCAACCCGGGTCATCTTGCCGGCGGAATCAAGCAGGACGATGACGACCGGCTTGTCGGCGACCCGCGCCTGCATGACCAGACAACGGCCGGCTTCGGAAATGTAGCCGGTCTTCGAGACGCCGATTTCCCAGTTGTCACTGCGTACCAGCGCATTGGTATTGTGGAATTCGCGGACATGCCCGTTAAGGTCGATGCGGGCATCACCGGTTGTCGAGAAGGTACGGATTTCCGGATAGCGCGCTGCAGCGGCAACCATCCGGGCCAGGTCGTGGGCCGTGGAAACATTGTTGCTCGACAGCCCGGTCGGCTCCTCGAAGCGCGAGTTCTGCATGCCCAGCGCCTGTGCCTTGCGGTTCATGGCTTTGACAAACGCCGGCAAGCCGCCCGGATAATGACGACCCAGCGAATTCGCCGCACGGTTCTCGGAGGACATCAGCGCCAGCAGCATGGCCGTTTCGCGCGTCATGGTCGTGCCGACCGGCAGGCGGGAACGTGTTCCCTTGAGGCCGTCGACATCATCGTCACCGATCGCGATGACTTCATTCATGTCGAGTTTGGCATCAAGAACGACCATCGCCGTCATCAGCTTGGAAATCGAGGCAATCGGCACCACCGTGCCAGATTGCTTCTCGATCAATGCCTGTCCGGTCTCCTGGTCGATGACCAGCGCCGAAGCCGAGTAAAGGGCAAGGTGGGACGGATCGACGTCAGCCATGCTGACCTTGCGCAGGTGCTTTCTGGAGCCTTCGTAGGCAGCCGCCTTGTGCCCTGTGGCTCGGCCCGCCGACGTATGCGGCACCCTGGCAGGCGCTGCTGCCGCCTTGGCGCTGCCGTGCCTGGCAGCGCTTGCCGTCTTGCCAGCCGGGATGGCGGCTCTGTTACTGCCTTGCTTCGCACTTGCACTCTGGGCACTGGCTTTCTTGGCCACCGACTTGTGGGCGTCACTCGCCGCGTGGCCTTCGGCGCCCAGCCCAAAACCGAGCAAGGCCCCGACCAGTGCAAGCAGCTTAAGTCCTTGTTTCATATGCCCTCTTCTGTCAGCACCAAGGCTGAACCCGGTCCAGTTTAGCAAAAGAGGCAGAAAAATCAACAGAAATAGATAGATAGCGCGCTAAGTTCAGATCAAGTATTACGCTGCGTTGACGACGGTCAGCGCCGTCATGTTGACAATGCGGCGCACCGTTGCCGTCGGCGTCAGGATGTTCACCGGGCGTGCCGCGCCGAGCAGGATGGGACCGATGGTCAAACTGTCGCCGGCAGCCACCTTGAGCAAGTTGAAAGAAATGTTGGCGGCGTCGAGGGTCGGCATGATCAGCAGGTTGGCCTGCCCCTTGAGCCGCGAATTGGGGAAAGCGGCCAGGCGGATGCGCTCGTCAAGCGCGGCATCGCCATGCATTTCGCCGTCCACCTCGAGTTTGGGAGCGCGCTGATTGAGCAGCGACAGTACCTGCCGCATCTTGAAGGCGGTCGGCGTTTCATCGGTACCGAAGGTCGAGTGTGAGAGCAGCGCAACCTTCGGCTGCATGCCGAAACAGCGGATCTCGTCTGCGGCAAGCAGCGTCATGTCGGCCAGTTGTTCGGCGCTCGGATCGTAATTGACATAGGTATCGGCGATGAAAACAGTCCGGCCGGGAAGCATCAGAAGGTTCATCGTATAGTAACGATCCAGCCCCGGTTGCGTGCCAATCACGTTCTGCACGTACTCACGATGCGTTTCATGCCGCCCGAAAGTGCCGCAGATCAGGCCGTCGGCATAACCGAGGCGGACCATCAGTGCACCGTAGAGCGAGGCACGCCGACGTACTTCACGGCGCGCATAATCTGGCGAGACTCCCCGGCGCTCCATGAGACGGTGGTAGGTTGTCCAGAACTCCTCGAAATGCTGATCGAAGAAGGGGCAGTCGTCGGCATAGACCACCTCGTAATCGATACCTTCCCGAAGTCGCAGCCCGGCCGCCTCGATATGACCGAGAATTTCTGCTGGACGACCGATCAGCACCGGGCGGGCAATGCCTTCGTCGCAGACGACCTGCACCGCGCGCAGCACGCGGCTGTCCTCCCCCTCGGCAAAGACGATGCGGCGCGGGGCCGCCTTCGCTTGCGAGAACACCGGCTTCATGATCATCCCGGAGTGATAGACAAATTCGTTGAGGCCCTGGACATAGGCTTCCCAGTCCCTGATCGGCCGCGTGGCAACGCCCGAATCCATCCCTGCCCTGGCCACCGCCGGCGCGATCTTGACGATCAGACGCGGGTCGAACGGTTTCGGGATCAGATACTCCGGGCCGAAACCGGAAACCTTTTCGCCATAGGCCGAGGCAACCACGTCCGATTGCTCGGCACGGGCCAGTTCGGCAATGGCCCTGACGGCGGCCATCTTCATCGCCTCGGTAATCGTCGTCGCACCAACATCGAGCGCCCCGCGGAAGATGAACGGGAAGCACAACACGTTGTTGACCTGGTTCGGGTAATCCGAGCGGCCGGTGCAAATGATGGCGTCGTCACGCACGCTCCGGACCAGTTCCGGCAGAATTTCCGGCGTCGGGTTGGCGAGAGCCAGAATCAGGGGGCGGGCAGCCATCGTGGCGACCATCTCGGGCTTCAGTACGCCGCCGGCCGAGAGACCGACAAAAACGTCGGCGCCGGCAATCACTTCGCCCAGCGTCCGCGCGTCGGTCTTCTTTGTATAGCGCGCCTTGATTTCGTCCATTAGCTCGACTCGGCCCTCATAGACCAAACCTTTGATGTCGGTCACCCAGATGTTTTCGACCGGGGCGCCAAGCATCACCAACAGGTCGATGCAGGCGAGCGCCGCCGCACCGGCACCCGACGTGACTATCTTCACGGTCGCGATGTCCTTGCCGATCAAGTGCAGTCCGTTGAGCACCGCCGCACCGACCACGATTGCCGTGCCGTGCTGGTCATCGTGGAAGACGGGGATCTTCATCCGTTCGCGCAGCTTGCGCTCGATGTAGAAGCATTCAGGCGCCTTGATGTCCTCAAGGTTGATCCCGCCGAAGGTTGGCTCCAGCGAGGCGATGGTATCGATCAGTTTGTCGGGATCGGGCTCGTCGATCTCGAGATCGAAGACATCGATGTTGGCAAACTTCTTGAACAGGACGCCCTTGCCTTCCATGACCGGCTTGGCTGCCAGCGGACCGATCGCGCCGAGGCCGAGTACGGCAGTCCCGTTGGTGATGACGCCGACCAGATTGGCGCGGGCGGTCAGCGTGCTGACTTCAGCCGGATCGGCGACAATCTCTTCGCAGGCGAAGGCCACACCAGGCGAATAGGCCATCGAAAGATCGTATTGGTTGGTCAATTGCTTGATCGGCGTGACGGCGATCTTGCCCGGCCTGGGATGACGGTGATAGTGGAGCGCCGCCTTGCGCAACTGGTTCGAATCCATGTCTTCCTCCGTTTCGTATGGTGAAACGATATTTTGAATAGTGCAAAATTCTACCATGAACGGGGTTCCTGCCAAGCTTCGGACATCACTTACGGGGGCAAACTTCGGTGGAAGCTTGGTCCGATCTCTGGCATAATCACGCGCTTACCAGCCGACGGCCCCCGCTACTGCAAGTCATGGTGGGAACTCCCGGCGACTGGCGTGAAACCTATCTATTTCAGCAACTTAGAGAGAAAACCGCGATGACCGCAGCGTTGAATGCACCTGACTACGTCAAGAACGAGGGCCTGAAGAGATGGGTCGCCGAAATCGCCGCCCTGACCCAGCCTGAGCGCGTCCACTGGGCTGACGGCTCGCAAGCGGAGTATGACCGCTTGTGCGCTGAAATGGTAGAGGCCGGCACGTTCATCAAACTCAACGAAGCCAAGCGCCCGAATTCCTATCTGGCCTTCTCCGATCCGTCCGACGTCGCCCGCGTCGAAGACCGCACATACATCTGCTCTGCCAACAAGGACGACGCGGGTCCGACCAACAACTGGGAAGACCCAGCCAAGATGCGCGAGACCCTCAACGGTTTGTTCAAGGGCTGCATGCGGGGCCGCACCATGTATGTCATCCCGTTCAGCATGGGCCCGCTCGGTTCGCCAATCGCCCACATTGGCGTCGAGATCTCCGACTCGGCCTATGTCGCGGTCAACATGCGCACGATGACGCGCATGGGCAAGGCTGTTCATGGAGTTCTCGGGACCGACGGCGAATTCGTTCCCTGCGTGCATAGCGTTGGCGCCCCGCTCGAGCCGGGCCAGCAGGACGTCAAATGGCCGTGCAACCCGACCGTCAAGTACATCGTGCATTACCCTGAAACCCGCGAGATCTGGTCCTACGGCTCCGGCTACGGCGGCAACGCCCTGCTCGGCAAGAAGTGCTTTGCCCTGCGTATCGCCTCGACCATGGCTCGCGACCAGGGCTGGCTGGCCGAACACATGCTAATTCTCGGCGTCGAATCGCCTGAAGGCGAAAAGACCTACGTCGCGGCGGCCTTCCCATCCGCCTGCGGCAAGACCAACTTTGCCATGCTGATTCCGCCCAAGACCCTCGGCGGCTGGAACATCACCACCATCGGGGACGACATCGCCTGGATCAAGCCGCGCGTGGACAAGGATGGCATCACCCGCTTCTATGCGATCAACCCGGAAGCCGGCTTCTTCGGCGTCGCCCCGGGAACTTCCGAGAAGACCAATTTCAACGCGCTGGCGACGCTCAAGGAAAACATCATTTTCACCAACGTTGCACTGACTGACGATGGCGATGTCTGGTGGGAAGGCCTGACCAAGGAAGCCCCGGCGCACCTGATCGACTGGCAGGGCCGTGACTGGACGCCGGAAGATGGCAAAGCCGGCAAGAAGGCCGCCCATGCCAACTCCCGCTTTACCGCCCCGGCCAGCCAGTGCCCGTCGGTTGATGAGGCGTGGGAAGATCCCGCCGGTGTGCCGATTTCCGCCTTCATCTTCGGCGGCCGCCGCGCCACCACCGTGCCGCTGGTGTACGAAGCGTTCAACTGGAACTACGGCGTCTACATGGCCGCCACCCTCGGCTCCGAAACCACGGCGGCCGCCTTCGGCCAGCAGGGTGTCGTCCGTCGCGACCCGTTCGCCATGCTGCCCTTCTGCGGCTACCACATGGGCGACTACTTCAACCACTGGCTGAAGATGGGCCACACCGTCGATGCCACGCCGAAGATATTCTGTGTCAACTGGTTCCGCATGAACGAAAAGGGCGAGTTCATGTGGCCCGGTTTCGGCGACAACATGCGCGTCCTGAAGTGGATCGTCCAGCGCTGCAAGGGTGCCGTCAACGCCAACGAAACCGTGCTCGGCTGGATGCCCAATTTCGAGGACATCGACTGGAATGGCCTCGATATCACCAAGGCCGACTTCGATGCGCTGACGACCATCGATGCCGACGCCTGGAAGTCCGAACTGGCCGGCCACAAGGAGTGGTTCGACAAGATGGGCGCCAAGATGCCACGCGAACTCGTACTCAAGCGCGAACTGTTCGAAATGGACATCTTCAAGCAGGCCGCCTGATCTTCGCCGACCCGCCATAACCGGACGGCCACCTGCGGGTGGCCGTTTGTTTGGAGACTGCCATGTACCGCCCCGCCCGGCGCCTTGCCGAAATCGCTCCATTCCACGTCGTCGAACTGCTGACCCGCGCCCGGCAACTCGAAGCGGAAGGCCGCGACATCATTCACATGGAAATCGGCGAGCCGGACTTTCCGACGCCTGAGCCGATTGCGCAAGCTGCGGTCGACGCCATAAAACAGGACAAAACGCTGTACACCCAGGCGCTGGGGCTGCCGGAGCTGCGCGAAGCGATCAGCATGTTCTACCGCGAACGCTATGGCGCAAACGTTCCGGCCGCCCGCATCGCCGTGACCAGCGGTGCCTCCGGCGCCCTCAACCTCGCCTTCGCCTGCCTCGCCGAGCCGGGTGGCCAATGGCTGCTGACCGACCCCGGCTACCCCTGCAACCGCCACATTCTGCGCGTTTACGAAGGTCGACCGCAGCACATCCCGGTCGGACCCGAAACCAACTTCCAGCCGACCCCCGAACTGCTACGCCAGCACTGGAACGCTCGGACGACCGGGTTGCTGGTCGCCTCGCCCGCCAACCCGACCGGCACTCTGCTCTCGTTACCCGAGATCGCCGCGCTGGCCGAAGTCTGCCGCGCCAACGAAGGCCATTTCCTGGTCGATGAGATTTACCACGGGCTGACGTATGAGATCGACGCCCCAACCGCCTGCGCGGCCGGCGACGACATCTGGGTCATCAACAGCTTCTCCAAGTATTTCCAGATGACCGGCTGGCGGCTGGGCTGGATGGTCATCCCCGAAGTCTATGTGCGCGACATCGAAAAGCTGGCCCAGAATCTCGTGCTGTGCCCTTCGACGCCGGCCCAGCATGCGGCGCTGGCAGCCTTCGCGCCCGAAACCATCGCCATCCTCGAAGCGCGACGCGACGAGTTCAGGAAGCGCAGGGATTATCTGGCACCGGCCCTGGAGCGCATCGGCTTCCGGAATACCGCCCGTCCCCAAGGCGCCTTTTATCTCTACTGCGACTGCTCGGCACTGTGCGAAGACAGCTTTGCGCTGGCCCGCGACCTGCTTGAAGAGGTTGGCGTGGCGGCCACGCCGGGACTCGATTTCGGGTGCAATTCGCCGGAAAGGCACATCCGCTTTGCCTACACGACCGGCATCGACCGCCTGGTCGAGGCCGTCGACCGCCTACGCCGCCACTTCGCTCGGTAGCTCGAGCAGCGGGTAGCGCTCGCGAACGGCTGCCCAGTCGAAACACGGCCCGGGGTCGGTCTTCCGCCCGGGGGCAACATGGCAGTGACCGGCGATGGCGGCAATCGGGTAACGGGTCCGCAGGGCGTCAACGAGCGTCCACAAGGCCGCGTATTGCGCTGGGGCGAAAGGCTGGAAATCGGAACCCTCGAGTTCGATACCCAGTGAGAAGTCATTGCAGTTCCCGCGTCCGCACCACTGTGAGTGCCCGGCATGCCAGGCGCGCCGGTCGCCACCGACGAACTGGATAACCCGCCCGTCGCGCCGGACATAGAAATGCGCGGAAACCTGTGCGTCGGCAATGGTCGCGAAATACGGATGGGCCTGCGGGTCGAGCTGGTTGAGGAAGAACCTCTCGACCCAGGCGCCACCGAACTCGTCCGGCGGCAGGCTGATGTGGTGCACCACGATCAAGGAAACCATTTCTTCAGCCGGCCGCTCGCCGAAGTTCGGCGACGCCAACCATTCCACGCCTTCCAGCCAGCCCTCGGCCTGCCAGCCGCTCATTCGATGCCCAGCCGCTCCAGCCGGTAGCGCAGCGAACGGAAGGTCACGCCGAGCAGGCGGGCGGCGGCCGTCCGGTTGCCTTCAGTCTTCTGCAAGGCCTCCAGGACTGCCTGGCGCTCCAGGCGGTTGAGGTAGTCATCGAGGGTTTCGCTGCCCCGCCCCGGCGTTTCACCCCCTGTGTCATCGGGCACCAGTTGCAGATCGCCGGCTTCGATGGCATCGCCCGAGCAGAGCGCCGTCGCCCGTTCAAGCACATTCTCCAGTTCGCGAACATTGCCTGGAAACGGATAGCTGGCCAGCGCCTGCAGCGCGCCCGTGGAAATCCGCGGCACGGTGGCACCGCAGAGCTTCCCAAGCAGCGCGTCGACGAGGCCCGGAATGTCCTCCACCCGTTCGCGCAGCGGGGGCATGCGCAGTTCGATGACATTCAGGCGGTAATAGAGATCCTGCCGGAAGCTTCCCTTCTCCACACCATCGCGCAGGCTCCGGTGTGTCGCGCAGATGATGCGCACATCGACAGGCTCCTCAGTCGCGGCTCCGACCTTGCGCACGCGCTTTTCCTGGATCGCCCGCAGCAGCTTGACCTGCATGGGCAGCGGCAAATCGGCCACCTCGTCGAGAAATAGCGTCCCGCCGCTTGCGGTCTGGAAAAAGCCGTCGCGATCGCTTTCGGCGCCGGTAAAGGCGCCCTTGCGGTAACCGAAGAATTCACTCTCCATCAGGTTTTCCGGGATGGCGCCGCAGTTGACCGGAACAAAGGGACCGCCAGTGCGCGCACTGCGAGTATGGATCAAGCGTGCCGCCAGTTCCTTGCCGCTGCCCGATTCCCCTGAGACATAAATGGGCGCCTGGCTGCGCGCCAGCTTCTCAATCAGTATCCGCACGTGCTGCATGGCGGACGATTCGCCGGTCAGCGATTGCAGGGGATCGTCCTGACCCTCACCATCCGACACTTTCAGGGCCGACTTGACCAGGGCGCGCAACTGCTCGAGACCGACCGGCTTGGCCAGATAATCGAAGGCTCCCGCCTTGAGCGCGGCCACAGCGTTTTCGGTGCTGCCGTAGGCAGTAATCACCGCCACCGGCATCTCAGCATAGTTTTCAGCGACGTGGCGGACAATGTCGAGTCCGTCGCCATCCGGTAGCCGCATGTCCGTCAGGCAAAGCTGGAAGGTGTCCTCGGCGAGGCAAGCGTACGCCTCGGCAACACTACCGGCGCAGGCGGCGGCCAATCCCATGCGCGACAATGTCAGGTCGATCAGTTCACGGATATCCGGCTCGTCGTCGACCACCAGAACCCGGTTCAATGCCCCGCGCAGGCGCCGTTTGCTTCTGGCAACGGACATGTGTCGTTTCTCCCAACAATCATGAAATGGCCGCAAGCGGCATCAGGGAGCAGCTCTAGAGCGGCCCCATTGGCCTCACACAACTCCCGGGCAATGAAAAGACCAAGACCCGTCCCGAGATGATGGGTCGTGAAGAAAGGCTCGAAAATCTGCGCCCTCGCCGCATCCGACACCCCCTTGCCATCATCGATGATATGCAGCTCGACCAGCCCGGCAGCCGCGCCAACCTTTCCCCGCAAAAGCACACTGCCCACCGACCCGCTGGCATGGCGAACCGCATTGGCCAGCAGGTTCCACAGGATCTGGTGCAGGTGCGTCCGGTCAAAGCATAACGCAAGCCCGTCGTCCGCTTCAAGGGCGATCACGCCCGGTGCAACACCCAGAACACCTTCAAAACCCTCGATGAACTGGGCACAGAATCGTTGCAGCAGCAGGTACTCGACCTGCATCCGGTCACGCCTGCCGAGTTCGAGAACATCGGTCACGATCCGGTTCAGGCGAGCGACGTTGTCGGCGACGATGGCCAATAGCCGGTCCTGCATGTTGCCACGTCTCTCCTCGCGCAACAGTTCGCCGGCGTGGCCGATGGCGGACAGGGGATTGCGGATCTCATGGGCAATGCTCGCGGTCAACCGTCCGAGAGCGGCCAGTTTCAATTGTTGGGCACGCTCCTGAACGCGACCGAGGTCTTCGAGAAACACGAGAACCTCGCCGGCGCTACTGGCTGTCTGCTCGAAACGCACCCGGAGATCGCCCCGTGCCGGGACCTGCAGATCGATGGTAGGCGCGCCACCGCCAGAAAGCCAGCTCGCCAGCGCGGCGGACAGCGGCCCGCAATAATCGCCCAGCGCCACATCCGTAGCAGGCGGCGAGCCAAGCATCGTCACGACCATGGGATTGAAGCGCTGCACCCGCCCGCCACCACCGACAACCAGAACGCCATCCTGCATTCTCTCGATGACCCGCTGGCTGATTCTCATCTGGTTGTCCAGACTGATGCCGCGCTGTCGTGCCAGTTCCTCGTTGGCCATCAGACGCTGTCCGAGGAGGCGAGCCAGAATTGCCGTCGCGAAGAAGCCCACCGACAGCAAGCCCGCCTGAACGATGGTTGCGGGTTCGAAGTCGCGCACCAGCACGCCGACTACCTGGCCGCCCAGCGTAACCAGTGTCGCCAACGCGGCGTAGAAAAGAACCAGGCGACCACGTCCCACCAGGCTGGCGGTCGCCAGCGAGACCAGCAGGAGGGTGCCGATGCCGCTGCTGACGCCGCCACCGGAAAACATCAGGAGGCCCAACGCCAGAACATCGGCCAGCACCTGGGATGAGAGCTGGGCATTGAACCGGTGCTGCCAGTGAATCGAAGCCAGAAAACCCGCGGCAACGACCAGCAGGTACAATCCAGCGACCGGCGTGAACAGCGCGGCATTTGAAAAATGAAGGGCCACAATCCAGTTACCCGGCCACAGGCTGGCAAGCAGCGCAAAGCCGGCGAGAATGAGGCGATAGAGGTTGAAGTACTGGAAGGGAGGCCAACTGGCTTCCCAGGTTGTGGACAGCCAGTCAGTCATGGGCAGCCGGCGGATTCGCGGCCAGCCGATGCGCCTCGGAACAGAAATGAGCGCCGTTTGCAGAAATACTGTCACTTTGCGGCAGATGCACTCCGCAATGCGCACAGACCACCATCTGTTCAGGATCGGGGGTCACCCTTGGCGGCCCCGCCGCAGGTCGTTGCGCGCGCTTTTTCCAAACCCACCAGATCACGGCGACAAGAGCAATGAGCAGCAGGTATTTCATCTTGGATGACCCTGAGTCTACCGACGCAAACCCCAAAAAGCAGGTTGGTCGGAGTGAGAGGATTCGAACCTCCGGCCCCTGCGTCCCGAACGCAGTGCTCTACCAGGCTGAGCTACACTCCGATGCCTTGCGAGAAGTTGCTAGCGATCCCTCTCGACTGCAAAGACGGTCAATTGTAGCAGAGCTTCCCTATAACTTGTATCCTTCAGGTTGCTGATTGCCGCTCTTGCAAGCTCGGCTTCGCGCATGGCCTGACGGCGCACATGGACAAGTGCGCCGCTCGACTGGATGGCTGCCAGCACAGCGGGAAAATCGTCCCGGCCGCCTTTCTCGATCGCCCGCCGCACACAGGCAGACTGGTCCGGTGTTCCGTTCTGCAACACATGAATCAGTGGCAAGGTCGGTTTGCCTTCAGCCAGGTCGTCACCGAGATGTTTCCCGGTATCGACTTCGAGCCCGGAATAGTCGAGTACGTCATCAACCAGCTGAAAAGCCGTTCCCAGGTGCATGCCGTAGTCTGCCAGGGCTCTTTCGACTTCGGGTCCGGCACCGCCCAGGATGGCGCCGAGTTGCGCGGCGGCCTCGAAAAGCTTGGCCGTCTTGTAACGGATGACTTGCAGGTAGCGCTGCTCGTCGACGTCGGCGTCGTGGCAATTCATGAGCTGAAGGACCTCGCCTTCAGCAATCACGTTGGTGGCGTCGGAAAGGACGCGCATCACGTGCATGTCATCGACTACGACCATCATCTGGAAGGCGCGCGAATAAAGAAAATCGCCGACCAGGACACTGGCGGCATTGCCGAATATGGCATTCGCCGTATTGCACCCACGCCGCAGGTCGGACTCGTCGACCACGTCATCGTGGAGCAGGGTCGCCGTATGGATGAACTCGACGACCGCCGCCAGGTCATGATGGTGCCGGCCCTCATAACCCATGGCGCCGGCTGCCAGCAGGACGAGCGCCGGCCGCATGCGCTTGCCGCCGCTGCCGATGATGTACTCCGCAACCTGGCGGACGAGCACGACCTCCGAATGCAGACGGTCGCGAATGACGGCGTCGACGGCCTTCATGTCAGGCTCGATCAGGGCGTAAAGCTGTTCCGGGGTCACATTGGGCCTGTCTCTGGGTAACCGGCGAATGTTAGGCGCGGGCTGGCAGGTCGTCAAGCCGGCAACTCGCCATTCCGCCTTCCGCACGACCCGCGCTTTCGGCTAAACTCGCCCGGAAATGACCAGACAGCAACAATCTACCGTGAGCCACTGTTCACCGGCGCCAGGCATGCGTGGCTCGGCGACCGCGAAGATCCGTGACCGCTGATTTCGAACGCCGGTTCGGCGGAGTCGTGCGCCTTTATGGCACGGCGGCGGCAGAAAAGCTGAAAAATGCCAGCGTCTGCGTCGTCGGTGTCGGCGGCGTCGGTTCGTGGGCGCTGGAGGCGCTCGCGCGAACGGGAATCGGCCGGCTTGCTGCGGTCGACCTCGATATGGTGGCCGAATCCAATACCAACCGCCAGGTTCATGCCCTCGGCGAGATCTACGGAAAGGCCAAGGTCGACGCGATGGCCGAGCGCATCCGCGCGATCAATCCGGACTGCTCGGTCACCTGCATCGAGGATTTCGTGACCCCAGAAAACGTGGCCGAGCTGCTGCCTCCGCACTTCGATGTCGTGATCGACGCCATCGACCAGGCACGCGCCAAGGCGGCGATGATCGCCCATTGCCGGCGCCACGACATTCCCATCGTGGTCGCCGGCGCTGCCGGCGGGCAGACCGACCCGACCCAGGTACGGCTCGGCGATCTTGCGCTGACCGTACAGGATCCTCTGCTGGCCAGGGTTCGTTCGCTCCTGCGTCGCGAATACGCCTTCCCGCGCGACGCCAAAAAGAAGTTCGGGGTGGCCGCGGTCTTCTCGACGGAAGCCCTGCGCTATCCCGCCGCGCAGACAAGCTGCGATGCAGCACCGGGACCGGCGGGACTCAGTTGCGCCGGATTCGGCTCCTCGGTGTGCGTGACCTCGGTCTTCGGCATGGCCGCCGCGGCGCACGCCATTCAACTGCTGACGAGGTAAGCAATGCGGAAACCGAAAAAACCGCGGTCGCGCAAGGCTGGCCTGCCACCGGGTTCACTGGTTCACATCGGCGAAATCAAGACTGCAACGCCCGGAATCTCGGTCCTCGACTTCGGTCCGGCGGCGCTGCGCGAGGCAGAGATGCCCGATGCCGCCGCCCTGGTTGCGTACCGGCGCGAGAACTCGACCCTGTGGGGCAACGTCTATGGACTTCAGGATGCGGCGGACCTCGCCGCCATCGGTGCTGCCTTCCAGTGGCACCCGCTGGTCCTCGAGGACATTCTCAACAACAATCAAAGGCAGAAGATCGATGCCTACGACAACTACCTCTACGTCGTCCTGCACCGATATGAAATCACCAGCGAGCCGCTCGATGTCGTGCAGGACCAGATCAGCCTGGTCATCGGGCCGGATTACCTTCTCAGTTTCCAGGAACGCCCGTCCCGGACCTTCGAGCCGGTTCGCCAGCGCCTGCGCTCCGACCGGGGAAGCCTGCGCGGCGCGGCACCCGACATGCTGGCCTATTCGCTGATCGACGCGCTGGTCGACAGTTATTTCGCCGTGATCGAGCAACTCGACGAATACTCGGAGAATCTGGAAGTCGATATTCTCGGGCGCGCCGGTCCGCAGGTTCTCGACAACATCCACCAGTTCAAGCGCTGCGTCTCCCAGCTACGCCGCAACGTCTATCCGTTGCGCGAGCTTCTCGGCAGCCTGCATCGCGAGCACGCGCATTTCTTCGGGCCGGAAATCCGGATCTATCTGCGCGATGTCTATGACCACACCGTGCACATCGTCGAATCCCTCGATGACCTGCGCGAACTCGCCACCGGACTGCTCGATGTTCACCTGACGACGGTCAGCCACCGGGTCAATCTCGAAGTGAGGGCGCTCACCGTCGTCGCCACCATCTTCATGCCGGCGACGCTGCTCGCCGGAATCTTCGGAATGAATTTCCATTTCATGCCATGGCTCGAACGCCCTGACGGCTTCTACTACGCAACCGGCCTGATGCTGGCCATCGCCGCCATCATGCTGTTCCTGTTCTGGCGCCGCCGTTAGGCTGGCTGTCGGCTGTCCAGCCAGACCTCGAGTCCCTGGGCATCGAGTTCGAGATCGGCTTCCCAGATCTCCAGGGCGCGTCCTTCGGGCAACGGGCAGCCATGCGCGCGCAGTTCGGCCAGCAGGAAGCGGGTCAATTCGTCCTTCAGCGTGCCATGACGCTGCTCGTCTGATCCCGCCACGCCCTCGGCAATGATGACAATGGCGTCGAGGCGCCGGTGCAGGTCGGCACCCAACGCCACCACATCGCGCACCCGGCTGTAGTGGGTCAGATAGATCGCTTCCGGCGTGAACGACAGCAGGCGGTCGATCGAGGCATGCATCGCCGCCGGCTCGAACTGGGTCGGCGTGGTGGTGGGAAAGATGAAGGGGCGGCCCGCGACATCGTGCTCGCGGTACGAAAGCCCGAACATGTCACCGCTGAAAATCCCGCCAGTCCGGCGGTCGACGATGCAGATATGGTGTCGGGCGTGTCCCGGGGTATCGATGCACAGCAACTCGCGACCGGCGAGCGAGACGACATGCCCATCCGGCGCCGCGATGATTCTCTCGGCGGGGACGGGGACGATCTCGCCATAGACGCGCCGCACGTACTCCTCGCCATAAACGGCGGTGACTCCGGCCACCAGGCGCGCCGGCTCAGCCATGTGGCGGACGCCGCGCGGATGGACGACGAGACGGGCGTTCGGGAAGGTCGCCATCATGCTGCCGGCGCCGCCGGCGTGGTCGAGATGGATATGGGTCAGGATGACGTAGTCGACCGCGGCGGCATCGAGCCCCAGCCTGTCCAGAATGGCCAGCGCATTGGGCAGGGCATCGTTGCTGCCGGTGTCGATAAAGGCCACCCGCCCGGACTCGACGACGATGTGAATCGCGGCCAGAATCGGGCGCACGTAGCCCGCGTCGAAGGCAACGATCCCGTTGCCGTAATCCCGCCAGTCGAACATTCTCGTTCCCCCCGTTTCGGACGGCCGGATTATACTGCCGGCCTCACCACGCACAGCGCCACAATGTCTCACTTCATCGCCGACGACGGCGCCAAGATCCATGTCAGGGTTTCCGGCGAGGGGCCGCCGATCGTCATGCTGCATGGCTGGACATCCAGTCATCACGAGTGGGCGCCGCTCCTCAACGACCTCAACCGGCACCACCGTGTCTACCGCTGGGACGCCCGCGGCCACGGCGGGCACCCGGTGGACACCGGAGATCCGCCGACTGCGGAAAGGATGGCGCAGGATTTCGCCAACCTGCTCGATCACTACGAACTGGAAAAGGTCGTCGCGGTCGGCCACTCGATGGGCGCCCTGACCCTCTGGCAGTACATCAGGGATTACGGAACCGGGCGCCTGTCGCGGCTGTGCATCATCGACCAGTCGCCAAAGCTGCTCACCGAACCAGGCTGGGAGCACGGAATCTATGGCGATTTCGGCCCGGAGAAGGCGCACGAACTGATGACCTGGCTGGCCGAGGATTTCGCCGAAGGCGTGCTCAAGTTGACGGCGTTCGGCCTCAACGAGCGCGCCCGGGAAAAATACCTGGCCGGCACCAGCGGCTGGGAGCGTTCGCGTTCGGCGCTGCGCGCCCAGAACCCGTCACCGCTGATCGCCTGCTGGGCAAGCCTGACCGCCGCCGACTACCGCGATGTCCTGCGCCGGATCGACATCCCCGCGATGCTGGTCTATGGCGGCCAGAGCAATTTCTACAGCAACGACACGGCACGCTATGTCGCCCGCGAAATTCCCGATGCCATTCTTCACATCTACGAAGGCTCCGATCACTCGCCGCACCAATGGCAACGCGAGCGCTTCGCCAGGGATCTGCTGCACTTCATCGATGCCGAGTCCTGACCAGCGACTCCCCAAACCAAGTTGACAGACAGTCGCCGGGGAAGGCAGGCACGCCGCATTCCGCATCGGACTGCCATTGGCGTGCGGCAAAGGCAGGGATCGGAATACATGCTCCTCCGCCAATTGCCGCCAGTATCATGGTGCTCCAAAGGCAGTTCTTGGGGTCCTATTCCGGAGGTGTGCGATTCGTGACGCATGCCGGTCCGAAACGGACGATTGACCGTTACGCCCGGCGTCAGCCTCACTCCATGAAGGCCCCTTGGATTTCCTGCCCTTTGTCAAAGATCGACTTTGGTGTCGATTTTCTTTACACACAAGCACTCAAGGCGTCACGCGGCAACAGATATCTTCACCCTGCCGATTGC
>JBEOKN010000047.1:0-70815 GCA_040275885.1 Azonexus sp. | reverse complement strand
ACTGGTAGCATGAAACCCACTCGTTGGCAGACGAAAAACCGAGGGAACCTCAGTTTAAGGACAGAGCGGTAGCGCGATTGCTCCCACCGGAAAGCGCAGCAGTGGATGTGGTTGCCCGTGAAGTGGGCATTGGTTCAGGAACGCTCGAACGTTGGCGAAATGACGTGCTGTCCATGCCCGCCCGAGGGCTGGCATGAACAGCGGCGGCGCGCCTGGAGGCAGTGATCGTCACGGCGGCACTGGACGAAACCGGCAAAAGCGCATGGTGCCGCGAGCACGGCGTGTATCCGGACGAACTACTCAAATGGCGAGCCAGTGCGACCTCTGCGCTGGCCGAGCCGGAAGAAGTCAGAGCCAGCCCACAAGCCACCCGGCAAGATCGAAGGCGCATCAAGGAACTCGAACGCGAGTTGCTGCGCAAGGACCGGGCTCTCGCCGAAACGGCGGCCCTCCTTGTCCTCTCAAAAAAAGTCGCGGTGATCTTCAACAAGGGCGAGGCCGAATGATCGGCCTTGAAGATCGCCAGGCTTTGGCCCGAGACATTCATATCGCTCATGTTGCTGGCGCACGGCTGATGTTGGCCTGCGAGATGGCCGGCATTGAGTTGCGCACCTTGCAACGCTGGAAAGCCATTGATGGCGGAATTCGCCCTGATGGCCGCCCCTTGGCCGTGCGTGCGACGCCCAAGCATGCCCTCAGCGATGCCGAGCACACCCAGTTGCTGGCCGTTGCCAACGAGCCGCGTTTTGCTGCTGTGCCGCCAGCGCGCATTGTGCCAATGCTGGCGGATGAAGGGATTTACCTGGCCAGCGAATCCACTTTTAGCCGGGTGCTCAAGGCCCACGGCCAAACCACCCACCGTGGGCGCGCCAAGGCGCCCAAACAACGGCGGCCACCGAGCACGCACATTGCCACCGAACCGCGCCAGGTGTGGTGTTGGGACATGACTTATTTACCAGCCAAGGTGCAAGGCCAATGGTTTCACCTCTACCTCATCCTCGACCTGTATAGCCGCAAGATCGTCGGCTGGGAGGTCCATGACAGCGATCACGCTGATCATGCCGCGCATCTGGTACGCCGGACTGCGCTGGCCGAAGGGATTGCCGCGCTGAGCAGCAAGCCCGTCCTGCATGGTGACAACGGCTCGACGCTCAAGGCGACGACGGTGCTGGCGATGCTCAACTGGTTGGGCGTCAAACCCTCGTATTCACGACCCCGAGTCAGTGATGACAACGCTTACGCGGAGTCGCTGTTTCGCACCGCCAAATACCGGCCCGAGTTTCCTGCCAAAGGCTTTGCTGAACTCGACGACGCTCGCGCCTGGGCGGCCAGCTTTGTTCATTGGTACAACGTCGAACATCGGCACAGCGGCATTCGTTACGTCAGCCCGACCCAACGCCATATCGGTGACGATCTGGCAATACTGGCGGCCCGACATGCCTTGTATGCCTCGGCACGCGACCTCAACCCGGCACGATGGTCGGGCAACACGAGAAACTGGACGCCGGTCCGTGCCGTGACACTCAATCCCGAACGTGATTGCATCGTCAAAGCGTTCTCAGAAGACAACCTTATCCAGCCGTTGGCTGCATGACTGAGGCGACAACTACCTTGACGCGCGCCGATACCTTTGGCTGACTTATGCTACTAGCCAATGACCGCTTCGGCCGAGCAGTGTGAATCGACACGACGGCAGGTTACGGAGTTCTACTGTCGCCCAGATGGCCGGTTCGGGGAGACGACGAGCGTCAGCAGTTGGCCGCCAGTTGCCCGTGACTCCGCTGCACTGAATGGCGGTTGACGCTGCATTGCTGCCGGTGAGTTGGCTAACTTGATACAACGAGTGCACCAAGGATCGAGACTCGATCTGATCGGACACTACTTGTCAGGTCAAGTCTGGATTTTTACAGATGATCAGCGGTTCCCTAAAGCACATCGCTCGCCTTCACCAGCGTCAGGCGCGTCGATACGGCGTTGAGCGCGATGAGGTGCAGCATCTCGTTCACGGTGGTGCAGCAGTCGGTCAGGATGGATACCTTGTACTTCTCGGCTGAGCGGGAGATGGCGGTGTGGGTCACGCAGTTCTGGGTCATCATGCCGCAGACCAGCAATTCATTGACGCCGAGTTGCGACAGCGTCGATTCGAGCGTGGTATCGACGAAACTGTCGGCAAAGTGCTTGATGACGACCGGCGCGCCGGGTGCTGCCGCGAGGATGCGCGGATGCACAGCCACCCCCGGGGTGCCTTCGTTGAAGAAGGGGGCGATGCCTTTCCCGCTGTCGGCGACGTGCTGAACGATGATTACCGGGATGCCCTGCGCGTCGGCCTTCGCGATCGCACTTTCGATATTTTCCAGCGTTGCCCCGGTATGCCACAGCGGAAACTTGCCGTCGGGAAAATAGTCGTTTTGCAGGTCGATGACGATCAGGGCGCGCTTGGCTGGCTGTGACATGTTCATTCCTCGATGGATTGGCGATGGGCCAATTATTGGTTTGCCGAAAGCGGGCGACGAGTGGCCCGAATGACAAAATTCGGTAATATCGGGCCAATGCAGCTTGGCCTCGCGAGTGAGAAAATGCCGAAACATGCGATTGCCGTGATCGCCTTCGACCGGATCAGTCCTTTCCATCTGGCCGTGCCCTGCGTGGTGTTCGGCGATGTCCATCCCGGCGTGCCGCCCTTCCGGCTCATGGTCTGCGCCGGCGAGGAAGGTCGGTTGACGACGACGGCCGGGTTTGATGTGCTCGTCCGGCACGGACTGGAGGCGCTGGAAATCGCCGACGCGATCATTGTCCCGAGCTGGCGTGACCCGGACGAACGACCGCCGCAGGCGCTGCTTGCCGCGCTGCTCGCCGCCCATCGCCGTGGCGCACAGGTTGTCGGCCTGTGTCTCGGTGCCTACGTGCTGGCCGAGGCCGGCCTGCTGGATGGGCGCCGGGCCACCACGCACTGGGGTTTCGCGCAGGACTTCGCCCGGCGCTATCCGCAGGTGCATCTGGATGCCGGCGTCCTCTACATCGACGACGGCAACATCCTGACCTCGGCAGGTACTGCCGCCGGAATCGATTGTTGCCTGCACATGCTGCGCCAGTGGTACGGCGCTGAATTGGCCAACAGCGTGGCGCGCCGCCTGGTCGTTCCGCCGCATCGGCAGGGAGGCCAGGCGCAGTTCGTCGAACAGCCCATGCCGGCAACCGCCCGCGACTCCCGTCTGGCTGACCTGATCGACTGGGTGCGGGCGAATCTGCAACACCCTCACAGCCTGGACAGTCTGGCGGAAAGATCGCTGTTGAGTCGGCGTACGTTTACCCGCCACTTTCGCCAGTTGACCGGAGCGACGGTCGGCTGCTGGCTGCTCGGCGAACGCCTGGCGCTCACGCAGCGCCTGCTGGAGACGACCGATCAGCCGGTCGAAAGCATCGCGCTTCTCGCCGGATTCGGCTCGCCGGAATCTCTGCGGCATCATTTCCGCAAGGCCTTCGGCGTGCCGCCGATGACCTGGCGGCAAAGCTTCAAGGGGTGATGAGCCGCACTCCCTGTCGCTGATCTTGCTGTCGTCGGGGAGCCTTGTGATGTGTCGGGAAATTTCGCTTGCCAAAACCGGCATGCTGTACAAAAATACAGTTGTTGGTTTTAGCGGAGCAGGCCATGAAACTTACCCCACGTCAGCAGGAAATTCTCGACTTCATCAGGAACACGCTCGAAGTGTTGGGCGCGCCGCCGACGCGCATGGAAATTTCTAGCGCCTTCGGTTTCGCGTCGCCGAATGCGGCGGAAGACCATCTGAAGGCGCTTGCCAAGAAGGGTGCCATCGTCCTCGAACCCGGCTCGGCGCGCGGCATCCGGCTGGTCGAGCAACTCGGCCTGCCGCTGATCGGCAGCGTCGCCGCCGGCTCGCCGATTCTCGCCGTCGAAAACGTCCAAGGGCGTTATGCGCTGGACGCTCACCTGTTCAGCCCGCGCGCCGACTATCTGCTCAAGGTGCGCGGCCTGTCGATGATCGACGCCGGCATCTTCGACGGCGACCTGCTGGCCGTGCATAAAACCAGCGAGGCGCGCGACGGCCAGATCGTCGTCGCCCGGGTGGCCGAGGAGGTCACGGTCAAGCGCCTGAAACGCGGGAACGGCCTGATCGAACTGATCGCCGAAAACCCCGATTTCGAGCCGATCATCGTCGATCCCGGCGCAGTCGAATTCGCCATCGAAGGCATCGCCGTCGGCCTCATCCGCGGGGCGACCAGCAGCCTGTCATGAGCGCGCCGCCCTTGCCGGCAGCGCTCGTGGAGGTGCTGGCCAGGGGCGATGTCTGGCGTGGCGACACGCTGGCCAGGTTGCCGGAAGACGCGGTGCCGAGCGGGCATGCCGAACTCGATGCCGAATTGCCGGGCGGCGGCTGGCCTCGTGGAAACCTGACTGAAATCCTGGTCGACCGCGGCGGTCTGGGTGAAATGAGCCTGTTGCTGCCCGCGCTGTCCCGCCTGTCGGCCGCAGGCGGCTGGCTGGCGCTGGTGGCGCCGCCCTGGTTGCCGCATGCGCCGGCCTGGGCGACGGCGGGGTTGGCGCTGGAGCGGCTGGTTGTGGTCAAGGCCGGCCGGCAGGCCGCCTGGTGTTGCGAACAATTGCTCGCCTGCGGCGGCTTTTCCGCGGTGCTGGCCTGGCCGGAAGCCGCCATCGACGCCAGAGCATTGCGCCGTTTGCAGGTGGCGGCCGAAGGCCGGCCGACCCTGACCTGCCTGTGGCGGCCGCAGGCGCTGGCCGCGACACCTTCGCCGGCGCCCTTGCGGGTGCTTCTGGCGGCTGGCGAGGGGGAGTTGTCGGTGCGTATTCTCAAGCGGCGTGGCCGGCCGGCGGCGCAGCCGCTGAATTTGTCGATTGCCCGTCCCGGGAGAACGAACCGTGCTCTGGTTGGCCCTTCACTTTCCCCTGCTGGCGCTCGAGGCGCTGCCGTTGCAGCGGTCACCTAGCACCATAAAACCAGAGGCTGGCACCAGCGCCGTCGTCAGTCGCGGACGGGTAGTGGTGTGCGACCGGCTGGCTGCCGAAGCGGGGGTCAGCGCCGGGCAGAAGCTGTCGACGGCGCTCGGCCTGCAGCCCGGGCTCGCTATCTTCGAGCGCGATGCGGCGCGCGAGGGCCGCGCGCTGGAAAGCCTGGCCTGCTGGGCCGGGCGGTTTACGCCAACGCTGAGCCTGTCGCCGCCGGCCGGGCTGGTGCTGGAAATCGGCAGTTGCCTGCGCCTGTTCGGCGGGGTGGAAGTTATCGTCGAGGCTGTGCTCGGCGGTTGCGCCGGGCAGAGTTACTCTGCCAACTGGGCCGTCGCCCCGACGCCGCTCGGCGCACGCTGGCTGGCACAGGCCGCTGCCGGCGAGATCCACCAGGAAGCGCCGGCCGTGCAGGCGGCGCTGGCCGCCTTGCCCTGCGGCTTTACCGGCTGGCCGGACGAGGTGGTGAAGCGGCTGGAGTCGTTCGGCCTCAGGCGTCTGGGCGATCTGCGCCTCTTGCCGGGGGCGGGTTTGCGCCGGCGCATCGGCAACGGGCCGGTCGATGACCTGTTGCGCGCCTGGGGCGAGTTGGCCGACCCGCAAAAGCCTTTCATCTTTCCCGAAATATTCGGCAGCCATATCGAACTCCCGGCCCGCGTCGAACATGCCGAGGCGCTGGCTTTCGCCGGCCAGCGGCTGTTCGCGGCGCTGACCGGCTGGCTGCATGGCCGGCAACTGCTGGTGCGCGCCTGCACCCTGCATCTGACGCACGATGACGGCGCGCAGAGTGCCCTGGTCCTGCGCTTCGCCGAACCGGCTGCCGACGAAGGGCGCTTCCTGCGCCTGTTGCGCGAGCATCTTTCGCGACTGAAGCTGGCGGCGCCGGTCGAGGCCTTGCGCTTGCAGGCTGACGAGGTTGTGAACAAGCCGGGAGCCAGCGCCCACCTTTTCGACCAGCCGCTTGCTGGCGAAGGTGCGCCGGCCTGCCTCGAGCGCCTGCGGGCGAGGCTCGGCGAGGCGGCGGTGCAGGTGCTCGGCGAAGTGGCGGATTACCGGCCGGAGTGCGCGACCCGCCAGTTCGATCCGGCAACGGATTTTGCCTTTTCCGGGGCGTCGACTGCGCGATTCAGGTCGCCGCGCCCGCTCTGGCTGCTGCCGGTGCCGCAAGCGCTGGGCGAACGGAGCGGCAGTCCGCACTGGCATGGCCCGCTGAAGTTGCTGTCACGCGCCGAGCGTCTCGAAAGCGGCTGGTGGGACGAGGGTGAAAAGGGCGCGGCCGGCGATGTGCGACGCGACTATTTCGTCGCCCGCAATCCGCAAGGGCAGTGGGCCTGGGTGTTTCGCGATGCGGAGGGATGGTTCCTGCATGGCCTCTTTGCCTGATTATGCCGAGCTGCATTGCCTCTCGAACTTCAGCTTCCTGCGCGGCGCCTCGCATCCGGAGGAACTGGTCGCGCAGGCCGTCGCCCAAGGCTACACGGCGCTGGCGCTGACCGACGATTGCTCCCTGGCCGGTGTCGTGCGCGCGCACCTGGCGGCCAAGGAAGCCGGTCTGAAGCTGATCGTCGGCAGCGAGATGGTTGTGACCATGGAAACAACGGCCGGCCCTGGGACTGGCGGCCTGAGGCTGGTGTTTCTGGCGGGCAACCGCCACGGCTACGGCAACCTCTCGGCGCTGATCACGCTGGCCCGGCGGCGCGCGGAGAAGGGCTGCTATTCGTTGCAGCGGTTCGATCTGGAAGCGGTTTCGCCGAGCGGTGCCGTGCCCGACTGCCTCGTCATCTGGTTGCCGGGTGATTCGCCGGCGCCGGAAGATGGATGCTGGCTGGCCGAGCGCTTTCCCGGCCGGGCCTGGATCGCCGTCGAACTGCACGCCGGGCCGGATGATGCCGCCCGGGTGGAAATCCTGGAGGCGCTGGGCGCGGCCAGCGGCTTGCCGCTGGTGGCGGCCGGCGACGTGCATATGCATGTCAAGGCGCGCCGACCCGTGCAGGACGTACTGACCGCCCTGCGCCTGAAGACGACGGTATTCGACGCGGGCTATGCGCTGTTCCCGAACGGCGAGCGCCACCTGCGCACCCGATTGCGCCTGTCGCGCCTCTATCCGCCGGCCATGCTGGGCGAAACGCTGAATGTTGCGGCGCGCTGCGAGTTTTCGCTCGACGAACTGCGCTACGAATATCCGGAGGAAATCATTCCGGCCGGCGAAACGCCCGCATCATGGCTACGCGCCGAAACTGGACGCGGCCTGTTGCGCCGCTATCCGGACGGCGTGCCGGACGGCGTGCATGAGCGGGTCGGGCACGAGTTGAAGTTGATCGCCGAGATGGCCTACGAGGCCTATTTCCTGACGGTGTACGACATCGTCCGCTTTGCCCGCGAGCGTCAGATCCTCTGCCAGGGGCGCGGCTCGGCGGCCAACTCGGCGGTCTGCTACGCGCTCGGCATCACCGAGGTCGATCCGGCGCGCTCGGCGCTGCTCTTCGAACGCTTCATCTCCAAGGAGCGCGGCGAACCGCCGGATATCGACGTCGATTTCGAACACGAACGGCGCGAGGAAGTGATCCAGTACATCTACGCAAAATACGGTCGCGAGCGGGCGGCGCTGGCGGCGGCGGTGATCACCTGGCGGACCAAGGGCGCGCTGCGCGATGCCGGCCGGGCGCTCGGCTTCTGCATCACCCAGATCAACGCGCTGACCGCGTCGCTGGCCTGGTGGGACAAGCGCGAGCGATTGCCGGAACGCTTCGCCGAGCTTGGCCTCGACCCGGCCGCGCCGCGCGTCGGGAAGTGGCTGGCGATCGCCGGTGCGCTGCGCGGATTTCCGCGTCACCTGACGCAGCACACCGGCGGTTTCGTGATCGCCCGCGGGCCGCTGTCAAGGCTGGTGCCGGTCGAGAATGCGGCGATGCCCGAGCGCAGCGTGATCCAGTGGGACAAGGACGACCTCGACGCGATGGGTCTGATGAAGGTCGATATCCTCGCCCTCGGCATGCTGTCGGCGATTCGCCGGATGTTGCAGATCGTCGCAGAGCGCTCCGGTCGATCGTTCAGAATGCACCAGATCCCGGCCGAGGACCCGGCGACCTACGAAATGCTCTGCCACGCCGACAGCATGGGCGTCTTCCAGGTCGAATCGCGCGCCCAGATGGCCATGCTGCCGCGCCTGCAGCCGCGCTGCTTCTACGATCTGGTGGTCGAGGTGGCGTTGGTCAGGCCGGGGCCGATCCAGGGTGACATGGTCCATCCCTACCTGAAGCGGCGGCAGAAGAAGGAGCGGGTCGAGAAGGTCTCGCCGGCGGTCGACGCCGTGCTGGCGCGTACCTTCGGCGTGCCGATTTTCCAGGAACAGGTCATGCAACTGGCTGTCGTCGCCGCCAACTTCACCCCCGGCGAAGCCGACCAGTTGCGCCGTTCGATGGCGGCCTGGCGCAGGAAGGGCGGGCTGGAACACTTCGAGCAGAAACTGCTCGCCGGCATGGCCGCCAACGGCCTGCCCGAGCCCTTCGCCCGGCGCATCATCGCGCAGATCCAGGGCTTCGGCGAATACGGTTTCCCCGAGTCGCACGCCGCCAGTTTCGCGCTGCTCGTCTACGCCTCGGCCTGGCTCAAGCGCCACCACCCGGCGCCATTCCTGTGCGGCTTGCTCAACAGCCAGCCGATGGGTTTTTACTCGCCGTCGCTGCTGATTCAGGATGCGCGCCGCCATGGCGTCACGGTGCTGCCGCCCGACGTCAATGCCAGCGACTGGGACAGCCGCCTCGACGCCGATGGTGCCGTGCGCCTCGGTCTGCGCGAGATCAGCGGGCTTGCGCGGGCGGCGGCCGAGCGTGTCGCGGTCGACCGCCAAAAAAGGCCATTTTCCAGCGTTGCCGATCTGGCGACGCGTGCCGGACTGCAACGGCGCGACCTCGATCTGCTCGCCGCCGCCGATGCGCTGCACAGCCTCGCCGGGCATCGCCGGCAGGCGGCGTGGGCGGCGACGGCGGCCGTCGTTCAGGGCGACCTGTTCGACCGATTGCCGTCGCCGGAAACAGCCGCCGATTTGCCGGCGCCGAACGCCGGCGAAAACCTGATCGCCGATTACCGCAGCCTTGGCCTGACCCTGCGCCCCCATCCGCTGACCTTGTTGCGCCAGCGCCTGACAGAGCGGCGTTTCGTCACGGCCGCAGCGCTGAAAACAGCGGGCCAGCGCGCCCTGATCCGCGCCGCCGGAATCGTCGTCGGGCGGCAGCGGCCGGGCACCGCGACCGGCATCGTCTTCGTCACGCTGGAAGACGAAACCGGGCTGGCCAATATCGTCGTTTATCCGCAACTGGTCGACAAGCAGCGGCGCGAACTGCTCGGCTCAAGTCTGCTCGGCGTCTACGGGCAGTTGCAGAAGGAAGGCGAGGTCGTGCATCTGGTCGCCCGGCGCCTGGTCGATCTGTCCGCCTGGCTCGGTCGGCTGGAGACAAGCAGCCGGGACTTTCACTGAACTTCGCACAGAACGGTCATTTGATGACGAAGAGTACTCAGCGTGCCGGGTCAAGAGGCAGTCGTGGACTGGCCTGATCAAAATTGTACTTCAGCATGTTGCAGAACAATCGCCCCTGCTCGATTGCGTCGTCGATTGCTACGTGGGTATGCGGCACATCGTCAAACCACGCAGTCGGCATCGACTGTTTTCCACAATTCCGATACGGTTTGCGCAGTAGCCCCATCGCATAGGTCTTGATGTCGATCACCGCGTAGCCGAAGGGATTTTCGCCAACGAATTCCATGAGGTACCAATAGACGAATGGAAAGTCGAAAGCGCTTGGATAAGCCACGAAGACTGGCTTGCCAGAAAGAGCCTTGATCCAGGCCACGTAGCCTCGCATGGCAACCTGGGGCTGCTCCGGATTCTCCCGACAGGCCGCCCAGGCCTCGGGCTGCGTTGCCCACCAGGCCACGGTCCTGGGGTCTGGAATTGCGCGGGGTAGCGTATTCAGGTTCGCGGAAAACGTGCCGAGCAATTTCTTGTCGGCTGTGAAGGCCGCCGATCCAAAGCTCAGCATGGAGTGTTTTCCTGCCACCGGGCCGTCGGTTTCGACATCGGTGCTCACGTAAATTTCATTCATGCCCAACACTCTACTGGAGTTTCCGGCTAGCGCAGAGCGCTTCGCCAAGAGTGAGACGACGGCGTTCAGGGAACTCGCGGTCAAGCGGATCAAGGACGGCCAGAGCGTCAGCACGGTTTACAAGGAACTCGGGCTGAGCGATCCTTCGTGCGTGACGTGCTGTCTGAGCGATCAACGCGACGATTGCCCGTTCCATCATTGGACTGGCTCATAGCCTGGGGCTGACAGTTCTCGCCGACCGAGATGATTCGCAGTTGCCTGCGTTACATTTGTCGGCCGCTTGAACCGTCGGCTGATCGTTGAGCCAAGTGGCGGAGCCTCTACAGGCGATCGCAGTCGATTCGCTTCGCGGAAACGATGCGAATGTGACATAGGTGACGTGCCGCACCGATAGCGATCCGGACACACAAACTGGCGGGTGCGGTTTTTTTCGCTGGTGTGCCGAATTGCACGGCAAAACACGTACTGTTCGAATGAGCGAGGCCCGCCCCGTCACCTGATGATTCGTCCTGAATCGTTCAAGGACGGGAGATGGCAGAAGACACAGGCTTGGAACGTACCGAACCCGCATCAGCACGACGGCGTGAGGAGGCGCGGGAACAGGGGCAGGTCGTGCATTCGCGCGAGTTGTCGACGTTGGCGTTGCTGCTCGCCGGCGGTGGGGGACTGTGGTTCCTGGGGGCGGGAATTTCCGATCGGCTGTTGGGCCTGGTGCGTCACGGCATGGAACTTGACCGAGCGCTGGCATTCGCCCCGAGCTTGATGCTTACCCGCCTCAAGGAGACTTCGGTCGATATGCTGCTTGCCCTGTCGCCGCTCCTGCTGCTGTTTGTCCTGGCCGCAATCGCCTCTACGCTGCTTTTGAGTGGCTGGCTGTTCAGCTTCAAGCCGATGCTCCCCGACTTCGGTCGCCTCGACCCAATCAAGGGCCTTTCACGTGTCGTGTCGTGGAATGGCGTAGTGGAGATGGTCAAGGCGGTCGGCAAGACCGTGCTCGTCGGCGTCGTTGCTGCGTGGGTCATCTGGAAGAACAGTGGCGCGGTGTTCTCGCTTGCCGCCGAGCCGCTGGCCTCCGGTATGGCGCACATGATGCAGCTTGTCGGTACGAGCTTTCTTGTCATGGCGGGGAGCATGGCCTTGATTGTGGCAGTCGATATTCCGTTCCAGCTATGGGATCACGAGAAGAAACTGCGCATGACGCGCGAGGAGGTGCGTCAGGAGAACAAGGAAACCGAAGGCGATCCGCAGGTCAAGGCGCACATCCGCAGCCAGCAACGCGAGATGGCGCGCCGGCGCATGATGCAGGAGGTTCCCAAGGCCGACGTGGTTGTCACCAATCCGACTCACTACGCTGTCGCGCTGCGCTATCGGGACGGGGCGATGCGTGCCCCGATGGTGGTGGCGAAAGGTGCACACCTGTTGGCGGCGCGTATTCGCACACTGGCCGCGGAGCACCACGTGCCGGTACTGGAGGCGGCACCGCTCGCTCGCGCCCTGTATCGTCACGCGGAGCTGGGCGACGAGATTCCGGCCGCTCTCTATACTGCGGTGGCCGAGGTGCTGGCGTACGTTTACCAACTGCGTCGGCAGCAGGAATTCGGCGGCCCGTTGCCGCAACCACCGGACCTGTTGCCAGTGCCTGTCGGTCTTGATCCAGGTGAGGTTGCCGCATGAACACCAGCTTCAGTCCGAGGTTGTTGCTGGGCAGCGGCGGCATTCCGGCGATGGCGGTGCCCGTCCTGATCATCTTGATCCTGACGATGATGATCCTGCCGGTGCCGCCGTTCCTGCTCGATCTGCTGTTCACCTTCAATATCGCGCTCTCCATCATCGTGCTGCTGGCCAGCCTGTACACGATGAAGCCGCTCGATTTCGCAGCCTTCCCTACGGTTCTACTGCTGACAACGTTGCTCCGCCTCTCGCTCAACGTTGCCTCGACGCGGGTTGTGTTGCTCCGCGGACATACCGGGCCGGAGGCTGCCGGGAAGGTGATCGAGGCATTCGGCCAGTTTCTTGTCGGCGGGAACTACGCCGTCGGGATGGTCGTGTTCGCTATCCTGGTGGTGATCAATTTTGTGGTGATTACCAAGGGCGCTGGGCGTATCGCCGAGGTCGGCGCACGTTTCACCCTGGATGCGATGCCGGGCAAACAGATGGCAATCGACGCCGATCTCAATGCGGGATTGATCGGTGAGGAAGATGCGCGCCGCCGCCGCAGGGAGATTTCTCAGGAGGCCGAGTTCTACGGCGCCATGGATGGCGCCAGCAAGTTCGTGCGCGGTGATGCCGTTGCCGGGATCATCATCCTCCTGGTAAACATCGTTGGTGGCCTTGTCGTCGGTGTGTTGCAGCACGATCTGGATGTGGCCACGGCGGCGAAGTACTACATTCTGCTGAGTATTGGCGATGGCCTGGTGGCGCAGATTCCCGCGTTGCTGATTTCCACCGCCGCAGGCATTGTCGTCAGCCGCGTGGACAGCGATCAGAGCATAGGCGAACAACTGGCCGGGCAGTTGTTCAACAAGTCGCAGGTGCTGGCGATCACTGCGGCGATTCTCGGCGTGATGGGACTGATCCCGGGCATGCCGAATTTCGTCTTTCTGCTGATTGCGGGGCTGCTGGCTGTGGGCGGATACATGATCGCCACGCGGAAGATCGTGCCGGAAGGGCCGGCGCCGGTGGAACAGGTGGCGGCGGGTTCCACCGTCGAGGCGACCTGGAACGACGTCGTTCCGGTAGATACGCTTGGTCTGGAGGTCGGCTACCGGCTGATTCCGCTGGTCGACAAGGCGCAGGACGGCGAGTTGCTCAAGCGCATCAAGGGACTGCGCAAGAAGTTTGCGTTGGATATCGGCTTTCTGCCGCCGTCGGTACATATCCGCGACAACCTGGAGCTCCGTCCCAGTGCCTACTTGATCACGTTAAAGGGCGTTGAAATGGGTCGTGGGGAGGCCCACCCCGGCATGTACCTCGCCATCAATCCGGGTCACGTAAATACGACCCTGCCCGGTGCTATCACCCGCGACCCGGCGTTCGGGTTGCCGGCAGTGTGGGTCGAGGCGGGAATGCGCGAGCAGGCGCAAACCTTCGGCTACACTGTGGTTGATGCCGGCACGGTGATTGCTACCCACCTTAATCTCGTGATGCAGACGCATGCGTCCGAGTTGCTGGGTCGTCAGGAGACGCAGCAACTGCTCGATTACGTCGGGCGCGACTCGCCCAAGCTGATTGAGGATCTGGTTCCGAAATTGCTGCCGCTCGGGACGTTGCAGAAGGTTTTGCAGCGTCTCCTTGAGGAAGGCGTGCATATCCGTGACATGCGCACCATTATCGAGGTGCTCGCCGAGCACGGCGGACGAATTCAGGAGGCCGGCGAGTTGACCGCACTGGTGCGGGTAGCGCTTGGGCGCGCGATCACGCAGCAGTTGTATCCGGGGACAAACGAACTGCAAGTGATGGCTCTGGAGCCCGGGTTGGAGCGATTGCTGCTGCAGGCGGTGCAATCCAAGACAGGGGATGCAGCAGGCATCGAGCCAGGCTTGGTCGAGACACTGTTGCGCGAGGCGAGTGCAGCGGCCGGGCAGCAGGAGCGACTCGGCTTGCCGGCGGTACTTCTGGTGCCCGCCGAGTTGCGCGTGCTGCTTTCCCGGTTTCTGCGCCGTGCGGTATCGCAGATCAAGGTCATTGCCCATAGCGAAGTTCCGGATACCAGCACCATCAAAGTCACAGCATTGGTTGGGAGCAAAGCATGAACGTCAGGAAGTTTTTTGCCAGCAGCTCGCGTCAGGCCTTGTATCTGGTGCGGGAGAGCATGGGGCCGGATGCACTGATTCTTTCCAACCATCAGGTTGAGGGCGGCGTTGAGATCCTTGCCATGGCGCAGGCGGATATGCCACCGCTCGCTGCGACGACGCATGTGCGCCGGGACAAGGCTGAGGATCCGCCAGGTCGCAGCACGCAACCGGTGGCGTCCCCTATTGCGGTCGCCGCCGCAGTCGACACTGCAGCAGCAGACGCGGCGACGAGCACCCTCGCTAGCGAGATCAAGTCCATGCGCGGAATGATTGAGGAGCATCTGAGTTTCCAGGCGTGGGACAACGCCCAGCGAGGCGATCCGGGCAAAGCCAAAGTGTTGCGTGACATGCTGCTCGCCGGCTTCAGTCCGGCGCTGGCGCGCCAGTTTCTCGCCAAGATGCCGCACGGACTGGGGGCAGAAAAGAAGCTCGAGTGGGTGAAGGCGGTACTGGATCGCAATCTGCGGATCGTGGCGACCGCCGATGAAATTGTCAAACGCGGGGGTGTCTACGCCTTGGTCGGCCCGACCGGCGTCGGGAAAACCACCACGGTGGCCAAAATTGCCGCGCGCTGCGTTGTTCGCTATGGCGCCGACCGGCTTGCTCTGCTGACCACGGATGGTTACCGCATCGGAGCACACGAGCAACTACGTATTTACGGCAAGCTCCTGGGCGTGCGCGTAATTGCCATCAAGGACGCATCCGACCTGCAGTTCGTGCTCGACGACCTGCGCGGCAAGCACCTGGTACTGATCGACACGGTTGGGATGAGCCAGCGCGACCAGCTGGTGCCGGAGCAGCTCGCGATGTTGTCTGCCTCGGGCACCGCGATACAGCGACTTCTCTTGCTGAATGCTGCCGGCAATGGCGAAACGCTTGATGATGTAGTACGGGTCTATCGCGGCGCGGGAGTGCGCGGCTGCATCATTACCAAGGCCGATGAGGCGGTTCGCATCGCCACCGTCCTCGATGTCGCGATTCGCCATCAACTGCCCCTGCACTACGTTACCGATGGTCAGCGCGTACCCGAGGATCTGCACTTGCCTGACCGGGAGTCTCTGCTGCGGGGTGCGCTATGCCCGGTTACAACGCCATCAGCTCACCATCTGGACGCCACGGAGTGCCAGTTGATGATGATGGCCTCATCCTCGCTGAGTGGTGTTGCGGCAGGAGCAAGTTTTGCCTAGCAGGAGACATGATCAGGCCGAAGGCCTGCGCCGGATGATCGGTCACGGCACGTTGCGTGTGGTTTCCCTCGGTGCCGGGGAAGGCGGTAGCGCCAGGACCATGGCGATTATCAATCTCGCCGGAGCCCTCGCAGAACTGGGTCGCGACGTCTTGGTGCTCGACGAGAGCCCGACGCTGCATGGCGTCACCGCGACACTCGGGCTGAAAGCCCGCTTCGACCTTGAAGACGTCATCAGGCGGAAACGCGATCTGGACGAGGTGATTGTCCGTGGTCCGGCGGGAATCAAGATCTTGCCGGTGGCGTGCGGCGCTCGCTCGCTGGCACAGCTGCCTGCGTCAGAGCAACAGTGGCTGGTGGAGCGCTGTGGCCGACTCGGGTTCGCGGTGGATACCTTGCTGATGGACGCCGTACCCGGCAGTGCCAGCGCGCTCGTCTGGCCGGGCGTCGCCGCTCAGGAAGTGATCATTATTGGCGGAGGTGGTGCCAATGCAGTTACCGCAGCCTATGCGCTGATCAAGCGGCTGAGCAGCGAGTCCGGGCGGCGCGAATTTCATGTCATGGTCAGCAACGTCACAAGCGAACGTGAGGGCCGTATTGTTTGCGGAAATGTAGCACGCGTTGCGCGCCGCTATCTTCAGGTATCTCTCGATTTTGTGGGACATGTTCCGCCTGATGATAAGATGTGGCATGCGGCGAGTATGAGGCTCCCGGTTGTGGCGGCGTTTCCCACCGCAGCTGCTGCAGAGAGTTTCCGCCGCCTGGCGCAGGTGATCATTGCTTCGCCGCGGGCCGAATACGATGGCAGCGGCTTCGATGACTTCATGCGCAATCTCATCCAGTCAAGCCGCGTGCATATCGCCGCAGTGCAAATCAGCCCTTAGGACCAGCATGTATACCGCCTCGGGAACTCGTGACACACAGCAACTCCTGGCGCAATTTGCCCCGCTGGTTAAACGTATTGCGCATCACATGATGGCAAGGCTGCCGGCGAGTGTTGAGATAGACGACGTCATACAGACCGGCATGCTTGGGTTGCTTGACGCTGTTAACCGCTACGAAGAGTCGCATGGAGCACAGTTCGAAACATATGCACCACAGCGCATCCGTGGCGCCATCCTCGACGGGCTGCGCCAAGGCGACTGGCTGCCGCGCAGTATTCGCCGGGATCTGCGCCGCATCGAGGGAACGATCGCGAAGCTGGAGCAGCATCTTGGCAGGGCACCCAGTGAGCAGGAGGTCGCCCGGGAACTTGGAGTGCCGCTCGCCGACTACCAGAGGATGCTTCAGGATGCCCGCGGCTACCAGTTGATTTCGTTCGAGGACTTGGAATCCGAAGACGGGAGCGATTATCTTGAGCGCCATTGCGAAGACGGTGGCGCCGGCCCGCTCGACGCGTTGCTGGACCGAAAGCTGCGCGAACGATTGGTGAAGGGAATCGAGAGTCTGCCTGAGAGGGAGAAAGTGGTGATGGGCTTGTACTACGAAGAAGAGCTCAATTATCGCGAGATCGGCGAGACTCTGGGCGTGAGCGAATCGCGCATTTGTCAACTGCATAGCCAGGCGATCGCTCGCTTGCGCAGTCAGCTCAGGTCCCTTTAAGCGGTGGATTTCGGCAGCATCATCGGCATTTTGATTGCCCTCATAGGGATTATCGGGGGACAACTCATCGAGGGCGGGTACATCGGCTCGATGCTGCAGACCGCGGCCTTTCTGATAGTGTTTTGCGGAACCGCGGGTGCGGTCATGGTGCAAAGTCCGGTGCGCGTGTTCGTGCGCGGCATAAAAATGGCGAAATGGGTGGTCATGCCACCAAAATTCGAGCCACGGCAGGTGATAAATGACGTTGTACGCTGGAGCGCCTCGGCGCGCAAAGCGGGATTGCTTGCGCTCGATCAGCAGGCAGGCATGGCGACCGACGGGTTTGTCCGCAAAGGTTTGCAACTGCTGGTGGATGGCGCTGAAGCAGAGACGCTGCGCGATGTCATGGAGGTGGAGATCATGACCTTCGAGGAATATTATCGGCAGGCGGCGCGAATCTGGGAAGCTGCCGGGGGGTATGCGCCGACCATAGGGATACTCGGAGCGGTTCTGGGGCTGATCCATGTGATGGAGAATCTGTCCGACCCGGCGCGGCTGGGCAGTGGCATCGCGGTTGCTTTTGTGGCCACTATCTATGGCGTTGGTCTTGCAAACCTGGTGTTCCTGCCAGTGGCGAACAAGCTGAAGGTGCTGATTGCGGGGCAGGTTCTGCTGCACGAAATTCTGCTCGAGGGCCTGGTTTCAATCGCCAACGGTGAACATACGCGCATGATCGAAATTCGCCTTCTCGGCTATGTCGCTGACCAGCGGTTTGACGCCAGCGGCCCCTGAGCACGCACTCGATACGGACAGGCTTACCCGAACATGCGCCGCAGGCGAAAGTATCTCGATCAGAGGCAGTCAGACAATCACGAACGCTGGCTCGTGTCCTATGCCGATTTTATTACTTTGCTGTTCGGTTTTTTCGTCGTTATGTATGCGTTGTCGACGGTGAGCGAGGGTAAGTATCGTGTGCTCAGCGAGTCACTGGGCAGCGCTTTTGGCGGCAGCGCCCCTGAGCGGATACCTTCGGCTCTCGCGCCGCAGGAACCGCAGGTGCAGGAACCGCAGGTGCACGAACCACCGCCGCAGGAACCGCAGGTGCAGGAACCGACCCTTAGGGAAGACGTGCAACCGGCCTTCGAAACTGTCAAACCAGCCGAGCTTCCGGGCATCCAGCGCGAACAGATGCGCGGCATCGCCCAGGACATACTCAAGATTCTTGATTCGCTGGTACGTGACGGTCAGGTGAAGGTGACCCAGAGCAATCGGGGCATTTCCGTCGAGATCAATGCGAGCGTATTGTTTGCTTCGGGACAGGCGCAATTGCGTCCCGAGTCTGGGCGGGCGCTGCAACAGGTCGCCAAGGTATTGGCACCAACAGGGCAGGGGATTCAGGTTGAGGGTTACACTGACGACGTGCCGATCAGTACCGCCCTCTTTCCTTCCAATTGGGAATTGTCGGCAGCTCGCGCCAGTAGCGTTGTGCGACTCTTTAGCGAAAATGGGGTCGCCGAGCAGCGGCTCAGCGTGATCGGTTACGGCCCCAACCGCCCAGCAACGGGGAACGAGACCCCGGAAGGTCGGGCGCGCAATCGCCGGGTAACAGTAATGATATTGGCCGAAACACCGGGCAAGGTAATCGATATTCCGCTGGAGGGGGCGACACCATTACAGTAGGGCACCCAAACTGGCCCCATCGCCGCAGCAACGGGCGCGGCTAGATTGCGATCGGCGGTCGTGCCCCACGCAACGGGCGCAACTGCCCGTCAGAACGGTAGACGCCTTCGGAAGCAGCCGAGGTCTGCAGCACCGCCAGCTTCAAGCGGTTTTGTTGCAACCTGCCTTCAATAAGGACGCCGTTGCTCTGGTTCAACTCCCGCGCAGTCTCAGCCTGCGCCACGAGTTCTCGCCAAACCTTGTTTGCCCTTGCGGCAAACCCAGGATTGAGTTCAAGCCAGGCTTCCATACCCTCAGCGTTGCTGGAGAGATTCTGCGTTGCCAGATGGTGACTGCGTTGTCTGCCCATCAGCGCCAGTACATCCATTTTTTCGGTCTTTTCGTTTGCCAGCGCAATGAGACCATCGGCATCGCCGCCGATCAGAAGCGCCTGCTCGGCGCGTAGCAGAGCGACAAATTCGTTGAGGGCGTCTCGTTCTGTCTGCAATACGACCAAGAAAGCAGCGGCAGATGCCACCACTTCGGATTCTTGGCTTTCTAGGCGCAACATCAGACCAGTCTTGAACCAAGCAACTCGCGTGCGGCTTGCAGCAGGCGATCCGCCACCATATCCGGATTGACGTTGAAACGTCCTTCGGCAATTGCCAACCGGATTTCGGCCACCCGTGCGCTATCCACAACAGGGGTATTCGACATGCTGGCTTCGATTGATTGCAACTTCGCAGCAAGTGGGCTCAATTCGACACGGTCACCCCCGCTGGAGTTGCCCGTACTGGTCGCTTCTTTAGTACGGAGATTCGCCCCACCGCTGACCGCACCGCTGCCAAGTTTGATTGAGTCGATTTTCATGATGGTTCCCTTAGGCTACTGCTATATGCCTCTTTAACGGCATGTTGGCTCGAAACATTAGCCCCTTGTGACTCGAATCTTTACATTTTCTGGTCGTCGACGCAATGCTGCGGTGTGCCAGCGGATCGGCGGAGTATTGAAGGGCACGCCCTTGCCCGACTCATTGCGATTGTTCGACTTCGACTATCCCACCAAGGCGGGCAATACCGTTGATGGTGCGTCCCGACGATGTGCGCACTTGCACAATTTGGCCCTCGGCGGCATTCGTCACGGCCTTGCCTTCTGCGCTTACCTTGAATCCTCTGCCTTGCGAGCGCAGGGTTACCGACTGCCCCTGCCGGATAACAAGGGGTGAGCGCAACCAGTCCTGTCGCAGTGGCTGTCCGGCTCCAACGCTGATGGTGGCGATGCGGCCGACTGCCTGGCTTGGCTCGGTGACGATTCCCCCGGGAAGTTGGCCCAGATCGGCCTCCTGTATTGCCAGATCGCCGAGTTCGATCGAGCGGCCTTGCACCAAGCCATTTGCTGCGACGACAACGCCTGTCAGAATTCTTACCGAGACCGGAACGTAAATGGTCCATGGCTCGTTTCCGCTGCAGCGCACGCCAACGCTGACATTCCCCCAAAGTCGGGCACCTGGGGGAACGAAGGCTTCCGGTGCGTGACAGGCGGGCAGGTTGAGGCGAGTGTCGATGGCGCCCACCGTAAAACTCACCCTGCCTGGCAGTCCGGCGGTTTGTTGCCGCACCAGATCTTCCACAGCCTTTTGTATCTGCGCTGGCTGCTGCTTCTCGCTCGACGCGTGACATAGCTCGATACTGCCGAGGAGCAGGACGGCAAGAACGAGAGTGCGAATAGTCATTAAGGTTCGCTTGATTGTCAGGATAGCCATTGTGCGGGTATTCGCGTTTTCATTGTAGTTTGGTCGATGTTCGCGAAGTGCGCAATCAGCGCCGCTGTTCTCTAGTAACTCGCCAGTTGGCGTCTGCCGAGTCCGGAACGATGTTCTGAGATTGGCGCACTCGGCGGGGCCGCAGGCTGGTCTGTGATGGAAGTTGGAATCTCATTCTTGCCGCAAGCGGCAAAAATTGCCGCCGCGTCAAGGCCAGGCTCCAAAATGCGTCATTTTCTTGTGGTTGATCCGGGCGCTGCTCTCGATAAAGAGGGGGCAACATTGCTGGCATGTTTGGTGCTTATCCAGATTGAGAACGACACACTCAAAGCGACCATGATTGAATCACTCGACAAGCTGTTCCAGTTCCAGCAAAACGCGCTAAACCTGCGCGCCTTTCGCCAGCAGCTGCTCGCTTCCAATATCGCGAATGCGGACACGCCGGGCTTCAAGGCGCGCGACATTGATTTCGTTGCTGCGCTGAGTCGTGCTACGACAGGACGCTCGGTACCCCCCCTGCGCACTACCAGCGACAGGCATCTCGGTGCAGCATTCCAGAATGAACCTGCCACAGTTCTCTATCGCACTCCACAGCAACCGAGCATCGATGGCAATACGGTCGACATGGACGTGGAACGCAACCGTTTTGCCGATAACGCCGTGCATTACGACGCTAACCTTACGTTTCTCGGCGGCCAGATCAAGCTGATGCTGGCTGCACTCCAGGGGTAATGCTCATGTCCTTGATGAACGTGTTTGAGATCGCAGGTTCTGCCATGACCGCTCAGTCACAGCGGCTCAATGTGGTCGCCAGCAATCTGGCCAACGCCGACAGCGCCACCAGCGCCAACGGCCTGCCGTATCGCCCCAAGCAGGTGGTCTTCAGTGAACTGGCTCTCGGTGGCCGCGTCGGCAGTGGCGTCAGAGTCGCCGGTGTGTTTGAGGATAGCTCGCCTGCCAAGCTGGTGTATGACCCCAAGAGCCCTCTCGCCGATGCGCAGGGTTATGTCGCCATGCCCAACGTCAACGTGGTCGAGGAAATGGTAAACATGATAGGAGCGTCGCGTTCCTATCAGAACAACGTCGAGATGCTCAACACTGCCAAGGCGTTGGCGCTCAAGACGCTGACCCTTGGGCAATGAAGAGCAGGCTCATGGCAGGTGATCTGATGATGCAACCGACACGGAGGGCTGAAAAATGGGTGCTGTGAGCAGTATTGCAGGCGCGGTTGCGGCAAAGGCAGTGCAGAGCACCCTGAGCGCGACCGGTAGCGAAGGGGCGGAGGACCGGTTTCTCAAGCTGCTGGTGACGCAACTGAAGAACCAGGATCCGCTCAATCCTATGGATAACGCAGAGATCACCTCGCAGATGGCACAGATCAGTACGGTGACCGGCATCGACAAGCTTAACAGCACCATGCAGGAAATGGCGACGGCCTTCAGTGCCAACCAGTCGCTGCAGGCAACAGCCATGGTCGGCCACCGCGTACTTGTACCCGGAAGCACGCTGCAACTGCAAAATGGGGCGGCCGCCGGCGGGCTGGAGCTACTTCAGGCAGCGGACAGGGTGTCGATTTCGATCAAGGATGGCTCCGGCCAGGTGGTGCACACGGTTGATCTCGGACCCCAGCCGGCCGGCGTGGTCAGCTTTCAATGGGACGGCGTGGTCGACAGCGGAGCGAGTGCTGTTCCCGGCAATTACAGTTTTGCCGTCGAAGCTGCCCAGGGCGGCAAGAAGATCGACGCCACGGCGCTCGCACTCGGTCTGGTCGCTGGTGTCATGCAGGGCAAGACCGGCGTGTTGCTGAACGTGAATGGCATGGGAGCGGTCGCATTGTCTGATGTCAAGCAGATCCGGTGATTCATGGGCTCCGGAATGACCAGGAGAGATCCTGAATCATTCCAGCATGAGGTTTTTTATCTGGGGTCGTAACAGGTTCAAGCAAGGAGAAACGAAATGAGCTTTCAGCAAGGATTGAGCGGCCTCAATGCAGCGGCAAAGAATCTCGACGTGATTGGGAACAACGTTGCCAATTCCGGCACCACCGGCTTCAAGCAGGCTGTGGCGCAGTTCGCTGACGTCTTTGCGGCTTCGAACGGCGGCGGGAGCCGCACTCAAGTCGGCATTGGCACGCAAATAAGCGGGGTAACGCAACAGTTCACGCAGGGGAACATTACCGTCACCAACAACACCCTCGACGTTGCCATCAACGGCAAGGGCCTTTACCGCATGAGCGATGGTGGTGCAATCACCTATACCCGCAACGGCGGGTTTTCGCTGGACAAGGACGGCTACATCATTGGCGTCAACGGCCAGAACCTGACCGGTTTTCAGGCCGTCAACGGTGTCATCGTGCCCGGCGTCGTGGGGAATTTGCAGTTGTCCGCCGCCGACCTGCTGCCTAGCACCACAGCCAACGCCTCGGTCGGAGCGAATCTGGCCTCCAGCGACCCGATACTGCCGCCGGCAGGCTTTCTTGCGACGAATCCAGCCACCTTCAATTTTTCCACAGCATCGAGTTGCTACGACACCCTGGGTCAGTCCCACACGATGACTTTCTATTTCAACAAGGCGGCCGCGAACACCTGGGTCGTCAATACCTATATCGACGGTGCCGCCGCCAACGGTGCTGGCGTAAGCACCTTGACATTTAACAGCAGCGGCGGTTTTTTGGGCGCCACCAATCCGCTCAAGACCGCAGCGCTCACGAATGGGGCTGCGCCGCTCTCGATCACGATGGACTTCAGCAAGATGACGCAGTTCGGTTCGGCCTTCGGCGTCAACTCACTGGCTCAGGACGGCTACGCATCGGGGCAACTGAGTGGCTACAGCATCGGTGCCGATGGCATCATCCTCGGCCGCTACACCAATGGGCAGACGCAACAGCTCGGACAGATCGCGCTTACGAATTTCGCCAATACGCAGGGGCTCATACCTCTCGGAGACAGCATGTTCGCGGAGTCTCCCAGTTCAGGCTCGCCGCTTACAGGTGCTCCGGGTACGGCCAGTCTGGGCTCACTGCAGTCCGCTGCGAAAGAGGACTCCAATGTCGATCTGACTGCCGAACTGGTGAATATGATTACCGCGCAGCGCGTGTACCAAGCCAACGCCCAAACGATCAAGACGCAGGACCAGGTATTGCAGACCCTGGTCAATCTGAAATAAGGCGGAATCGTGAGAGCGGCTTTGCCGGCCCTGTCTGCAGTCAAGGAGGCGCGAAATTGGACCGCGTGATCTACGTCGCCATGACCGGCGCCAAGTACCTGCTCAGCCGGCAGGGGAATGTCGCGCAAAATCTGGCCAATGTTTCCACCACTGGCTATCGCGCGGTGGAGACTGCGTTCCGTGCCGTGCCGGTCGTTGGCGAAGGTCTGCCGACGCGCACCTTCGTGGTTGATTCGACGACAGGATCGAACTTTGGGGCGGGTCCCGTGCAAACTACGGGGCGTGACCTCGATGTCGCGGTGCAGGGAGCGGGCTGGATTGCGGTGCAAGGCAGTGATGGCAAAGAAGCTTACACCCGTAGCGGCAGCCTTCAGGTCAGCACGAACGGACTCTTGCAGACGCGGAGCGGCCTCAATGTCCTTGGCGATGGAGGTCCGATCTCGATTCCGCCGGACTCGAACGTCAGCATCGCCAGGGACGGTACGGTGTCGGTGGTTTCGATCATTCCGCCGCCAACATCGGTCAACGAGGTTGGTCGGATCAAACTGGTCAATCCGGATGAGAAGCAGCTGGTGCGTGGGGGTGACGGTTTGTTCCGCCTGGGCCAGGGTGGCAACGCACCGGCCGACCCCGCGGTCGCCCTCGCAGGGCGTGCGCTCGAAGGAAGCAATGTGAGTGCGGTCGAGGAGATGATGAGCATGATCAGTCTGGCGCGGCAGTTCGACATTCAGATGCAGTTGCTCAACAACGCCCAGAAGAACGCGACTCAAGCCAGCCAGATCCTCAACATCAGGTCATGAGCGTCGCCAAGACCAATCCAGACAAACCAGTGTCGTCGCCGTCCGCACTCCGGAGGCAGAGGGCGACTTCTTCGGGGGAAAGATCATGATTCAGTCATTGTGGATTGGCAAGACCGGGCTTGAGGCGCAGCAGGTACAACTCGATGTCATCGCCAACAATCTCGCCAACGTCAGCACCAACGCCTTCAAGCGTTCGCGCGCGGTGTTCGAAGACTTGCTTTATCAGGTGGTGCGCCAGCCTGGTGCCCAGTCTTCGCAGCAGACGCAGCTTTCCGCGGGACTGCTGATGGGAACCGGTGTTCGTCTGGTGTCCACCGTCAAGAATTTCAACCAGGGCACGATCCAACAGACCGGCAATGCGCTCGACGTGGAAATTCAGGGGAATGGCTTTTTCCAAGTGCTGCAGCCCGACGGGACTACCGCTTATTCCCGCGATGGCGCTTTCCAGATCGACAGCCAGGGCGTGATGGTGACGGCGAACGGCTTTCCCATTCAGCCGCAGATCACGATTCCCGCCAATTCGCTCAGTGTCACCATCGGCCAGGACGGGATCGTCTCGGTGCAGCAGCCGGGCACAGCGAGCACGACACAGGTCGGGACGATACAACTGGCGAATTTCATCAATCCCGTCGGCTTGCAAAGCATAGGCCAGAATCTTTATCTGGAGACGGCATCTTCGGGAACGCCCAGCGTGAACACCCCGGGAACCAACGGGTTGGGAATTCTTGTCGCGGGCGCGCTCGAAAATTCCAATGTCAATGTTGTGGAAGAACTCGTCCTCATGATCCAGACCCAGCGCACCTATGAGATGAATTCTCGGGTCATCAAGACTGCCGATGAGATGCTGGCACGACTGGGCCAACTCTAAGGAGGTGCGCCAAGATGACCGACGCGATCATTAGTCGACGCTGGCTGTGTGGTGCGTTGGCGGCCATGGGCTTGTTGCTGCTCACGGCCTGTGCGATCCCGCCGCCGATTAATGTTCACCAGCCGATGACTGCACTTCCGGGGCCCCCACCCAACCAGCCTCCGATCAATGGTGCGATCTTCCAGGAGCCTCGTTGGGCCGGCCAGGCCAGCTACCGCGCCAATCGCCTATTCGAGGACAGGCGCGCGAATGCTGTCGGTGACATCCTGACCATCAATATCAACGAAACGACGGCCGCCAGCAAAAAGTCAGGCAGCAGCGCTTCGCGAAACGGCACCAACAACCTGTCCCTTGCTGCCGAGTCATCGGGCGTCAGCAGGGTCGATGCGACCTTGGCGGCCAAGTCGGCCGGCACCTTCGCCGGCAAGGGCGATAGCGCCAGCAACAATGCCTTTACAGGCATCATCACGGTGACGGTGATTGAAGTGTTGCCTAACGGCAATCTGCTGGTCAGTGGAGAGAAACAGATCGGCATCAACCAGGGTTCGGAGTTCGTGCGCTTTTCCGGGGTCGTAAACCCGCTCTGGCTTACGGCTGCCAATGCGATATCTTCGACTCGGGTGGCCGATGCGCGCCTGGAATACCGCGGCAACGGCTACGTAGATGAGGCGCAGACCATGGGTTGGCTGTCGCGCTTCTTCCTGTCGGTCCTGCCGTTCTAGCTATTCTTCCATTCAAGACAGAGTGCTCATCATGAATCGCTGCAAGAAATGCTCAGTTGCGTTGTTACTGATGCTGTGCATCGCTGGCACTGCCCAGGCGGAGCGCATCAAGGATCTCGTTTCGATCCAGGGCGTGCGCGGCAATCAGTTAATCGGCCACGGCTTGGTGGTTGGCCTCGACGGAAGTGGCGACCAGACTACGCAGACGCCGTTCACGGTGCAAACCGTGATCAACATGCTGACGGGACTGGGGATCAGCCTGCCCGTCGGAACCAGCCTGCAGTTGAAAAACATTGCTGCAGTAATGGTAACCGCGAGCCTGCCGGCATTCGCTCGCCCTGGGCAGACCATCGACGTCACGACATCCTCGATGGGCAATGCCAAGAGCCTGCGCGGCGGTACCCTGCTGATGACGCCGCTCAGGGGTGCCGATGGTGAAATCTACGCCGTGGCGCAAGGCAATGTCCTGGTCGGTGGTGTCGGCGCGAGTTCGGCGAGTGGCAGCAGCAGCGTACAGGTCAATCACTTGAACGTGGGACGGATCAGCGCCGGCGCCACGGTCGAGCGCAGCGTCCCGACAGAACTCGGTCAGGGAGAGTATGTCAATCTGGAACTCAACTCCACTGACTTCGGGACTGCGAAGCGGATCGTCGACGTCATCAATGCACGGATCTTTGCAGGCACCGCGGAGGCGGTAGATGGACGCCAGATCAAGGTTCGCGCACCACTCTCGGCGGATGAGCGGGTGATGTTTCTGGCCAGGATCGAGAGTCTGGAAGTGACACCTACCCAGGCTAGCGCCAAGGTGATCGTCAATGCGCGCACCGGTTCGGTCGTCATGAATCAGACGGTAATGGTGGAGCAGTGCGCCGTCGCGCACGGCAATCTGACGGTGGAAGTCAGAAGCGAACCGGTGATCAGCCAGCCTGGGTCACTGTCAAGAGGGCAGACAGTCGTGACAGAGAGTGCACAGCTCGATGTCCGGACCGACAAGGGAGGACTTACCATCGTCAAGCAGAGCGTTTCCCTCGGCGAGGTGGTCAAGGCACTCAATTCACTGGGTGCCACGCCGCAGGATTTGCAGTCGATACTGCAAGCGATGAAAGCGGCGGGTGCCCTGCGCGCCGAGCTGGAAGTCATTTGATAGGCGGCAAGCGTCAGTGATGGAATCCAAGGAAGGGGTAGAGCTACGATGATTCAAGCCAACAACGTTCAGGGCAGACTTGCACTTGATGGGCGCGGTCTGGATGCGCTGCGGCTGCAAGCGAAGCAGAATCCGGATCAGGCGCTCAAGGCCGTGTCGCAGCAGTTCGAGTCGGTGTTCCTGCACACGCTGCTGAAAAGCATGCGCGACGCCACGCCACAGGATGGCCTGATGGATAGCGACCAGACTCGCGCCTATACCTCGATGCTCGATCAGCAGATGGCGCAAAGCCTGTCGACCAAGGGCATCGGTCTCGGCGACGTCATGTTCCGGCAACTGATGCGGAACCGCGCAGCAGTTGCCGGGGTTGAGCCGCCTGCACAGGCGACAGGCGCAACAGCACCCACCGTGACGACGCCCAAGCCTGTCACCGAGTCAAAATCCGGTGGCGTCAAGACCGAAGCAGAGCGCCGCGGCCAGGACTTTCTTGCACGCATGAAAGACTACGCTGTCGAGGTGAGCAACGCGACTGGTATTCCGGCCCGCTTCCTGCTCGGGCAGGCAGCACTCGAGAGCGGCTGGGGCAAGCATGAGATTCGTGCCGCCGATGGCAGCCAAAGTTTCAACTTGTTCGGCATCAAGGCTGGGAGCAACTGGGGTGGCCGTAGTGTCGAGGTGATGACCACCGAGTATATCGACGGTGCACCGCGCAAGGTGCTGCAAAAGTTTCGTGCCTATGCATCCTATGCCGAGGCATTTCAGGACTACGCCAGCCTGATGCAAGGTAACCGGCGCTACGCCTCGGTGCTGAAGCAAACCGACAGCGCCGGTTTTGCCCAGGGGCTGCAGAGAGCGGGTTATGCGACCGACCCGCAGTACGCGGAAAAGCTGACGAGTATTCTGAACGGCGCGCGCATGCGGCAGACACTCATGGCTTGATGCGCATCTGGCATGGATCGTGCATAGATTTTGCTCAATACTTCGCTGGATCTGTCGCTAATGTTGACTAGTGAGGTACTGATCATGTGTGAATCTGTCCTTCCGGAAGGCGTTCGAATCCAGTCTGTGCAATTGCTGGAAACCGCCCATCGCCGGTGTGACGGATCTATTCATGGCCCCGAGGCATCGCCAAGATGAGGACGATCTAGATGGGAATGAGTGTTTTTGGCATTGGCGTCAGCGGGATGAATGCGGCGCAAGCTGGATTGGTCACGACGGGGCATAACATCAGCAATGCCTCGACCGCCGGATTCAGCCGCCAGCAGGTCGTTCAGGTGAGCAACCTTCCGCAATTCACCGGCGCGGGTTTCCTCGGAAACGGTGTGGAGGTCACTACGGTAAGACGCCTCTACAGCGATGTGCTGACCAATCAGCTTACACTGGCTGAGACCCAGGGCAGCCAACTTGATGCGTATAACGCCCAGATAGCGCAACTCGCCAATATGCTGGGCGATCCGAGCACGGGATTGGCGCCCACGCTACAAGAATTTTTTAGCGGAGTGGCGGATGTCGCCGCGCATCCGGAATCTGTGCCGTCGCGCCAAGCGCTGCTGTCATCGGCAAATGCGCTTAGCGGGCGCCTCCAGGATTTCGATCAACAAATTGCTCAAGTGCGCACCGGTATCAACTCGGAGATCGTGAGCAGCATCGCTTCGATCAACGCCTACGCCCAGCAGATCGCTAGCCTCAACCACAACATCCTGGTGGCCGAGAGCGCAACGGCGCAACAACCGGCGAACGATCTGCGTGATCAGCGCGATGCGCTGGTGGCGGCCCTCAACCAGGAAATCCGTGCTTCGGTGGTCAAGGATGACAACGGCAGCTATAGCGTTTTTGTGGGCACTGGCCAGCCGGTTGTCATCGGCAGCCAAACCTTCGCACTCATGGCTGCGCCATCGCCGGAGGATCCGCAGCGCCTCGAGGTCGGTTACCAGAGCGGCGCCTCGACCGTACTGCTCAATCCGGCCAGCATCCAGGGTGGGCGGCTGGGCGGATTGGTCAGCTTCCGTGCAAATACGCTGGACGCAGTGCAGAACGGACTCGGACGGGTGGCGATGGGGCTGGCGCAGACATTCAACGCTCAGCATGCGCTCGGGCAGGACCTGAACGGTGCGTTGGGCGGGACCTTTTTTGCGGTTGGCAACCCCGTGGCGCTGGCGAGTTCGAACAACGCGGGTACCGCTGGCGTAACGGCAGTGTTGCAGGACGTCAGCGCCCTGACGACCAGCGACTATCGGCTTCAATACAATGGTGTTGCCGGGCCCAACGAAAATTTCCTGCTGACCCGGATCTCCGATGGGGTGACCACCGCAATCACGTTCCCGACTGCCGGTTATCCCTACAGCTTCAATGCGGACGGAGTGACTCTGACCATATCGGCTGGGGCCAGCCTCAACGACAACTGGCTGGTCGAGCCGACCCGTCTGGGGGCGAGCAACTTCGGCGTCGCCGTGACGGATCCTGCGCGCGTTGCCGCAGCTGCGCCCATCCGCACCGCGGCTGCGCTTGGCAACAGCGGCAACGGAACCATTTCTGCAGGCAGCGTCACAAGTGTCGCCAACCTGCCACTGCCCGGAACCATAACGCTGACCTTCAATGCCGCGCTTGGCCAGTTCGCAGTGAGTGGCGCGGTGCCTGCGGCAGGTCCCTTTGCCTATACGCCGGGCAATAGCATCAGTTTCAACGGTATCACTTTCACCATTGCCGGCGCGCCGGGGAATGGCGATAAATTTACGGTTGACCGCAACATTAACGGTGTTGCCGACAATCGCAACGCGCTTGCCCTCGGGGCGCTACAGACCGCCAATACCCTCGGCAAGAACGCAAGTATTGTCGGTAGCCAGTCGACGGCGTCGTTCCAGAGCGCTTACAGCCAACTGGTGAGTGAAGTTGGCAATACGGCGCGGCAGATCGAGGTGACCTCGAAAGCGCAAAAAACCGTCATTGCCCAGACCCGGCAGGCACAGCAGTCGGTTTCCGGGGTTAACCTCGATGAGGAAGCGGCTAACCTTCTGCGCTATCAGCAGGCCTATCAGGCTTCGGGCAAGATGATACAGATTGCCGGCACGCTGTTTCAGACGTTGCTGGACTTGGGGAGATAGGAGCGGCTCATGCGCATCAGCAGTAGCACCATGTATGATTCTGGTATAGCCGCAATGCAGCGGCAGACCGAAAGCTTGCTACAGGTTCAGCAGCAGATTGCCAGCGGCCGACGAATCCTGACTCCGGCCGACGATCCAGTTGCCGCGGCGCGCGTCCTCGAAGTAAAACAGCCGCAGGCGCTTAACGAACAGTATGGGGTGAATATTGGTACGGCAAACGATGGTCTGGCATTGGAAGAATCCGCACTGGGCAGCATCTCGAGGCTGTTGCAGGATGTCAGGGATATCGCGGTCAATGCCGGCAACCCGGTACTGAGCCAGGGAGACCGTGCCATTCTCGCCAACGACCTGCGTGGCCGGTATCAGGAACTGCTCGGGTTGGCCAACAGCGTTGATGGCGGAGGTCAGTATGTGTTCTCCGGTTACCAGGGCGGAACCCGACCATTCAACGAGTCAGCACCGGGAACGGTTGTCTACAACGGTGACCAGGGGCAGCGCCTGATTCAGGTGAGCGCCTCGCGGCGGATTGCCGTAAGCGACGCAGGCGTCGATGTGTTTCAACGTATTCTCACCGGCAATGGCACGTTCGCCACGGGGGCGTCAAGCGCCAATACCGGCACCGCTGTGATCGACGCCGGCATCGTGCTCGATCCCGCCAAATGGAATGTCGCTGGAAACAGCAAGGATTACACGGTCAGGTTTGCCGTGAGTGGTGGGGCGACCACGTACGACATCATCGACAACGTCTCCGGAAATTCGCTGCTGACCGGAGTTGCGCCGGCAGCGCCGCCTTATCCGCGAACCTATGCCAGCGGTAGCGCTATCGCTTTCAGTCAGGTTGGGCCGCCCACCTTCGACTTTGGCGCCCAGGTGGCGATCGCAGGCACTCCAGGGAATGGTGACAGTTTCACGATCAATGCGAGCACGAATCAGGATGTCTTCAAGACCATCGATAACCTCGCGAGTTTGCTGGAGTCTTCCTCCGGTGGCGCTGCGCTGACCAACGGCCTGGTCGGGGCACAGCGCAACCTTGACAACGCAATGGACAACGTTCTCACGATCCGCGCGTCGGCCGGTTCCCGCTTGAAGGAACTCGATTCGGCGAAGAGTAGCGAGGAAGATCTTGCGTTGCAATACAGCCAGACGCTGTCTCGTCTGCAGGATCTCGACTACGCCAAGGCATCATCGGAGTTGATCCAGCAGCAGGCAAATCTCGAGGCGGCGCAGAAATCATTCGCAAGAATTGCCGGGATGTCTCTCTTCGATTACCTATGAACTGGGTCAGCATGGCCTGTCACGGCGATCGCGGCAATGTCGGCGGCGCTTGATCAAATACAACGCGCCATCCTCATTGTGGCAGGCGTAGCGAGTGACGCGCCGGTAGTGATTTGACTGAATCCCTAGCGCAGTGCGGTAGCGACTTGCAAGATTGCCGTGAAGCCCGCCATCAACATGCGCTCGAAGGCGGGCGCGAAATACCTGAATGAGAGCGTTAGCATAAGGATTCCCATCAGGATTGTGAGCGGAAATCCCACAGCAAAGATATTAAGCTGCGGCGCGGCGCGGGTGAGTACTCCCAGAGCGAGGTTGGTGATCAGTAGTGCCGCCAGCAAGGGTAGAGACAGAGCCAGGCTATAGGAAAAGATCTTGCCGCCCCACTCAGCCACGGCGCGTAGTCCGGAAGGGGCCGAAAGGGGAGCAATTGGCAACACGTGGAAACTCTCAACCAACGCCGAAAGCATCAGCAGATGGCCGTCGACCGCAAGCAATGCCAGGCTGATGACGATGCCCAGGTATTGCCCGATCACCGGTATCATTCCGGGTACCGACGCATCGTAAAGGGTAGCAAAGCCCAGGCCCATCTGCAGACCGATCAACTCGCCGGCCATTTCTGCCGAGTGAATCACTATTCTCAAGGTGAAGCCCATGGCGAGGCCAATCAGGATCTGTTGCGCCAGGATGAGGAGTCCGCTGGCCGATGCTGGATCAGTGCTGGGGGGGGCGGGTAGCAAGGGCGCCACCAGAAGCGTGACAAATATCGCCAGCCCGACCTTCACCCGTGCCGGGACACTGGGATTGCCGATTACCGGGGCGCTGGCGATAAGGGCCAAGATGCGAGCCAGCGGCCAGAAAAAGGCGGCTAACCAGACATTGAGTTGTTCGGTGGTGACGCTGATCATGCCGAAGGGCGTTGATCGGTGTTCAACCGATCATGCCGGGAATGCCGGTGAACAGATCGCGAATGTAGTCGAGCAGGAGTGCCAGCATCCATGGGCCGAAAAGCACCAGCGCGCCGAAGATAGCCAGCAGTTTGGGGATGAACGACAGGGTCATTTCGTTGATCTGTGTGGCGGCCTGGAACACGCTTACCAGAAGGCCGGTGAGCAGGGCTGCCAAGAGAGGCGGTGCCGACATCAGCAAGGTGATCTCCAGCGCATGCTGCGCGATCCAGAGGACGCTTTCCGGCGTCATGTCAGGTATGGAAGCTCTGGACCAGCGAGCCGATCAGCAGGTTCCAGCCATCGGCAAGCACGAACAACATGATCTTGAATGGCAGCGAGATGGTCGCCGGTGACATCATCATCATGCCCATCGACATCAATACGCTGGCCACGACCATGTCAATGATCATGAACGGGAGGAACACCAGGAAGCCGATCTGGAACGCGGTCTTAAGTTCGCTGGTGACATAGGCCGGAATCAGGATCTTGAGTGGCACCTGCGATGGCGTCGCCAGCGACGGCTGGTTGGCGATCCGGGCGAACAGTGCGAGGTCCGTTTCCCGCGTCTGGCGCAGCATGAACGCGTGTAGCGGTGCCGCACCCCTGTCTAACGCCTCAACAAATTCAATCTTGTTTTCGGCGAGTGGTTGGTACGCCTCGGTATAGATGCGGTCGAGCACCGGCGACATCACGAACAGAGTCAGGAACAGTGACAGACCGATCACAACCTGGTTGGAAGGTGTGGACTGTAGCCCGAGTGCGTGGCGCAAGAGCGAGAGCACGATGACGATGCGGGTAAAGCTGGTCATCAGCAGCAGGACTGACGGTAGAAACGAAAGCGCGGTGAGCATAAGCAGCGTCTGCACGCTGAGCGTATAGGTCTGGCCACCACCGGGACCTGGTTTGCTGCTGAGCGCGGGCAGCGACAGGTCTTGGGCCATCGCCGGCATCGTGACCAGCAGGCAGAGCAGGGCGCAGCAGCGAAGCACATTGGCCCTGATATGGCAATTCGCGGGGTTCAGCACTTGGCTAAGCACGCGTGCGCCTCTCCGTTACGCGATGCAGCCAGCTCGCAAAATTGTTGTCGGATGGTGCTTGCGCGTCCGGTGTGACGACCGATTCCGCCTTTGGCATCGTGTGCAGGGTACGCATTTGGCCAGGAGCGATGCCGACAACTAGCCAAGTATCGGCGATCTCCACCAAGATGATACGCTCGCGCTGGCCCACAGCGGTGCCGCCGATGATGCGAATCAGGCCGGAAGCGGAACTCGGGATGCCGGAAAAGCGCTTCAGCAGCCAGGCGGAAGCACCCACCAGAATCAGAACGGCCCCCAGCCCAAGCGCCACTTGGAAAATGCCACCCGCGGATACGCCGGCTGCAGTGCCGGCTGGCGCTGTCGCGGCGGCAGTGGTGGTAGCGACGGCTGTCGGCAGATCCAGCAGACAGCCGAAAACAGCTATGCAGGCCCGTCGTACCGGGCTTCCGATAAGTCGCACGAGAGGCAGCATGTTGATTACCGGTTCAGCCTGCGAATGCGCTCGGATGGCGTAATGATGTCGGTCAGTCGGATACCGAACTTGTCGTTCACGACAACTACTTCACCTTGTGCGATGAGGCAACCGTTTACCAGCACCTGCATGGGCTCACCGGCCATGCCGTCAAGTTCCACCACCGATCCCTGGGCCAGTTGCAAGAGATTCTTGATCGCGATCTTGGTGCGCCCCAACTGAACCTCAAGTTGCACCGGAATGTCGAGGATCATATCAAGATCGGTGTGCTGGGCGGAGCTGCCGCCGCTTGCAGCAAACTGCTCGAAGATGGGCGGGGCGGCACTGGCCGGTGAAGGCGCTGCTTCCTGTTCCAGCATTGCCGCACTCCAGTCATCGGCGCTGATCTGACCTGTCTCCTGCTCGACATCGTCCATGTTCATCTCCTTCTCATTCGGTGGCAGAACTGGTCAGCATTTTTTCGACTTTCAGCGCGTACTGGCCATTGAACTGTCCGTAGCGGCATTCCATCACCGGCACCCCATCGACAGCGGCAATAATGGCTTCTGGTATTTCCAGGGCAATGACGTCACCGGCCCTCATCTTCAGGATCTGGTCAAAGGTTACCGCCGTCTGCCCCAGAGTCGCGACGAGCTCGACTTCGGCCATCTGAATCTGCTGCGCGAGCAAGCGCAGCCAGCGCCTGTCCACGACCATCTGTTCGCCCTGCATGCTGTTGTTGAGCTTGTCGCGAACTGGTTCAATCATGGCGTAAGGCATGCAGATGTGGAATTCTCCGGCGGTTGAGCCAAACTCGATGTTGAATGTGGTGACCACGACCACTTCGTTCGGCGTTGCGATGTTGGCGAACTGCGTATTCAGCTCGGACCGCAGAAACTCGAATTTGAGTTCGAACACCGGTTTCCAGGATTTCTCATACTCCTCAAAGACAACACCGAGCAGGCGCTGGATAATCCTTTGTTCCGTGAGAGTGAAATCACGGCCCTCGACTCGGGCGCGGAATCTGCCGTCCCCGCCGAACATGTTGTCCACTACCAGAAACACAAGGTTTGGGTCGAAAATGAACAAGGCCGTTCCGCGCAGTGGCTTGGCCTGGACCAGGTTCAGGTTGGTCGGCACCACCAGGTTGCGGATGAACTGGTTGTACTTGACGATGCGGATCGGTCCAACGGAAATATCCGCCGTACGCCGCATGAAGTTGAACAGACCAACGCGCAGTTGGCGCGCAAAGCGCTCGTTGATGACCTCCAGGGTTGGCATGCGCCCGCGAACGATGCGCTCCTGGGTCGCCAGGTTGTAGGGGCGAACGCTTGAAGTGTCGACCTCCTGGGGCGCCTCGTCCAGCTCTCCGGTGACGCCTTTCAATAGCGCGTCGACCTCCTCCTGTGAGAGAAAGTCCTGACTCATTGGTGATTACTGGATGACAAAGGAGGTAAACAGCACGCTTTCAACCCCCTTGGCCTGCGCGCTGCCCGCGAGAGGCTGGCTGATCTCGTGCATGAGTTCGGCACTCAGGGCCTGCTTGCCTTCGAGCGTGGTGATGTCGCTGGCCTTCTTGCTCGACAGCAGGAGCAGGACACGGTTGCGGATTTCGGGCATGTGCAGTTTGAGCGCGTCGACCACGGCCGAGTCAGCCACCTTCAGCGACAATCCGACCTGCAGGTACTGAGGCGACAGGTCGTCGTGTTGCAGGTTGACGGTGAATGGCTCCATTGGGACGAACACTGGCGGCTTGGCCGTCTTGGATGTATCCGGCTTGCCGTCGGCTGCTGGGGGCGGACTCTTGAGGAAATACCAGGCACCACCGGCGCCAGCCAGCACCACCACCAGCACCAAAGCAATGATGAGTATGAGGCGCTTCTTGCCTGGGGCGGCAGGCGCGGGCTCCTCATCTTTTGGCGCGGCTTTGGGGTCCTTGGAAGTGCTGTTTGCCATGATCTGCCTTTGTCGAAGGGAATGCGCTAATTATTGGCGATCCGCCGTTTGCGCGCTTGAACAAATAGATCAGTGAACGCCCGGCAGCTTGACGGTTTGTGTAGCGCGCTTGACACCGATGCCAAGCTCAGACATAGGTGTCGACCAAGCCGCGCGCCATGTGCAATAGTTGCACACCTCGGCTGATGACGCCAGTGCCCGGTATGGTGACGTCGGCCTGTGCAGCGTATGCCTGCGCCTCCTGTTGTGCCCGCTCATGGAAGGACTCGGCGCTGACACTGGTATTGCCAAGAGCAATGCCGCAATCGGCGAGCATTTCCTTCAGGCGCGGCATGGCAGTCTCAATTGCCTCACGCACTGCTATGTGGTGGGAAACGAACTGCGCGCTTGCCGAGTCGTTGTCTAGCGTAAGCCTGATCTTCAACGGCCCGAGGTCGGGCGGGTTGAGGTGCAGTTCCGCCACCTGGTGCTTCTGACTAGCCATCCATACCAGTTGATCACCCAAGCCCTGGTCCCAGCCCCGTTGCCCCAGCGGTGCATTCAATGTCGTCGTCGGAGCGGGCGAGAACGGCTCCGGTACCCTGTCAGAATGCAGTACGGTGGGCGCGATCTGCACTGTCCTCGGCTTTTCCAGAAGGCTGGGATCCAATGGGACTTCACGCTGCGCCTCACTTGCGGCTACCGGCAGGAACTTGTCGGAGGCGGCAAAATTTGCCGTACTCGGTGGCGCCGGCAATTGCTGTCCAGTCGTTGGCTGGATTGGACTCCCTGGCTCAGCCGATGGGTTTATCAGCTTCAGTGGAGCGGGATTTTGTCCAAGCGCAGCAGCGGTGCGCGCGGCATCCATCGTGGCATTCGGCTGTGGTGGCACGGGAGCGACGGGGAGCGACGGCGGAGCGATGACCGTGCCAACAAGGACAAGTCCAGGCAGTGCATCGGATGCAGCAATTGCCTGTGCCGCATCGTCACGGGATTCGGGACTCGCATTGGGGTCTGCAATCCTCACGGTAGCAAATGGAGACAAGACTGAGCCATCCAGCCCGGACTCCAGTTCCTGTTTCAATGCTTCCTGGAACGAACTGGGAGCCACCTGTGACGTGCCATCGGTTGCTGCAACTTCCTTCAACGACGAAGTTGACGCGGCCGAGCGCGGAGCAGGGGTAGCAGTAGCCGCAGGGAGAATTGCGGGAATTGGCAAGTCAGTCAAGATGTCTCCTTCAGTTCGAGACGAAGCAAAGTGTCGAGATCACGCCGGCAGGACATGCCAGCTCGCATCAGCACCACCTCCAACTGCAATGCAGGCGTTACTTTCCACGACTCATCAACATGCAAACAACGTGCCCGAGGCGTCGCGCCGGAGACCTGCAGTGAGGCGGTAGTTCTGCACCCACTGCCGCGCGAAATATCCGCTCGGGGGCGCCACCGCAATTCTTCTTCAGTCGTGGAGCGCGGGATCAGCCCATGATTATGGGTTTGTCGAGAAAACTCTTCACAGCAAGTTCATCCTGTTCCTTCTGCTCCTGGCGGGATTCGCTTACCCGCGCTGCTTCACTATGGCGCTGAGAGAGCGTGTCGAAGGACCTGAGCTTGCGCCGTTGCGAGTGCCAGTGTAACTGTCCGGCTTCGACCGCAATCCTTGCCTTTGCCACGAGTTCGCGCTGCAATTCAATAGCAGCATCGATCTTGTCGATGAATTCGCGGAAATTGCGCAAGTCTACACTGTGCATGCCTGTCTGCGTAACGCGCGCCATGCGCTCGCTGTATTCGCTGCGATATTCGAGGAGCATTTGCAGGCGCTGGTCCATGTCCCTCTCATGGCCGTTGCTGGCACCCAACCGGGCGGCTGCGGTATCGCTGTCCAGTTGTGCAAGGTCGAGCAGAGACTGTAAGGGAAATCGTTTGAACATGGCTTCCTCTTATTTTGCTAATGATGATTATAGGCTGAACTCACGACTGGAAGAGGGCGGCAAGCTGACTCACACTGGTATCATAGGGCTGACATTCGCGTATGCCTTGCTTGAGGAACAGTTCAAAGTGCGGTTGCATGCGGATGGCCTCGTCCAATGCCGGGTCGTGGCCGCTACTGTAGGCGCCCACGCTGATCAGGTCGCGGCTACGCTGATAGCGAGAATACAGCGACTTGAAATGAAATACCAATTCGAGTTGTTGGGTAGTGACCAGATTGGGAAGGACACGGCTTACCGAGGCCTCGATGTCGATCGCTGGGAAGTGCCCCTGGTCGGCCAGAAGGCGCGTCAGCACGATGTGGCCGTCGAGAATGGCGCGCACGCTGTCGGCAATGGGATCCTGCAAGTCGTCACCCTCAACCAGCACGGTATAGAAGGCGGTAATCGAGCCGCCACCTTCGGCGCCATTGCCGGCGCGCTCCACCAGTTGCGGCAATTTTGCGAACACCGAAGGCGGATAGCCCTTGGTGACGGGGGGTTCGCCGATGGCCAGCGCAATTTCTCGTTGAGCCATGGCATAGCGCGTGAGCGAGTCCATGATCAGGAGGACGTGCTTGCCTTGGTCGCGGAAATGCTCCGCGATGGTGGTGGCATAGGCGGCGCCCTGCAGACGCATCAGCGGATTGGTATCTGCCGGAGCGGCAACCACGACCGACCGGGCCAGACCTTCTGACCCGAGGATGTCTTCGATAAATTCCTTCACTTCACGCCCGCGCTCGCCGATCAGTCCCACCACGATCACGTCGGCGCTGGTATAGCGTGCCATCATGCCGAGGAGCACGCTCTTGCCCACGCCACTACCGGCGAACAGACCCATTCGCTGTCCCCGACCCACGGTGAGCAGCGCGTTGATGCTGCGTACACCAACGTCCAGCGTGTGAGTGATCGGCATGCGCTCGAGCGGGTTGAAGGGGCGGCTTTGCAGCGGTGCACTATGCTCGGAAAGCAACAGCCCGAGGCGGTCCAGAGGTCGTCCGGCGCCGTCAAGCACTCGCCCGAGCAAGGCATCGCCAACGGGAAGATGCTTGGCGCGGTCGGATCCGCGCCGTCGCCGAAGGATACCACCGCCATTCTTGGGTAGGGTCTGCGCGATTTCGACCGGAAACACCCGCGCTCCGGGAACCAGTCCGTACACGTCATTGGCCGGCATCAGGAATAGCTTGTCGCCCGAGAAACCGACGACCTCGGCGTCGACGACGCCGCCGTTGGGGAGTTCCACCGAGCAACCACTGCCGACGGCGAGCTTCAGTCCCGTGGCCTCCATCACCAATCCGGCGACCCGCGTCAGGCGCCCACTCACCAGAACTGGGTTGGTCTGTGCCACCACTTCACGGCGATCGCGCAGGAAAGCGCGCCAGTGCTCGTTGCGCAGTGCGCACGCGACGTCACTCGATCCAGGCACTGTCACTCCCGATCGCGCTGACGACACGCTGCCAGCGGCTCTCAAGGGTTGCGTCTATTTCGCATTCGGTTGCATCCAGTCTGCAGCCGCCACGGCCCATCTGGATATCTCCAAGGATCTCCCAGCCGGACCGCTTGATGCGATCGCCCAGACTTTCCTTCACCAAGTCTACATCATCCGGATGCAGAATCAGGCGTGCGCGCTGATGCGACAGCGGTAACTGGCCGAGCACCTCGTTGACCACGGGGATGATCACTTCGGGTCGCAGTTCGATCATCTGGCGCATGACTTGCTGGCTGATTGCCAGGGCGAGTTCAACCAGATCGTTGGCCAATCCCTGATCGAACTGCTGTGAGGTGCCGATCAGCGTGTCCACGATCTGCCGCAGCCGTTCGGCCTCTGCGGCCACCTTGGCGCTTCCTGCCTGGTGACCGGCGGCAAACCCTTCGTCGTGTGCCTGTTGATGCAAACGCTCCAACTCATCGGCAGTGGGAAGCATTGCGGCCACGTAAGGTGGCTGTTCCCGAGGTTCCTCGAACGAGGGCGGTGGCGCATCGAACGAGTCGAGCTCCCAGCGCTGGTAGGCAGTACGCCCCAGTTTGGTGGCGACCGCGTCAGACATAACTGTCGTCTCCCTGGCCGCCGAGCGCGATCTGGCCTTCGTCGGCCAAGCGGCGCACGATCTTCAGAATCTCTTTCTGTTCTGCTTCGACTTCCGAAACGCGTACTGGCCCCTTACCTTCCAGATCGTCGCGCAGCATCTCTGCGGCGCGCTGCGACATGTTCTTGAAAATCTTCTCGCGCAGATCTTCAGCGGCACCCTTCAACGCAACGATCAACGATTCCGACTGCACCTCGCGCAACAGCAGCTGGATGCCGCGATCATCAATGTCCATGATGTTCGCGAACACGAACATCTCGTCGAGAATCTTCTGGGCCAGATCGGCGTCATACTCTCTGATGCTCTCGATCAGCCCGCCTTCCAGATTGCCGGGGACAAAATTGAGTATTTCGGCCGCCGCGCGCACGCCACCCATCGCGCTTTTCTTGAGGTTGTTGTTGCCCGACAGCAGCTTGGTGAGCACGTCGTTGAGCTCGCTCAACGCCGCGGGCTGGATGCCATCGAGTGTGGCGATGCGCAGCAGTACGTCGTTGCGCAGGCGCTCGACAAACGCACCCAGGATTTCGCTCGCCTGATCGCGGTCCAGGTGCACCAGAATGGTAGCGATGATCTGTGGATGTTCGTTCTTGATCAATTCGGCGACGGCTGCCGAGTCCATCCACTTCAGGCCTTCGATGCCGCTGGTGTCGCCGCCATGGAGAATGCGGTCAATCAGGTTGCCAGCCTTGTCGTCACCAAGCGCGTTGGTCAGCACGCTGCGCAGGTATTCCCCGGAGTTCAAGCCCAGCGATGTCTTCTCTTCCGCACGGCTACGAAACGAACTGAGCACGCTTTCGATCTTGTCGCGGGAGACGTCCTTCAGGTTGGCCATGGCGAGTCCGAGCTTTTGCACTTCGCGCGGACCAAGGTGTTTGAAAACCTCCGTTGCGCCTTCTTCGCCCAGCGACAGCAGCAGAATGGCACCTTTCTCCACGCCTTCGTTACTCATTGCCGTTGACCCATTCCTTGACCACATTGGCGACCAGCATTGGCTCACTGCGAGCGAGCTCCTTTGCGGCAGTCAGATTCGCTTCGAAGCCATCCCGCTGTTGCGGTTCACCGCCTGCGGCAGCGCTAACTGCCTCATCAGCATTGCCCGGGCCGGATGCGGCCGGGCGCGCTTCGCTCAATTTGGTGAGCAATGGGCGCAGCACGCCGAGCACCAGGAACAGAATCAGCCCGGCGATCAGCAAGTTCCTGCCAACCTCTTTGGCGGTGGCAATGGTGTCGGGCTGCTTCCACAGCGGGAGTTCGGCGATAGGCTCGGTTTCGGGTGCAGAGAACGCGCTGTTGGTGATATTGAGCGAATCGCCGCGCTCCTGGCTATAGCCCATGACCTCTTTGACCAGGGCATTGATCTGCTCGAGTTCGTCTGCGGACAACGCTTTGCTGGCGACCTTGCCATCGGCATCGGCCACCTTGCGGTGGTTAACCACCACGGCAACCGACAGGCGCTTGATGGTGCCGACTGGCTGGCGTGTATGCTTGATGGTCTTGTCGACCTCGTAATTGACCGTCGAGTCGCGACGGGTGGCGGACGGCGGTGTACCCGGCTGAGCCAGGCCCGGCGCGGCTGGAGCGGCCTGTCCTGGCGCGCCAGCGGGCGCTGGTGCTGCGGTGATCGGGGCGCTGGGATTTGCCGGTGGCTGATTGCTTAGGGCGCCTGGCACGCCGCCCGCCGGTGCATTGCCAGCGCCGCTCGATTCGCTCGTCTGCTGGCTGCGCACGGCCGCGGCGGCTGCGGCCTGATTCGGAGTGTACGTTTCCGCGATGTTTTCGCTTTGCGAGAAATCGATATCCGCGGTGACTTGGGCCAGTACATTGCCTCCCCCGATAAGCGGATTCAGTATCGCCTCGATGCGCTTGACGAAGCTTCGTTCGACTTCATGGACGTACTTGAGCTGGCTTGGGTCGAGTCCCGCGCTGTTGCCGGCCTGGGCCGTCAGGAGGTTGCCGCTCTGGTCGACTACCGTCACGTTCTTGACCGGCAGATCCGGGATGCTGCTCGACACCAGGTGAACGATCGCACTGACCTGCCCGGCATCGAGGCTGCGGCCAGGATGCAGGCTGAGAAGCACCGATGCACTGGGCTTTTGCTGCTCGCGCACAAAAACCGATGGTTTGGAAAATGCCAGGTGCACCCGCGCGCCGCTCACTGCCGAGAGCGACTGGATTGAGCGCGCGAGCTCGCCCTCCAGGGCACGCTGGTAGTTAACCTGCTCCTGGAACTGGGAGGTGCCAAGCTTCTGCGTTTCCATCAGCTCGAAGCCGGCCAGCCCCCCCTTGGGTAGTCCCTGGCCAGCGAGACGCAGGCGCACTTCATGCACCTGATTGGCAGGGACCAGCAATGCGCCACTGCCTTCGGCAAATTTGAACGGGACGTTCATCTGTTGCAGCGAACTGATTATGGCGCCACCGTCACGGTCCGACAAATTGGCGTAGAGCACCCGGTAATCCGGGCTTTGGCCCCAGAGCCAGCCGCCGACGACGAGCGCTACCATGGCCGCAACCGCAACCATGATGCCGAATTTCTGCTGCAGCGGAATCAGGCTGAGCGCCTGAATGCGGGCTGCAGGGGAAAGCGTGGAGTCTATCGCCACAGGTAGTTGCCCGAAGCCTTGGCGGCGTTATCAAGCGCTTGCGTGTGTGTCATGCCGATGGCCATCCCTTTCCCGCCTTCTGTCGAAGGAGTGTAACGATTATGGGCGCCACGATTCTCGCCAAACGCCCAATAAGCGCGCATTTATTGGTGTTTCTTGTGCCGAAAGAAAAAAAAAGCGATGCTAGTCTGTGCTCTGTCCTATAGTAGAAGGGTAGTGGCATACGGCTCGTCACCCATCAGGGAAGCGACAGGAGTAGATGAATCAGGTCAGTACACTCAGCCCGCAGGAATTGCAGCAGGCATTCCAAGTATTCAGTCTCGCATCTTCGGATCTGTGTCTGGCATACGAGGAGCTGCGGCAGGAAGGCGAGAGGCTGACTCAGGAACTTGCGCTCGCCAACGGAGAGCTGCGGCGCCAGTTCGAGGCGAGAGAGGCTGAGCGCGAATCGCGGCAACGCCAGGAGCGCTTGGCCGCGATGGGGGAAATGGCCGCGCGACTGGCGCACCAATTGCGCACCCCGCTTGCGACCGCACTACTTTATGCGGCCCAGTTGGGTGGGGAGGATCTGCCGGCTGCCGAGCGCGCGCGCTTCGCCAACAAGACGGTCGAGCGCTTGCACCATCTGGAGCGGCTGGTCAATGACATGTTGCAGTTCGTGCGGGGAGTTAACGCCGGTTGCGAGCTTTCGGCGGTTGAGGACATGCTGTCCGAGGCATTCCAGATCATCGAACCGCAGGCCATGGCACGGGGATTGCTTGCTGAACTCTGTGACGAGAGTGGTGGCTGTGTGATTCATGTGGACCGGCAGGCGCTTGGCGGTGCGCTGCTGAGCTTGCTGGAAAACGCGGTGCAAGCGTGCAACGCGGGTGGAAGTATCCGGCTCACCGCATCCGTTGCGAATGGGCAGGTGGCGTTTTGCGTCAGCGATACCGGTGCAGGTATTGCCGCCGCACTTCAGGAGCATTTGTTTGAACCCTTTTTCACGACGCGCAGGGGTGGAACCGGTCTCGGGCTTGCGATCGTACGCTCGGTGGCCGAAACGCACGGCGGCAGTATCAGCGTACGCTCGGTGCCAGGCGAAGGTAGCGAGTTCAGGCTGTGTCTGCCCCTGGCGCCGGCGCCAATTCGAGCGCTGTCGGGTTGAATTGAGGATGTCTGCATGCATTCGTTGCCACTCCTGATCGTTGAGGACGATCACGACCTGCGCGATGCGTTGTGCATTACGCTGGAACTCGCTGGCCACGTGGTCAGTCCGGCTGCGGACGGCAGCGAGGCGCTCGCGGCGATGGCGCGGCGGCAGTTCGGCCTGGTGATCAGCGACATTCAGATGGAGCCATTGGACGGTTTCGGCCTGTTGCGCGAGATCAGGACGATCCATCCCCATGTCCCGGTGGTTCTGATGACCGCCTTCGGTGATATCGAGAGCGCGGTCGCGGCGATGCGCTCCGGGGCCAGCGATTACCTGGCCAAGCCATTCGAGCCGGCCAGCCTGCTCGAACTGGTCGACCGCTACTGTATGCGGCCCCAACCCGAGAACCTTGACGGCATCGTTGCCGAGGATCCAGCGACGACTGCGCTGCTCGCCCTGGCTGCGCGGGTTGCCGCCGCGACGACCACCGTGTTGCTCTCGGGCGAGAGCGGCACCGGCAAAGAGGTCCTCGCGCGCTACATTCACCGCCATTCGCCGCGGGCCAACAAGGCTTTTGTGGCGATCAACTGCGCCGCCATCCCCGACAGCCTGCTGGAAGCAACCCTGTTTGGCTATGAGCGCGGCGCTTTTACCGGTGCCAATCAGGCTCAGGCCGGCAAGTTCGAACAAGCCCAGGGGGGCACACTGTTGCTCGACGAAATTTCCGAGATGCCGCTCGCGTTGCAGGCCAAACTGCTACGCGTGCTGCAGGAGCGCGAAGTGGAGCGTGTCGGTTCGAGCAAGGCGGTTGCACTCGATATCCGTGTTATTGCAACCACCAATCGCGATCTAGGGGCCTGCGTTGCCGCCGGGACATTCCGCGCCGATCTCTACTACCGGCTGAACGTGATGCCTCTGCCTCTGCCACCGCTACGCGAGCGCGCCGCGGATATTGTCCCTTTGGCGCGAGGATTTGCCTCGCAATACGCGCGGGCCTTGGGGCGGCCACTGCTGCGGCTTGCCGCCAGCGCCGAGAGGCGTCTGCTGGGTCACAGCTGGCCGGGAAACGTGCGGGAACTCGAGAATGCGTTACAGCGTGCCGTAATAATGGCTACAGGCGACCTCATTGAAGCGGCGCATTTTGACTTGGGTGCCGCGCCGCCACCGCAACCACAGCCACAGCAGAAGCCGCAGGGTGACGCGGTGATGCCGGGAACGGACATGGACATGAAGTCATTGGAGCGGGCGCACATCATGGAAACGCTGCTGGCGGTGAACGGCTCGCGCAAGCTGGCGGTGGAGCGTTTGGGAATCAGCGAGCGTGCTTTGCGCTACAAGTTGCAGCAGTACCGGCAAGACGGCGGGTCGGTGCAATGATGTTGCGGCGCGCTGAGCTTGCCATTCAGGCTGACGGAACGGAGCAAGGGAGATACGGGACATGGATACGAGCGCTATAGACAATCTGCTTGGGCAATTGCGCGCGACGGCGGCAAGTGTCAGTGGGACGGCCGCGAGCAAGGCCGCGGCGCCGGCCCCGGGCGCTCCGGACTTCGCCACGGTGCTGAAAAACTCGCTGGACGAAGTTAGCGGAAGCCAGGTTGACGCCATGCAGCGCGCACGTGATTTCGAACTCGGTGTCCCCGACAGCAGCCTGAACGAGGTCATGATCTCGATGCAGAAGGCCAACCTGTCGTTCCAGCAGATGGTGCAGGTCCGCAATCGCCTCGTTTCCGCCTACCACGACATCATGAACATGCAGGTGTGAGGCGGCGGTTTGCCGGGGTGCGGGTGATTGCGCGCCTGAACCTTTCGGACGGGCTTGCCGAGTCCGCCGACTCGGCCGGTCCGGATACGGCGCCGGTAGGACACTAGCGCAGGCTGTTGCGGTCGACCCCGCTGCGGAGGTGAATCTCGACCGGGCCGAAGAACGGCTACCTGCTGCCGTGCCGGCCCATGTCCTCGCGTTGGAGTTTGCTGATATAGCGCTGGATTTGCGCCTGGTCGCGGCCCGGCATCGCCACGAATTCGCATCCGGCACGCAACCGCCTGGTACCGTTCCTGAGAGTGATCTCGAAGGTACTCTTGACCTTGATATCCGCCGACACTTCTCCGCCGTCGGGGAACAGGATGCGGCAACCACGCAGCAAGATACCCGCCACTATATGACTTGGACTGCACGTATCGAGGACGGCTACGCCGCCGCAACTGATGTCGACAATAGTCAACTCGGTCGGGTTCGGCGCCCCCTCCTGCGATTGGATGATGCATTTCAGCGGCCGGATCAGCGGCGTGAGTACCCGGAACGCTTCACGGCGCTGCAGGCGCAGCAGCGTCGCCGGGAACTGGATGCTGAAGACGTCGCGACCCTCAAAGCGGGTCTTGCGCAGCGAGTTGCCGACAAAGCGGATCGTGACGCGCTCGTGCAAGGCGACGCAGGTCAATGCCCCGGCTTGCAGCGCATGTGCATTGGCGGCGGCATTGGCGCCAAGATCGACGATCAACTCGTCCTGCTCCGGGCGAACCGCGACAATGCAGGTGAGGACGAAGTCGTTGCCGCTCCCGAAATACGCCGTAACCATGCTGCCGGCCTTGCGCAGCGCGCCGAGAATGGTGGCGATTTCCAGCCGCGAGTGCACCAGATACTTGCTCTGGTCAAAGGCGGCGGGAGTGATTCCTTCAGGCGGTCTGGATTGATTTGCCATTCTTGTCTAGCGCGCGATTGGCCAGCGAAGTCCGCATTTTATACCACACGGAATCCACCCCATGCGGGCTGTTGACCGTAGACAAGGTTTCGCCTGTTGTGGCGATTCGCTTTTCTCCGGCCCCGCGGCCTGCCGCGCTTACTTGGCCGCTTCCTCCAGTCGATATACCCAGGCCAGAAGTTCCGCCACGGCGCGGTAAAGTTGCGGTGGGATGCGCTGATCGAGGTCCACCTGCATGAGCAGGGCCACCAGTTCCCGCGACTGGTGTACGTAGACTCCGTGCTGCTTCGCCCGCTCGATAATCGCCTCCGCGACCAGTCCGCGGCCTTTCGCGACAACCCTTGGCGCGCTGTCGTCGCCGGCATAGGCGAGGGCAATCGCGGCGTGTTGCGGGCCGAACGGCGCGGCCTCGGACGCGCGCGTTGCGCTCACGGTTTCTGTCCCGGTGCCAGCGCCACCGCGCGCTCTTGCCTCAGGGCGCGGCATGGCGGGCGGCGATCACGATCGCTGCCGGCGGGACGCCGGCTGCGGCAAGCGAGGCCTCGAGCGCGGCCCGATTTTCCTGCAGCAAGGTCACGCTGCGCGGGCTGTTGGCACTGACTTCGACACGCAAGGCATCGCCATGCACCCGCAGAGCGGCGCTGACTTCACCCAGATTCGGCAGCTCCAGACGCACGCGCATTTGCCAGTCAGGCAGCGCATCCGGTGCGCTCGGCGAATCGGGCTGGCGTTCTTCGATCTCCCACTCCATCCACTGTTTCGGCCATACCTCCAGCTGCAAGACGACTCTGCCGGTATCGAGTGCCGCCAGTTGCTGCTGCACGACCGGAAGGGTCTGCGGATGGATCACCTGGTCCACCGACTGTGCTGCCCCGGGGAGGAAGTCAGGCGCCACCCGTGCGGCCGTGGACGGCGCTGCGGGCAGATCTGCCAGCGCCGGCGCACCTGGTGTAAGTCCCTTCTCTGGTTGTGGTGCACTCGGTGACAGCCGCGCCGCCTGATGCGACTCGCCCGGGACAAGCCGCGCCTGCGGCTCCAGTTGCGCCTGCGGTTCCAGCCGCAACTGCACCAGATCGCGTCTTCCCGTCACCCATTCGGCCTGATGCGCTTCGTAAAACAATCCACTTTGCCCCAGCGCATCCTTCAAGGCCGTCGTCAGCCCGTTACCATCGCCGGGCAGCGTCGCGAGCAGCGGCGCTGCTGCGGATACCGTGGGCGCGCCGGCTGGCTGGCCGGGCGCCGCCAGCACTGCCGCGACCAGGCGACCGGTCGGCGACAACGCGGACGCCGTCTGCGCCGCCTCGTTCAGCGCGAAGGTTAGCCGCGGTTCGCGGGCGATGAATGTCAACTTGAGCGTATCGCCCGGGGCGACATACGACGGCAAGGCCATGCTCATCCGCTGCCCGGCCACCAGCACCTTGAAATTGCCGTCAGGCAACTTCGCCTCGACCCGCGCGCTGAGAATATCGCCCGGTTCAAGCTGCGGCAGGAGCACGCGCAGGTTGGCGCCGCGGTCCACGCCGACGGCCTTGGCTGGCGTGATCTGGTCGACGCCTCGGAGGATTGTGGCCGGGATCATGCGCTTCCGCCTCGCGACGCCGCAGCGTGCGCGGGGATCACCTGCCCGGAATCCTCCGTTCCGAGAGGCGCGCTTCGGCGGGGCGGTGGAATGCCGGACAGGCGCCGCGTGCGGCGGCCTTCAGGCGGTCTTGGCCTGGCTGGTTCCATACGCACGCCGCAAGCGATTTTCCTGCCGCGCGCTGCCGAGGTAGACCTCAAGCTGGGCCATCCAGGGCTCGGTATATCGTCTGATCTCGGCGTCGTCGGCGAGCAACTTGCGGATCAGCGTTGCCTTGCGTTGCATGTATTCCGGACCCGGGCCGGGCGCGGTATCATCGCGCCGCAGGGAATCGACGAGCGTTCCGCAATCCTGCTCCAGTTCGATCAGGCGATCCCAGTCGCTGCTTCTGGCGGCGTTCAGCATCTCCCCCGTCTTGGTCGAGAGGGAACCGTAAATATCGAGAATGCGTTCGTGACCGGTCATGGCTCAGGCGGCTCCGTAGGAGAGGGTGGTGGCACGCAGCGGCGGTTGCGGCGCGGGGGATTTGGTCACCGGCGCAACCGGTGCGGCGGCGAGGGTTGCCCAGGCACTGCCGAGCTGCTCGAGAAGTCTTGACACCTCTTCCAGCGCGGCGAGGTCGTTGTTGAGATTGGCTTGCAGCAGGCGCCGCGTCATGTAGTCATAAAGGTCGGACAGGCCTTTCGCGAGTTCGCCGCCGACGTTCAGGTCGAGGCTTGCGTTGAGACCGCCGTCGATGATCGCCATGGCCTTCGAGATCGCCTCGCACTTGGCCGGGACGTTCCCGTTGCGCAAGTTCGCAATAGCCGAAGCCACTGCGGCGCGGGCGCCGTCGAAGAGCATCAGCACCAGTCGGTGCGGACTTGCCGAGTCGACGATGGATTCGACTCCGACACCGCGGTAGGCGTTCATTGCTGCGCGAGGATTTGCGGAAAACATTTGCCTTGTCCTTTAGCTTGAGGTCTTGGGCAGGTTGGCAAGCTGCTGGGTCAGAAAATTGCTGGTCTTGGTCATGTTGCTCAACAGCGTATCGAGCGCATTGAATTGCGCCTGGTAGCGCTGCTGGACTGACTCGAGGCGACCCTGAATCCTGGTCCGTTGCGTGCCGATGTCCGTGATTGAGCGGTTGATGCCGGCCGTCTGGCTGGCGAGCGGGCCGCTCGGCCCGAGCAGGCTCTCGGTGGCGGTCTTGAGCGCCTCGCCGATCGCCATCGCCAGCTTGGAGACATCGCCGACATTGGCCGACAGCGCCACATTCAGCTTTGCCGAATCGAGTGCCAGCGTCCCATCCTTCTGAAAGCTGACTCCCAACTGCGACAGGATGGTATAGGCGCCATCGGATGCTTGCACGCCGCCAAGGATGGCGCGCACCTGGCGTTGCAGGCCAAGCACCCCGGAATTGCCCTGCAGCACCGCGTCCTTGGCGGTGGCGCTGGCAATCGCCTTGTTGGCGCTGTTGTACGCGCTCACGAGGGCGCCCAGCGCCGACGTCAGCTTGCTGTTGTCGCGCTGGACAGTCACGGTAATGGCGCTGGTGGTCTGCTTGGTCAGGTTGAGCGTGACGCCCTGGATAGCGTCGGCCACGCTGTTGGTGGCGCTGGTGATGGCGACGCCGTCGACCGTCAGCGCGGCATTCTGCGCCGTCTGTGTTTCATTGAAGTGTTGCGAAGCGGCGGTCGGATCGTAGCCGAGCAGCGCATCGAGGGCGGCATCGCCGCCGCCGACCGACAGGCGCATGCTGCTCGCCGCGCCCGTGGCGTTCGAGGTCAGCGCCAGGCGATAGGGCGTCGCACCGCCGTCGTTGATGATGGTGGCGGTGACGCCGGCGTTGGCGGTATTGATCGCATCGCGAATTCCGGCCAGCGTGTTGTTGCTGCTGTCGATCGTCAAGGTCACTGGTGTCCTGGCCGGATCGGCCGCGAAACCGGCGGAAGCGTATTGACCGTTGACCGGGGTTCCGCTGATGGTGCCCAGCTCTATCGTCAGCGTGCCGCTGCCGATGGCGGCGTCCTTACTGGCTTGCCCCGTCGGCGCGACGAGTTTTTGGCCCTGCGCCAGCTTGCTGATGGCTATCGAGTAGCTGCCGTTTGTCGCTGTGCTGCCGGCGCTGGCGGCCAGAAACGCGGTGTCGCTGACTGAGGTTCCGTAAGCAGCGGTTCCGGACGCGATCAGCGCTTTGGCGGCCGTTTGCAGTGTAGAGAAGCTACCCTGGACCGACCCGAGGCCGGTCAGTTTGGCCTGGTACGAAGCTTCCTGTTTGGCGAGCAGCAAGAGCGGGCGCTGCTCGACGGTCATCAACTGGGCGACCAGCGATTTCACGTCCAGGCCCGAGCCAACGCCAGATGCGGTCAGGGTTCCGGAAGTGGCGCTGCCAACTGCCATGTCGAGTCCTCGTGATTCAGGGATGTACGCTCTTGATAACGACCGGCGAGCGCCAAACCTTTAGCGATTCAGTGAAAAAAAGCCGCGAGACCGGAGTTGGCCGGTGTCGCGGCGATGACGGAGAGGCCTCGGAAAACGGCCGGCAGTCAGGCGTCCTGCGCCAGCAGCAGACCGGTCAGGCGATCGAGGGATTGCGCTATGGCAAGCGCCTCCTCGGACGGCATCTGGCGGATCACCTGCTTGGTTTCAGAATCGACGACGCGCACGACGATGCGGTTGGACCCGTCATCGACCGAAAATTCGATTCCGGCGGACGATTTCTTGAGAAAGTCGTTGATCATGCGCGCGGCCTGCCGGGTGGCCTCGTCGCTGGGCGGCTGTCGGGGCGTCGGAGCGAGCACCGGTGCGGCCTGCACCGGCGGTGGAGGCGATCCGGACGGACGGGCTGCGCCTGGCAGCGACACGACCGGCGCAGCATTCGATCCGGACGCGGATGGCGAAACCGTATCGACGAGCTTCATGTTCGGTACTCCTTCAGTGGTGCGAAAACCCCCGGCCGGTAACCTCCCGGTCGGGGGTCAGGTCAGGCGACTTAACGGAGCAGGGTCAGGACGTTGTTCGGCAAGGAGTTGGCTTGCGCGAGGATCGCCGTACCGGCTTGCTGCAGGATCTGGCCCCGTGTCAGCGACGCGGTTTCCGCCGCGAAGTCGGCGTCCTGGATCCGGCTGCGCGATGCGCTCAGGTTCTCGGCGGTCGTCTGCAGGTTGGTAATGGCCGACGCGAAACGGTTCTGGTAGGCACCGAGATCGCCACGCGAGACGTTGATCTGCCCCAGAGCGGCATCGAGAGACGCAATGGCGTTCTGCGCACCGCTTGCGGTCGACAAGTCAAGTGCCGCGACCGACGTAAAACTGCTGTTCATCACTGCTGCTGCAAACACCTGTGCCGACGCGTTGGCGGTAGTGATTTGCCCCTTGGAACTTGACAAGCTCAGGACGCCCGTCTTAACCGCAGAAACGGTTGTTCCTTCAGTGAGTGTCGTGCCGTCGAAGGAGACCGTGTCGTTGCCTGCAGTGGCATTGGCGTAATCCTCAAACCTGATGTTCCGCCCGTCTGTTGTCGAGAGGGTTATTGAGTTTTTCGCTGAAGACGTTGTGAAGGCTGCGGTGACGCCGGTGGTCGCTTGCACCCCGTTGATTGCCGAAACCACGCCACTCAGGTCATTCTTGTCAGCGACGGTCACAGCGATGGCTTGACCATTCAGGTTGAAGGTCACGGCTCCAGCACTGGATAAACCCGACAAGGTTGCGCTGTTCGATGCGGTGGCGCTCACGCCAATCCCGCTGCCCGCGCTGTTGATGGCGGTGGCAATGGCATCGGCACCGGCATTAGCGGCATAGGTAATCGGACTCGTCGTCAATGGTGAACCGCTGTTGGCGGCCGTGATGGTGAAGGCAGTGGCCGCCACGGCCGCAGTGACGCCATTGGTCACGACACCAGACGCCGCTGTGACCACATTGCCAGTGATGGTGCCGTCGCCGGCGAGGGTATGGCTGCCGAGCGCCGAAGAGCGGGCGTCGGCAATCGCGTTGACCGAGATGGTCTGATTGGCGTTGGCGCCGACCTGGAAGGACTGGGTGGTAAAGGAACCGTCGAGCAGGTTGAGGCCGTTGAACGAGGTCTGGCTGGCAACCCGGGTGATTTCGGAGATCAGCTGGGACGCTTCCGCCTGCAGTGAAGCGCGGTCGCTGGCGCTGTTGGTGGAGTTGGCCGACTGGATGGCCAGTTCGCGGATGCGCTGCAGGTTGTTGGAAACTTCACCGAGCGCACCTTCGGCGGTCTGCGCCAGCGAGATGCCATCGTTGGCGTTGCGCGCGGCCTGGTTGAGGCCGTTGATCTGTGCGGTCATGCGGCTGGCGATGGCCAGGCCGGCGGCGTCGTCCTTGGCGCTGTTGATGCGCAGGCCGGAAGACAGGCGCTGCAACGAGGTGGCGAGCGCCGCTTGGGACGTGTTGAGGTTGCGCTGTGCATTGAGCGACGCGATGTTGGTGTTGATGACTTGGGCCATGGTGAATCTCCTTTGCCTTGATTTAGAGAAGTCCGGTTTTGGGGCCGGTTACGTTGGTCGGCTTCGTCATCGAAGCATCAAAACCGTCGTTAGATGGCTTATCGGATGTTCTCGAACAAAGGTTTAGGAGTTTGTTGCAGACGCAGCGGGCAGACGCCGCCGTTCACCTCACGGCGCGGTGCTGCCAGGCGGCTTCGTCGGGGGGTGAGGCTGCGCCGGTCAGCGCCTGTTACGGCGCGACGATGGCGCGGTCCTTGCCAGCCCGCTTGGCCTGGTAGAGAGCCTGGTCGGCACGCCGGATCAAGGCGTCGGTGGTCTCGCCGGGGAGCCGCGCGGCAACCCCGGCGCTGAAGGCCACGAACAGTCTCTGACTGCCCCAGGCCAGCGGCTTTTCGGCCAGACGCTTGCGCAGGCGGTCGGCGACGACGACCGCCTCGTCGATGCCGGAATCGGGCAGCAGCACCAGGAATTCCTCGCCGCCGTAGCGCCCGATCAGATCCTGAGTGCGGATCGTCTCCTTGACGACGGCGACCAAGTGTATGAGCACCATGTCGCCGACCTGGTGGCCGAAGGTGTCGTTTACTTTCTTGAAATCATCGAGGTCGATCATGGCGACGCACAAGGATGTACCGTTGCGCTCGGCGCGCGCGGCTTCACGCGCCAGAGCATCGTCGAGGCCGCGCCGGTTGAGCGCGCCGCTGAGCGGGTCATCGTGGACGAGTCTCCTGGCCAGTTCGAGTTCGCTTCGCAGTTGCTCGATGCGGTGCTCGGCGGCAACCACCTGTGCGCGGGCCGTCGCCACTTCGTCTGCGGTGTGCAGGGCGCGGGTGTGCGCCAGCGCTTCATTCAGAATGGCGATGATGTCGTCGAGGTCGGTGGTCTCGCGGATTTTCTGGGCGTAGCTCTCGATGCGCCCGTAGTAGTCCGCCGGGCCGCCTGACGCCCTGTTATCGCGATAGGCGCGCGTCGCCCGTTGTGCGTCAGCTTGCACGGGCGGTGTTGCCAGGCGCAGTCCGCGCCGATTCGAATCGCCTTCCATCGCTCGCCTTCCTGTGAACGCCGTTGGAGATCATTCTGGAATCATTGTAGAACAGGAGCAAGCCTACCTCGCGGCGAAGGTCTGTCAAGGCCCGAACAAAGGAGAAAATCGGCCCCAAATAGGCATTTGTGCGCGCAATCCGCGGCGGTTGCGGTCAACGCCCGAAAAACGCCGAAAACCGGCCGCGCCCGGGTGCCGCATCTCACGCCGCACAGACCCGGTTCTTGCCCGTGCGTTTGGCCTCGTACATTGCCTTGTCGGCGCGTTCGATGACTGCTGTCTGGGCCTCGCCTTCACGAAGCAGCGCGACGCCGGCGCTGAAAGTGATGAGCACGTGCTCGTCTTCATGCAGGAAGAATGCCTTGGTCAGATTGCGCTGCAGCCGGACCATCACCTCGATGGCTTCTTCCTGACTGGTATCCGGCAGCAATAGCAGGAATTCTTCGCCGCCGTAGCGGGCGAGAACATCGGTCGGACGCATGGTTCGCCGGGTGACGCGCACCAGGTGCTGCAAGGCCTGGTCGCCGGTCTGGTGGCCATGAGCATCGTTCAGGCGCTTGAAATTGTCGATGTCGAGCAGGCTGATGCACAAAGGCTTGCCGCTGCGCTCGGCACGCGCGGCCTCGCGCTGGTAGGCATCGTCCAGCCCGCGCCGGTTGAGCACGCCGGTGAGCTGGTCCTCCTGCACCAGCTCGCTGACGTGTTCGAGCTCGTGTTCCAGTTCACGCACTTTCTGCTCGGCCGCCTCCACCTGGCGGCGCGAGGCCAGCAGATCGTCACGCAGGCGCGCGGCATCAAGCTGGGCCGATCGGGTATCGCGCAAGAGGTTGTCGAGCACGACGTTGAGCTGACTGATGTCGTCGGTCTGGCGGATTTGCTCGGCATAGCCTTCCAGTCGCGAATGATAGCCATCCGTGCTTTCGGAAAGATCGCCGAGGCGGTCGATGAAACTGGTGATCAAGTGCTTGAGCGCGGCCTTGGCATCCTGCAGGCTGGTTCGCAGCGTGCCTTGTTTGAAAATCACTTCCTTGAGGCGTCGCTCGGCCTCGACGATCGCCTTGACGTCGAGCGGCCGGGACACGATTTCCTGCAGTACCGCCACTTGACCGCGCAGCCATTGGTCGTCGCTTACCAGTTCATGCGTGTTCTCGATGAGCAGGTTCAGCAGACGCAGCAGTCCCTGATGCAGCTCCGTGTTGTCACTGCCCCGCATTTCGAGCTTGAACCAGAATTGGCGCAGGGACCCGCTCAACTTGGAAATCGTGTCCGCGTCAATCGCGGAACGTGCCGCGACGGCCAGCTTGGTTGCTTCGGCAGCTAGGTCGGGGACGTGCCCGAGTTGTGAAATCACCGCGAACTCGAGCGTTTGAGCCAGCAGTTCGCGCAGTTGCGCCAGGGGGTCCCCACCGTCGACCGCGGAGACGATGGCGCGGGGCGCCGTAGGCCCGCTGACCGGGGCGGATTCCAGGGGTGGCACGACGGCGCTTTCGGCGCCCTGATCACGCCCCTCGGCCGGCGACGTCGCCGACCACGATTTCACCAGGTTTTGCAGCCGGTTGGCGAGCCGCGCCGGGTTGGATCCGGAAGCGCCGATAAGCTTTTCCAGGCTCTCGCGTTTCCTTGCGGTGGTCAGCCCGACGTGGCGAATCTCCCACTGTTTCAGGAGTTCGAGGATCAGTGGCCCCCAAGCCGGAGCGTCCTGGCTTGCCTCAGCTTCGGCTTCGGGTGCCGGGGCGGCCTCCGGATGTCCGGCTATCCTCTGATAGAGCTGCCGATAATTGTCGGGCGTGGGGGCGATCCGGCGTGTGGACAGCAGCCGCAACACCTCCCTCGCGATTGTGGATGGATTGGTTGGCTCACTCATGGCTCGGCTGCTGCGGACAAATTCTGACCGCTCGCATCTCTTATCGGCATTGGCTGGAAGAACTTTAGGGTCAAATACGAAAAATGTTGCGGGAACCCGGAAGACACGCCTGGCGCACTTCAATTCGCTTGATCGATGAACTGTGAGGCGAAGTCGACATGGGTTCACACTGCCCGTTGACTCGCCAATCTACTCCACCAACTGATTCTTGAGGGCGTAGTGTATCAGCTCCGAATTGTTCTTGAGCTGCATCTTTGCCAGCAGCCGCGCGCGATAAACGCTTACGGTCTTGACGCTCAAATGCATTTCGACCGCGATCTCGGTGAGGGTCTTGCCGGAGGCGATCAAGCGCATCGTTTCGTATTCGCGGTCCGACAATGTGGCGTGAGGCGTGCGGTCCAGGCCATCGGCGATGGTTCCGGCGAGTGCTTCGGCCACCGCCGAACTGATGTAGCGGCGGCCGCCGGCCACCTGCCGTATGGCAGTGACCAACTGGGCCGGAGCGCTTTGTTTGTTGAGATAACCCGACGCACCGGCCTTGATCGCGCGTAGCGCATACATTTCCTCGAGGTGCATGCTGAGCATCAGCACCGCGAGTTTCGGCTTTTCCTTCTTCAGTTGTTTGAGCGTGTCCAGGCCGTTGCGGTCCGGCATGCTGATGTCGAGCAAAACCACGTCGATCGCATGGTCACGCGCCAGCTTTACTGTCTGCGCACCGGTTGCCGCTTCAGCGCAGACCTCCATGTCGCCCGCCTCGGAAATGATTTCCGCCAGCCCGCGCCGCAATATGGCGTGATCGTCCGCAATGAGTACGCGAATCAAGTCCGTCCCTCCTGGTTGACGCCGCGCTCCGCGGATACCGGCGGAACGCCGGGTTCGCTGGAATATCCAAACGGCAGCGGGGTTTCATTCTCGGCCGAGCTTGGCGCAGTGTCCGGCATCAACCGTGGCAGGCTCAACGTAACCACGGTGCCGTTGCGTGTTCTTCGTACCGTCGCATCGCCGCCGATGTTGCGTGCGCGCTCCTGCATGCCGAGTATGCCGAAGGCCCGCGGCTTGACCAGTTCATCGGCAGCGATACCGCGCCCGTTGTCGTGCACCTGCATTTGTACGCTCTCTGAATCCGCCTCGAGTTCAATCTCGACCCGAGTTGCGCCGGCGTGCTTTGCGACGTTGGTCAGGGCTTCCTGCAAGATGCGGAACATGGTGACAGCAGTCCGGTGGTCGAGAGCAATACTCGTTTCCGCGCAGATGAACTGGCAGGGCATGTCCATGCGATTGGCGAACTCAGCCGCCTGCCACTCCAGGGCGGCGACGATGCCAAGGTCAAGGATTTCAGGACGCAAGGCGGTGGCAATGCGCCGCGTGGCGTCCATGGCGGTATCCACCAAGGCGTCGGTTGATTGCAGGCGCTGCAGCAGATGTTCTGAATTCGGCCCCAAGCCCTTGCCCAGGCGCACCAACATCAGCTTGATTGCCGTCAGGGTGCCGCCGAGTTCGTCGTGGATCTCCCGTGCGATCAAGGCCCGCTCGCGTTCTTTGGCGGTTTCGACGTGCGCCGACAGCCGTGCCAGGGCTTCGCTCGACCGACGGATCTGTCGGTCGGCCTCCTTGTTATGTGTGATATTGGAAACGATTCCTTCCCAGCAGACGCTTGCGTCGTCACGGCGACGCGCTTTGGAGCGCAGGTCTACCCATTTGATATCATTGCTCCCGGCGACCCGGATTCGGCCTTCCCAGTTGAAATTGGCCCGAAGCCGCAGAGCGCTCTGCATCGACTCTGTAAACGAAGCGATGTCGATTGGCAAGATGTAGTCGAAAAAGGCCGATGGGCCTTGCAAGAGTTCCTGTGCGGGGACGCCGAACAGTGCCAGGCAACCATCGCTGACATATTTGAGCTTGGGGCGGCCATCCGCGCTGATTTCGAGCACAAAGACCATGCCCGGCAAGTTCGCGGCGATTGCTTTGAAGTGCGCTTCGCTTTCGCGCAAGGTGAGCAAAGCCTGGTGCGCCTCCAATCGCTTCTGCGCCTCACGGAGGCTGCGTTCCACTGCCGGAGCGAGTTGTTCCAGGCTGTCCATCATCACCAGGTCGTCGGCCCCGGACTTGATCAAAGCCACGGCGTTTTCTTCGCCGATGTGGCCAGAAACGATGATGAAGGGAACGACGGTCGTGTGCGCGCGCAGCAGTCGTAGTGCTTCCGTAGCGCTTGGCCCGGACAGGTTGTGGCTGGCGATCACCACGTCCCAGGATTGCCGCTCCAGGGCCTCACTCATCGAGATCGCCGAACTGACCCGGTGCATTGCCGGTGCGAGGCCAGCCCGGAGCAATTCCTGCTGCACCCGTTCGCCGTCGATCGGCGAATCATCCACCAGCAGGACTTGCAGGATGGTGCTCACCGCTTGCCCCGGCCCAGCCGCGTCGATCGGTCACGCCTGCCGCTGGAGCGGTGGCGGCGGGAAGCCGTCGATTGCTCGCAGTCCAGAAGGCGGGGAGGCAACGACACCGATGCGCGCGCAATGACCCCGATCTGCAAGAGAGTGTCAGTCAATGGCGACTCCAGCAGGGCATGTGGGCCAAATGGCGCCTTCGTGTCATCAATCGCGACATTGGAAATCCGACTTTGGTGCTGACGACTGGTTCATCATATAACGTATACTGGCATCAAGGGCCGATGACGTCACCCGCCATTCTTTCCCCAAGAGAAACCCGGTTCGCTGTCTCAGTCGCCGCGGGGGAGGCGATGCCCGAGTCTGTAGTGATTGTCGTGTCCCCCACTGGAGAAAGCAATGGCACCCAACCTGTTTGCAGTTCTCGGCGCGCAGGAAATCGGCATCGTCGCCTGTGCGTTGGCGCTAGTATTTGTCTTCTTCCTGGTTATCCGTCAGAACCGGAAGGACTTCGAGGAAATCGAGGCTTGGCTCGCCGAAGAGAAACTGACCTCCTAGAAGCCAACCACCAACAGCGCGTAGGCGGCAATGATCGTCGCGACCAGGGCCAGCCCGTAGCAGATCAGCTTGGCGCCGGTGCCGGCATGAATGCCGAAGTCGTGCAGGCTATGGTAGAGACGATGCGCTGCGTGCCACAGGAAGAGCGCGATGATCGCGAAGATGAAGCCCTTGCCGATCCAGTTCTGGGCAAAGGCCAGCATCTTCGGGTAACTCATCGTATCCGCCGGCAGGAGCACTCCGAGCGGGATGGCGATGCCGGTGATGAAAACCAGCATCGGGCCGAGCAGCGCCGACAACATGCCGCCAGCCCCGAACAGCGCCCAGAAAATTGGCGCGTTTGACCGTTTCAGTTCGCGTTTCATCGTGCCATCCCCCAGACCAGAGCTAGTAGTGCCAGACTGGCCACCGCCGCTACGGCCAGCCCGCTGCCGGTGATTGCACCGGCGGAGAGCCGCTTGCCGCCGACCACGACAGGTGGCATCGTCCGCGGCATGATCTTGAACCAGGTGTAGGTGTGATAGCCCATGGCGATCAGCGCCAAGACGTGGAAGCCGATGTACCAGGGGTTCTTCAGCGCGGTCAGCCAATGGTTCCAGGCCGCTTCACCCTGCGCCAGACGGACCAGTCCGGTCAGCAGGATTGCCGCATAGGCGGCGACAAAGAGGGCGGTTCCCTCGTGGATCATGTACTCGACGAAAAAGGGATTCTTCCGCCACCATCCATCCATCGAGCGAACATAGGGACGCCGCTTGTTCACTTTGCACCTCCCTTCGGAGCAAGGAAACGCAGGAAATAGTCCATCGCACTGTTGGTCTTGTTCTGGTTGACCGCATTGGCCGGGTCGACGTGCTTCGGGCAAACCTCCGAGCAGTAGCCGACCGCCGTGCAATTGAACACGCCTTCTTCGGAGTTGACCAGTTCCATGCGTTGGGACTGGCCACCGTCGCGCGAGTCGATATTGTAGCGATGCAGCAGGGCCAGCGCCGCCGGTCCGACGAAGTCCGGATTGAGGCCGAACTGCGGACAGGCGGCGTAACACAGCATGCAGTTGATGCACGAACTGAACTGCTCGTAGGCGTTGAGTTGCGCCGGTGTCTGCAGGTATTCGCCCTGTGCCAGCGGGCGCGCTTCCTTCGGTATGATGTAGGGCTGAATGCTCTCGAGTTTCTCGATGAAGCCCTCCATATTGATCACGAGGTCGCGCTCGATCGGAAAATGCGAAAGGGCCTCGACCCGCACCCGTCCCGGGTAATAGTCGCGCAGGAAGGTCTGGCAGGACAGGTTCGGTATGCCGTTGATCATCATGCCACAACTGCCGCAGATGGCCATCCGGCACGACCAGCGGAAGCTCAGCGAGCCGTCGAGGTAATCCTTGATGTACTGCACGCCCTGCAATACCGACATGTCGTCGGTAAACGGCACCTGAAAGACCTGCTGGTGCGGCTCAGCATCCGTCTCCGGGTTGTAGCGCAGGACCTCGATTTCGATTGTCTTCTCTTGTTCAGACATGGGAGGCCTTCCTTTCCTGCTCGGCCTTTTCGCCGGCCGCACCGTAGGCGCGGGTCGCCGGCTGCGATTTGGTGATCTTGACCGGGCCATAATCGATGCGTGGCGGACCGCCCGCGACATAATGCGCCTGCGAGTGTTTCAGGAAGTTGACATCATCGCGCTGCTCGAAACCGTCGAGGCGCTGATGCGCGCCCCGTGATTCTTGCCGCTGCAGGGCCGAATGGGCCATCGACTGGGCGACGTCGAGTTGGTAGTCGAGTTCGATCGCGAGCAGCCACTCGGTGTTCCATACGCCCGACTTGTCCTCGACATTCACGTTCCGGAAACGGTCCTTCAGTTCGGTCAGCTTGTCGCAGGTCTGCTGCATCGTTTCGGCCAGGCGATAGATGCCGCACCCGTCCTCCATGGTCTGCGCCATCTCCTTGCGCAGCGTGGCGATCCGTTCGGTCCCCCCGGTTCTCTGTTTCAGCGCGAGAACCCGCTGTTCGACCACCTGCGCCTGCTTCTGCAGACTGGCAGAATTCCCCGGGGCTACAGAGTTTGCAAAACGCGCGGCTTCGACCCCGGCCACCTTGCCGAACACCAGCAGTTCGGAGAGCGAGTTGGATCCGAGCCGGTTGGCGCCGTGAATCCCGACGCTGGAGCACTCGCCGGCGGCGTAAAGGCCCGGCAGCGGCGCGGCGCAGAGCCCGTCGACAAGGATGCCGCCCATCGTGTAATGCACTGCCGGCCGCACCGGAATCGGCGCGTGAGCGGGGTCGACCCCGAGATACTGTTCTGCCAGCTCATAGATCTGCGGCAGGCGCTCGCGCAGCTTGGCTTCACCGAGATGACGCAGGTCGAGATGCACAACCGAACCGTGTTGGCCCTCGATGGTCCGGCCTTTCTGCTGCTCGTACCAGAAGGCCTGGCTGAGCCGGTCGCGCGGTCCAAGTTCCATGGCCTTGTTGCGCGGAGTCGGCTCTGCGGGTCCGAGGCCGTAGTCCTGCAGGTAGCGATAGCCGTCCTTGTTCAGCAGGAAGCCACCCTCGCCACGGCAGGCTTCGGTGAACAGCAAGCCGGTGCCGGGCATGCAGGTCGGGTGATACTGGACGAACTCCATGTCGCGCAACGGCACACCGTGCCGGTAGGCGAGGGCCATGCCGTCGCCGGTCACGACGCCGCCATTGGTGTTCTCGCGGAATACCCGGCCAGCGCCGCCGGTGGCGATGATGACCGACCTTGCCTCGATCAGCGTGAATTCTCCCGAGGCGATCTCGATTGTCACCGCGCCCTGAACGCGACCGTCCTCGACCACGAGGTCGACACAGAAATGTTCATCGAAGCGCTTGATCGACGGATACTTGATCGACGTCTGGAACAGCGTGTGCAGCATGTGGAAGCCGGTCTTGTCGGCAGCGAACCAGGTACGCTCGATCTTCATGCCGCCGAAGGCGCGCACGTTGACATGGCCATCCTCTTTACGGCTCCATGGGCAGCCCCAGTGCTCGAGTTGCGTCAGTTCCTCGGTACATTGGGCTACGAAGAAGTCGACCACATCCTGTTCGCACAGCCAGTCGCCGCCGCCCACCGTATCGTTGAAATGGTAGTCGAGGCTGTCGGTTGGCAGCTTGACCCCAGCGGCACCGCCTTCGGCGGCGACCGTATGGCTGCGCATTGGATAGACCTTGGAGACCAGGGCGATCTTCAACGCCGGATGAGACTCCGCCACGGCGATTGCCGCACGCAGTCCTGCGCCTCCACCACCAACAATCACCACATCCGCCTTGAATGTTTCCACACTTCCTCCTTACGTGTCAGATACTTTCAGCCACGATCATCGTTCAAGAATGCTTGCCGGGATTAGTCCTGAGTGCCAATCGGTCACTAACTTGCCTGGTTGTCGAGGGGCTTGGTTTCAGCGACTTTCAACGTCAGCATCTGGTACAGGCCGCCGAAAAAACGCTGGTCGCTGACCGTTGCAAAGCCATCGCCTTTTGGCAACCAGGCACTGATTTCCTCGGTGAACAGGTCGCGGGCAAAGGGTTCAAGTCGGTCGAGGACCGGCATCCAGAAATAGCGCAGCGGATTCAGGCGGCTCGCCGGCGCATAATCGACGATGGTCAGCGTGCCGCCGGGACGGATCACCCGCAGGGCTTCCGCCAGCGTTCTCTCGCGTACGTCCTTCGGCTGCTCATGGAGCAGGAAGAACAGCAGCGCTCGGTCGAAGCTCGCGTCGGGAAAACCGAGCTCCGCCGAATCCATGCAATGCAGCTTGATCGGCAGATCCGGGGACAGCTTGCCTGACAGATTTTCCAGCTGAATGGGCAGGATATCGACGATTTCGAGCAGGCCCCCCGACGCGACGCGCTCCGCGAGGCGCGGGGTCAGATCCCCGTAGGCACAGGCTATCTGCAGGGTACGCCCCAGCAGATTGTCGCCGTAATCGTTGAGCACCGCATTGCACAGGCGTTTGTAGTTGCCCCAGAGAATCAGGTTCACCAGCCACTGCCGTTCGAAGAAGGTTACCGCATGCGGATGAACATATGCCCACCAGTAATTGGCCTGCAGGTATTGCGGCACATCGGGCAAGACCGGCGCAACGGCAGCGCAAGTGCTGGCAACCGATTGATCGTAGCTGTCTTTCATTTTGCGGATGCCATCAAGTGCTTTCGACACAAGTCCGGAATAGAATGCAAAAACCGCCGGAAATTCGATTTATGAAGTTGCTGCAGCAAGTGAAGCGCTGCCTCCAGGTCCGCCATGGCTGCCTCAGTCTCCCTGCTTGACGATCCCGAAAGAAGGCAGCCAGCAACCACCGGGCCGTAACGTAACCGATCGCTCGGTCGAACGCAACAGGACAGCGCGGCTGCCGAGTGCCATGGCGATGACATTCGGCGTGAGCGAGAGCTTTTGATCTTGCCCGATGCGCTGCTTCCGGTGCTCCTTGCTGCGGTTCCCAGCCGCCTCGCGAGCAGCCCGAACAATAGCGGTTCCAGCGCAGGGCACTGAATCGCTTTGGATTATTGGTTTGTGCTGGCACTATGGGAACGCAATGGCATGGCCGACGCCTGTCGGAACTTCTGGAAGGCGAAGGCACCATTTCTCGCATCCGCTGTCATGCAACAAGGAGGACAATAAAATGACGCCGCCCCCCGATGCAACGTCAGAGACCCAAGCTGATTCCGGTTCGCTCCTTGCGACGATTGCCAGGGTTCACATCGGCGCGCCCTTCACCTGGCTCGCCAAGGGACTTTCCGACGTCCATGCCGCCCCGACCGCCAGCCTGTTCTATGGCATCGTATTCGCCGTCATGGGCTGGGCCATCGTCTTCTTCTACGGCCATGCCTACTCGCTCACGGTCGCCCTGATCGGCGGCTTCATGTTGCTCGGCCCCGGCCTGGCGATGGGACTCTACGGACTGTCACGCCAGCGGGAATCGGGTCAGGTGCCGCGCCTGCAACCTTCGCTGACCATCTGGCGGGTCAATCTCTCCAACCTGGGGATTTTCGCGCTGGTCACTGGCGTCGTTTTCCTGATCTGGGCGCGGGCGTCGATGGTGGTTTTCGCCGTGTTCTACTCCAGCGGCCTGCCGACCGCTGACGATTTCCTGCGCGAGCTCCTCGCATTCGAGAACGCGGAATTCGTCATCGCCTACCTGTTCATCGGCAGCGGCTTTGCCGCTTTCATCTTTTCGATCAGCGTTGTTTCGGTGCCGCTGATGCTCGACCGCGACAAGGATGCGATCAGCGCGATGCTGCTCAGTCTCGCCACCGTCGCGAAGAATCCGCTGCCCATGCTGCTGTGGGCCGCCCTGATCGTCACGCTGGCCGGGATCGGCTTTGCCACGGCGTTCACCGGACTGGTCGTCACGATCCCCGTCCTCGGGCACGCCACCTGGCATGCCTACCGCGCCCTGATCCCGCCGACCGCCGACTGATCTACCGGTGTCGCCAAACCGGAAACCAGCGCTTGCTTGAGATCGCCGGTCTTTCACGCCAGTTCGCCGGCCGCAGCGTCCTGCGCGAGGTCTCGCTCACGCTGAACGCGGGCGAATATGTGGCGATCGTCGGCGAATCCGGCGTCGGCAAGTCGACGCTGCTCAATCTCGTCGCCGGGCTCGACCACCCGGACAGTGGTCGGCTTGTGCTGGACGGCGTCGACTACGCGCAGCTCGACGACGATGCGCTGACCCGTTTGCGCCGCGACCGGCTCGGCTTCGTCTTTCAGGCCTTTCACGTGCTGCCGCACCTTACCGTTCGCCAGAACGTCGCCCTGCCGCTCTGGCTGCAGGGCCGGCATGGCGGCGCGGCTGATGACCCGGCGCAGCAGTTGCTGGATGCCGTCGGCCTCGGCGACCGGGCGGCAAGCTGGCCACGCGAGCTTTCCGGCGGCGAGATGCAGCGCGTGGCGATTGCCCGCGCCCTGGTCCATTGCCCGCGACTGGTGCTGGCCGACGAGCCGACCGGCAATCTCGACCCGGCCAACGGCGCCAGGGTGCTGGCGCTGCTTGGCGAGCGCATCCGCCAGGCCGGGGCGATCGGGATTCTCGTTACGCATTCGCTGGAAGCCGCTGCCACGGCGGATCGCGTTCTGCGCCTGACCACTACCGGGTTGCACGGGTGATGAGACTGGCGCCGGTTTTTCTGGGCTCGCTGGCCCGGCGCCGGATGGCAACGCTTTTTTCGTTCGTCGCGATCGTCCTCGGGGTCGCTCTCGGCATGGCGGTCCAGGCGGTGCATGAAGCGGCATTGACCGAGTTCGGCCGCGGCCTGCGGACGCTGGCCGGCGACGCCGACCTGCAGGTGGTCGGGCCGCGTGGCGGCTTTGACGAGTCCCTCTACGCCCAGTTCTCCAGTCGGCCCGAAGTGGCGGCAGCGAGCCCGCTTCTTGAACTGGAGGCCCGGCGCGCCGGTTTGGATGAGACGCTGCAACTGCTCGGCGTGGACGTCTTCGCGCTGGCCCGGGTGACGCCGCGGCTGCTGCCCAGGCCGGCCGCCGGGGCAGGGCGCTTCGCCACGCTGGCCGACGACAGCATCTTTCTCGGTGCCGCGGCGCAGGAAGCGCTGGGCCTCAAGCCCGGTGATCGCATCACGCTGCAGTCGGGCAGCGGGACGACAAACCTGAAGGTTGCCGGCGACATCCCCGGTGCCGCGGAGAACCGCCGCCTTGCCGTGATGGATATCGCTGCCGTGCAGTCGCTTTTCGCCAGGATCGGACGCCTGACGCGCATCGATCTGAAGCTGGCCGAGGGCGTGACGCCCGCCGCGGCCCGTTCCGCGCTGCAGGCCATCCTGCCCGCCGGCGTGCTGATCGAGGCGCCGGAAGCGGCCGCCGATCAGGCGGCCAACCTGTCGCGCGCCTACCGGGTCAACCTGACCATGCTGGCGGCCATCGCGCTGCTGACCGGCGGCTTTCTGGTCTTCTCGGCGCAGGCGCTGTCGGTGGTCAGGCGTCGGACCGAGTTCGCCTTCCTGCGCGCGCTGGGCCTGCCCCGTCACAGCCTGTTCGCCTGGCTGGTGGCGGAGGGCGCCCTGGTCGGGCTGGCCGGTGGCGTCGTCGGCGTCGCCCTTGGCCACGCGCTGGCGTGGGGGGCGCTGGCCCTGCTCGGCGGCGACCTGGGAGCAGGGTACTTCGCCGGACTTGAGCCACGCCTGCAGTTTCAGCCACAGGTGACGATGATCTACGTCGCGCTGGGGATGCTGGCCGGCATCGCCGGCGCCTGGCTCCCGGCGCGCGAGGCGGCGACGGTTTCGCCGGCCCAGGCCCTCAAAGCCGGCGACGAGGCGGCGCTCCTCGGCGGCCGCGGCCACCCCTGGCTGGGACTGACGCTGCTGCTGGCCAGCCTTGCCGCATGCACCATTCCACCGCTTGACGGATTGCCCCTCGGCGGCTATCTCGCCGTGGCATTTCTGCTTGCCGGCAGCGTCATGCTGCTGCCGGCAGTGGCTTCCGGGATTGCCCGTCTGCTGCCGCAGCGCGGTCCGGTGCCGGCGCGACTGGCGGCCGCGCGTCTCGGCGCGGCGCCGGGACATGCCGTGGTCGCGGCCGCCGGCGTGCTGACCAGTGTCGCGCTGGCGGCGGCGATGGCGATCATGGTCGCCTCGTTCCGCGACTCGGTCGATCAATGGCTGACCCAGATCCTGCCCGCCGATCTCTACCTGCGCGCCGGCCAGGCCAAAACCAGCGCTTATCTCGACGAAGCCCTGCAAGCCAGAATTTCGGCTGTAAACGGGGTCGACCGCAGCAGCTTCACGCGCCACGACAACCTGCGCCTGGCTGCCGGCGAAGCGCCGGTGGCGCTGATCGCGCGGCCACTGGCGGCGGACGGGAGCGACCTGCCGCTGGTCGGGCGCGCACGGCCGGGAACGGAAACGGCAATCTGGATCTCCGAAGCGGTGCAGGACATCTACGGCTGGCGCGCCGGCCAGCAGGTCACGCTGCCGCTGGCCGGCAAGGCGGTCAGCGCGCACGTCACCGGGGTCTGGCGCGACTATTCGCGGCAGACCGGCGCCGTCATGATCGATCTCGCCGATTATCGCCGCCTGACCGGTGACCGCCTGGTCAACGACGCAGCGATCTACCTCGCTCCGGGCGCCGTTGCCGACCGGGTGGCCGATGCGCTGACGGCGCTGGCCGGCCCCGGCGTGCTGGAAATCGCCCGCCCGGGCGAAATCCGGGCGATCAGCCTGCGCATTTTCGACCGGACGTTCGCCGTCACCTACCTCCTCGAAGCCGTCGCCGTCGCCATCGGGCTGGCCGGAGTCGCCGCCAGTTTTGCCGCCCTGGCATCGGCCCGCAGGCGCGAGTTCGGCATGCTCCGCCACCTTGGCCTGACGCGCCGCCAGATCGGCTGGATGCTCGCCCAGGACGGCGCGCTGGCGGCTGGCGTCGGCGTCCTTGCCGGGCTGCTTGCCGGCGGCGGCATCGGCCTCGTGCTGATCGAGGTGGTGAACCGGCAAAGCTTCCACTGGAGCATGGACCTGCACATTCCCTGGGCCTCGCTTGCCGTATTTGCCGCCGGCCTGGTCGCGCTTGCCGCGCTGGCGGCGGTCCTTGCCGGCCGCCAGGCGATGCGCCAGGATGCGGTTCTGGCGGTGCGCGAGGACTGGTGATGCGCCGCCGCGACTTTCTGCTGCTGCTGGCCGGCTTGCCCGCTTCGGCCGTGGCTACCGGACAGGCGGTCGACTTCGCCCGCGTGCTCCCCGGCCGCCGGCTGGCCTTTCCCGCAGATTGCGGCGCCCACCCGGAATTTCGCACCGAGTGGTGGTATGCGACCGGCTGGCTGACCCTGCCGGATGGGAGTCCGTTGGGTTTCCAGACGACCTTCTTCCGCGTCCGCACCGGCATTGGCGAAGACAACCCAAGCGCCTTCGCCCCGCGTCAGTTGATCCTCGCCCACGCGGCGATCGCCGATCCGGTCCTCGGCCGCCTGCGCCACGACGAACGCGCCGCCCGTGTTGGCTTCGGGAGGGCCGGCTTTGCCATCGGCGAGACCGGCGCCTGGGTCGGCGACTGGCGTTTCGCGCAGCACGCCGGCGGCTATCGGGCCGAGGTCCGCAGCAGGGAATTCGGGTATGCCCTGAATCTCGTTCCCGACGGGCCGCCGCTCCTCAACGGCGAGGCCGGGTACAGCACCAAGGCGCGCGACCCGCGTCATGCCAGCTACTACTACAGCCGCCCCCAACTCACGGTCGACGGCAGTGTGACGCTCGCCGGCAAGTCACAGAGCGTGACCGGCCGCGCCTGGCTCGATCACGAATGGTCAAGCGAACTGCTGCCCGACGAAGCGCAGGGCTGGGACTGGATCGGCGTCAATCTCGATGACGGCAGCGCGCTGATGGCATTCCGCCTGCGCGATCCCCACAACCAGGCGCTATGGTCGGCTGCCAGCGTCCGCCAGGGCAATGGCAACGCCGAGATCCTGCCGGCGGAGGCGGTCGTTTTCGAACCCCTGCGCCACTGGCAATCGCCGCGCACCGGCATCACCTACCCGGTCGAATGGCGTGTCCGCCTCGGCCGGCGCGAACTGCTGCTGCGGCCACTGATGGACGACCAGGAACTCGACAGCCGCCGCTCGACCGGCGCCATCTACTGGGAAGGCGCGGTCCGCCTGAGCGAAGGCGGGCGGGAGGTCGGGCGCGGTTATCTGGAGATGACGGGTTACGGGGAGAGAATCCGGCTTGGTTGACGTGAACGGGTTGGATGCGCCGGCAGTGTGCGTTCGCCGGTCCCGGGACCGTGAAGCGCCGGGTTGAATCCTTGGCACAGGCTACGTGGTCGCACCCGGCGAAAGTTTGAGTGCGGCGCCGATGCCGCTCCAGGAAGTCGCCCTGCAACCAGCCTATCCCACCGGTGGCAGCTGAATTGCAGGGAATCACCGGGAGTCGGGCAGCCGGCACAAAGCATTTGTGCTGACGACCCCAAGGCGAAGCGGCCCGACTTGAAAAGCTGCCGCTCAATAGAAAAGTCAAGGAGCGGACGCGATGGCGACCGTCGCGCTTGAGCGCCATCTCATGCGTTTGTCTGTCCTGATGATGCCGCAAGACGCGCCTCCAGGAACGGGATGTATGAACACACCTCAGGCAGCGGGTTAGCGGTGATCTGTTTCAGGAAAGCAATAGAGTCGGCCAAATCATCAGCAGTGGCGCCCTTGGCTGCACCATGTGATGAAATGTCCTCTGCCAGGATCGTCAGGAACACAAGCGCTGAACCTTCCGGCGGGCTCTGGCGGAGGACATAAGGTTTTCTGAGAACATCCAGGCCACCTTGGGCTTGTGCCAGGGCACCCTCCAGATTTCCGCGTGCCAACAACCGATTGGCACGGACCATAGCGGCCCGTGCACGAATAACCGCAACCATACTCCTGGCGGAATCAACGAGACGCATAGCGTAGAGGTGACCGGCGCTGCGCGGCTTCATCGCGCAGCGCCCAGAGAGCGAAGCGAACGGGGTCGACCGCCGGGTTGGGCCGCACCACTTTACGCAGCGAGCTCTTGCAAGACCTCGGGATGGCGTTCGGCGACCCGGAAAAGGGTCTTTGCCGCGCCTGATGGTTCGCGGCGACCTTGTTCCCAGTCTTGGAGCGTGCGCACAGAAACGCCAAGCAGTGCTGCGAAGGCGGTTTGAGAAAGCCCTGACACCAGGCGGGCGTGAGCAATTGCCGATATCTCGGGACGATGAACACGCGCACGGATACCGGCCTTCATTTCGCGCACCGACGTTAGCAGTTCAGCGCCAAGGTCAATTGTTGGCCGACGGCCGACAGGCTTTTGTTTGGCTTTAGGCATTCTCGATCTCCTCTTTGATTTGGCGAAGTACATGCGCCGGGATGTTTTCGCGCACGGACTTTCCGTAGACCAGTAGCAACCAGATTTCTCCATTGGCGAGACGGTTGAAGTAAATGACTCGCACCCCGCCACGCTTGCCACGACCAGTGCTACCCCAGCGGGCTTTCCTTACACCTCCCGATCCGGGAACAACATCCCCAGCATCTGGGTTTCCGGCGATGAAGGTAGTAAAGGTGTTTCGATCTTCATCGTTCCAGCAATCGCTGGCGAGGCGCACGAAGGTAGGGGTTTCGATAACCGTGAACATGGGCTCAAATATACGGCAATGCCGTAGTTACGTCAAACGTCGCAAAGCGCGCTCATGGTGAGGCCCAACGACAGCGATCAGCCGCCAGCAACGGGCGGCGAAGCCGGCTGTTGCCGGTCGGCTGCATCGCCGGGTTGGGCGTCAGTGCATGCATGCGACCGCGGATCAGCCTGCAGCGTTGCCATGAGCTTACACCAGCCCTCACCCAGCCAGGCGTTGGTAACTCCACGCCGAGTTGGATGAGGGGAGACTGTGCATGCAATTCCGGCCGCTCGGACAACTGGCTCGGAGTACGCACCTTGCTCGGTGCCAAGAATCCAGACACCCTTGGGCACAAGCTCAGACAGGAGACGGCGCAGCCTATCTTGTGCATCGAGGTACTGCTGAGACGTTGGCCGGCAATCAAGCGTGGCTCCCACTCTCTGAACGAAGTTTGTGAAGGCGACCGAGTCCCAAAACTTCTTCTTTCCAAGGCCCGTTGCGTTGGCCATCTTGGTGTACATGCGATCGGGCTGCTTGTTCGCCAAGTAGGCCGCGATGTAGCCGGCGTCGGTGACGAGGTCACCTTCGTAGTCCCCGTACCACGACTCGCCCAAAACGAGAACGCGCAAGGACTCGTAGTTCTGGCCAACCCAGATGCGCTCGGGGTAACTCATTCCGGTGTTCCGAGAAACGCGAAGGGACGCATTCATTCGTGGGGCATTTCCGCGACCGAGGGCCCTGACGCCCAACGTCTGAATTCACCGGCCTGGCGCGGCTTGCCGCGACAGGTCCGGTGGAATGATGGGTTGGGCCTCAATGGAGGTTCTCGCTTGGTGCACCAAGAAGCTCAATAGATATGTTGGTCAGTTTATCCAGACAGTTCGTCGCAAGCGCGGCAATTGTGTCAGCCTTCATCGGTTCATTAAGCTCCTTTCCCGAAGCGGAGGCGCGAAGGCCATCTGACCGAACTGTGGCATTGAAGCTAGCAGAGAGGGGGTCACTATGAACCAACTTGTGCAGTACGGTTCTTGCGGCTTCGCGTTCCTCATCGGATCCTGGCCCCATAACCAAATCCAAAAGATTGTCGAAGGACGGTTGCGACTTTCGAGGCCAGCCATTATTCCAAGCCTCAATTGCAGCAGGGTTGGTATGAAGGTGATAGATCATGCCCGTTCTCTCGATTAGCGGCCGCATAAGAATGCCCGCTGAGAATAGGTATGCCTGACGTATGAGTTCTCGCATACTCAGCGCAATACTTATGCCCTGAGGAATTATCTCAACGGTAGCAATCTGTATAGCCGTCAAGTCGGTTGCGAAGGTTCGTGCCGCAAGCTGGCGATGTGCCGCCATAGACTTGGAGATGGTGCGGTCAAAAAGTAGGAGCAGCGGCCGTCCGAGATATGGCTCATTGTCAGGCGTGAAGATAGCGACTGTTGGTGACGAGGACATGGACTAGCTCTTTGAGGCCCAACGCTTAGGTGATGGGCGGCCCGCTTGCGGGACGTCCAGCGCGAAGCGCGACATCGACCGGAGTGTTAGGTGACGATTTTGGAGGAAACATGGAACTGCAAAAACTGAAAGCACTGGCAGAAGAAGTGAAGCAATGGAGCAACTGCAACCAGGCATGGCTTGACCAGTCGGAAGACGACCCGGCCGCCGTGGTTGGCCATATTTGCGAGGACGGTAACACCTACCCGGTGGCAACCATTGACTGCGACCAGTATTACGCGGCTCAGGACTCAATAAAGCTGGCGCGGTTCTATGCCGCCGCCAACCCGGAAATGGTGCTGCGGCTGATAGCAATGATCGAGTCACCTAACGTGAAGTGGACTGCAATATTGCAGGGTTTCTCTCCTGCTTGAGATCTATA
>JBEOKN010000046.1:0-5709 GCA_040275885.1 Azonexus sp. | reverse complement strand
TGATGGACTTTGCCGACGGCGAGCTGGCGTTGAATGATCGCTTCCTGCTGGTTTCCGACGGCGTCTGGGGCGTGCTGCCCGATGCGCTGCTGGCCGAGGTGCTGCTCGACCATCCCGAGCCGCAGGCCGCCGCTGCCGCGCTGACCAGCCTGGCGCTGGCCCACGGCGGGAACGACAACGCGACGACGGTGGTCATCGACGTGCAGGCCCTGCCGCGGGCGAGCCTGCGCGACAGCCTCGAGAGCGCCGCCAGCCTGCCCTTGCCGCATCGCCTCAAGGTCGGGCATGAGATCGATGGGCTGGTCGTCGAGGAGGTGCTGCACGATTCCCGTGAGACGTTGCTCTACCGCGTGCGCGACCTGCGCAATGGCCAGCAGCTTGTGCTCAAGACACTGCAGCCGGCGCTGCAAGGCGATGCCGGCGCCAGCGCCGCGCTGCTGATGGAGGAATGGCGGGCGCGACGGGTGCTTTCTCCGCACTTTCCGCAGGTTGTGCCGTCCGATGAAAGAAGTGGCCTGTACTACCTGATGACCTGGCATGCCGGCGCCACGTTGCAGGCGCGGCTCGATGCCGATCAGCATTTCCCGGTCGGAGAAGTCGTGCGCCTGGGTATCACGCTACTAAAGGGCATTGCCCTGCTGCACCGGCTCGATATCGTCCATCGTGATATCAAGCCGGCCAACATCCATCTTGGGCAGGATGGCACGTTGCGCATCCTCGACCTCGGTGTCGCGCTCAGCCACGGCGAGCGGAAGGCCAACGACCCCGTCGGCCAGGCCGGAACGCCATCGTACATGGCACCCGAACTCCTTGCAGATGCGCCGCCGGCGCCGGGCTTCGATCTTTACGCCGCGGGTGTTACGCTCTACCACCTGCTGACCCGCAAGTATCCCTATGGCGAGATCGAACCCTTCCAGAAGCCGAAATTCGGCGAGCCTGTCCGAGCGACCCGCTGGCGCCCGGAAATTCCCGGCTGGCTCGAGAACATCCTGCTCAAGGCCGTCGCCCGCAACGCGAACGAGCGCTTTGAAACCGCAGAGGAATTCTTGCTGGCTCTCGAACGCGGTGCCAGCCGGCCGCTTGCCGCGCCCAGCCGGCAACCGCTGGTCCAGCGCAACCCGCTCATGCTGTGGAAAATCGTCGCTGCCGCCTCGCTCGCGGTCAACTTCGTTCTGTTGCTCAAAATGCTGCACTAGGGCGGGGCTGACATGAGTTTCGCGCCAAGGTCAGCGCTGGGGCAGATTCCATCGGGGGTCTGGGTGCTTGGCTTCGTCAGCCTGCTGATGGATATCTCCTCGGAGATGATCCACAGCCTGCTGCCGTTGTTCATGGTCACCACCCTGGGCGCCAGCGCGCTGGTGGTCGGCCTGATCGAAGGGCTGGCCGAGGCGACGGCGCTGATGGTCAAGGTGTTCTCGGGCGCGCTCAGCGATTACCTCGGCCGGCGCAAGGGGCTGGCGGTCTTCGGCTACGCGCTGGGGGCGCTGACCAAGCCGGTCTTCGCGCTGGCCTCGGGGACCGGGTTCGTCCTTGCCGCCCGTCTGCTCGACCGCATTGGCAAGGGCGTGCGTGGCGCCCCGCGCGATGCGCTGATCGCCGACATCGCGCCGCCGGAAATTCGTGGGGCGGCCTTCGGTCTGCGCCAGTCGCTCGACACGGTCGGCGCCTTCGTCGGTCCGCTGCTCGCGACCGGCCTGATGCTGCTCTGGGCCGATGATTTTCGGGCGGTATTCTGGGTCGCCGTGATCCCCGGCCTGCTCGCCGTCGGCCTTCTCTGGCTGGGCGTTCGGGAACCCGAAAAGCCCCTGCCGGAACAACGCAGCAACCCGATCCGCCGCGACAACCTGCGCCGGCTGGGCGGCGCCTACTGGTGGGTGGTCGGGGTCGGCGGACTGTTTACTCTGGCCCGTTTCAGCGAGGCCTTTCTCGTCCTGCGTGCGCAGCAGATCGGCATTGCGCTGGCGCTCGTGCCGCTGGTCATGGTCGCGATGAACATCGTTTACGCGCTGGCGGCCTATCCTTTCGGCAAGCTCTCCGACCGTGTCAGCCATTCCCGCCTGCTTGCCGGCGGGCTCCTTGTGCTGATCGCTGCCGATCTGGTTCTGGCGGCCAGTACCCATTGGAGCACCTTGCTCGGCGGCGTGGCGCTGTGGGGTATTCACCTCGGCATGACCCAGGGCCTGCTGGCGACGATGGTTGCCGATACTGCGCCGGCCGACCTGCGCGGCACCGCTTTCGGTTTCTTCAATCTGGTCAGCGGGCTGGCGATGCTGGTGGCCAGCCTGGTTGCCGGTCTGCTCTGGGATAGCCAGGGGGCGGCATTCACTTTTTACGCCGGTGCGGCTTTCTGTCTGGTCACGCTGGTGGCGCTCGCCTGGCGCCGTGCTGGCAATACCGCGTCGCGGGCGGGATAATCAGCAACGCCTTCGGAATGATGATCCATGACCACTGCCCTGATTCTCTTCGCCCACGGTGCCCGCGACCCGGAATGGGCCAGCCCGATGCGCCGTGTGCAGGCGGCGATTCGCAAGCGCCTGGGTGGCGTACAGGTCGAACTGGCGTTTCTTGAATTCATGGCACCCAACCTGCATGACTGCGCGGCCGCGCTGGTTGCCGCCGGCGCCGCGAAAATCGTCGTGGTGCCGATGTTCATCGCCCAGGGTGGGCATCTCAAGCGCGATGTGCCGGCAATGATCAGCCAGTTGCGGTCAACCTGGCCGCAGGTGCAATTTTCACTGGGCGATGCCATCGGCGAGAACGAGATTGTCATCCAGGCCATGGCCACTGCGGCGCTCGAAGCAGCTGGCCGGTAGCTTGCCTGCCAAGTGGCATGCTTGGTGCGCATCCTGGTCTGAGATCCCTCTTTTTGTGCAGGCAGGTTGGCATGCTGCACCGCAGCAGTGCATGCCGGCGGTGCGCCCGCCTCCCCGGGATCCGGAAAAACGTGCCAAATATCACGTGGTTACAAAGGATCGATTCGTTCGAATGGGCTTGGCACGACCATTGCGTTGGCTATCTTGAAACGCACGGTCAATGGCGGCCGGGCAAGGGCCCGATCAGTTTGATGGGTTCGGTGGACAACGGCGTCCACCTGTGCTGCCGTGATCTTGTGGCATGAGTGTGGCGCCCATTCGGTTTTTCGATTCGCGCAATCAAGGAGCAAGCCTTGGAAGACAAGAAACTCCCGCCGGAGTCGACTCCCGCCTTTTCACGTCGTGACTTTGTTTCGGCCGCGCCGGGAGCATCGCTGATGTCCCTGGTTTCCCCTGGCGTTCGCAGCGCCGCCTGAGCCGGTTGTCTCCACCGTCGCAAGCTCTCTCTCCTCCTGCGACGTTTGCCCACCAGCGCAAGCCGGTGGGCTTTTTTTGCCCCTTGACTCATACGCTTGCATTTGTCGTGGCCCCGGGGCTAATGTGCTGGTCATCACGTGTTCGAGGCATTGATGTTCGTCTTTCCTGGCAAGCTCTCGCGCAAGATCGTCGGGATGCTCTTGGTTTTCTTCCTGGTGGCTCTGTCGGCCATCGCCATGACGCTCTACCTCTCCTGGAAACTGGAGGGCGTGGCGGCGGCGATCAATGACGCCGGGAGCCAGCGCATGCGCGCCTATCGCATGGCGCACCTGATGTCGCGCGGGCTGGACAACCGCGCCGCGGCCGCGGCGATGGCTGCCCGTCTACAGGATGAAGTGGAACGCTTCGACCTTGTCCTGCGGGACTTGCAGCAGGGGGATCCTGAGCGACCGATGGCCGCGCCGCGCGAAGCAGCTGTCCAGCGCAAGCTACTTGCGGTCGAGGCTGCCTGGCGGACGACGGTACGGCCGCTGGTCGTGGGTTTTCTGGGTCAGGGTCCGGCCCCGCGGCAGACTGCGCTCGATCGCTTCGACGGCGAGCTGGACGCTTTTGTCGGGAGCATCAACGATCTCGTTCTGGCGATGGAGCACGACTATGCCGCGAGCACCCGTTTCCTGCGCACGGTGCAGGCGGGGCTGATCGTCCTGGCTGCGCTGGGGACGGTACTCCTGATCCGCTTCTTCATGCTGCTGGTGATTCGGCCGGTCAGCGAATTGCACGCCGGCATCCGGCGGATGGCCAGCAACGATCTGGCGATTCGTCTGCCGGTCAAGACCGACGACGAACTGGGAGAGCTGGCAAACGGCTTCAACGAGATGGCCGGACACCTGCAGGCGGTCTATGGCACGCTGGAGCAGCGGGTCGTGGCCAAGACGTGGAGCCTCGCCGAACGCAATCAGGAACTGGGCATCCTGTACGAGATCACTGCGTTTCTCAGTGAGCCGGCGCCGATCGAGGCACTTTGCCAGGGCTTCCTCGGCCGGATCCGTGCCGCACTGGCGGCGGATGCGGGGGCAGTGCGCCTGTACACCGCCGATACCGAGACGCTTTATCTGTTGACGCACGAAGGACTCTCGGCGGACTTCGTCGCCAGCGAATCGGAGATGCGCTGTGGCGACTGCCTCTGCGGCGACGTCATCGACACCGGGATGCCGATTGCCGTCGATACAGCCAATCCGCCGCCCGGAATGAAACTGCGCACCTGTGTCCGCGAGGGCTTCGCCACGGTGACAGCCTTTACCGTCCAGTACGACAGGCAGAGAGTCGGGGTCTTCAACCTCTATTTCCGGGCGTCGCGTCCGGTTTCCCGGCAGGAGATCAATCTGCTCGAAACCCTCGGCCAGCATCTCGGGGTTGCCATCGAGAACCAGCGTCTGCGCTTGCGCGAAAGAGAACTGGCGGTTTCGGAGGAGCGCAACCTGCTGGCCCAGGAACTGCACGACTCGATCGCCCAGGGGCTGGCCTTCCTCAACATTCAGGTCCAGCTATTGCAGGACTCTTTGCGCAAGGGCCATGGCGACGAGGCCATGCAGACCGCCGGACAACTGCGCGAGGGGGTGCAGGAGAGCTACGACCATGTGCGTGAACTGCTGGTGCATTTTCGTACCAAGGTGGCTCAGTCGGACCTTGACTCGGCCATTGTCGCGACGCTCGAAAAATTCGAGGCGCAGACCGGCGTTACCACGGCGTTCGAAGCGCATGGCAGCGGAGAGCCGCTCGACCCGGCCATCGAGATCCAGATCATGCACATTGTCCAGGAATCATTGTCGAACATCCGCAAACATGCGGGCGCCAGTCGGGTGACGGTCGCGGTTTTCCGTTCGCACCGCGAGATCGAGGTGCGGGTAGACGATGATGGGACCGGCTTCGACCCCCTCAATGAGTCGAGGACAAAGTCCGATCGGCATGTCGGACTGCAGATCATGTGCGAGCGGGCGCAACGGATCGGCGGTCAATGTCAGATAACATCGGAGCCGGGGAAGGGCGTACGGGTGTGCCTGATCCTGCCGAGAAAACATGCGGAGGTGGTGTGAGATGACAGAAAAAATCCGGGTGCTGCTGGTCGATGACCACGCGCTGTTTCGAGGCGGGGTCAAGGCGCTACTGCAGCGTTACGCCGAGTTCGAGGTCGTCGATGAGGCTGGCGACGGGCTGGAAGGCATCAAGCGGGCCCGCTCGCTAAAGCCGGATGTCGTTCTGCTCGACCTGCACATGCCCGGAATTTCCGGGCTGGAAGCCCTCAAGGCGATCAAGGAGGAAATTCCGGGCATTCGGGTGCTGATGCTGACCGTTTCCGAAGACGCGCAGGATCTCATCGACGCCTTGCGCGCCGGCGCCAGTGGCTATCTGGTCAAGAACA
>JBEOKN010000045.1:0-8748 GCA_040275885.1 Azonexus sp. | reverse complement strand
GGTTGTAGTCGAGCAGCCACATCAGCCAGATACCGCCGACCAGCGCGAAGGGCACTGAGAGCATGACGATCAGCGTTTCGGTGATGCGCCGGAAGTTGAGGTAGAGCAGCACGAAAATGATGAGCAGCGTTACCGGCACAACGACCTTGAGCTTGGCGATGGCGCGTTCCATGTACTCGAACTGGCCGCTCCAGGTCACGTAGGTGCCGGAGGTGAACTTGACCTTTTCATTGACCGCCTTGCGCGCTTCAGCGACGTAGGAGCCGATGTCGCGGTCGCGGATGTCGACGTAGATGTAGGCCGAAAGCAGCGCGTTTTCGGTGCGGATGGCCGGGGCACCGGTAGTGATCCTGACTTCCGCCAACTGGCCGAGCGGCACCATGGTAGCCGGCGCGCCCATTTCGGCGGGCACCGGCACCAGAATGTCGCGGGCGATGGCTTGTGGGTCGCTGCGCAGGTCACGCGGGTAGCGCACGGTGACGCCGAAGCGTTCGCGGCCTTCGACCGTGGTAGTGACCATTTCGCCGCCGAGCGCCGCCGCCACCACGTCCATGACCTCGCCGACGCCCAGTCCGTAGCGGGCGAGCGCCCGGCGGTCGGGGACGATGTCGAGGTAGAAGCCGCCGGTAATCCGTTCGGCGAAGGCGCTGCTGGTGCCCGGCACCGCCTTGACGACGCTTTCGATTTCCTTCGCCAGGCGCTCCATCTCGACCAGATCGGTGCCGAAAATCTTGATGCCGATGGGCGTGCGGATGCCGGTGGACAACATGTCGGTGCGCGCCTTGATCGGCATCGTCCAGGAATTGGCGACGCCGGGGAATTGCAGCGCCTTGTCGAGTTCGGCGATCAGCTTGTCGGTGGTCAGGCCCGGCCGCCATTCGCTTTCCGGCTTGAGGTTGATGATGGTCTCGAACATCTCCAGCGGCGCCGGGTCGGTCGCCGTCTGCGCCCGGCCGGCCTTGCCGTACACCGAGGCCACTTCCGGGAAACTCCTGATGATCTTGTTCTGGGTCTGCAGCAATTCGGCCGCCTTGGTCACCGACAAGCCAGGCAGCGTCGTCGGCATATAGAACAGTGTGCCTTCGTTGAGCGTCGGCATGAACTCGCTGCCCAGCCGGCTCGCCGGCACGATGCTGATTGCCATGACGATGACGGCGGCGGCGATGGTCGCCTTCTTCCAGTTCATCACGCCGGCGATGATCGGGCGGTAGATGCGGATCAGGAAGCGGTTGACCGGGTTCTCGGCTTCCGGCCGGATTTTGCCGCGAATGAAGAGCAGCATCAGCACCGGCACCAGCGTCACCGAAAGAAGGGCGGCAGCGGCCATCGAGAAGGTCTTGGTCCATGCCAGCGGCGCGAACAGGCGGCCCTCCTGCGCTTCGAGCGTGAACACGGGCAGGAAGGAGACGGTGATGATGAGCAGGCTGAAGAACAGCGCCGGACCAACTTCCTTGCACGCCGCGATAATGGCTTCGCTCCTCGAATCACCGGGTTGCAAACGTTCGAGGTGCTTGTGCGCGTTCTCGATCATGACAATCGCTGCATCGATCATCGCCCCGACGGCGATGGCGATGCCGCCCAGGCTCATGATGTTGGCGTTGATGCCGAGCGCCCGCATGCCGATGAAGGCGGCGAGGATGGCGACCGGCAGCATCAGAATGGCGACCAGCGCCGAGCGCAGATGCAGCAGGAACACGATGCAGACCAGCGCGACGATCAGGCTTTCCTCGGCCAGCGTGCGCTTCAGCGTGTCGATGGCGCGATGGATCAGTTCGGAGCGGTCATAGACGGTGGCGATGCTGACGCCTTCCGGAAGCCCGGCGCTGATTTCCTCGACCTTGGCCTTGAGGTTGTGGATCACTTCCAGCGCGTTCTGCCCGTAACGCGACATGGCGATCCCGGAAACCACCTCGCCCTCGCCGTTCAATTCTGTCAGCCCGCGTCGCTCGTCGGCCACCAGTTCGACGCGGCCGATCTCTGCAATGCGCACCGGCGTGCCGTTCTGCGCCTTCAGCACCAGATTTTCGATGTCTTCACGGCCACGCAGATAGCCACGCCCGCGCACCATGTATTCGGTCTCAGCCATCTCGAGCGTGCGCCCGCCGACATCACGATTGGAATTGCGGATCACCTCGGCGACGCGCATCAGCGGAATGCCGTAAACCTTGAGTTTTGACGGGTCGACCGTGACCTGGTACTGCTGCACGAAACCGCCGATGCTCGCCACCTCGGCGACACCCGACGCCTTGGCCAACTGGTAGCGCAAATACCAATCCTGCAGCGTGCGCAGCTCGGCCAGTGTTTTGTCCTTGGCCAGCAGCGCGTATTGATAGACCCAGCCGACGCCTGTGGCATCGGGGCCGAGCGTCGGCGTCACGCCCCTGGGCAGCTTGCCGGACACCGAATTGACGTACTCCAGCACGCGCGAGCGTGCCCAGTAAATGTCGGTGCCGTCCTCGAAGATGACATAGACGAAGGACGCGCCGAAGAAGGAAAAGCCGCGCACTACTTTCGACTTCGGCACCGACAGCAGCGCCGTGCTCAGCGGATAGGTCACCTGGTCCTCGACTACCTGCGGTGCCTGGCCGGGGAACTCGGTGTACAGGATGACCTGGACGTCGGAGAGATCGGGAATCGCGTCGAGCGGGGTTTTCAGGACTGACCAGATGCCGGCGATGATGATGAAGAAGGTGGCAAGGAGAACCAGAAAACGGGATTTGGCTGACCAGGTGATGAGCGCGTTCAGCATGGCATTGCTTTTTCTGCTTCGTAAATGGCATGGGTTTCCGCCTTGCCGGCGGGCGGAAAGCAGCGCCCCGGAAAGCAAGCCCACGCATCAAGCGCAGAACCCCCCCCCCAACAAAACGACCGCATCACTTCTTCACCAGAGAAGTGACCACCCATTCCCCCGGCCCCCGCTCCACAAACTCGAACGCCACCGCCGCTCCCGGCTTCATTCCCGCCACCAGCGAAGGATTGGCCAGCACAAAATCCATCTTCATCGCCGGCCATTTCAAACTCGCGACCGGCTCATGCGAGACGGTCACCGTCCCAGCCGCCGCATCAATCGCATTCAGCACGCCAACCGCCTTGTGCCCGACTGCCGCCGGTTTCGCGGCAGGCGCGTCCGCCTTTTGCATCCCCGCCAGCGCCGCCTTCAGATTGCTCTCGGCATCGATCAGGAAGTTGGCGGATGAAACGACCATTTCCCCCTCGCGCACACCGTCGAGCACCTGCACGAATTGCCCGCCCCGCTGCCCGAGCTTGACCTGTCGCGGCTCGAAGCGGCCTTCGCCCAGCTGCACGACTACGGTCTGGCGCGACCCGCTGTCGATCACCGCCGAGGTCGGCACGGTCAGCACCGGCTGCGCGCCGCCGGCCGGGATGTCGACGTCGGCGAACATTGCCGGCTTCAATTTGCCTTTCGGGTTAGCCAGTTCGATGCGCACCTGCACCGTCCGCGTTTCTGCCTTCAGCGTCTGGTAGACGTAGGCAATGCGGCCCTCGAAGACTTCATCGGGGTAGGCGTTGATTCTGATCCTTGCCTTCTGGCCGACATTTATCGCCGCGATGTCCTGCTCGAACACATCGGCCAGCACCCAGACCGCCGTGGTATCGGCGATCTGGAACAGCATCTCGCCGGGCATGAAGCGCATGCCTTGCACTGCCTTCTTCTCGGTGACGATGCCGGCCACCGGCGAGCGGAAGGTCAGCGTGCGTTTGGCCTCGCCGGAGCGCGCCAGCGCCTTCACCTGTTCGTCGGAAATATCCCAGTTCTTCAGGCGCTGCAGGCTGGAATCGGCGAGTTGCCGCATTGCCTCCTGCGCCTCGCCGCCAGCTTCGCCCAGCTTGCCGACGCCCTGCGCGGCAAGGGCATATTCGCGCTGCGCCGAAACCAGTTCCGGGCTGTACACCTCGAACAGCGGCTGGCCGCGACCGACCGGCTGGCCGCTGGTATTCACATACAGGCGCTCGATGTAGCCCTCGAACTTGGCGGTGACCGTGTAGGTGCGGCTCTCGTCGATCTCGACGCGGCCGCTGGCGCGCACGCTGCGGTCAAGCACTTGCAGCGTGGCCGCTTCGGCCTTGACGCCCATCTTCTGAATTTTCTCCGGGCTGATCTTGAGGCCGCTCCCAGCATCATCCTCCCCGTCGTAAACCGGCAAGTAATCCATGCCCATCGGGTCCTTTTTCGGCACCGGCGAAGTGTCGGGCAGACCCATCGGGTTACGGTAATAGAGCAGGTTTTTTGCCGTTTTTTTGCTGTCGACCGCGACAGACGGTGCGGCGGCGTCGGTCTTCGGCTGCGCCAGTCGATAACCGGCAAAGCCGCCCGCCGCGAGGGCGATGACGACGACGAAAAGGGTGGCACCAGTCTTCACAGGTCTTCTCCAAGCAGGCGTTCGATGTCGGCCAGCCGCTGCTGCTGGCTGGCCTGGGCGCGCAGCAGCGCGAGCCTGGCGTTACGGATCTGGCGCTGGGCGTCGAGCAGCGTGGCGAAATCCACCTTGCCCGTTTCGTAGCCGGCGAGCGCCGACCTGAAAGTCAGTTCGGCCTGCGGCAACAGGCGGTTGCGGGTGATGTCCTCGGTCATCCGGGCGGCTTCCAGATTGGCCACGGCGCCGCTCAGTTCGCCGTGCAGGCGATGGCCGAGCGCTTCCTTGCGCGCGGCGGCGGCCTCCAGCATGCGCTCGGCTTCGCGTTCCTGGCTGCGCCGGCTGCCTTGCTGCAGCGGAATGTTCATTTCCAGCATCAAGGTCCACGCATCGACGCGGTCCCCCACCTGCATCGGCTGCACACCAACGATGAAATCCGGGAAGTTGTTGCGGTAAGCCAGGTCGCGGCTTTTTCCGGCACCGTCGAGGCGGGCGGCTTCGATGGCCAGTTGCGGGTTGCGGGCCAGCAGGCGTTCGCTCAGCCTGCCTGCGTCGAGCCGTGCCGGCAGCGGGCGCAGGGCGTTCGGCTCGGCGAGCGGTGCGTCGGCATGGCGCGCCAGCATGGCGTTGATGAAAGTGCTCAGGTGATGGTATTCGGCTTCCATGCCGACCACATCGCTGTCGAGCGTGCTGCGCTCGACCTGGGCGCGAATCGCATCCTGCTGCGCGGCCAGGCCACTGGCGTAGCGAACCTGCGCGATCTGCTCCAACTGGCGGCTGAGGGCGATGTTCTCGCGTGTCAACTTCAGCACCCGGTGGGTCAGCCAGTATTGCGCGTAGAGCCCCTTGATGCGGCCGGCGACCTCGGCCCAGGTATCGGCGGCGCGCCCCCCGGCCTGTTCGGCCTCGGCGGCGGCAATCTCGCGCTTCAGGTCGCGCTTGCCCCAGAAAGGGAGCGGCTGCGCCAGCAGGTACTTGGTATCGCCGACACGCGACGGCGACAGCGTCGCATTCTGCGTGCCGTTGCGCGTGATGTTTTCCAGTTCGACGCGCAGGAAAGGATCGGGCAGCGCGCCGGCCGGGCCAATGCGCTCCTGGGCCGCCTCCGCTTCCAGACGCACCATGCGCAGGTCCGGGCTGCCCTCGCGGGCGATGGCGAGCAGCGATTCGACATTGGCGCCGGGCAGCGGCTCGGCTGCGGCAGCAGGTAACGCGACGGCAAGCAACAGGCCAACGAGCAGCGGACGCTTCATGGTGACGATCGACTCAATGATGATGGCGCTTGCCATCCTTGTGGATATGCTCGCCCGCCACGACAACAGGAAGCGACGGCTCGGAGACCGCGGCCGGTCCCGCCGGCGCGGGCACTTCGACCGCCGACGGCGGGCTGGCGAAGGCTGCTGACGAAACCCCAACGCCATGCCGATAGACCATTTCGCCACCGAGCCAGCCGGTGAAGCCGATGCTGCCGGAAAGTACGAACATGCCCGCCAGCAAAGCTGCATGGGGGCCCTTTCCAGACCGTTGGCGCAAGGTGTCCCAAAGCGCGAACAATAGCAAACCTCCCGTGCTGGCCACGGCCCACCCGCGATGGCTGAGCATGACCAGATGCCCCGCTGCATCGTGGTCCACCGTTTGGAAGGCATACCAGCCCAGCGCGGCCGCCACCACAGCGCTCAGTGCAGAGAGCTGGAGCAGCAGTCGACCACATGACGGCAGCAGCGTGGTGGCAGGGAACAGCCGGCCGGCCAGCAGCAACACCGTTGCCGTGATGGCCAGCGCGATCGGAAAATGTGCGACCGCCGGATGCCAGTTGGGGATAATTTCGGGCATCGAGCGCTGGCTTACTTCGCCATTTCGTAACGGCTGACGATGGCGTTGCCGCCCTTCATCTCGGCGGCGAAGCGGATCCTGTCGCCGGCCTTCAGCTTGTTCAGCCAGGCCTTGTCGGCGACGCCGAAGACCATGGTCATCGGCGGCATCCCGATGCTGTCGAGCTGGCCGTGCTGGATGGCAACCTCGCCAGCCGCCTTGTCGATCTTCTTGACCAAGCCGTCGCTCAATGGCGCCGACCGGGCAGCAACCGGCTGGGGCGTGGCGTGATGGTCATGCTGGGCGTAGGCGGGCAGGCTGACGGCGAGGAGGAGCGGGAGAATCAAGCGCATGTGAGTTACTTTCATGGACGAAGGCCAGCATTGTCGATTGCTGCGGTCGACAGGCACCTGACGTCAAAATTACAACTTTGTAATCTGCGGGCGCCGACTTCATGCGAAATGCCGCGGATTATTCAATCGCAAATGCACAGAATCACGGAAACGCACGGCCACGAAAACCCCGTTGAAGCAGATCCGGGGCCAAGCAAATCCGGATTTTCACAAGCACGATGCCAATGTGCACTGACGATTACGAAAATGTAATGTCCAGGTCAAGCTCCAGTTGGGATCGGCCATTCAAACTGCACCTATTCGAATCAAATTGAAAATGGTCATGACATCGCTACCGGGACTCCCTGTTCGCTCTTTGCTGTTACTCCTCCTCGTCGCTGCCGGTACCGCCGGGGCACAATCTGCAACGCAGATTGAAGTCTTCAAGAGTCCATACTGTGGCTGTTGCGAAAAATGGGTCGAACACATGGAGAGAAACGGCTTCAAGGTGAGCGCCCACAACGTAAGCGACGTCCCGGCCGTGCGAAAGAACCTGGGCATGCCTGACCGGCTCGGCTCGTGCCACACCGCCAAGGTTGGCGGCTATGTCATCGAGGGACACGTCCCTGCCGCCGACGTCCAACGCTTGTTGCAGGAAAAGCCCAAAGCGATCGGTCTGGCAGTGCCCGGCATGCCGCAGGGTTCCCCGGGCATGGAAACCACCGCACCCGTTTCCTACGACACACTACTCGTCCAGACAAGCGGCAGCACCCGTATCCTTGCCAGGCACTGATCAATCGCGGGTAATCCACCCCGTCATCGATCGTGGCTCCGGAACCTCTCGACCGGCCCCATCCCTCAACGCGGGGACATGAACCTCAAGCAAGGAGCGGTCATGGTCCACGAATACGTTTCCCGGAACGATCATCCCGGCGCGGTCGATCTCGATCCGGTCTGCGGCATGGCCGTCAAACCGGAATCCCCGCATGCGACCGATCTGAACGGAATCCATTACCGCTTTTGCAGTGCCAGATGCAAGACAAGATTCGATGCGGAACCGGCACGTTATCTCGACCCGATGCAGGCGGAGACGGTCGTCCCCGGCGCGGAATACACCTGCCCGATGCACCCCGAAATCCGGCAGATCGGCCCCGGCATCTGCCCAAAGTGCGGCATGGCCCTGGAACCGTTGCTGCCAGATTTCGAAAAGGAAGACGACAACGCCGAGTATCGGGACTTCCACCGCCGTTTCTGGACTACCCTGCCGCTGACCGTTGTCGTGGTCGTCCTGGCGATGGTCGGACACTGGCTGGAAGGTTTGTCTCCGCTGGTGCGGACCTGGGCTGAACTGCTGCTCAGCCTGCCCATTGTGCTGTGGGCCGGCGCGCCGTTCTTCCTGCGCGGCTGGCAGTCGGTCGTTCATCGCAGTCCGAACATGTGGACGCTGATCAGCCTTGGCACCGGCGCCTCGTTCATTTACAGCGTGGTGGCGGCGCTGGCCCCCGGCCTGTTTCCGCCGTCCTTCATCGCCCATGGCCGCATTGGCGTCTATTTTGAGGCGGCGGCGGTCATCATTTCCCTGACCCTGCTCGGCCAGATGCTCGAACTGCGCGCCCGTTCGCAGACTTCGGCCGCCATCAAGTCGCTGCTCGGACTCGCCCCGAAGACTGCCCGCCGCATCAACCCCGATGGAACCGAGGACGATGTTCCTTTGACCCATGTCCATGTCGGCGACACCCTGCGTGTCCGCCCCGGCGAGAAGGTGCCGGTGGACGGCGCGGTGCTAGAAGGTTCCAGCGCCGTTGACGAAGCGATGCTCACCGGCGAACCGCTGCCGGTAACGAAACGCCCCGGCGACAAGGTGATCGGCACGACCATGAACACCTCGGGCAGCCTGGTGATCCGATCGGAAAAGGTTGGCTCCCAGACCGTACTCGCCCAGATCGTCCAGATGGTCGCCCAAGCCCAGCGCTCGAAGGCGCCTATGCAGCGGATGGCCGACGTGGTGGCGGGCTATTTCGTTGTGGTTGTGGTCGCCATTGCCATCGCCAGTTTCATTGCCTGGGGTTTCTTCGGAGGCGAGAGGGGCTGGATCTTCGGCCTGATCAACGGCGTCTCGGTGCTGATTGTCGCCTGTCCCTGCGCCTTGGGACTCGCCACACCGATGTCCATCATGGTCGCCACCGGCAAGGCGGCGACGCAGGGAATACTGTTTCGGGATGCGGCCG
>JBEOKN010000044.1:0-17461 GCA_040275885.1 Azonexus sp. | reverse complement strand
GCTGCCGCAGCCAAGCCCGCTGCCGCAGCCAAGCCCGCTGCCGCAGCCAAGCCCGAAACCCCGAAGCTTAAAGCCAGGGTCGAAAAAGCGCCCGCTGCCGAGAAATCGTCTGACGCCCTGGCAAAGGCCAAGGCTGCCAAGATCTCCCAGCCGCTTGGCAAGCCGGCGCCGGCCAGCTCTCAAAAAGCAGCCGAGGCTGCCGACGCCAAGGCGAGCAAGAAGGAAGCCAAACTGGCAGCAAAACAGGCCAAGAGCGCTGCCAAGCTGGCCAAGAAGACAGCAAAGAAGGCTGCGCAGCGCGCAAAGAGGGAAGCCAAGTTGGCTGCGAAGAAAGCAAAGGCTGAAGCCAAGCAGACCATGTAGGCTCCGCTCATCTTTGTTGCAGCAATCGTTACACTGCAACAGCCCACGGAACACCTGCACACAGTCAGCAGCCCTGACTTTGTGCAGGTGTTTTTCTGCATACTCCCCCAACCCGCCGTTGGATACGGCCCGCCATGGCGGGTATGCAGGCGACTCGGCCAATCCACTGCACAGGCAGTCCGGTTCGGCTTCCGGATCGCCGGCCGAGGCCCAGAGACACGACCGGCACCCATCGGGCTTCAGCGCCGACTTCTGTGAGCGCTGCCTGATCGATCACGATGTTCAGTGATAGACGATCTCGATGTTCTCCGGCTTGAGCCAACTGCTCAGCGCGTCAAGCAGCATGTCGTCGAGGCGCACGCGTATGGCATCGCCGAGGACCATTTCGCACTCTGCAGTTTCATTGCGGTAGCGGATCCGCACCAGCGCCGGGCCAGGTGCGAACGGCGACAGCAGCGACTTCAGCTTGCGCGTGTCCGAGCCACCGTTCATCCGCAGCAGCAGGTGCTTGGCGAAGCGGGCGCGGGCCTCGCCGATGGTCATCAGCTTGTCAGCCACAACGCGCAGGCCGCCGGTGAAATCGTCGTAGCTGACCTTGCCTTCGACGATCAGCACCTCGTCGATGACGATCTTGGCGCGTTCCGTCTCGAACAATTCGTTGAATACAGAGACCTCGACCATTGTCGTGCCATCGTCCAACTGGACGTAGAGCATTTTCCCCCGGCGCGTCATCTGGGTACGCACACCGACAACGAGTCCGGCCAGCATCGCCATTTCCTTTGCCGGCTCGAGCCTGGCCAGCGGACGACGGACAAAGCGCGACAATTCCTTCCTGTAGGCGTCGTAGGGATGTCCGGAGAAGAAGAAGCCCAGCGCGCTCTTTTCCTGCATCAACTGCTCCCTTTCACCCCAGACCGGCACCGGGACATATTGCGGGGCATGCTCCTCGGCGGCCGGACCGGTGTCGAACAGGCTGGTCTGCATCGAGTTGCGCTCGGCCTGCTCGGCAAAATCCATCGCCACGCCAACCGACGCGAGCAACCGGTGACGGTGGGCATCGATACGATCGAAGGCGCCGGCCTTGATCAGCGCCTCGATGGCGCGGCGATTGACCATGCGCTTGTCGCAGCGCCTGCAGAAGTCGAACAGGTCCTTGAATGGCCCGCCGGTCTCGCGGGCCTTGAGAATGACATTCACCGCCTGCCCACCGGTACCCTTGACCGCCCCCAGTCCGTAGCGGATCGTGCCGCGGTCGACTGGCTCAAAACGGTAATTCGAGGCGTTCACATCCGGCCCGAGCACAGTGACCTTGTTGGCGACAGTATCCTCGTAGAATATCTTCACCGAATCGGTGTTGTCCATGTCGGAAGACAGTGTGGCCGCCATGAAGGCCGCGCAGTAGTGGGCCTTGAGCCAGGCGGTCTGGTAGGTGACAACCGCATAGGCGGCGGTGTGCGACTTGTTGAAGCCGTACTCGGCGAACTTGGTCATCAGGTCGAACAACTGCTCGGCGAGCGCCGGGTTGTAACCCTTTTCCCTGGCACCGGCGGCAATCGTCTCGCGGTGTTTGCCCATTTCCTCGGGCTTCTTCTTGCCCATCGCCCGGCGCAGCATGTCGGCCCCGCCCAACGTATAGCCACCAATGATCTGGGAGATCTGCATCACCTGTTCCTGGTACACAATGACGCCGTAGGTCGGCGACAGGCAGGCGGTGAGGTCGGGGTGGAAATAGTCGATCTTCTGCTGGCCCTTCTTGCGCAAGATGAAGTCGTCGACCATCCCCGAACCGAGCGGGCCGGGACGGTAGAGCGCGAGCACGGCGATGATGTCCTCGAAACGGTCGGGCGCCAGCTTTTTCAGCAGCTTCTTCATGCCGTCGGATTCGACCTGGAAAATCGCCGTCGTGTTGGCGTCCTTGAGTATCTGGTAGGCAGCCGGATCGTCGAAGCCGAGCGCCATCAGGTCGAGTCTTTCGCCGGTCAGACGCTGCACGTAGTCGAGCGCCAGTTCGATGATCGTCAGGTTGCGCAGGCCGAGGAAGTCGAACTTGACCAGCCCGGCCTTCTCGACGTCGTCCTTGTCGAACTGGGACACCGGCGAGGCTTCGGAACCCGTGGCCTGATAGATCGGGCAGAAATCGGTGATCTTGCCCGGTGCGATCAGGACGCCGCCGGCATGCATGCCGACGTTGCGCGTCAGGTCCTCGAGCCGGGCAGCGAGGTCGAACAGTTCGCGGATCGATTCGCCATCACGCTCGTCGCCCATCATTGCCCTGAGCGCCGGCTCCTGTTCGAGCGCCTCGGCTAGCGACACCGGCTTGTTCTGGACGATCGGAATCAGCTTCGAGATGCGGTCGCAGAGCGAGTAAGGCAGCCCGAAAACGCGGCCGACGTCGCGGATCACCGCCTTCGACGACATGGTGCCGAAGGTGACGATCTGCGACACCGCCTGCGAACCATAACGCTGGCGGACGTACTCGATGACGCGCCAGCGGTTGTCCTGACAGAAGTCGACGTCGAAGTCGGGCATCGACACCCGTTCCGGATTGAGGAAGCGCTCGAACAGCAGGGCATAGGCGAGTGGGTCGAGATCGGTGATGCCCAGGCTGTAGGCCACCAGCGAGCCGGCGCCGGAACCCCGGCCCGGCCCGACCGGCACGCCGTTGCTCTTGGCCCAGTTGATGAAGTCGGCGACGATCAGGAAGTAGCCCGGGTAGCCCATGTGGATAATGGTCTTGCACTCGAAGGCGAGACGCTCATCGTATTCCGGCCGACGCTTCTGGCGCTCCCCGGCATCCGGGTAGAGCTGGAGCAGACGCCTTTCCAGCCCGGCTTGCGCCTCGGCGACAAGGAAGTCGTCGAGCGTCATTCCCGACGGCGTCGGGAAATCCGGGAGGAAGTTCTTGTCCAGCGTCAGTTCGATGTTGCAGCGCCTGGCGATTTCCAGCGAGTTTTCCAGCGCTTCCGGCAGGTCGGCGAACAAGTCGACCATCTCGGCCTGGGTCTTGAAGTGCTGCTGTTCGGTATGGACCTTCGGCCGGCGCGTATCGCCCAGCACGTAGCCCTCGGCAATGCAGACGCGTGCCTCATGGGCACGGAAGTCGTCGCGGTTCATGAACTGGACAGGATGCGTGGCGACCAGGGGCAAACCGAGTTCGCCGGCAAGATCGGCCGTCTGCTGGACCACCGCTTCCTGCTGTGGCTGCCCGTAGCGCTGGACTTCGAGATAGAAGGCACCGGGGAAGATCATCTCCCAGGCCTTGGCGCGTTCGCCGGCCAGTTCGAAGTTGCCGTTGATCAATGCCTCGCCGACATCGCCGCGATGCGCCCCGGAGAGCGCGAGCAGCCCGTCGCTGCCGGTTTCGGCGAACCATTCGCGGCGAATTTCCGCCCGGTCGCGCCGACCTTCGACCAGATAGGCTCGGGTCAGCAGTTCGCAAAGCTGCCGGTAGCCGGTCTGATTGCGCACCAGTAATAGCAGGCGGCAGGGCTCTTCCGGCACCTCGGGGTTGGCGACCCAGACATCCGCCCCGGCAATCGGCTTGACCCCCTTGACGCGAGCCGCAGTGTAGAACTTGACGAGACCGAACAGGTTGCCAAGGTCGGTCAGAGCCAGTGCCGGCATGCCGTCGCCGGCCGCCCGCCTGACGGCATCGCCGACGCGCACGATACCGTCGGTGATTGAGTATTCTGAATGGAGTCGGAGATGTACGAAACGGGGGGGAATCATGGTGAGCATTTTAGCGCGGCACCACCGGTCCGCCGAATTATCCGCACTGCACCGAGATCGTCACGGTCAACGTTGGAAGGCAGACGAACGCCACGGAACGTGACGCCAGCATATAGTATCTTCAGGCTCCAGTTTGAATTCCGGCCATCCGGCCGCTACAATCCTCGCATGCTCGCCGGCGCAGGCCGCGCAGGTCAAGCTAGTGGACAGGCATCTGACGCCAACCTGGAGATATTCAGCGAAGGCGGCATCCTGGACCATCTCGGACCAGCACCGGGCGTTGCAATGTTGGAGAATGCCAAGAATCGTCAGAGGATCCTGAAACACAGATGGCATCAAGCGCTCAGTCGCCGAAGTCACGAAAATCCGGGCGATTGAGCTTGTTGCGGTCAACCCGGGAGAAAGCATGAAAATCAGACCCATTGTTGCGATCGCCGCCTTCACCCTGCTCGCTGCGGCCTCGCCCGCTTGTGCCGAGGCCGAGGTTCGCCACGAGCAGGTTCAGTTTCAGGCAGGCACGAGCGGCGCCACGGTCAAGGGCACGGTCAAGGGCCGCCAGATCGTCGACTACCGGCTACGCGCGACCGCTGGCCAGAATCTCGATGTGGCCATCAAGGCGGGCAAGGGGTCGCCTTACTTCAACGTCCTGACCGCGGGTGGCGATAGTCCGCTCTTCGTCGGCTCCATCTCGGGCGATCACTTCTTCGGACAGTTGCCAAAGGACGGCGAATACACCATCCGGGTCTACCTGCTGGGCAATGCCGCCAGCAGCAACCAGTCGGCCACATTTACCCTCGACATTGACATCACCGGCAAGCCGGTGTCCGCCGCCAGAGGATCGACGCCGCCCGCCAGGTACGATGCCTCCGGGAAGATCAAGTGCTCCGAGGACAAGGACACGCTTGACCGCCAGTGCGACTTCCGCGTCGTCCGCAACCTCGCCGCCCGCAGCGCCCAGATCTGGATCGCCTACGGCCCCGATGGGCGCACCCGTGTTCTACACATTGCCAGCAAAAAATTCACCACCGATGACGGGGCCGGCCTCTCCGCCCAGCGCGCAGACGACAACTGGCGTATCAGCGTCGGTGGCAGGGAGTTCTATTTGATTCCCGACGCCCTGCTTCACGGCGGCTGATCACCCGCCGCCTGCCACAATCGAACGAACCGTCCGCCAACCTTGACGCAAAGCGCAATCCGGTTACGCTTGCAGCCCCAGAACCCGATGGAGAGATGCCATGATCCTCGAAGACCCGCTCGTCGTTCGCAGCGACCGTGCTGACGGCCTGACCACGCTGACGCTGAACCGGCCCGGCCAGTTCAATTCGCTGTCGCAGGACATGTTGACCGCGTTGCAATGCGAACTCGATGCCATTGCCGCCAGTGAAGCCGTGCGTGTCGTTGTCATCGCCGGCGCCGGCAAGGCTTTCTGCGCCGGTCACGACCTCAAGGAAATGCGTTCCAACCACGACAAGGGCTTCATGCAGGCGCTGTTCCAACAATGCGGCGAACTGATGCTGACCCTCACCCGCATGCCGCAACCGGTGATCGCCCGGGTGCACGGCATCGCCACCGCCGCCGGCTGCCAACTGGTGTCGATGTGCGACCTGGCGGTCGCCGCCGATGTCGCCAGGTTTGCCGTTTCCGGCATCAACGTCGGCTTGTTCTGTTCGACTCCCGCCGTCGGCCTCGCGCGCAACCTCGGGCGCAAGGCCGCCCTGGAAATGCTGTTGACTGGCGACTTCATCGACGCGATGGAAGCGAAAGCCAAGGGACTTGTCAATCGCGTCGTCCCCGCCGACGCGCTGGATGCCGAGGTCGAACGCCTGACCCAGTCGATCCTTGCCAAGAGCGCCGTCGCCGTGCGCATCGGCAAGGGAATGTACTACAAGCAGCTGGAAATGGGCCTGACCGAAGCCTACGCTTACGCCAGCGAGGTGATGGCCTGCAACATGATGAGCGAAGATGCCGGCGAAGGCATCGACGCCTTCATGCAGAAGCGCAAGCCGGAATACAAAGGGCGCTGAAGTGGTGTGACAGGCTCCCGGTCAGCGCTGGGCGCAGCCGGTCAACTCGTGGCGCTCGGGCTTGACGAGTTTGCCGTTGGCGAATCGCTGCCGGGTTTCATGCGCAATGCAGCGCCGCACTTCCGGGGAAATCCAGAATTCATGTTCGCCTCGGTGTGTGTGGTCCAACGGTCGTGCTACCGAACGGGAAAGCCCATGACGCCTGGGGCAGTATGCGCGGCCACGCCAGCCAATGCAAACATCGCACGCCCGTCCTCGGGTGACCTCCGGCTACTTGCCGATCACGCCCTGCAGGCCAGCGTAGACGGCAGCCAGCGTAGTGCCGGCAGCCGTGAGCGTCCCGCCCAGATCGTTGAATTTCTTGACCACTGCCTGAAATTGGTCAGTCTTCTCGGCCCCGTTGCTGACCAGTCGAGCGAGTGCCACGGACAGGCCCGCTGCCCGCTGAACCCGAGCCTTTTGCCGGGACATGCTGCCGATGATCAGTCCGGTCACAAAACTCAGCCCGATGCTTGCAGCGTACTCGATGAACTCGCGCCATTCGCGCAAACCCATCGGCAGGATTGGCGTGCCATCGACCAACGACGTCAGTACGCTCATGCCAAGCACTGCCAACCCCGACATGCTGATCGCCATGAATGCCAGCAACCAGCGCGGACGCCGCGCACGTGCGGCCAGAAGCACGCCGAACGGCAGCGGGATGAGCAACGACACCACCCGCAAGTAGATCGTATTCAGGTCATACACGACGACAATCAAGCCGTGCGTCAGCAACAGCAGCGCTAGCGGTGCCAGCCAGTTGCTCAGCCAGTCCGCCACACCTGGAAGAACCTCGGTCTCATCCTCCAGGCGCGACCCAGCAGCTTCTTCGACAACGATACCAGCGGACGCCCCCGTTAGGTCGGTCAGCACCCCATCCTGCGCGGCCAGTTGCTTCTCGAGCACATCAATGCGCTCAAGCAATGGCTTGAATAGGTAAAGGTCACGGCGACAGATGGGGCAAACCACAGCCCCGTCATTGATGTCGCTGACGCAGTAGGGGCAATGCACGGCTTACTTGGCCACGTTCAGCTTGAACACCGCATTCGATATTCGCCCGTCGCTATCCTGGACGCTGACCCGGATCTGATGCTCGCCCGGCGGCACCTCTGCCGCCTTGAGATCGATACCCTTTTCCGACAACCCGGCCTTGATGCGCTCGGTCAGATCGACATTGGGGCTACGCAGATAGGTCAGCTTGACCGACGGCAGTTCAATCTTTGCTCCGCCGTGCGGCTCGAAAGCAATCTGCAGTGCAAACGGGGAAGCCAGTGACGGGCTGCCCGTATCAGGCGAAAGGATCCGGATTCCCGGACCACGGGTAATCGAGCGGGATGCTGGCGCCGCCACCGGGGCTGGCGGCAAACGCGCTTCGGACTCCTTGATCAGGGTATCGGCTGTCGCCCCGGCGACCAGGAGCAATCCGAAAAGAAACGAGACTGCGGGCTTCAACATGAGCTTCCTCCGTCGGCACAAAGAACAGCAGGGCAGCGAAAAGTATAGAGCGTTTCGCATTGAGTTTCCCTCGGTTTTTCGTCTGCCAAACCGTGTCGCTTGACCCATTCATGCAGCGTGGCGCCAGCACAGCCAATCTTCGGGGCGATCGATTCGACTGCCGCCCACCGCGAGGGGTCATCCTTGCGCGCTTCCCGTACCAACCTTACCGCACGCTCTTTGACTTCCGGTGAATAGTGCTTCGTCTTGCTCATGGTGACTCCATTCTCTCAGGTAATGGAGCCTCCTCAATTCCCGGGGCGATTCAGTCCCGTCAACACCGACCGCTTCGAGTTGGTGTCGTTTACGCCAGGAAGCTGAAGCCCGATTGCGGCGTCATTAGCCAAACGCCTGCGGGGTGACCAACGGGAAGCGCGGTAAAATCCCGTTCCATGCCTGTTCCTTCCCCTGCCCGCCAGACCCTGCTGCTGTTCCTGCTCACCCTCACGGTGTTGCTGCCGGGCATCTGGGAAGCTACGGGTTTGACTGGCAAGGACGAGTTCTTCCTCGGCCTGCGCACGCCAATGGAGATGATCGAGGGCGATCACTGGCTGGTGCCCTTCCTTGACGGCGCGCCACGGATCCGCAAGCCACCCCTGCTTTACTGGGCCACCCGCATCAGCTACGAGATTTTCGGAATCTCGCTGGCCAGCGCCCGACTGGTGACCGTTCTCTTCGCCGCCCTGCTGGTCGTGGCGACGGCGGGGATCGCGCGCCGCCTGGCGGGCCAGGCGGAAACCGGCTGGATTGCTGGCTGCATCCTGCTCGGCTGCCTCGGCATGGCCAGCGAGGCCCGCCGCCTGATGCTCGATGTACCGGTGGCCGCATTGTCCACCGCTGCATTCTGGAGCCTGCTGGTGTGGCTGGATTCTGGCAAGAAAAGGTGGTTGACCGCAACCAGCGTGCTGCTGGCCGCCGGATTCCTGACCAAGGGACCGATCGTCGCCCTGGTCTGCGGCGGCGGCGGGCTGGCGCTACTGGCTAGCGGTCGCCTGCGCCTGGCGCAACTCCGCCAGCAGTTTGTGCCGCTGGCCGTCCATGCCCTGCTGATCGCCGTCCTGGCTCTCCCGTGGTTCCTCGTCGTCCGCGCCCTTTACCCGGACGCCGCCGATCTGGTGCTGGCCGACGAACTGGAATCGCGCCGGTTCTTCAATTTTTCGCCGGGGATCCTGCTTGGCCTCCTCAATATTGCGCTGCCCTGGGTCTTCGTCTTCGCCGCTGCCGCCTGGGCGACGTGGAAGCGCCCGGTACCCGATCGTCTGCCGCTGTTCTGGTTTTTGGCCACCTTCCTGCCTTTCGCCTTCATCAAGAGCTTCGACCGTTACCTGATCGGTTCGCTGGTGCCGCTAGCGATCCTGGTTGCACTGGCATTGCCCGAGATGCGCAGCCGCTGGCCATTCCGCCTCGGCCTGCTAGTGGCCCTGCTGCTCGGCGCGGGACTTGCCGTCTTCACTTTCTGGTTCGACCTTGGCGGATGGTACTGGCCGGTCGTGCCCGCCCTTTATTTCGTTTGGGCCTGGTGGCAACAACGCAGCGTCGGGCATGCGCTGGCAGCACCTGCCCTCTACTGGATCGCACTGCTCTGGGGGCTCTTTCCAGCCGTCGGCGCCAATGCCGTTCCTGACAGCGTGCGCGAACTCGGGCGGACTCGCGACATCGCCATGTTCGACGGCCCGCAGCCGGCTATGTTGCCAATTCTCAGCCAGCGCACGCACCGGCACTACGGAACCCTGGATCACCACGACCTGGCCGAGCTTCAAGCGCTCAAGGCGCTGGTCTTTCTCGAAAGCAAGGATGCCCCCCGCTTCCAGGAGCTTGTAAAGCAAGCCGGATTTCGCGCCCGCCAGGTTGACAGCTACCAGACCCTGGCATCGCATGGCTCGGGCCTGCGTTTCGCAAAGGTCGGCGCAACGCTTGCCGACTGGCGGAAGGCCTTTGCTGCTCGGGATCTGGCAGCCCTGATGACGACCATCATCTGGTTCGAGATCGACGGATCATGAGCATACCGCGCTGGCTGCAGGCTTTCCTGTTCCTGCTCGCCCTGGCTGCGGCCGCATGGCGAGCGCCGACGCCGGAGGCTCCGGCGTTTACTGTGCCGCCCACGCGATCGGCAATTGATGCGCCAGCCTATTTTTCCAGCGCCATGCTGCCTGTGACCGCACCATCTGCCCATGCCGCGACGCTCGCCGAACTGCCTGACGGCCGCATTGCAGCAGCCTGGTTTGCCGGCACCCGCGAGGGCGCCGCCGATGTCGCAGTCTGGTTCTCGACGCTGAATCACGGAACATGGAGCACGCCACGGCAACTCGCCACGCGGGAGGGGACGGCCGCTGCAACGCTCACATTCGTGCGCAAGATCGGCAATCCCGTTCTGTTCGCCGACGGCGACCGCCTTCACCTGTGGTACGTCAGCGTTGGGTTAGGCGGATGGGCGGGTAGCGCGCTTAACCATAGTATCTCGCACGATGGCGGACACAACTGGACACCGGCGGTCAGGCTGCACACGTCGCCATTCGCCAACATCAGCACGCTGGTACGCGCCCCCCCACTGCCGCTGGCCGACGGTGGACTCGGTTTGCCGGCCTACCACGAGTTCATCTCCAAGCATGGCGAATGGCTCCGGCTTGCCGCTGACGGCCGGATCATCGACAAGGTGCGCATGGGCCATGACGGACGCACCCTGCAGCCGGCCGCCGCTGCGTTCGACGGTAGCCATGCCCTGGCCATCCTGCGCGATGGCGGGCCGGGACCCGGCCGCATCCGCAGCGTCACGACCGTTGACGGAGGCCAGGACTGGGGCGCGGCGAACACATTGCCCCTGGCCAATCCAAATTCCTCGGTCGCCCTGTTGCGCCTGCGCAGCGGCCGGTTGCTGATTGCCGGCAACGGCGCAAGCAACCGGAACGACCTGCTGCTCTGGGTATCCGACGATGACGGAAAGAACTGGCGTCCAGCACCAACCGTCGAGCACGCCGGCGACCCGCAGGTCGAGTTCTCCTATCCGGCACTGCTGCAGGCCCGCGACGGCGCTATCCACCTCGCCTATACCTGGCGCCGCCAAGGCATCAAGCACGCGGTATTCAACGAGTCATGGCTGGACGGTCAGGGACAATGAATCCGACCGCCATTTACGGTTTCCTGGCCCACAGCATCATTCTTGGGGCGTTTGTTGCACTGCTACCAATCGGCGGAACGCAACGGACACTTGGGCTCATCGCAATCCCCGTCGCGCTCGGCGCCGGCGTTGCGTCATTCATGCATGGCGTCATTGGCACACCCTCACTGACACTGCTTGCACTCGCCATCTGTCAACTTGCGCGCGGGACAGCTTCGCCCCTGAGTTACCGAGCCGCCCTCACCCTCCTCACCTTTGCCATCCCCTTTTACGCTATGGCGCTCGGCGTCGGGCCGTTCGATCCCTATGCACTGGGCTATCAGCCTTTCTCCATGCTGGTCGCAAGCATCCCGTTGGCGGCAATGCTCTGGTGGCACCGGCTGGGCTGCTGGCTATTGATCCTGGCACTCGATCTCGCCGGCTACGCCAGCGGGCTGTTCGCCAATCTATGGGACGTGCTGTTTGATCCACTGCTGGTGTTGGTGGCGCTGGTGCCCGTTGTCCGGCAACCTCTTCAGTCCATACGCTCAGCGCGGTCGATTTCCAGGTAACCCTGGCTCAATGGTCTGCCAGACCGAATAAATTGGGGGGTTCCCATTCTCGGTCAACGAAAGTCAAGAGTATCCGACGAAATCAGGAAACAAACAGCGTCAGGGAAAGAAGCCCCGCCACAACCAGGCAGGGCCGAGGTATCAGTCGACCGAGGCAGTGTTTACCCAGTCCTGCCGGGCATTTACGCAGCAATCTCCAATCTGCCCGCTTCACGCTCCAACCGCCTCATCTCTGCGGTCAGGCTGACCTGCTGGCCAGCCGTAATCATGCGCAATCCGGCACGCCACTCAAAACTGATATGGCGGGCGGGAATCCTGGCGCTGTGAAGCGCATAGGCTATCGTATGCAGATCAGGGCGCTCAATGCGTCGTCCGTCAGTCAATGTCGCAACAAAGTTGTTCTTTACGAGCGATACGCTTGCTTGGTTGGCCATCATTATTCCTCGTGTGCGCTTACCTGTTGTCATGTCGATCAGCTCAGTTGAACCGTTTGCCAGATTGCTCGATCGCGGCACGGAACTCCGCGAAAGAGAGTTCACGCACAACTGTGGCGGCCAATGTGTCGCGCAGGTCATAGCTGTCTTCGCTCGAGCAGAAGCCATTCGCGACCGCCGGGTTGGAGTGCTGACGCATCGGAGACTGAATAGAAAGGGTGGGTGACATGGCATTTTCTCTTTTTGTCGGTTGATGTGGCAATGATGCCAAAGCGCAACAGAATCATGCGTGAATGAATTCACGAACACCGCCAGAAAGGTGACATCCGGCAACGCCGGATCGTGGCGAGGCAAGCCGGCGCTTGGGCATGGCCTTGCTGTCGCCTTGCATCGGTCAGCGGGCATGCTGCAGATATCGGCTTGATACTTGGCCGCATGGCGTCCGTGCGTCATGGCCGGGCAGCCAGGGCTGGCGCAATCGATGCGGGGATCCTTCGCTCTCTTCAGGGCAAGTTTGATTCAAGAATGATCACGGCCCGGGACGTGATCACGCGGCAAGAACGCGTTCGTGACTCCTGACAGGCTGAACTGCACGTCAGATTGAGACCACAGGGATTTCGCTACCCGGTTCGCTAGCCTCCACCTCCACCGGTATCCGGTAGGACTCGGAGGCCCAGCAACCAAGGTCAATCTGCCGGCAACGCTCCGAGCAGAAAGGGCGCCACGGATTCTCTGGTGCCCACAGCGCTTCAGCCCCGCATTGCGGGCAGCGAACCTTGCGCGCAGCCATCAGAGATTGCAGAAGGTCAGGTCGAAATTCACGTCGCGCTCGGCGAGCCTGGCCTTGAATTCGCCAACCGGTGGATTGGTGAAGCGAATATTGAGGAAATACTTGTTGGCGCTGACTTCTGGAATGGCCAGCTCGTCAACCTTGACTTCGACGCGCACCATCTGCGCCGCCGTGCCACCCAGATTGAGCTGGAACTGGCCGGCGGTCGCGGTATGGTTCTTCGCGCGTCCACTGGAGCGCAACAGGCGCAGCACGATCGCCGCAGCATCGCGCAGTGGCATGAGGGGTTGCGTCCATCCGGCGATCGCGTCGCGCCGGATTCCGGGTTCCCGGTGCAACCACCAGTGATAGGACGGCAGATCGAATTCGCAGACACCGCCGGGAATTGCCGCACGGCTCTTGATCCCCATCAGCCAGTCGTTGTCGCGCAGGTACTGACCCATCTTCCCGGTCATGCCGAGCAGGGCCGCCGATGAATGCTCGATCTCGTAAAGAGCGCCGGACAGCGCTTCCTCGGAAATCTCGGGGTTATTGCGATATGCCAGCAGAGTTTGGCGCTGGCGCTCAAGTTCCTGGATGAGATCCATCTTGAGGTCGGCGCGAGCTGCCGTCTCGAGGATCTCAAAAAGCGTGACGAGTGCCGTGTGATGTTCCAGTTGCCCATCGCTTTCGGCGAAGTACGCCGTCTTTTCGAACAGATCTTCGAGGCGCAGAAGGGTGCGGATGCGCTCGTTGAAGGGGTATTCGTAGGTGATCACGCGCTTTGGGCTTTGACGAGCGGAAAATTGCCCCAATTCTGAGCCATCTACGGGCAAACCTCAACAGGTTGCCCTAGCTATTTGAGATAACAGGCGCAGATATTTCCGGTGCAGCGCGGCGACCTGCCCGTTGAGATCGGCCAGATCGCCATCGTTGGCCAGCACATCGTCAGCCGCCGCCAGACGTTGCGCACGCGACGCCTGGGTCGCCAGAATGGCGCGGACTTCGCTTTCGCCTATCCCGTTGCGCGCCATCACGCGGCTAATTTGCAGGCTTTCCGGGCAGTCGACCGCGACAATGCGGTGGCAGCGCTCGCGGTAGGTTCCCGACTCAACCAGCAACGGTACCGCAAGGATCACATAGGGTGAACCCGCCTCGCGGCAACGCCGGTTCGACAACTCGCGAATCATCGGATGCAGAATGGCCTCCAGACGTGCACGCGCTGCCGGGTCGGCAAAGACCAGTCGCCGCATCCGACTCCGGTCGAGGGAGCCATCAGCAGTGGCCGCTTCCGCACCGAACTCTTCAAGGAGCGCCGGCATCGCGGCGCCGTTGGCAGCAGTGAGTTCGTGGGCGATGGCGTCGGTATCGACAATCGTGATGCCGTGACTGGCGAAACAGTCGGCGGCGGTGCTCTTGCCACTGCCGATCCCGCCGGTCAGACCGACGACGAAATGGCTCACTTGCAGTTCAGTGCCGTCGATTTCGGCACGATACCTGTCGCGTGTTCCAGTATTTCAGTTTTTTTCGCCAGCGGCCCGCGCGCCTCGACCGTAAACTGCGACTCTTTACCGGTACGGGGAATCAGCTTGGCTGACTTGACCCCTTTCGCTTTCAGTTCTGCAAGCCGCTCCTGCCCGCCCTTCTCATTGGCAAAGACACCCAGCGATATGGCAAAGCGATAGGCGCCAGTATCGTGAACAACGAACAAGTCATCGACTCCCAGTTCCTTCAACTCCACAGCTTTCTTGTCCGCCTCGGCCTTGCTCGCCTGCGGCGGCACCAGCACCCACCAGCCAGCGCCCTCGGACGCCACCGCACGGCGCTCGACGCGGACGCCGGAGAACTTCTCGGCCAGTGTCGAGGCCAGCTCATTGGCCTCGGCACCTGCCAGCCGATCCCAGAGCAGGCACAACTCCTCGTGTTCGGCAGGCTGCTCGGTAGCCCCCTTGGCCGGTGGTGTCTTGCTGCGACCAACGATGCGCAGACGATCGGCCGCCAGTTGTTGTTCAATGCGCCAGGCGTCGGGATTCTCGGGCCGACCGAAATACCCCTCGACAAATGCGTACAGGAGCAGGTTGCCCAGAACCAGGAGAAAGACCAGGACCTTCAAGCGCTCAATCAACCTTGGGCAAGTGCTTCAGCGATTCGGCGATCGCCTCGGCCGGGTATTCGTAGTCCTCTAGTTTGCCGGACAGGAAGCGGTCATAAGAGGCCATGTCGAAATGGCCGTGGCCGGTCAGGTTGAACAGGATGGTCTTCGCCTCGCCAGTCACCTTGCACCTGAGCGCTTCGTCGATGGCGGCCCGGATGCCATGGCAGGACTCCGGCGCCGGGATGATGCCCTCGGCGCGGGCGAACTGTACGCCGGCCTCGAAGGTGGCGACCTGCGGGACTGCCAGCGCCTCGATCAGCCCTTCATGCAGCAGCTGCGAAACGAGCGGCGAATCGCCGTGGTAGCGCAGGCCGCCGGCGTGGATACCCGGTGGCATGAAGTCGTGACCGAGGGTGTACATGCGCATGATCGGCGTGTAGCCGGACACGTCGCCATAGTCGTAGGCATAGGCGCCCTTGGTCAGGGTCGGGCACGAGGTCGGCTCGACGGCGACGCAGCGCAGGTTGGCCGCGCGCTTGTCGCCGGCCGCCTTGTCGGCGAGGAAGGGGAAAGCGATGCCGCCGAAACTGGAACCTCCTCCGCAGGGCCCGAAGATCACGTCAGGGTAGAGGCCAATCTTGTCGAACGCTTTCTTTGCTTCGAGGCCGATTACCGTCTGGTGCAGCAGCACATGGTTGAGTACCGAGCCCAGCGTATAGCATGTTCCGGGATCGCCAGCGGCTTCCTCGACCGCTTCGGAAATGGCCAGGCCGAGCGAGCCCTGGTTGTCCGGATCGGCGGCGAGCGCGGCACGGCCAGCGTTGGTCAGGCTGGTCGGGCTGGCGAAAACCTCGGCACCCCAAGTCTGCATCATCGAGCGGCGGAACGGTTTCTGCTCGTAACTGACTTTGACCATGAAGACCCGTACCGGCAGGCCGAACATCTGCCCGGCGAAGGCAATCGACGAGCCCCACTGGCCAGCGCCGGTTTCCGTGGTCAGGCGCCTGGTGCCGACCATCTTGTTGTAGAAGGCTTGCGGCACAGCGGAGTTGGGCTTGTGCGAACCGGCCGGCGAAACCCCCTCGTACTTGTAGAAGATTTTCGCCGGCGTGCCCAGCGCCTGCTCGAGGCGCAACGCCCGACACAGAGGCGACGGACGCCACAACGCATAGATCTGGCGCACCTCTTCGGGAATGGCAATCCAGCGCTCGGTCGACATTTCCTGCTCGAGGATCGGCATCGGGAAGATGGCGCCCATTTGCTCCGGCGTCACCGGGTTGCCATCGGGAGCGAGCGGCGGGGCCGGCGGATTGACCAAGTCGGCGACGACGTTGTACCAGTGGCTGGGAATCTCTTCCGGTTCGAGGCTGATGCGTAGCGGTATCAATTTTTCTCCCTCAGCACTTTCCGCAAAAGCGGTAAATTACCCCAAAAGGCCTCGCCGACCAAGGGAAAGCGGCAGACTCTGTCATATCGTGCGGGTCAATCGTGCTCCCTGGCATCTCTCTCTCGTCGGAGGCCATTCGGGCTGGCACCCGCTTTGTCCACCGTGGGGATCGGCTCCGGTCCAGCAAGCGTTTCAACACGGTTTCCGTCCCGCCATCCAGCACTTCACGACGTGAGGAACGACGACAGCAGCACTGCCCCGCAACATGCGGTATCCGAGCGGCGTATATTCATGCTCGGGCGCCACGAAGTATTTCTCGGCAGAAGTCTTTGCCTCGTCGACAAGGCCTGCCGCCGGATAGACTGACAGGGACGTGCCGATCGTCAGGATTTTTGACGCGCTGGCGAAGGCCAGGGCCGCTTCGTCCATGAACCGCACGGCCTCGCCGAACCAGACCACGTCAGGCCGGAGCTGGCTGCCCTGTTCGCAGAGGTGCCCGATGTCGATCACGTCTGACTTGAGGCGATAGATCAAGGACGGATCAACCGAGCTACGCGCATTCAGAATCTCGCCATGGAGATGCATGACATTCGTTGAGCCGGCACGCTCATGCAGATCATCGATGTTCTGCGTAATGACGACAACGTCAAACCGGGTCTCGAGCGCGGCAATCGCGAGGTGTGCGGCGTTTGGCGAAGCGCTCAGGACATCCTTGCGACGCTCGTTGTAGAACGCCAGCACTGCTTCGGGATGGGCTTCCCATCCTGCGGGCGAGGCCACCGACTCAATCGAATATTGATGCCAATAGCCACCCATGTCGCGAAAGGTTTTCAGCCCGCTCTCGGCACTGACGCCGGCACCTGTAAATACGACAATCTTTTCGCGCATCAAGTCCAATAGCCCTCGATCGGAACCCGGCAGTAAAGCAAGGGTCAGTCGGAAAGCGTCAACGACAACGAGCGGCGGGCAATCGTCGCTATCCCCGCGCCGTCAGCACTGAAGCCCCCATGCGTCGCCATCTGGAGCGCGTTATGACAACCGTCTGAACTTCAGCAAGGCATAGATCGCAGGAATGACCGCCAGCGTCAATATTGTCGATGATATCATGCCGCCGACCATCGGCGCGGCGATGCGGCTCATGACTTCGGCGCCGGTGCCGGTGCCCCAGAGGATGGGCAGCAGGCCGGCCATGATGGCGGTGACGGTCATCATCTTGGGGCGCACGCGCTCTACGGCGCCTTCCATGATGGCGGCGTAGAGATCGGCCGGTTGCGGTCGACGCCCTTCGGAAGCACATTTTGCCTGCACCGCCGTCCACGCGTGGTCAAGGTAGATAAGCATGATGACGCCGGTTTCGGCGGCGACGCCGGCCAGGGCGATGAAGCCGATGGCGGCGGCGACGGAGAGGTTGTAGTCGAGCAGCCACATCAGCCAGATACCGCCGACCAGCGCGAAGGGCAC
>JBEOKN010000043.1:0-46024 GCA_040275885.1 Azonexus sp. | reverse complement strand
AGTACTGCCCTCCGAAGGCAGGGGTCGGACGTTCGAATCGTCTCGGGCGTGCCAATCAGACTTCAAGCAGGGCGCATCTCTCTGGCGAGCGCGGGTACTTGGCTTCATCCGGGGCGAGACAGCCCTTTCTGGGGGCATCCAGAGATGCGAAAGGCAAGTCAGGGGTTGAAGAGATCGACCTGGCGTCTGCTTGGCCTGCTGGTCAGCATGCCGGCAGCGGTGGTTCTCTTCGGCAGTATCTTCATGGTTGGCTCGGAACATCTCGAGGGCAAACAGGTCGATTTCTGGTCGAGCCTCGAATGGGCCTCGGAGACGCTGACCACCACGGGCTACGGGGCCTACGCGCCGTGGAGCCATCCGGTAATGATCGTCTTCGTCATCCTGACGCAGTTCGTCGGGATGTTCTTCCTGGTCCTGATCTTTCCGCTCTATGTCATGCCGTACATCGAGGAACGCTTCGAAGTCCGGCTGCCGCACTTCTTGCCGGACATGACCGGGCGCATCCTGTTCTACCGCTACGGTCCGGCGATCGAATCGCTGCTCGAAGAGTTTCAGCGAACCAGCACCGCCTTCGTGGTCTTTGAGGAGGATCTGGAACTGGCCAGAAACCTGCGCAATCGCGGCTACGATGTTGTTTTCGGCAAGCTCGACGAAGAACCGGAGGTTCTGGCGGGTATCGAGAAGGCGCGCGCTGTCGTTGCCAATGCCGACGATCACGCCAATGCGATCTGCATCTTGATCGCGCGGGAGCGCGCCTTCACTGGCCCGATCTATGCCCTCGCAGGCGACCCGTTGTATCGGGCGCCGATGTTGCAGGTCGGCGCGTCGCAGGTATTTACACCATCGCACGCTCTCGCCGGGGCATTAGCGGCACGCGCCAGCCGCCGCATCAGTCCGCCGGCCGAGGGCATGCACCTGCTCGGCAGCCAGGTGGGATTGGCAGAATTTCGGGTGCGCGCCAGTAGCCCGCTCGCCGGCAAATGTCTCGGTGACCTGCAGTTGCGCGTGCGCCATGGGGTGACTGTAATCGGCCAGTGGACCTGCGGCACTTTCAGTACCGCCACCGGGCCGGATACGCGCATCGAACCCGGCGCGATTCTGGTTATCGTCGGTGCCCACGCCAACCTGGCCAAGGTGGAGCGCCTGGCAATGCCGCTCCGCCGTCGCGGCCCGATTGTGCTCGCTGGCTATGGTCAGGTGGGCAGAAAATTTGTCGAGATGCTGAGCGATGCTGGCGAAACGGTGATCGTCATCGATCGGGAACTCGTTGCGGGCGTCGATGTCGCCGGCAACGTACTCGAACAAGACACCATGGAACGCGCCAGGGTGCGCGAAGCGAGCGCCGTGGTGCTGGCCTTGAGCAACGATAGCGAAGGCGTTTTCGCGACGGCTGTCGTGCGCGATTACGCACCAGAAATACCGCTGATCGCGCGTGCCAATCGGGCACAGAATATTCCTCGTCTGTACCAGGCGGGTGCCGATTTCGCTCTTTCGGTGGGCCAGGTGGCCGGCCAGATCCTGGCCTACCATCTGCAGGGCGAGCAGGCGGTCGCCGTCGAGCACCGGCTCAAGTTCATCCGTGTAGCCGCCGGCCTGCTCGCCGGTGGCCATCCTTGGGGTGAAAGGGTGCGCGAGCGAACGGGGGCGGCAGTCGTTGCCGTCGAGCGCGGCGACAGAGTGTTCGTCGAATTCGACAACGCCTTCATGGTACAGTCCGACGATACGCTGTTCATCTGCGGCACTCCAGAATGCCTGGAACGGTATCTGCGTGAGTTCGCGACGACGCCGGCCGAAGGCAAGCGTGCCTGACGGTGCGATCCACCGCTGGTGGAACCAACACCGGAGTGTTCGTCGATAAGGCGGTTTCTCGGCTACCGGTCGGTGTTGCGGCTTGAAGGGAGTTAGAAAATGAACTCGGCAAAGCAGTTTGATCGATTCTTCCTACGCCATCCGGCCGATATTCCGATCGAGATCGCTACTGAAATCCCGCGCCAGGATGCGCTGCAACGGCTGAAGGACGTCGGCATGGGCGGCGTGGCTTGTCGCTCGGTTGGCCCGCTGAAGGTGGGATCCTCTGTCGTGCTGACCATACCGCTCGTCAAGCCGCCATTTAGCGCCAGGGGCGCGGTTGTGTGGTGCCGCCGCGACGGGGCCGGTGGCTACGAAGTCGGAATTCGTTTCAGGGAGTCCGATGACGTCTTTGCAGCGCGCATGGTCGAGCAAATCTGCCATATCGAGCACTATCGCCAGGAAGTATTGCGCGCCGAAGGGCGAGTGCTCGACGGCGAGAGCGCGGCGCTCGAGTGGATCGCGCTTTACGCCGCCCGCTTCCCATCAGTCGAACGCTGCAATACCCACTGATCCCGTGCCGTGGTGGCCGCCGTGCCTGCCCGGAGTGTTCAGGTTGGCTCGGGAAGTGGTCTTGAAGACCGCCGTTTGGGTGAACCGGGAGCAATCAGACTGAACGGGCAGGCGCGATGCCGGCGACTGTCTCCCTGGATGGATGGCTGACACCCTACCAGGGCAGCGATCCGAATGCCCTCCGATAGCGAGCACCGATTTCCTCTCGACTCGTCTGGTGGCTTTGACCGCCACGATGGGCGATCTTGATGGCGCCCATCACTGCCGCCAGTCTGCCGGTAGTCAGCCAATCGAGGCCGTTGGCGATGCCATAGAGCAGGCCGGCACGATAAGCGTCACCACAGCCGGTGGGATCGACGACGTCATCGGCCTCGACGCAGGGGATCTCGTAAAGCTGGCCATCGGCATGAATTTCTGAGCCCTCACCACCGCGCGTGACAATCAGCGCATCGACCTTCGCAGCCAGATGCTCAAGGCTGAGTCCGGTACGGTCGCTCAGCAGCTTTGCCTCATAGTCGTTGAAGCAGGCGTAGTTTGCCAGCTGCATGAAATCGAGAAGCTCGTCGCCGCTGAACATCGGCAGGCCCTGTCCTGGGTCGAAGATGAATGGCACACCCGACGCCGCCAAGTCGCGCGCGTGCTGCATCATGCCCTCGCGGCCATCGGGTGCGACTATTCCGAGGCGTGCCGTCTTGGCCTGCGCAACCTTGTTCAGGTGCGAGAAACTCATGGCGCCGGGGTGAAAGGCGGTGATCTGGTTGTCATCGAGATCGGTGGTGATGAAGGCCTGAGCGGTGAAGGTTCCATGCACATGGCGCACATGCGTGCGCCGCAAGCCAAGCTTGTCGAGCCGCTCGAGGTAAGCTGTGGCATCGTCACCAACTGTCGCCATGATCAGCGGCTCGCCACCCAGAAGCATCAGGTTGTAGGCGATGTTGCCGGCGCATCCTCCGTACTCGCGGCGCATCTCTGGGACCAGGAAAGCGACATTCAGGATATGAATCTGCTCGGGCAGGATGTGATTCTTGAAGCGGTCTGGAAAGACCATGATGTTGTCGAAGGCGAGGGAACCGCAGATCAGGGTGGTCATAAGGGCAAGCGTCAGGGATAGAAGATGTAGAGTCGGTAACCGGTAGCCCCGAGACCCTTGGCTTCGATCCACAGATGTACCGGAGTTTCGGCATTGCCGGGGAATGCGTTCAGGTCGCTGCCCGGTGGCAAATAGTCAGGCGCCGTCAAGATGCGCCGCGCCACTGCCGCATCGTGCGCATCGGTCAGGGTCAGTTCCAGCACTGGCCAAGCTTGGGCATACGGGGCCTGGTTTCGCAATGTGGCCTGCATGACGAGGAGTCCGCTGGCATTGTCCACCTGCAGATCTGATCCTTCAATACTGACCAGATCACTTTGCGCGGGAAGCGGTACGGCAACTCCCAGAGCATCGAATACCTCCCCGACGGCGTGGACATGCCGGACCAGATCGCTGCGAAAGTAGTAGACGAGTTGGCCGAGGAGGGCTGCCAGCAGGAGCAGCAACGCAGCAGCGAATGGCCACTTCGCGCGTGGGTCGGGCTTGGAGCCAAAACCGCCCGATGTGTTGCCGATCAGCGCACCAGCGGCCCATCGGTTGTATGCGGGTATCTCGGTAAGCTCACGCGCTGCCATGAGGCCAGCTTCACGCGCAGCCACCAGAGAGTCCTCGCGATTCTCGCCGGGAAGTACAACGGTCTCGGTCTCGGGCTCGGGCTCGATTGCGGTCGACGTCGTGGCAGCCACGATTTCGCAATCGACTGCCCGATCGGCCTCCGTCGATTCCGGCTCCCGGAGCGGTTCGGCAACCGGACCAGTCTCAGCCGATTGGGCGGCGGCTTCCAGAGCCGTTTCAGGGTCTGCGGTAACCCGGTGTTTCGCTGCCGGCCCGGATTCCAGCTCGGATTCCGGCGCCCCAGATTCCGCTGCCGGTGCCGGTGTTTCGGTAGGCAATGGGGAAGCGGCCGGGGCGTCGTCGATCAACTGATCGAGAGCGTTGAAGATGCCCTTGCAGTAGCCGCACCGGACCTTCCCTGCCTTGGCCCTTAGCTGATCGGAAGTGACACGGAAGACCGTGTTGCAGGCGGGGCAGCGCGTACGCATCAGGGCTTGGTGCCCGTCAGACATACCCAGTCCTCGCGAAAATCAGCAACCTGCATCGGCAACCACTGCCCATAGATTGCCATGATCTCGTCTGACTGTTCGCGCAAAATCCCGGACAGCGCGAGGCGACCGCCGGAGCGGACATGGTCGCAGATGGCGGGGGCGAGGACGCGCAGCGGATTGGACAGGATATTGGCCACGACGAGATCATACGCGCCGGCAACCGGTTGCACCGAATCGTGAAAGGCGGCAGTCACCCCATTGCGTTTGGCGTTGGCCTGTGCCGCGTCGACTGCCTGCGGGTCGATGTCGACGCCGGCGACGCAGCCAGCGCCGAGACGGGCCGCCGCAATCGCCAGAATGCCGGAGCCGCAGCCGTAATCGAGCACCGAGCAACCGGCGTGAACATTGCGTTCGAGCCATTCGAGGCAGAGGCGGGTCGTCGGATGCGAACCGGTACCGAAGGCCATTCCTGGATCAAGAATCAGATTGACCGCAGCCGGGTCCGGACATTCATGCCAGGAAGGAACGATCCACAAGCGCTCAGACACGCGGATGGGATCAAACTGCGACTGGGTGAGTTGTATCCAGTTCTGCTCGGCCACTACTTCAACGTTCCAGGCCGGCACCCTCGCCAGACCCGCTGCGGCACTCGCTCTTGCAAGCAGCGCGGCAACATCGGCTTCGGGTTCGAGCAGGGCAATGACACGGGAACGGTTCCAGCCAGACGCCACAATCGAACCCGGCTCGCCGAACTGCGGCTGTTCGTCCGGCGTTCCGGCGTCGGCATCCTCGACGCTGGTAGAGAGCGCCCCGACATCCAGAAGTGCATCGCACACCGGTTCGGCATGTGATGCGTCGGTCAGGAAACTGACGCTCTGCCAGGCCATCGCCTACTTCTTGACTTCGCCCTTTTCGGCGAGCTTCTTCTCAAGGTAGTGAATGCTTGTGCCACCCTCGACGAAGCGCGCGTCCTGCATCAATTCCTGATGGAGCGGGATATTGGTCTTGATCCCTTCGATCCCCATTTCCGACAACGCAATCCGCATGCGGCGAATCGCCTGCTCGCGTGTGTCGCCATAGGCGATCACCTTGCCGACCATCGAGTCGTAATGCTGGGGCACGGTATAGCCCTGATAGATGTGCGAATCGACACGGATTCCCGGCCCACCCGGCGGGTGATAGAAAGTGATCTTCCCCGGACAGGGCACGAACGTGAAGGGATCTTCAGCGTTTATCCGGCATTCGATGGCGTGGCCGCGAAATGTGACATCTTTCTGCCGGTAGCGCAGTTTCTCGCCGGCGGCGACGCGAATCTGCTCCTGGACGATGTCGATGCCGGTGATTGCCTCGGTCACCGGGTGCTCGACCTGGACTCGGGTGTTCATTTCGATGAAGAAAAACTCGCCGTTTTCGTAGAGGAATTCAAAGGTGCCGGCACCCCGATAATCGAACTTGCGGCAGGCATCGGCGCAGCGCTCACCGATGCGGCTGATCAGCCTTGCCGGGATGTGCGGCGCCGGCGCCTCTTCGATCACCTTCTGATGACGCCGCTGCATGGAGCAATCCCGTTCGCCCAGATAGATCGCATTCCTGAACTGGTCGGCAAGGATCTGGATTTCCACGTGGCGGGGATTTTCCAGATACCTTTCCATATAGACCATGGGATTGCCGAAGGCTGCCTGCGCCTCGGTTCGCGTCATCTGGACGGCATTGACCAGCGCCGCTTCCGTATGAACCACGCGCATCCCGCGCCCACCACCGCCACCGGCCGCCTTGATGATCACCGGATAGCCAACGGCGCGGGCTATGCGGACGATTTCCTTGGGGTCTTCCGGCAACGCACCGTCCGAACCCGGCACGCAGGGAACACCGGCAGCCTTCATCGCGTCCTTGGCGGACACCTTGTCCCCCATCAGGCGGATGGTATCGGCGCGTGGGCCAATGAAGACAAAGCCGGATGATTCCACGCGCTCGGCAAAATCGGCATTTTCCGAGAGAAAACCGTAGCCGGGATGAATCGCCTCGGAATCGGTTACTTCGGCCGCCGAAATGATCGCCGGAATGTTCAGGTAGCTCAGTGCCGACTGCGCTGGGCCGATGCAGACCGACTCGTCGGCCAGTTTCACGTACTTGGCTTCGCGATCGACCTCCGAATGGACGACCACGGTCTTGATACCGAGTTCGCGGCAGGCACGTTGAACGCGTAACGCAATTTCGCCCCGGTTGGCGATCAGGATTTTTCCGAACATCAGTTGTTCAGCCGATTACGAACAGGGGAGCGCCAAACTCCACCGGTTCGCCGTTTTCCATAAGGATCGCCTTGACTACCCCGGATGCATCGGCCTCGATTTCGTTGAGAAGTTTCATGGCTTCGATGATGCACAGGGTATCGCCTTCCTTGACGGCATGTCCAATCTGGACAAAGGCCTCTGCCCCGGGCGAAGGAGCCCGGTAGAAGGTGCCGACCATCGGCGACTTGACAACGTGTCCCGCCGGCAGGTCATCCTCATCGTCAGGATTGACCGATGAGACGCTGACCGGCGCTGTTGTCGGGTGCGCTACAGGAGCTGCAAAGTGCTGCATCGGGGCGGCAACCAAGCCGTAATTCTTGGCGATGCGAACTCTTTCCTCGCCTTCTGTTACCTCAAGTTCGGTGATGCCTGATTCCTGAACGAGATCGATCAGTTTCTTGAGTTTGCGCAGATCCATTAAATACTCCCTTTTGATTTGCGCCGATCCGACGCAACGTCCGGCGATTGCCGTGTTATTTGATATTGACTTCGTTGACCAGATACTCGAGCGCCAGAAGATAGCCCTCGTGACCGAGGCCGGAGATCACCCCGACCGCCAGGTCGGAAAAATAGGACCGATGCCTGAAGGACTCGCGTGCATGAACATTCGAGAGATGAACCTCGATGAATGGGATATCCACAGCCGCCAGCGCGTCGCGCAGCGCAACACTGGTATGCGTATAGGCAGCCGGATTGATAATGATGGCACGCACGCCCTGGTCGCGGGCCGCGTGAACACGCTCGATCAGGGCGCCCTCATGGTTGCTCTGGAAGGTTTCAACTTCCACATTGGCGCCTTCAGCCATGCGAGCAAGTGCCAGATTGATGTCCGACAGTGTGACATTCCCGTAATGCTCCGGCTCGCGGGTGCCGAGCAGGTTCAGATTGGGGCCGTGCATGACCAAAATGCGGGGTTTTTCGACCGGCCTAGCATCGGCATTTCGCTTCGTCATGGCTGCAAGTTTGCCGCAAATCGCTGCAACTTGTCCAGTCAACCACTCAAGAACCCCAAAAAAGACAGCCTTTATCTCAGGAGCAGAGCGCGTAGAGCATCCGCGCGGATGCGCTCACGCAGGCGACCGTCGCGCTGTTTCATGGCAACTCGTTCCAGTTGAGGAGGGAAGATCACCAGATTGGCGTTTGTCGTATCGGTTTCCAAGACCAATACGGCTTCTGCGCGCTCGTTGCGCGGCTCGACGTGTTCGAAAGCAATTCCATGATTCAGCAGGAATATCTCGACCTCCTTGGCGCTGTCCGCGAACAGCAGGATGTCGATGTGCGAATGCTCACCGGCCGTACCATCGAGGACCGAACCGGCAAGATGGGGCGAGTAGTCGGCAAGCAGTTCCAGCAGCCTCAGCGCACTCTGCCGCATGGCCCGAATCAGTTCCGGATGCACTTCTTCCTGATAGAGGCTGCGGTAGGCGCGCAGCTCGGCCTCGACTTCGGCATTATCGGGATAGGCGGTATGCTCCGGGAAACCCAGCTGCCGCGCCGCCTTGCGTTTGGCCAAGCGATAGTCGGCGACACCGTCCTCCGCCATCAGCCGGGCAGCTGCGCTGGCTATGCTGGCTCTGGCTCCGGCGCTTGAGTGGGGCCGTTCATGACGGGGCATGGGGAAAGCGATGAGGGTAGAATCGCGCCATTCTAACGGGTCTATCTGATATGAACATTCATATTCTGGGAATCTGCGGCACTTTCATGGGCGGTGTGGCCCAGCTCGCGGTGGCCTCGGGCCACAAGGTCACGGGCTGTGATGCCAACGTCTACCCACCGATGAGCGACCAGTTACGTGCTGCCGGAGTCGACGTGATCGAAGGCTACGACGCCAGGCAGTTGGCCTTGCAGCCTGACATCTTCGTCATCGGCAATGCCGTCTCACGCGGCAATCCATTGCTGGAAGCCATTCTTAATCAGGGCCTGCCCTATGTCTCAGGCCCTCAATGGCTGGCCGAACATGTGTTGCAGGGTCGCTGGATTCTCGGGGTCGCCGGCACGCACGGCAAGACCACGACCGCCTCAATGCTGGCCTGGATTCTCGAGGATGCCTGTATGCAGCCGGGTTTCCTGATCGGCGGCGTGCCGCTGAATTTCGGGGTCTCGGCACGCCTGGGCGGCACGCCGTTCTTCATCATTGAAGCCGATGAGTACGACACCGCGTTCTGCGACAAACGTTCCAAATTCATTCATTACCGGCCGCGAACCCTGGTGCTGAACAACCTTGAGTTTGATCATGCGGACATCTTCGATGATCTTGCGGCTATCGAGACGCAATTTCACCATCTTGTGCGAACCCTTCCCGACAATGGCCTGATTGTCTCCAATGCTGGCGAAGCCAGCCTCGAGCGCGTCCTGAATCGGGGATGCTGGACCCCGGTTGAACGCTTTAATGACCCCCGCGGCTACCGGACAAGCGGCAACGATGCCAGCGGCGACCTGGTTCTGCACCATCAGCAGGGAGAAATCGGGCGCGTCATCTGGCCGCTTTCGGGTGAGCATAACCGAGCCAACGCTTGCGCCGCTTTGCTTGCCGCACGCCATGTTGGGGTGCCGCTGGACAAGGGGCTGGAGGCGCTATCCCGTTTTGTCAACGTGAAGCGCCGGATGGAAGTTCGTGGAACAGTCCGCGATGTGACCGTCTACGACGATTTTGCGCACCATCCCACCGCGATTGCGACAACCGTGGCCGGCCTCCGGCGCAAGGTTGGGCAGGCGCGCATCATTGCCGTGGTCGAGCCACGTTCGAACACGATGAAGCTGGGCTCGATGAAGACCCAGCTTCCAGGAAGTCTGGCCGATGCCGATGCTGTCTTCTGCTACGGCGCTAACCTCGGCTGGAATGCCCAGGAGGTGCTGGCGCCTATGGGCGCCAAGGCAATCGTCGAGGTCGACTTTCACAACCTGGTAAGCAAGATTGCCGCCAAAGCGCGTGCCGGCGACCACATTCTGGTGATGAGCAACGGCGGGTTCGGCGGCATTCACGGCAAGCTGCTAGCCGCACTGGCAGAATGAACGTCCGGCGACCCGCGCCCGGTGCGAATCGACCACCCACGCCAATACCGGCAAACAGCGTATCAGCGCTCCAGGGACTCGACGACGGCCAACGCGGTCATATTGACCAGCCGTCGGACCGTCGATGTTGAGGTCAGGACATGAACCGGCCGGGCCGCGCCAAGTAGAATCGGGCCAATGGTCACGCCTTCGCCGGCGGTCATCTTGAGCAGATTGTAGGCAATGTTCGCGGCGTCGATATTCGGCATGATCAACAGGTTGGCCTCCCCGCTTAGCGGGGAGTCGGGGTGAGCCTCACGGCGTATGTCTTCCGACAGTGCGGAGTCACCGTGCATTTCACCGTCGATTTCGAGCCCATCAGATGGCATTGCGGGCAGCAGTGCAGCGGCACGGGTCATCTTGCGCGCCGATTCGGATGAGCCGGAACCGAAGTTCGAGTGTGAAAGCAGCGCGACCTTGGGATGGATACCAAAACGCCTGACCTGGTCGGCGGCCATCATCGCCATTTCGGCCACCTCCTCTGCGGTCGGATTCTCGTTGATATGCGTGTCGCAGATGAACAGCGAGCGACCCGGCAGCATCAGGTAGTTCATCGCTGCCAGGGTATTGACCCCCTGGCGCTTGCCGATGACCTGGCTGATCACACCCAGCTGATGGCTGTACTGGCCGGTCATGCCACACAGCAGGCCATCCGCGTAACCAAGCTTGAGCAGCATCGCGCCGATGAGCGTTGGCTTGCGCCGCATGGCTTCCTTGGCCAGCGCCGGCGTGATGCCGCGGCGGACCATCAGCTTGTGATACGCCGTCCAGCATTCGCGATAACGCTCGTCGGATTCCGGATTGACAATATCGAAATCGACACTTGGCCTGATGCGCAGGTTGGCTTTCTCGAGACGGTGCTCGATGACGGAAGGCCGGCCAATCAGGATGGGCCGGGCAAACCGCTCCTCGACCACTATCTGAGCGGCACGCAGCACGCGCTCGTCTTCACCCTCGGCGTAAATGATGCGCTTTCCCCGTGCCTGCCGAGCAGCCTGGAAGATGGCGCGCATGCCGACACCGGTGTGATAGACAAACTCGGACAGCCTGGCTTTGTAAGCATTCCAGTCGCTGATCGGTCTGGTGGCGACCCCGGAAGCGATCGCAGCCCGCGCGACAGCCGGTGCGATCTTGACGATCAGGCGCGGGTCGAAAGGCTTGGGAATGAGATATTCCGGGCCGAAGGACAAATCGTGCCCCGGATATGCCATGGCGACCTCATCGGTGACTTCAGCCTCGGCCAGTTCGGCGATGGCCCGGACGCTGGCCATCTTCATTTCCTCGGTGATGCGGGTAGCGCCAACATCAAGTGCGCCGCGGAAGATGAAGGGAAAGCAGAGCACGTTGTTGACCTGGTTCACGTAGTCGGAACGGCCAGTCGCGATGATGACGTCCGGGCGTACCTCCCGCGCCAGTTCCGGCATGATTTCCGGGGTCGGGTTGGCGAGCGCAAAAACCATCGGCTTTTCGGCCATGCTGGCGACCATTTCCTGCTTGAGCACGCCGGCGGCGGAGAGGCCGAGGAAGATGTCGGCCCCGACCATCGCGTCGCCCAATGTCCGATCGGTGGTTTCGCGGGCGTAGCGGGCCTTGGTGGCTTCCATGCCGGCTTCACGGCCGCGGTAGATCACACCCTTGGAATCGCAAACGGTAATATTCTCGCGCTTGACGCCGAGTTGGCTCCACAAGTTGAGGCAGGAAATGGCCGCGGCCCCGGCGCCCGAACAGACGACCTTGATTTCGTCAATCTTCTTGTCCACGACTTTCAGGCCATTGAGCATGGCTGCGGCGGAAATGATCGCCGTACCGTGCTGGTCGTCGTGGAAGACGGGAATGTTCATTCGTTCCTTGAGCTTCTCTTCGATGTAGAAGCACTCGGGTGCCTTGATGTCTTCCAGATTGACACCGCCAAGGGTCGGCTCCATGGCGGCGATTATGTCGATCAGCCGGTCCGGGTCATTCTCGGCCAGTTCGATGTCGAAGACATCGATACCGGCGAATTTCTTGAACAGACAGGCCTTGCCTTCCATGACGGGTTTGGCTGCGAGCGGCCCGATGTTGCCCAGGCCGAGGACAGCGGTGCCATTGGTGACGACGCCGACAAGGTTGGCGCGTGAGGTGTAAAGGGCAGCCATTGCCGGATCTTCGGCAATCGCATCGCAGGCGGCAGCGACGCCGGGCGAATAGGCGAGCGCCAGATCGCGCTGATTGGTCAGGCTCTTGGTCGGGCAGACGGAAATCTTGCCCGGAGTTGGCCGACGATGATATTCAAGTGCTGCTTCGCGCAGGTCCTTTTCCACGGACTCTCCTTCGAGTTTCTGCCAAGGGGCTTAGACCTGATAGGTTACCGGAAAGCCTTCTGTGCGGCAAAGCGTAATTATGAATTTCCGGGCTGGGAAACGATGGGTGAAGGCCGGATCGCCATCACCACCGCGCCGTGACCGGGGGAGAAAATGGTGCCACAGAAGCGGGCAAGGCGTGGATCGTTGCGCGCGGTTTAGCGCGTCAGGCCGTCGACGGTGACCCGATTCTCGGTATCGACGCCATGCTTCATGCCAAGCACGAAGGTCAGTATCAGCAGCGGGATGGGGCAACCCGGGGGCAGGTGTGCCGACGATGACGGGCACCCGACCGGGCGTCCCACCAGACTATCGATCGATCACCAGGTGATTACTGGCTCTGCACCGGCAAGGAAAGAATGAACGTTGCTCCGCCGCTCGCTTCATTGCTGGCTGTCAGCTTGCCGCCATGGCGTTCGACGATCGCGTAGCTTATCGACAAGCCGAGCCCGGTCCCCTGTCCGACCGGCTTGGTGGTGAAGAAGGGCTCGAACAGGTGGCCCAGATCGCTGTCGGAAATGCCCGGGCCGTTGTCGGAAAAACGCAATCTCACCATGCCGTCCGCCACTGTTCCCGAGATGCGAAGCCGCGCATCGTCCTGGGAGGCCATCGCATCGCAGGCGTTCTGCACCAGATTCATGGCCACCTGCTGCAGCTGTCCGGAGGAACCGGTGCACCGCAAATCGGAGGGCAAATCGACGTCGACCGCAACCTTCGCCGAGGCGCTTTGCACCACCCAGCGCACCGAGCGTTCAATAACCTCGTTGATATTCACCTGCTCCGGCATCATCTTGTCGACTGCTGCGAATCGCTTCAGCGCGTCGACAATGTCGCGGGTGCGCTCCGCGCCTTCGATCATGCCGTCGATCAATGCCGGCATGTCGGCGAGGATGCGCTCGATGCGAAGCTCGCGGCGCGCCTCGCGCAAGGTTTCATCATCGGCGGCCGCAGTGGCGTGCACCGCCTCCAGATAGCCTTCAAGACGTTGCGCATAACGTTTGAGCGACAGCACATTGCCCAGCACAAAGCTGATCGGGTTGTTCAACTCATGGGCCACGCCGGCCACCAGGCGGCCAAGCGAGATCATTTTCTCGGCGTGCAGCAACTGGCCCTGAGTGCGTTTGAGGTCGTCGTGCGCCTGGCGCAGAGCCTGATATGCCTTGCGCAGTTCGCCGACCGGGCGGCCGGTGACCACCATCCCCATCAGCTTCCCGGTCTGCGACAGGCGCGGCGTACAGTTCATCGATACCGGAACCGTCGACCCGTCGCCAGCACGCAGAAAGAATTCCTGATCGTGCACGCCATCCTTGCCAAAGCGCGCAAAGACCTCCCGCGCCCTGGCTTGCTCGGTAGTGTCGGCGAAGATGTCGTAGAGTGGCCGTCCCTCCAGTTCGGCCGCAGTCTTGCCGGCAAAGTGGCAAAGCGAGGAATTCACTTCGATGATGACACCATGGCGATCGCAGGCGATGAGGATGTCCGACATCGCCGCCAGTACGCTTTCGATGAACTGCTGCGACTCTTCGAGCGCAGCGTTCTTTTCTTCGAGCGCCACTTCGTACTGCAGCAAGTCGTTGTAGACCTCATCCATCTTCTGGATGACCTCGATCCACGCCTGCTCGCCGAGCACGGCCGAGTCCGGATCGAGCGGGTTGTCAGCGGGCAGGGCGGTAGTGGACATGCTCTTCCCCCGGGTCATCTTGCACATGATGATGTTCAGCCTGAAGCGCAATCGGATTGAGCTGGCCATGGCGCACGCCGCGCTCAGCCGTCAGCGCCCCCGCGAACTGGCGGACCTGCGTCGCCGGAGCCTTGAGGTTGACCGCTTCCAGGCAATTTTCGTGATCGAGATGGCTATGCATCGCCGCCACCGCCAAGTCGTGGTGATCGAGCCGCATGCCGGTCAGCCGCTCGGCAAGCTCGCGCGCGAGCGATTCATCGAGTGAAATGGCGAAGCGTTCCATGTCTGTCGTTCAGTGAGCAGCGCACATCAAATCGACGGACTGCTCGGCGGAAGATCTGATGTTCATATTCTGGTCGGTTGGCGTCGCCACGGTGTCACAAATCGTACCGTCAATCGGGCGACGTTAGCCTGACGGGCAAAGTGGGTGACATGAAGCAATATCTCTTGAGACGCTCATGATAAGCGTATCTTCCGGCAATGACGAAGAATGGCTGAAGCGCATGCAAGGGGGCCCGGGAGGCCTGAACAGCGAACCGCAGCAACGATGCTCGACACCAGTTCGGCTGCGTGGTGCGGGCTGGTGGCAGCTTTCAATGCCTGAAGCCAACATGAATGGACGCCTCGGGCACTCCTTTCCCGATGGTGGCCTTCACTGGAACCAGCGCTTCGAAGGCGAACTTGCGACGAGGGAATTGGCTTGCCAACAGATTCCTCGTCAACTGTGTCGCACAGCAAACCCTTGATCAGCGCCAGTCTTGTGCCAGACCAAGCAGCGGTTGTTGGACGGCATGGCGCGGTCCTCGACCAGTTCGAGTCCCGCCATTTCCGCCAGTCCGTTCACCTTCTCAAAGTCCCGGATTCCCTGGTGCGGCGCACCTTCCCTGAGCCGGAGATCGAAGGCCGCATTGCTCTCGCTGGTGAAGCGACCGCCGTAGTTGAAGGGGCCGTAAATGGCGACTTTGGCCTGGTCGGCGAGAACGTCCGCCAGCCCGGCGAAGAAGCGTTCGACGACCGACCACGGCATGATGTGCAGCGTATTGGCGCTGAAGACCGCATCGTAGCGCCCTGCGGGCCACGCCCCGGTGACGTCGAGCGCGAGCGCTGGCGGGGTGTTGGGGAGACCGGTCTCGTCCAGCCACGCCTGGATTCCCGGCAGGTTCTCGATGCGGTCGGAGGTTTGCCAGATCAGATGCGGCAGCCGGGCGGCGAAGAAGATTGCGTGCTGGCCGGTGCCGCTGCCGATTTCCAGCACTGCGCGGCGGTCGCCGAAGTGATCGCCGAGCACTTCGAGTATTGGCTCGCGGTTCTTCTCGCAGGCAGGGGCGCAAGGTTTATCCATGAACGATTTTCGCTGACAGGTGCCCAGTGTAGCGCCTGCATGATGCGCGTGGCCGGCTTCAGCGTGGCCAGACGGCAAGCAGGCCGAGATAGAAGGCAATTTCGCTGACCTGCTGGGTCGCGCCCAGGCAGTCGCCGGTGTAGCCGCCGAGCCAGCGCCGGAGCTTGGCGGCCAGCCACAGCGTGGCCATGGTGGCGAACACGCAGCCGGCGATCGTGTTCAGCGGTGGCAGGAAGGCCAGCGGAACCACGCCGAAGAGCAGTGCAATCAGCATCTCCCCGCCGGAAATCCGGGTCGCCAATGGCTTGGCCTTGGCCAGCAGATCCTCGCGCACATAGTCCATGGTCGCCAGCAGCGCGGTCGAACACAAGCGCGACACGGCGTGCCCGGCAAGCAGGGCGACGGGGACCAGCGCCGCATCGAGCGAATTGAGCAGCGCGAACTTGCCGAGCAGCGCCAGCACCACGGCGACGACACCATAGCTGCCGACCCGTGAGTCCTTCATGATCTCCAGGATGCGCTGTTTCTCCCAGCCGCCGCCGAGCCCGTCGACCATGTCCGCCAGCCCGTCCTCGTGGAAGGCGCCGGTAGCGTAGACGGTTGCCGCCATCGACAGCAGCACGGCAACCGGCTGTGGCCACAAGTGTGTCGCTGCAACATAGACCAGTGCGCCGATCCCGCCGACCAACATACCGACCGCCGGAAAATAACGCGCCGAACGGTTCAGCGCTTCGGCTGAATGGCCGACCCAGTCCGGCACCGGCAGTCGCGTGAAGAATCGAACGGCGCCGAAGAAGTACTCCAGTTCGCGACGAATCATGCCTTGTCCGAGACCCCGGCCGAAGCGAAACTCGCCATCTCGTTGAGAAAGCCGGCTGCCGCCCGCACCAGTGGCCAGGCCAGCGCCGCGCCGGTGCCTTCGCCGAGGCGCAGGCCGAGATCGAGCAGCGGTTCGCCGCCCAGTGCCTGCAATTGGGCCGCATGTCCCGGTTCTGCCGAGCGGTGGCAGAAGACACAGTAGTCGGTCAGCGCCGGGAACAGGCGTGTTGAGGTCAACGCCGCCGAACCGACGATAAAGCCGTCGATCAGCAGGGTCATCTTCGCTTCCGCCGCACCCAGCATGGCACCGACCAGCATGGCGATTTCAAAGCCGCCAAATTCGGCCAGCACGTTCAGCGGCTCGTCGTCGCCCCCCGCGCTGCGGTAGCGGGTCAGCGCCTGTTCGAGCAGTGTCTGCTTGCGCGCCAGCCCGGCATCGTCGAGCCCGGCGCCGCGCCCCACGCATCCGGCCAGCGGAGACTCGGTCAGGCAGTGGGTAAGCAGCGCGGCCGACGCCGTGTTGCCGATCCCCATTTCGCCGAAGCCGACGAGATTGCAACCATTGGCAGCAAGATTGCGGCTGATTTCGGCACCACGTTCGATGGCCAGGGTGCATTGTTCCATCGTCATTGCCGGCTGTTCGATGTAGTTGGCAGTGCCGGGCGCCACCTTGGCATCGATCAGCCCGTTGCGCCTGCCGAAATCATGTGCCACGCCGGCATCGATGATCGCCAGATACATCTCGTTCTGCCGCGCGAAAACGTTGATCGCGGCGCCGCCGGCGAGAAAGTTCTCGACCATCTGCCAGGTCACGTCCTGCGGATAGGCCGAAACGCCGGACCGGGCGGCCCCGTGATCGCCGGCGAAAACCAGCAGATGCGGCTGACCGAATTGCGGATTCAGGCTTTGCTGGATGAGGCCGATGCGCATGGCCAAGGTTTCGAGCTGACCGAGCGCGCCGAGCGGCTTGGTCTTCTCGTCGATCTTCTGTTGCAGCGTTACCGCCAGACCTCGATCCGGGGCGACAATGTTGAAAGCTGAATGCATCCGATTCTCCTGTTCAAAAAACAAAAAGGGCCTCGCGGCGGCGTACAGCGAACGCGACCGCGAAGCCCTGTCCACAGGCTCCCTGAACCCGATTCGATACGTCTTCTGGCTTTCGGATCGTCCGGTTTGCCGCGCCTTCCCGGCTTCCGCCAGTGGCCTCCTGCGACATCCGTCCCCGAATACAGCGGCGGGCCCGCCACGGAATTGCACCGTGTTCCGTTTATCGAATCGGGGTCGATTATCCGGCTTGCCGGGAAGGCATGCAATCACCTAAGCTTCCTGCCATGAAAGAACTTATCCTCGGCGGCGCGCGTTCGGGCAAGAGCCTGTTTGCTGAAAGGCGTGCGGCGGACTCCGGCCTCCATGTCGTCTATCTCGCCACGGCCGAAGCTCGTGATGACGAGATGAACCGCCGCATCGCTCACCATCGCGAACGCCGCCCGTCTGGCTGGAGCACGGTCGAGGAGCCCCTGCATCTGGCGGCAACGCTGCGCGAGACGGCGGCAGCGGGCACCTGCATCATCGTCGAGTGCCTGACGCTGTGGCTGTCCAACCTCCTGTTCAGGGGGTCCGGAGCGGCCCAGGCGGAGGCCGGGCTGACCTTCGACTGTCCGCTCTTCAATGACCAAGCGGCGGGCCTGATCGCCGCCCTGCCGCAACTGCCGGGCACGGTCATCCTCGTTTCCAACGAAGTCGGCTGGGGCATCGTGCCGATGCATCCGGTGTCGCGCATTTTTGCCGATGAACAGGGGCGGCTCAACCAGCGCGTCGCCGCCGTTTGCGATCAGGTCACGCTGGTGGCGGCTGGGTTGCCGCTGAAGCTGAAAGGCTGAAATCCACGATTTCTGGACAGTGAATTTGGGCTGTTTTTGGGGGTCGACCGCGACTGACAGGGATTTTGGTCTGAATTGGGGGCCGTAACCGGAATCAAATGTGGTGACGGGTTGCCATTGAGTGGCTACAATGCTTATTCATTGTACTATTCATACATCTATTCATCACCATGTCTCGCCATTCTGACTCAATTCGCCTGCTGCTCGGTCAAGGGCCGATGGCCGCTCGCCAAATCGTTGAAAGAACTGGAATTAGCCAGCCGACGGTTTCGCGTGCGCTGGCTTCGCTTGGCGATGAGGTCGTCCGAATTGGCTCCGGTTCCTCTATTCGTTACGCCCTGCGGGACAACACTCGCGGCTTCGCGTCGGCCCCGGTTTTCCGCGTTAGCGACGAGGGGCTGATCCGGGCGCTGGGCACGCTCGTTCCCGTTCGCCCGAATGGGTTCGTCATGGTGCAGGCCGACGGCGTGACGCTGCATAGCGACGGGCTGCCGTGGTGGCTGTTCGATATGCGGCCACAAGGCTATCTCGGTCGCGCCTACGCCTCGACCTATGCCGCTGCCCTCGGCCTGCCGGCAAACCCGGAGCATTGGAGCGACACCGAAGTCATCAGGGCGCTGCTGGCGCATGGCCAGGATGCAGTCGGCAACCTGCTGATCGGGGAACTGGCTCGCGACCGATTTATTGGCATGCCGGCGCCGCTCCCTGCTGATCGGGCTACGGGCTATCCTGCACTGGCGCGCGCCGCAGGCGCCGGGGAGCTTCCCGGCTCGTCTGCGGGTGGCGAGCAGCCGAAATTCTGCGCCTATACGGAGCGCGGTCATGTGCTGGTGAAGTTTTCGGCGCCGGACGACAACCCGATCAGCGAACGCTGGCGCGACCTGCTGCTTGCCGAGCATCTGGCGCTTTCGGTGCTTGGCGTCGAAACCGAGGTTTTCGATTTCGGCGGCCAGCGCTTCCTCGAAGTGCCGCGCTTCGACCGCGTCGGTCAGTTCGGCCGCATTGGCGTGCTCTCTCTGCGCGCGCTCGATGGGGAATTCGTCGGCGATGCTTCGGCGCCTTGGCCGTCGCTGGTCAGTCGCCTTGCCGCCGATGGCCATGTCGACGCTGAAGCCATCGCCGGAGCGGCGCTACGTTGGGCATTCGGAACGCTGATCGGCAATACCGACATGCATGCGGGCAACTTGTCGTTTACAAGTCGCCACGGCCGCCCGTATCAACTCGCGCCGGCTTACGATGTTCTGCCGATGGGGTTTGCCCCGGGAAGTGGCGGCGCAATCGTCAATACGCTTTGGCCGGCTTCACTGTCTGCTTCAGTCGATGGTGAAACCTGGCGAGCGGCGATGGGTTTGGCTGAACTGTTCGTTGCCATGCTCAACGATTGCGATGGTTTCTCCGGCAGGTTCTCTCCCTGCATCGAGGCAATACGCCAGCACATTGACGAGGCCGCATCCCGCATCGCCCGATTGGGGTAGCACAGCACAACCGATTGTCCGCTTTGGGCAAGTTGGTCGATGGTAGCTCCTGGCCGATTGCACCATTCCCACACCCCCCTCACCCCCCGGCAACACCCCCGGCAACACTCCCGCCAACCTCCCTCAATCCAGCGCCGCATCCACCGCATCGGCCAGGCGATCCAGATCGGCTTCGCGGCGGGCGGAGTAGTCGACCCGGGTGCTGGCTTCCAGTCCGGCCCAGGCCAGCAGGGCGCTGAGGGCGGCGGGGTGGTCGAAGAGGCCGTGGCAATAGGTGGCGAAAATCTGCCCGTCGGGCGAGAGGGAGCCTTCGGAGCGGCCGTCGGCGAGGTGGACGGCGGGTTGGGCCAGTGCGGGGCCTTGGGTGATGCCGAGGTGCATTTCGTAGCCGGTCATTGCCGGCCGGCCCGGTAGCCCCAAGTGACCACTCACATTGCGCAGTTGTTTTTCGGCGGCGAGCGTGGTGTCCGCGTCCAGCAGGCTGAGGCCCGGCGTACTGCCGGGCGCGCCTTCGAGGCCGAGCGGATCGTGGATGTGGCGGCCGAGCATCTGCTAGCCACCGCGCTGGCCGATGAGTTTGCCGCCGTAGCGCAGGTGCTTTTTGATCGCCGCTTCCCAGCCTTGCGCGCGAAGCCAGTGGAGGTTGGCGCGCACAGCCTTGGAACCGGGCAGGACGATCAGGCCGCAGCCGTTACCACCGAGCGGCATGGCCTCGCCCGGCCCGACCCAGCGGAAGTCGACCTCGGGGGGCAGGCGCAGGGGGGCGACCGCAACCGTCGCGATGACGTCCCCGGCGTCGAGCATCAGGCCGTGCAGGTGGGGCAGCACACCGAGCACGCGCTTGCCGGTGCGTTGTTCCAGCCAGTCGAGGCCGGGGATGTCACCGCGAAAACGGTTGATGACGAAGCCCTTGATGCGGTTCTGCTCGGATGGCGACGGCAGATCGAGCGTGCCGACTAGATGCGCGAAAACGCCGCCACGGTCGATGTCGGCCACCAGGATCACCGGACAATCGACGGCCTCGGCAAAGCCCATGTTGGCGATGTCCCGGTCACGCAGGTTGATCTCAGCCGGCGACCCGGCGCCTTCGACGAGCACCGCGTCGTAAGTTGCGGTCAACCGCCTCCAGGAGACCAAAACTGCGCCCATCGCCCGTAACTTGTAGGTGTGGTAGTCGCGAGCGTCGAGATCCGGCCCAACTTGGCCGTGGATGATGATCTGCGCCGTCCTGTTGATCATCGGCTTGAGCAATCCCCGGTTGAAATCGCTGTGCGGCGCCAGCCCGGCGGCCAATGCCTGCGGGGCCTGAGCGGCCAATCTCGCCGCCGTCGATCGTCACCGCCGAATTGAGCACCATGTTCTGCGGCTTGAACGGCGCGACCTTGACGCCTCGGCGTTTGAGGATGCGACACAGCGCGGCGACCAACGTCGTTTTTCCGGCATCCGAAGTGGTGCCTTGAACCATCAGGGAGAGGCAGGACATGCGCGTTCTCGAACCAAAAGGGGAGCGGATTATCGCACTTGCCTTCGCCTGCCGGGTCGCTTAGCATCGGCGGCGCCCGGCCTCGCGCCCAAGGCGTGAGGAGATTCCGTGGATCACAAGTTTCCCGAGGCAGCGCGCGCTGCCGTTTACCAGGCCATTTTCAGTCGCCGCGACGTGCGCGGTCAGTTTTTGCCGACGCCCGTTCCGGATGACGTGCTCGCCCGCCTGTTGATGGCTGCGCACCATGCGCCGTCGGTCGGTTTCATGCAACCGTGGAACTTCCTGCTGGTGCGCTCGGACGAGGTGAGGCAGCGCGTTCAGGGCGTGTTCAAGGAAGCCAACGCCGAGGCGGCGCGCATGTTCCCGGATGCGCGGCGCGAGATTTACAGCAAGCTGAAGTTGCAGGGCATTCTGGAGGCGCCAATCAACCTGTGCATCACCTGCGACCGCACGCGCAGCGGGCCGGTGGTGCTCGGTCGCACGCACATGCCGATGATGGACCTCTATTCCAGCGTGTGTGCCGTCCAGAACCTGTGGCTGGCGGCGCGCGCCGAGGGCGTTGGCGTTGGCTGGGTCAGCATCTTTCACGAAAAAGCGTTGCAGGACGTACTCAGCATTCCGCACCACATCGTGCCGATCGCCTACCTGTGCATCGGCTACGTCAGCCATTTCAACGAGAAGCCGGAGTTGGAAAAGGCCGGCTGGCTGCCGCGTTTGCCGGTCGAGAAACTGGTGTATTTCGAGCAGTGGGGCGCCACCGATTTCGGCCAAAATTCGCCGTTGACCGCAACGCTGCACGACATGCAAACGGCGATGCAGAACGACGGCCATTTTCCACTATGAATTCCGCCCCCGTCAGCGTGCCGCAAGCGACCCGACTCGACCTGTCCACTACCGGCAATCCCGACGGCTGGCTGGTGCCGCCCCTGCCGCCCGCCGCCTGGCACTGCTTGCCGGCCGGCGATGACGGCCTCGAAGCGGCTGCCGCTGAATATTACGGCACTGCCAACCTGCTGCCGGTTGCCGGGGCGCTCGCTGGCACCCGACTGCTGCCGGCCATGCTGCCACGCGCGGTTGTCGCCTGCATCGGCCCGCTGGCCAGCCCGCATCTCGATGCCTGGACGCAAGTCGGCAATCGTCCCCGCCTGCTGAAGAATGCCACCCTGCCGCGCGCTCTGGCCGCCGCGACGCCCTACGTATTGCTCGCCAGCCCGAACGACCCGACGGCCGACCGGCAGCCGCATGCAGTTGCGGTCGACGCCGCACAGCAGCTCAAAAAGCGCGGCGGCTGGTTGATCGTTGACGAAAGCCACATCGACGCGACGCCGGAAGACAGCCTGACGCCGCTCGCCGGGACAATCGAGGCACCCAACCTGATCGTGCTGCGCTCGTTCGACCATTCCTTCGGGCTGGCCGGGCTGCGCGTCGGCTTCGTCTTCGCCGCCCCCGACTTGCTGGACAAAATGGTGACGGCGACGGGCCCGTGGACGGTCGCCGGGCCATCGCGAGCAGCGGCCCGGCTGGCGCTGCTCGATACCGACTGGCAGGCGGCAATGCGCACCCGCTTGCTGGCTGCCGGCCAGCGGCTGCACCAATTGCTGGCACCGTTCGGCGAAGTCAAGTCCACGGCGCTGTTTGCCACCCTGAATACGCCGCTGGCAGCCGGCCTGTTTGCCCATCTGGCCGCCCACGACATTCTCGTTCACCGCGTCGAGCAAGCATCTCTGCTGCGCCTCGGCCTCCCGGGCAGCGAAGCCGACTGGCAGCGCCTGGAGGCCGCCCTCGCCGCATGGAAACCCGCATGAAATTCGCCCGTTTTTTGACGTTGACCCCGGGGCCAGCGGTAGCTTCCATGGTCGCAACCGTCGCCCCGCTTTCCACCGCGCATGCCGAACTCGTCTTCAAGGACGACAGCTGCCAGGAAATCCGTCTCAAGGCACCGGCCAAACGCATCGTCACCCTCGCTCCGCACGCCACCGAAATTCTCTACGCCGCCGCAGCGGGCAGCCGCCTCGCGGCGCTGCGCAATGACAGCGCGAACAAGCCGCTGGTGCGCGTCTTCTACCAGATATGGAAGGCGTCGCTGATGGCTGTCGGCGGTCCGCAGATCATCGGCGAAGCGACCGGCCTGTGCGCCGACATCGCCCGCAGCTGCCGGCCGGCTGGCCAGAGGCCGAAATGAGCCGCCTGCCGCAGCGCATCGTCTGCCTGACCACCGAGACCGTCGAAGTCCTCTATGCCATCGGCGAGCAGGACCGCATCGCCGGCATCACCGGCTACACCGTGCGCCCGCCGCAGGCGCGCAGGGAGAAGCCCAAGGTCTATGCGTTCACGACCGGCGACATCGACAGGATCCTCGCTGTCCGCCCCGACCTGGTGCTGACCTTTTCCGACCTGCAGGCCGATATCGCGCGCGATCTGATCAGGGCCGGAGTGCCGGTCCATGCCTTCAACCAGCGCAGCATCGACGACACGCTGGGCATGGTCGAAACCATCGGCCGCCTGGTCGGCGCCGAGGAAAAGGCCTTGCGCATGGTCGCCGAACTCGAAGCGCAGATCGCCCGCGCCCGCGCCATCGCGGCCGAACGCATCGCCCGCAGCGGCCGGCGTCCACGCGTCTATTTCGAGGAATGGGACGAACCCAACATCACCGCCGTGCGCTGGGTCTCGGAGCTGATCGAGATTGCCGGTGGCGACAACATCTTTGCCGACCGCGCCGCCTCGCCAATGGCCCGCGACCGCATCCTCGCCGACCCGCTCGAAGTCGTCGCCCGTGCCCCAGACATCATCATCGGGTCATGGTGCGGCAAGCACTTCCGGCCCGAGCGCGTTTCCGGCCGTTCCGGCTGGTCGACCATACCTGCCGTCGTCAATGGCCGGCTGCACGAGATCAAGTCGGCCATCATCCTGACGCCGGGGCCGGTGGCGATCAGCGAAGGCTTGCCGCTGCTGCTCGACATCCTGAACATCGACGAGCGGTGATTGACCTCCTTGCGAAGGCCGCGGTCGGTCCGCGCCGCGACTGACACCGCCCTGACCGAAATCCGCTTGCCGCGTTGTCACGCTTCAACTAGATTGACCGCCTGTGGATTGATGGCTAAAGGAGGGCACCCATGTTCGGCGACCTGATCTTCCGGCAACTGTTCGATGCGGCGTCATCGACCTATACCTACCTGCTGGCCGACCCGCAAAGCCGCGAGGCCGTGATCATCGACACGGTCTACGAGCAGCACTTGCGCGACCGCGCACTGGTCGAGGAGCTCGGGCTCAAGTTGGTTGCCGCCCTCGACACGCACTGCCATGCCGATCATGTGACCGGCGCCTCGCTGATGCGACTGGCCACCGGCTGCAAGATCGGGATCTCCAGGCGCTATGGCGATGACTTGCAGGGGGCCGATCTGCGGCTCGATCATGGCGACCGAGTCACCTTCGGGAAGCGTGCCCTGGAAGTGCGCGCCACCCCAGGGCACACCGACGGCTGCCTGACCTACGTGACCGACGACCATCGCCTGGCCTTCACCGGCGACAGCCTGCTGATCCGCGGCGCCGGCCGTTGCGATTTCCAGCAGGGCAATGCCGCCACGCTCTTCCGCTCGATCACCGGGCAGATATTCAGCCTGCCCGACGACTGCCTGATTTTCCCCGGGCACGACTACAGCGGCCGCACCGTCACCACGGTCGGCGAGGAGCGGGCGCACAACCCGCGCATCGGCGGCCAGGCCGACGAACGCGACTTCGTCGGCTTCATGGAAAACCTGAGCCTTCCCCACCCCAGGCAGATTGCCGTCGCCGTGCCCGCCAACATGCGCTCGGGCAAGCCCGATGACGCCGAGGTGCCGCGCCCCGCCGACTGGGGACCGGTGCGCCAGAGCTATGCGGGATTGCTCGAGATCGACCCGGAGTGGGTCGCCGAACATCTCGGCGCGGTGCACGTCCTCGATGTCCGCCAGCCCGACGAACTGGACGAGCGGTTGGGGCGCATCGCTGACGCGCAGCATGTCCCGTTGAATGAGCTCAAGGACCGCCTGGACGAGATCCCGAGGGACCGTCCGGTGATCCCCGTGTGCCACGCCGGGATGCGTTCGGGCCAGGCCACGGTGATCCTGCGCCAGGCCGGGTTTCCGCGCGTCGCCAACCTGCGTGGCGGCATGCTGTCATGGCAGCAGCTCGGGCTGCCGGTGGTTCGCGGCCCCGGCTCCCCGGCTTGACGCACCACCTGACTCGCGCCTTTCCCGGCGCAATTTGATCTGCAAGAAGGTCTTCGCCGGCCCGCTCGCTATAATCCGTGGCCAGATGACAGGAGACAGCCCATGAAATTCGTCCTCGCCACCCTCGCCGCCGCGCTGCTGGCCGTGTCAGCATTGCCTGCCCGCGCCGCCGACCCCGGCACCAGCGCCATCGAAGCCATCGGCAAGATCAACGGCATGGCGCTCGCCTGCGAGCAACCGGCCATCGCCAGTCGCGCCCGCAACGCCGTGACCACCACCGCGCCGAAGACCCGCGCCAACGGCGAAGCCTTCGAGAACGCGACCAATGCCGCGTATCTTGAGCAGGGCAGGGGCGCGCCCTGTCCCGATACGGCCGGGTTGAACGCCGCGCTCGGCGACGCGGAAAAGAAACTGCAGGCCGCGTTCCCGGCGTCCAGATGATCCGTCTCGGCGCCCTGCTGCTCGCCGCGCTGCTCTGTTGCAACCCGGCCGCCGCGCAGTCGGCGCATGACCTGCTGGCCGGCGAGACCCGCGGCATCAACCCGCGCTACCTGCTGCAGGACCCGAACGGACGCTCGGTCACCAACGAGGATTTCCGCGGGCGCTTTCAGCTGATCGCCTTCGGCTATACCTACTGTCCCGACATCTGCCCGACCACGCTGGTCGAGATGGCCGCCATCCTCAAGCAACTCGGCGATCAGGCCGGCCGGCTGCAGCCAATCTTCATCACCGTCGACCCCGAGCGCGACACGGCAAAAGTGCTCAAGACCTACACCGAATTCTTCGACCCGCGAATTCTCGGGCTGACCGGGTCCCCGGCGCTGGTGCGCCGCGCCGCCGACAATTTCAGGATCCGCTACGCCAAGGTACGCGAGCCCGGTTCCGAAAATTACGCGGTCGACCACTCCGCAGGCATGATTCTGCTCGGGCCGGATGGGGCTTTCATCAGGAAGTTTGCCTTCGCGACGCCCGTCGATGAAATCACCGCGCAACTCGTGGAAATCATGGGTGCTTACCAAGCCAGCCCGGCCCGGCGCTGATGCCTGGCATTGGAAGAGAGTGTTTCCGGTTTGATGAACACCATCTGCTGCACGGATGAATGGTCGGTCTGCGATAATCCAGCCATGACAGGGAAAACCAGCTGTCCGGTCCCCCAGCTTATTGGACTGGTGGCCGGATGAGGCGACAATCCTGTCGTCTACTACTGGTTAGGCCTTCCAACCCTACCTCATGCCCAAGCGATCAAATACCTTTCAGCGGTTGGCGCTGCTTGTTCACCAGCGTCTCGGCGAGCGCTGGAAAGTCGAAGAGTCCCATATGTTCACGGACCTCGTCACTGGTGAGCAACGGGAAGTGGACATAGTCGCGCAAACCATGGTGGGAACATACCCAATATTTCTGTCGATTGAGTGCCGAGATCACTCACGCCCCGCAGACGTTCTTTGGATTGAAGGCGTCGCGAAGAAGCATGAACACTTGCCCACGTCAAAACTCGTACTTTGGTCGCGTAGTGGGTTTACCAAAGCCGCCGCCTTGAAGGCGCGGGCCCTCAAGATCGAGGCTATCTCCCAAGCTGAAGCCGTCCAAGTAGATTGGGCGCGGTTGGCCCGCGAGCTCATCGGCGGGCAGGTACAGCATGTCACCCCGAGCTACACCGCGTTCATTGACGTCAATCCGCAAGAAGGCGAACCTCGCCGCCTCGAACAGGTTGAAGACGCAGCTTGGTACAACGGTGATGGCACCCAAGTCGGCACCGTACAGGCCCTCATACAGTTCATTGCGAACAACCATCAGACCCGCACGGTCGTTCTTGATCATACGAGCCCCGGTCCGGGAAACTTCTACGTCGAACTGGAGCCCCCAGAGCCCTGGTTTACCGATCTTCCCGAAGGTGGTCATGCGCAGATCCGAAGAATTGGGGTGTGCATTGAAACACTTACGGAGAAAGTTGCGCTCGATACGGCATCTGCTGTCAGTGAAGGCAAGGTGCTAACACTCGCCTCAGCAAAGCTGGCTGCCGGCACCCTTGAGGTGCTGGTTCAAGAATCACCGGATGGAACTTCTTCATTTCGTTCCACGCTCCTGCCGAGGAAGGCCTAACTTTGATCAAAGGGGGCTGTGTCGGATTAGATGCCAAATTTGAGGTTGGCCCACCATTTTGTCGTTGCGCTGACCCGGATTGACTTTTCACCCCCCGCTAGGTATCGTCCGCAGCACGCTGGTAAGCCAGCCGCGCCGATTTGAGCTCTGCTTGCGGGCGCTTTACAAATTCAGCTAAAACGGGAACTGCCCGGTTCGCGTTTGTTGGCCAACCGGGTTTTTCGTTTTCAGGAACACCATGCCAGGACAATCCGTCGGCGTCGTCGAATCGCGGCGCGCCCACTTCGACCAGGCGCTGCACTTGCGCAGCGGCGGGGTTCTGCCCGCCTACGATCTGGTCTATGAAACCTATGGGACGCTGAACGCGGCCAAATCGAACGCGATCCTCGTCTGCCACGCGCTGTCCGGTCACCATCACGTCGCCGGCCACTACGCGGACCAGCCGGACAACGTCGGCTGGTGGGACAACATCGTCGGTCCCGGGCGACCGCTCGATACCGACCGATTCTTCGTCGTCGGCGTGAACAATCCCGGGGGCTGTCACGGGTCGACCGGCCCGTCGTCACCCAACCCGGCGACCGGCAAGCCCTGGGGCGCCGATTTCCCGATGGTCGCGGTCATCGACTGGGTGCATGCCCAGGCGCGCCTCGCCGACCTGCTTGGCATCGACAGTTGGGCGGTGGTCATGGGCGGCAGTCTCGGGGGCATGCAGGCGCTGCGCTGGAGCATCACCTACCCGGAGCGGGTGCGCAACGCCATGGTCATCGCCGCCGCGCCCAAGCTGTCGGCGCAGAACATCGCCTTCAACGACGTCGCCCGCCAGGCGATCCTGACCGACCCGGATTTTCACGGCGGCAATTACTACGAGCACGACACGCGGCCGGTGCGCGGGCTGCGCCTGGCGCGCATGCTCGGCCACATCACCTATCTTTCCGACGATCAGATGGGCGAGAAGTTTGGCCGCGAATTGCGCAATTCGGCCTTCTCGTTCGGTTTCGGCGTCGAATTCGAGATCGAATCCTATCTGCGCCACCAGGGCGACAAGTTCGCCGGCTATTTCGACGCCAATACCTACCTGCTGATGACCAAGGCGCTCGATTACTTCGACCCGGCGCGCGAGGACAACGGCAACCTGACGGCGACCATGGCGCGCAGCAAGGCCAACTTCCTGTTCGTTTCGTTTTCCACCGACTGGCGCTTCTCGCCGGCGCGCTCGAAGGAGATGGTGGCAGCCCTGCTCGCCAACGGGCGCGACGTTTCGTATGCGGAAATCAGTCTCAATTTCGGCCACGACTCTTTCCTGATGGACGACGCGCACTATCACGGGGTAATCGACGCCTACCTGCGGAACATCAAGCTATGACACACACCCTGGGCCGCGCCGACTTCGACCTGATCACCGCCTGGATCGCTCCCGGCGACCGTGTGCTCGACCTCGGCTGCGGCGACGGCACGCTGCTCAAGCACCTGATCGAAACGCGCGGCGTCCATGGCTGGGGCGTCGAAATCGACGATGCCACCGTCCTCGCGGCGATCAGGAACGGCATCAACGTCATCCAGGGCAACCTGGAAAATGGTCTCGACGAATTCGCCGACCAGGCCGTCGACCATGTCGTGCTGTCGCGCACGCTGCAGACGGTGCGCCACACTGAGGGCATCCTGCGCGAGATGCTGCGGGTCGGCCGCGAGGCCGTCGTCTCCTTTCCCAACTTCGCCTACTGGAAGAACCTGCGTTCGGTGCTCGACGGTCGCATGCCGGTTTCCGAAGACCTCCCCTACCAGTGGTACGACTCGCCCAACGTGCGCTTCTTCACGCTGCTCGACTTCGAGGATCTGTGCGACAGGATGGGTCTGGTCATCCGCGAGCGTCACGTCCTCGACGAGGAAGGCAATCTGGTCGAAGACGAAGTCAATTTTCTTGGCAGCCTGGCCGTCTACCGCCTGACCCTGAACCGCTGATGCCGGCCTGGCTCGCGGCCCTGTTGACCCGGAGGATGCTGATCTGCGTCTTCACCGGCTTCAGCTCGGGCCTGCCGCTCTACCTGCTGCTCAATTTGCTGCCGGCCTGGCTGCGCAGCGAGGGCGTCGATCTGAAGACGATCGGCTTCTTCGCGCTGATCCAGTTTCCCTACACCTGGAAGTTCCTCTGGTCGCCGCTGCTCGACCGCTACAGCATCCCCGGTTTCGGGCGCCGGCGCGGCTGGATGCTGCTGACGCAGGTCGGGCTGCTGTTCGCCATCGGCTCCCTCGGCGGCCTCGACCCGAAGGAGAGCATCTGGCCCATCCTGTGGCTCGCCGCGCTGCTCGCCTTCCTCTCGGGAACGCAGGATATCGCGGTCGACGCCTTCAGAAGGGAGATTCTCAGCGACAACGAACTCGGCCTCGGCAATGCCGTGCATGTGAACGCCTACCGGATCGCCGGCCTGATTCCCGGCTCGCTGTCGCTGATCCTCGCCGATCGCCTGCCGTGGAGCGAAGTGTTCTGGATCACCGGCGCTTTCATGATTCCCGGCATGATCATGGCCTGGCTGGTCAGCGAACCGGTGATCAAGGGCGCCCCCAAGACGCTGCGCCAGGCGGTCACCGAACCCTTTCACGAATTCGTCGGCCGCCAGGGGTGGCGCGGCGCCGTCCTGGTGCTCGCCTTCATTTTCCTCTACAAGCTCGGCGACAGCCTGTGCACCGCGCTGGCCACCCCGTTTTACCTCGACATGGGCTTCACCAAGACCGACATCGGCCTGATCGCCAAGCACGCGGGGCTGTGGCCGGCGGTGATCGGTGCCCTGCTTGGCGGACTGTGGATGGTCAGGCTGGGGATCAACCGGGCGCTGTGGCTGTTCGGCGTCGTGCAACTGGTGTCGATCTTCGGCTTCGCCTGGCTGGCGGCGCAGGGCCATTACGCCAGCATCGGCGCCGGCGAGCGCCTGGCGCTGGCCTTCGTCATCGGACTCGAAGCGCTCGGTGTCGGGCTGGGCACGGCGGCCTTCGTCGCCTTCATCGCCCGCTCGACGCATCCCGCCTACACGGCGACGCAGATGGCACTATTCACCAGCCTGGCGGCGGTGCCGCGCACCTTCATCAATGCCTCGGCAGGCTGGCTCGTGGAAATGCTGGGGTGGCCCGGTTTCTTCTGGCTGTGCGCCGCACTGGCCATACCGGGAATGCTCCTTCTGCTGAAGGTCGCCCCGTGGCACGCACGCGAAACGCGCCCGGCTTGACTCGATTGCCGCCGGCCGGCGGCAACGCCTGTTGCGGTCAACGTGCTCCGAGCAGCGAATTCCGCACCGTCTGCCAGCCACGCCAGACGTAGAACGCCCGTTTGCCCCACCGCCAGGTGCGCCGCGGACTGACCACGACGACAACGGCAACGGTGACACCAACCACCTCCGGGTGTGCCTTCAACCAGTCCACACCGGCCAGCGCCCTGTCGGCAGTGCCCAGGACCCGTTCGAGACCGCCCGAATGGCTCGCCAGCGCGGCGCGCTGAAGCGCGATGCGCGCCCGCAACTCCCCTTGGCGCAGCGCCAGTTCATGCGCGCGGTCGTTCACTGCTTGTCCGTGGCGCGCTGCAGCTGCGCCATGTCGGCCTCCAGTTCGGCGAGACTGGCGCTGAACAGCTTGCTTGGCTGGGATATCTGGCGGCGCAGGGCGGCAACGAGAAACAGACCCGTTACCAGGAAAAGTCCCGCCGCCAACCCGAAGACCAGAATACGCTGCTCCCAGAAAATGAGAGCGACGAAGGCGACCAGCATGATCAGACCGACCGTAAAGAGAAACGCCGCCCCGATCGCCTTGGCCCACAGCGACATGAGGCGGAGCTTTTCTTCCTCAACCTCGGTTACGAGGAGTTCCGCACGCGTCTTGCCGATCGCGAGCAGCGTCAGGATCAGGTTCTTCAGGGAAACGAACAACCTTTCGCGGCTCGCTTCGCCTCGCGATGCGGCGGGCATGGCCTTAACGGCGGCCGATCAGAACACCAAGGGCCAACCCGAGAGCGGCGGCGACGCCGATGGCTTGCCACGGACGCTCATGGACGAAGTCGTCGGTGGCGCGCGCGGCCGCCCTTGTCCTCTCGCGGAGCGCGGCATCAGCATCGGCCAGCCGTTCCTTCGCGTCGCGCAGACGGATGGCGATCCGCTCGCGCAACTCACCGGCTTTTTCACCGGCAGCACCTGCGGTACTACGCAACAATTCCTCGGTATCGGACACGACGACCTTCAGATCGGAGACCAGCTTTTCCTTGGAGGAAACACTCATTTCGTCAGACATTATTTATCTCCCATTGAGCAGTTATTGACATCGACAGATTATCCCGTTCGGCGCACGAAAGCAATTCACGCTTTCCGTAGCATCAGGTTCGCCCGCCAGTTGCCTATTGGTCCGCTACCAAGTAAAATAAGCAATAACTTATATAAAGGAGGCCTGCAATGCCCAGCAAGTCCTTTGCCACCATTACCAAGGATCTTTCCGCAGCCATGATGACGCTGCGCAAGGAAATTCCCGACACCATGCAGGGCTTCAGCGCCATGCACAACGGCGCGATGAAGGGCGGCGCACTCAGCGAACTGGACAAGGAACTGCTGGCGCTGGCGATCGGCGTCGTGCAGCACTGCGACGGCTGCATCGGCTTTCACGTCAAGGCGCTGATTCGCCTGGCCGTCACCCGCGAACAGTTGATGGAAACGCTCGGCGTCTGCGTCTATATGGGCGGCGGGCCGGCCCTGATGTATGCGGCGGAGGCGGTTCGCGCCTACGAGGAATTCACTGGGCCAAAGTAGGGGCGTCCACCAGGAGTCCGGCACCCGGCGGGCGCCTTTTCGGGACTGGGAACGTCATCGTGGAATGTCGCGAACGGTGCAGAGACTGTCGTGTGATGGCATGGCGTGTAGCGCGTGAGGCGTCGGATGTGAAGTTTGGAGAGCGCGGCCTGCGATGCAACCGCCGGCACCGCGAAATTGATCGAGGAGTTCGGCCACATGAAAGCTGGTAAAATGACAATTGCTCTTTGGGCGGCGACACGGCAATGGAACTTCAGGGCGAAATGTCGAGTAAGGCGGCAGATTTTCTGGAGAACCGACGCGCTCGACAAGGAGATCTGTCCCAATCATTCTGCATTGCTTGAAGAGGTTCACCGATGACCGATCCATCCCAATCCCGTTTCCCCTTCTCCAGTCAGCAAGCCATTCCCGCTCTTGGCCAACAGGCCGTTGATTACTGGATTGACGGCTGGCAACGCACCATCCTGTTCTGGGACGTACTGCGCCAGCGCAGCGACCAGTACTACGCGCAGAAGGCCAAGGAAGTGCCGAACGTGCTCAGCTTCGACGCGGAACTGGTGCTGGACGGCCGGACCTTCGAGCAGCCGGCCAATTACCTGCTGGTGCGCGTCAAGCCGCCGCAAGGCGTGGTGATTGACCCCAAGAAACGCCCGTTCGTCGTGGTCGACCCGCGCGCCGGGCACGGGCCGGGCATTGGCGGCTTCAAGGCCGATAGCGAGCTCGGCATGGCGATGCGCGCCGGCCATCCCTCTTACTTCGTCGGCTTCACCCCCGAGCCGATGCCGGGCCAGACCATCGAAGACATCATGCGCGTGGAAGCCGTGTTTCTGGAGAAGGTCATCGAACTCCACCCGCAGGCCGAGGGCAAACCCTGCGTGATCGGCAACTGCCAGGCCGGCTGGGCGGTGATGATGCTGGCGGCGACCCGGCCGGAACTGTTCGGGCCGCTGATCATTCCCGGTTCTCCGCTGTCCTACTGGGCCGGTGTAGAGGGTGAGAACCCGATGCGCTACACCGGCGGCCTGGCCGGTGGCAGCTGGATCACCGCGCTCACCAGCGACCTCGGCGGCGGCAAGTTCGACGGCGCCCATCTCGTTGAAAACTTCGAGAATCTCAATCCCGCCAACACGCTGTGGACCAAGAATTACGACCTGTGGAACAAGGTTGACACCGAGGGGCAGCGCTTTCTCGAATTCGAGAAGTGGTGGGGCGGTCACGTCAGCCTCAACGCCGAGGAAATGCAGTGGATTGTCGACCAGTTGTTCGTCGGGAACCGGCTGGCCACCGCCGAAATTGTCACCAGCGACGGCGTGCGCATCGATCTGCGCAATATTCGCTCGCCGATCCTCTGTTTCTGCTCCAAGGGCGACAACATCACGCCGCCGCAACAGGCGCTCGGCTGGATCGTCGATCTCTACGGCAAGGACGACGACCTCCGTGCCTGTGGCCAGACCATCATCTACGCCATCCACGAAAGCATCGGCCATCTCGGCATCTTTGTCGGCGGCGGAGTAGCCAGGAAGGAACACCAGGAGTTCGAGTCCAACATCGATCTGATCGACGTCCTGCCGCCCGGACTTTACGAAGCGGTGATGACCCCCAAGAGCGCCGCCGCGGTCAACGCCGATCTGATCGGCGGCGACTGGATCGTGCGCTTCGAGCCGCGCACCCTGGACGACATCCGCGCCATCGTCCAGCCCGATCCCGACAACGAACGGCGCTTCGCCGCCGCGCGGCGGGTGTCCGAGATCAATCTCGGCCTCTACCGGACACTGTTTCAGCCCTTTGTCCAGGCTCTTGCCAACAATCAGACCGCCGGATGGCTACCCAAGCTGAATTCTGCCGAACTGCCCTACCAACTGTTCTCGGACCGCAACCCGCTGATGCGACAAATCGGCTTGCTCGCCGAGCAGGTGCGCGGGCAGCGCCGGCCCGCTTCACCCGACAATCCGATGCTCCAGCTGCAGGCGGCAATCTCGGACGGGATCATCGCCGCCCTCGACGGCTATCGCGACCTGCGCGATCACACCATGGAACAGATATTCCTTGGCCTTTACAGCTCGCCCGTGTTGCAGGCACTGGTCGGAATTGGTGCCTCGGATGAGCCCCCGCGCCGGCATCCGGGCATCGAACCGGAGCGGCTTGCCTTCATTGAGCAGCGCATCGCCGACCTCAGGGCCCGCCTTGCCGAAGGTGGGTTGCGCGAGGCGGCGATCCGCAGTCTGGTCTTTATCGGCATGGCCGGACCGGGCGTAGACGAGCGCGCTTTCGAGGTATTGCGCCAGATGCGCGCCGAGCACGGCGGCATTACGCTCGAGGAATTCAAGAGGCTGCTGCGCGAGCAATTTTTCGGTTTGCTGCTCGATCGGGACGGTGCGCTGGCCGCGATTCCGCAAATGCTTCCCGGTGATAACGCTGCCCGGAACGAGGCGCTCGGCAAGATTCGCCAGATCGTTTCAGCGGCCGGCGAGGTCGTCGGCGAACGGGCCGAACGGCTGGCTCGGATCGAGAAACTGTTTGCTGCGGCCGATGCGGTTACGGCAGATTCAGGCAAGGCCGCCTCATAGGTGCCGGATACGAGGAGCAAGCGATGGAACGCAAGCACGAGAAATACGAAAAACTGATTGCCCGCTGTCAGGCCCTGACGCCAGTCCCGACCGCCGTCGCCCACCCCTGCGACGAAAGTTCGCTCAGAGGTGCGGTCGAAGCGGCCGAACTTGGCATCCTGCAGCCGATCCTGGTCGGGCCACGATCCAGGATCGAGGCCGTGGCGGCACAGTTCCACCTCAACATCTCCGGCTACGAGATCGTCGATGCGCCGCACAGTCACGCCGCCGCCGACCTGGCGGTGCAACTGGCGCGGGAAGGCAAGGCCGAGATGCTGATGAAGGGCAGTCTGCACACCGACGAACTGATGGGGGCCGTGGTTCGCAGCGGGACGGGCCTGCGTACCGAGCGGCGCATCAGCCACGCTTTCATCATGGACGTGCCGAGCCAGGACCGCCCGATCATCGTCACCGACGCGGCGATCAACATCTTCCCGACGCTGGAAGACAAGATGCACATCGTCCAGAACGCGATCGACCTTTCCCACGCCCTCGGCTACCCGCAACCGAAGGTGGCAATCCTTTCCGCCATGGAAACTGTCAATCCCAAGGTGCCGTCCACGGTGGAAGCCGCTGCGCTGTGCAAGATGGCCGACCGCAAGCAGATCACCGGCGGCATCCTCGACGGCCCGCTGGCGCTCGACAACGCCATCGACCTCGCGGCGGCGCGGATCAAGCAGATCGACTCGCCGGTTGCCGGGCTGGCCGACATTCTGGTGGTGCCCGACCTGGAGGCCGGCAACATGCTGGCGAAGAGTCTCAGTTTCATGGCCGGTGCCGACGCCGCCGGCATCGTGCTCGGTGCACGGGTGCCGATCATCCTGACCAGCCGCGCCGATTCCGTGACTACCCGGCTCGCTTCGTGCGCGGTGGCGGCCCTGGTCGCCCAGGCGCGGCGGGAGAGCGCCAACAAGGCAGTGACGGCATGAGCGACGCGATTCTGGTCATCAACGCGGGGTCGTCCAGCATCAAGTTCTCGTTGTTTCTGGAACGGGGCGAGGCGCTCGAGCTGTTCCTCGGCGGGCAGATCGAGGGGCTTTACAGCGCCCCCCGGTTCAAGGCGAAAGACGCGGCGGGCGCTGTCGTCGGTGCACGGCAGTGGCCTGACGGTGAGCCTCTCGACCATGATGGCGGACTCGCTTATCTGGCCGACTACCTGCGCGAGCGCCTTGGCGAGCACCGGCTGGCCGCCGTCGGCCATCGCGTGGTGCATGGCGGTTCGGCCTACGCCGCGCCGGTCCGACTGACTGCCGAGATCGTCCGACAACTGGAGCAATTCATCCCGCTGGCGCCCTTGCACCAGCCGCACAACCTGAAACCGATCCGCCTGTTGCTGGACAACCAGCCGCAATTGCCGCAGGTGGCATGCTTCGACACCGCCTTCCATCGCCGCCAGCCGGAGGTGGCCCAGGCCTTCGCGCTGCCGCCGGCGATCACCGACCGTGGCGTGCTCCGCTATGGATTCCACGGCCTTTCCTATGAATACATTGCCTCGGTTCTGCCCGAGGTCGACCCGCGCGCGGCATCGGGACGCAGTGTCGTGCTGCACCTGGGCAACGGCGCCAGCATGTGCGCCATCCACGGTGGCCGGAGCGTCGCCGGCACGATGGGCTTTACTGCCGTCGACGGGCTGCCGATGGGTACCCGCAGCGGCAATCTCGACCCCGGCGTGGTTCTCTATCTCATGGACGAACTGAAGATGGACGCCCGCGCCATCGAAAAGCTGCTCTACCAGCAGTCGGGGCTCCTCGGGGTTTCCGGGGTCTCCAGCGACATGCGCACCCTGCTCGCTTCCGATGAACCACGGGCCAAGTTCGCGGTGGAATTGTTCGTCTATCGCATCGGTCGGGAACTTGGCTCGCTAGCCGCCGCGCTGGGCGGACTCGACGCCCTGGTGTTCACCGCCGGCATCGGCGAGCACGCCGCCGCGATCCGCGAACGGGTCTGCTGCGCTGCCGCCTGGCTCGGGGTGGAACTCGATCCTGCTGCCAACGCGGCCGGTGGTCCGCGCCTGAGCACGGCGGATAGCCGGGTTGCAGCCTGGGTGCTGCCGACCAACGAAGAGCTGATGATTGCCCGCCATACCCGGCACCTCCTCAACCCAGCCTGACAAGGAGCACAGAATCATGGCCTTAGATATCCCCAGTCCGCCCCTCAAGGGCAAGAAGGCGCTGGTTGTCGGCATTGCCAACGACAGTTCCATCGCCTATGGCTGCGCCAGGGCGTTTCACGAACTGCAGGCCGACTTGGCGATCACCTACCTCAACGAAAAGTCGAAACAGTACGTCGAACCGCTCGCGGCGGCTCTCGAGGCGTCGATCTTCATGCCCCTCGACGTCAGCCAACCCGGCCAACTCGAGGCATTGTTCGAGGAAATTGCGCGAAAGTGGGGCCGCCTCGACATCCTGGTTCATTCGATCGCCTTCGCCCCCAAGGAGGATCTGCAGGGCGGGCTCATCAACTGTTCGGCGGAAGGATTTGCCAAGGCGATGGACATTTCGTGCCACTCATTCATCCGCATGGCCAGGCTGGCCGCGCCGCTGATGGATCAGGGCGGGGCCATGTTCGCGATGAGCTACCACGGCGCCAACGAGGTGGCACCCAACTACAACGTGATGGGGCCGGTGAAGGCGGCGCTGGAATCCGCCTGCCGCTACCTGGCTTACGAACTCGGACCGCAGGGCATCCGGGTCCACCCCATCTCGCCGGGACCGCTCAAGACGCGGGCCGCGTCCGGGCTCAAGGACTTTGACCTGCTGCTCAACGAGGCGGCGCAACGGGCGCCGCTCGGAGAACTGGTCGACATCATGGACGTCGGTTTCACCTGCGCCTTCCTTGCCACGCCCTACGCCCGCCGCCTGACCGGCAGCACGGTGTATGTCGATGGTGGCGTAAATATAATGGCCTGAGGGAATTCGGCGGGCGCGGCCGGGATGCCGCCGCCGGATCAGGTCTGGGTGACGGCTTCCAGCATTTGCTGCAGTTCGCCGGACTGGTACATCTCCTTCATGATGTCGCAGCCGCCGATGAATTCGCCGTTGATGTAGAGCTGCGGAATCGTCGGCCAGTTGGCGTACTCCTTGATGCCGTTGCGGATTTCCTCGTCGGCCAGCACGTTCACCGTGACGAGGTCGCTGACGCCGCAGGCCTTGAGGATCTGCACGGAAGTTGCGGAAAAGCCGCACTGCGGAAAACGCGCATCGCCTTTCATGTAGAGGACGACCGGGTTGTTGGTCACAGTCGAGTGGATGCGTTGCTGAATGGCGGACATGATTGCTCCAGATTGAAAGAAAGCCAGGCTGACCCGGTCGCTGCCGGCCAGGTCGGGAAAGGTTGCGGGACATTGGAACCCGGCAGCGGTCAATAAGTTCCGGCTCACCGCACCCTGGTCGTGGCCGTGCTCGAAGAGCAGCCAACCGCCGGGCTTCAGATGCTCGGACGCGCCGGCGACGATGCGGCGGATGCAGGCCAGCCCGTCGGCGCCGCCGGTCAGCGCCAACTGTGGCTCGAACGGCAGGCCGTCGCGCGTCAGATGCGGGTCGCCGGCGGCGACGTAAGGCGGGTTGGCGACGATCAGATCGAAAGCTTCCCCGGCCACCGGTGCGAACCAGTCGCCTTCACGAAAATCGACCAGCGCCCCGATCTGCCTGGCATTGGAGCGGGCGACGGAAATCGCCCCGGGCGCGAGGTCGACCGCGACAACGGCCGCCGCCGGGCATTCCAGCGCCAGCGAAATCGCGACGATGCCCGAACCGGTGCCGAGATCGAGCACCCGCGGCGCGGTCAGGCCGCGCAGTCTTTCGAGAGCGAGCGCGATCAGGACTTCGGTTTCCGGGCGCGGAATCAACACCGCCGGCGATACCTCGAAGATGCGGCCGCGGAATTGGGCCTCGCCGACCAGATAGGCCAGCGGTTCACCGCTTGCCCGGCGCTCGACCCAGGCCATGAACTGCTGGCTGGCCGTTGTCGAGACTGGCGTCTCCGGCCGTGCCAGCAGGTCGTTATGCGAGCAGCCGGTGGCATGTTGCAGTAGCAGGCGGGCATCGAGCCGGTCGATTGTCCGCCTTGCTGCGGTCAACGCCTCGAAAAGCGTCATTTTCAGTTCTGCTCGCCGAGTTCCGCCAGCAGGTCGGCCTGATGCTCGGCGGCCAGCGCATCGAGAAGTTCGTCCATGTCGCCTTCGATGATCGTCGCGATCTTGTACAGCGTCAGGTTGATGCGGTGGTCGGTGATCCGGCCCTGCGGGAAGTTGTAGGTGCGGATGCGCTCGGAACGGTCGCCCGAACCGATCAGGCGCTTGCGCGTACTGGCGATGTGGCTCTGCTGGGCGCGCACCTGGATGTCCCTGATGCGCGCGGCCAGAACGCGCAGAGCGGACGCCCGGTTGGCGTGCTGCGAACGGCCATCCTGGCATTCGGCGACGATGCCGGACGGGAGGTGCGTGATGCGCACCGCCGAATCGGTCTTGTTGATGTGCTGGCCGCCGGCTCCCGAGGCGCGGAAGGTGTCGATGCGCAAGTCGGCCGGGCTGAGGGCGACCTCGTCGACCTCGTCGGCTTCCGGCATGACCGCCACGGTGCACGCCGAGGTATGGATGCGGCCCTGGGTTTCGGTTTCCGGGACGCGCTGCACGCGATGGGCGCCGGATTCGAATTTCAGGCGCGAATAGGCGCCGGTGCCGACGATGCGGCAGATGATTTCGCGATAGCCGCCGAGATCCGATTCGCTGGCCGAGATGACCTCGACCTGCCAGCGCTGGCGTTCGGCATAGCGCGAATACATGCGGAAGAGGTCGCCGGCGAACAGCGCCGATTCATCGCCGCCGGTCCCGGCGCGGATTTCGAGGATGACGCTGCGCTCGTCATCGGGGTCGCGCGGCAGCAGCAGCGTCTGCAGCCCGAGTTCCAGCCCCGGCAGACGCGCCGTGGCGGTGGCGATTTCCTCGTCGGCGAACTCGCGCATTTCGGGATCGGCACGCATCGCCTCGGCTTCGGCGATGTCGTTTTCGGCCTGGCGGAAGGTATTGAACTGGACGATGAGCGGCTCCAGTTCGGCGCGCTCGCGCGCAAGCCGGCGGAACTGGTCCATGTCGTTGGCCGTGTCCGGGGCCGACAGCATGCGGTCGATCTCGTCGAGGCGGTCGACCAGCAGGTCAAGTTTCTGGCGGATCGAGGGTTTCATGATGGTTGTGTTCGAGGCCGCCCGGGGTGGCTGCTACTCGCCGGAATGGAGGTGAAAGAGACGCTCGGTCAATATCTGGAGGTTCGCGCGATCGGCGCCTTCGGCGAAATTGAGTGTCTGCGTCGGGGCATGCAGGAACTTGTTGATGAGCCGCTGCGACAGTTGCTCGACGACCTTTTCCGGCGCTTCGCCGCGGGCCAGCAACTTCAGCGCATGCTCGATCTCGTGGCGGCGCATGCGTTCGGCGGAATCGCGCAGCGAGCGGATCACCGGCACCGTGTCGCGCGCCTCCAGCCAGCCAAGGAAATCCTGCACGCGGTTGGCGATGATCGTCTCGGCCTCGACTACGGCCGCCTGCCGCGACTCGAGGCCGCTCTCGACAACGTTGGCCAGATCGTCGACAGTATAGAGGAAGACATCGTCGAGTTCGCCGACCTCTTCCTCGATGTCACGCGGCACGGCGAGGTCGACCATGAACATCGGCCGGTGCCGGCGTGCCTTGACCGCCCGTTCGACCATGCCGAGGCCGATGATCGGCAGGGGGGAGGCGGTGCAGGAAACGACGATGTCGTGCTGCGCGATGTGCTCGCCCAGTTCGTCGAGGCGGATGGCCGTGCCGTTGAAGCGCTCGGCCAGCGCTCGGCCGCGCTCGACGGTGCGGTTGGCGATGGTGACCAGTTTCGGCTGCCTGGCGCAGAAGTGAGTGGCGCACAGTTCGATCATTTCGCCGGCACCGATGAACAGGATGCGCTGCGTCGCCAGCGATTCGAAAATGCGCTCGGCAAGATGAACACCGGCGGCCGCCATCGAGACGATGTTGGCGCCGATCGCTGTCGTGCTGCGCACTTCCTTGGCTACCGAAAAGGAACGCTGGAACAGCTTGTGCAGTTGCGTGCCGAGCGTGCCGCACTCTTCGGCGATGCGCACCGCTTCCTTCATCTGGCCGAGGATCTGCGGCTCGCCGATGACCATCGAATCGAGTCCGCTGGCGACCCGGAAGGCATGGCGGACCGCTTCCGGCTGATCGTGCAGGTAGAGGTAGGGCGCGATTTCGTTGCGCTCCACCTGATGGTACGCCGTCAGCCAGTCGAGCACGGCTTCGGGGGCTTCGGCTGCGCAATAGAGTTCGGTGCGGTTGCAGGTCGACAGGATGGCCGCTTCCCTGACCCGCCCACTGTGCGTCAGGTCGGCCAGCGCCTGATGCAGCTTCTCGGAATGGAACGCCACGCGCTCGCGAATGGCGAGCGGCGCGGAGTGATGGTTGATGCCGAGGGTAAAGATCACCGGGGGGCTGGGACGCACGAAACGGGGGCCGATTATAGCATCCGCCTCCGGCTGCCTTCCTTGCCCCGGATCAGAACAGAAATGCCTGCTTTTCCCCGGTTGACCGCGACAGACCGGGTTTTTCGAAGACCTTGATCTGCCGCGGGCGGAACCATACCGCCTGCCCGGCCATCAGTTGCAGCGCTTCGTGCCGCTCGCGCGACAGCTCGACCTCGACGATCTCGCTTTCGTGCCACAGTTCGACACGAACCACCGGACCGATCGGATGCACGTGCTGCACGGTCGCCTGGAGCCCGCCCTCGAGCGGCTGATGGGCGATATCGATGTCGTGCGGACGGACGAAGGCGGTCGTCTTTTCGGTCGCTTCGCTGCGCTCGACCTCGGCGTAGCCACCCTGCACCCGGCTGTGGAAAACATTCACATTTCCGAGGAACTGATAGACGAAGGGCGAAGCCGGGCTCGAATAGACCTCGTCGGGCGAGCCGATCTGCTCGACTCGGCCATGATTCATGACGACGACGCGGTCGGCAACTTCCAGCGCCTCTTCCTGGTCATGGGTGACGAAGACGCTGGAGATGTGCATTTCGTCGTGCAGGCGGCGCAGCCAGCGGCGCAGTTCCTTGCGCACCTTGGTGTCGAGGGCGCCGAAGGGTTCGTCGAGCAGCAGCACTTTCGGTTCGACGGCCAGGGCGCGGGCCAGCGCGATGCGCTGACGCTGGCCCCCGGAGAGTTGCGACGGATAACGGTCGGCCAGCCAGTCGAGCTGGACGAGGCCGAGCAGTTCCATGACCCGGCGCCTGATCTCCGCGTCGCTCGGACGCTCCTTGCGCGATTTGACGCGCAGGCCGAAGGCGACGTTCTCGAACACCGTCATGTGGCGGAACAGCGCATAGTGCTGGAAGACGAAACCGACCTGGCGCTCGCGGGCGTGCAGATGGGTGGCCTCGGCGCCGGAAAAAAGAACCTCGCCGCCATCCGCGCTTTCCATGCCGGCGATGATGCGCAGCAAGGTCGTCTTGCCGCAGCCGGAAGGGCCGAGCAGGGCGACCAGTTCGCCGGTCGGGATGTCGAGATTGATGTTGTCGAGCGCGACGAAATTGCCGAAGCGCTTGGAGATTTTGCGGATTTCGATACTCATCAGGTTTTCTCCGGTGCCAGCACCGTGTTCAGCATTTCGGTTTCCTTCTTCATCCGCCACTCGACGACGGTCTTGGCAACCAGCGTTACCAGGGCCAGCAGGGCGAGGATGGAGGCAGCGGCGAAGGCGCCGACAGCGTTGTATTCGTTGTAGAGGATCTCGACGTGCAGGGGCAGCGTGTTGGTCTCGCCGCGGATGTGTCCGGAAACCACTGACACCGCGCCGAACTCGCCCATCGCCCGGGCGTTCGACAGGATCACGCCATAGAGCAGGCCCCACTTGATGTTGGGCAGCGTCACCCGGCGGAACATCTGCCAGCCGGAGGCGCCGAGCGACACCGCCGCCTCTTCCTCTTCCTTGCCCTGCGCCTGCATCAACGGGATCAGCTCGCGGGCGATGAAGGGAAAGGTGATGAACAGCGTGGCGAGGATCATGCCCGGCACGGCGAAGATGATCTTGATATCGTTCCCCGACAGCCACGGGCCAAACCAACCCTGAGCCCCGAAGAGCAGAATGAAGACGAGGCCGGCGACGACCGGGCTGACGGCGAAGGGGAGGTCGATCAGCGTGATCAGGAGGCTCTTGCCCGTGAAGTCGAACTTGGCGATGGCCCAGGCCGCGGTGACGCCGAAGGCAACGTTGAAGGGCAGGACGCCGAGTGCGATTCCCACGGTCAGGCCGATGGCGGAGCGCGTTTCCGGCTCCTTCAGCGCTTCGACGTAGAGCGGCACGCCCTGCGCCAGCGCCTCGACGAAAACAGCGATCAGCGGCAGGCCGAGGAAGAAGAAGAGGAATCCGAGGCCGAGCGTCAGCAGGCCATAGCGGACCCAGCGCGGCTCCTGCGTGGCGCGATTCGATCTCATTGCGCGCCCCCACTCGCCTTGGCGGCCGCGACTTCGAGCGGCTCGCTGTTCCTGTGGCGGTTGGCCGTCCACCATTGCAGCAGGTTGACCGCCAGCAGCAGGATGAAGGAGAGCGCCAGCATGACCACGGCCAGCGCGGTCGCCCCCAGCACGTCGTACTGTTCGAGCTTGGAGATGATCAGCAGCGGCGTGATCTCGGAAATCAGCGGCAGGTTGCCGGCGATGAAGATCACTGACCCGTATTCGCCGACAGCACGGGCGAAGGCCAGCGCGAAGCCGGTCAGCAGGGCCGGGAAGATGGCCGGGAAGATCACTCTCACGAAAGTCTGCCAGCGCGAGGCGCCAAGCGAGGCCGCCGCTTCCTCGACCTCGGTTTCGATATCCTCGATCACCGGCTGCAGCGTGCGGACGACGAAGGGCAGGGTGATGAAGGTCAGCGCGAAGACAATGCCGAGCGGCGTGTAGGCCACCTTGATGCCGAGCAGTTCAATGTATTTGCCCAGCCAGCCGTTGCCGGCGTACAGCGTGGCCAGCGTGATGCCGGCGACGGCGGTCGGCAGGGCGAACGGCAGGTCGACCAGAGCATCGACGAAGCGCTTGCCGGGAAAGGGGTAGCGCACCAGGATCCACGCCACAATCAGGCCAAAAAAAGCGTTGACCGCGGCAGCGAGAAACGAAGCTCCGAAACTGACACGAAACGCCGCCAGCGAACGCTCGCCCAAGGCAATATCCATGATCTGCCCGAATCCGAGCTCGGAAGCTTTAAGGACCAGGCCACCCAGCGGCAGCAGGATCAGCAGCGAGAGGTAAACCAGCGAATAGCCCAGTGCGAGGCCGAAACCGGGCAGCACACGCTGCGACTTTGCGGCCACTTACTTCTGCACGTATATCTGGTCGAAGGTGCCGCCGTCCCTGAAATGCGTGGCAAATGCCTTGTTCGCACCGCCGAATACTTCATCGACGGTGAAGGTCTTCAAGGGCGGGAAGAAATGGGCGTACTTCTTGAGCAAGTCTGCATCGCGCGGCCGCAGGTAGTTCTGCGCGGCGTTCTCCTGTCCGTCCTTCGACCACAGATACTCCAGATAAGCCTGCGCCTGTTTCCGCGTCCCCTTCTTGTCCACCACTTTGTCGACAATGGCAACCGGGAATTCGGTCTGCATGGTCAGGCTCGGATAGACGACCTCGAAATCGCCCTTGCCGAATTCCTTGGCGATCATCTCGGCCTCGGACTCGAAGGTGACCAGCACGTCGCCCATGCGGCGCTGCATGAAGGTCGTCGTCGCATCGCGGCCGCCGGCGGCGAACAACGGGGCATTCTTCAGCACCTTGCCGAGGAATTCCAGTGCGGTCTTGTCGCTGCCGCCCGGTTGTTTGAGCGCCCAGGCCCAGGCCGATAGATAGGTGTTGCGACCGTTGCCGGTATTCTTCGGATGCGGGAGGATGACCTGCGTGCCCGGGGCCGCCAGATCGCTCCAGTCCTTGATGTCCTTCGGGTTGCCCTTGCGCACGATGAAGACCATTGCCGAGGTGTAGGGCGAGGCATTGTTGGGGAATTTTTTCGCCCAGTCCTTGGCGACCAGCCCCTTGTCAGCGAGAAACTCGACGTCGTTTGCCTGATTCATGGTTACCACGTCCGCTTCCAGGCCGTCCGCTACGGCACGCACCTGCTTTGTTGAACCGCCATGCGATTGTTTCAGCTCAATGGTTTCCCCGGTCTTCTGTTTCCAGTACTTCTGGAACACCGGGTTGTAGTTCTTGTAAACGTCGCGGGCCACGTCATAGGAGGCGTTGAGCAGGGTCGCATCGGCCAGCGCGGCGCTCGCAATCAGGCTCAACAGGAGTGCGGAAAGGGTCTTGGGAAATCTCTTCATGGCGTGCCTCGCAAGTCGTCCCGACAATTTAGCCGATGCCGTTATAACAACAAAGACAAAAAGCGAATTTGATTATTCGTGAATAGAATTTGCTGTAATGCTGCCCGTATAAAAGTTGACAAGCGAAGTCGGGTTTAATAGAGTTGCGACCATCCCAAGGGGGAGTAGCTCCCGACCGGTGTGTCGTCATCACGAAGCGCAGGCTTCCGGCATCCGGGCAGCAAATCAGCGCTGCGAGCAAGACCTTTGCCGCGATGGCGAGGCTCCTTTGGCATTCCACGGCTCTCGTCCATTTCGGCGCGGGCCGTTTGCTTTTTGGAATGCGCGAAAGGAAAGCTTCATGGAAACCGTAGGCAGTCTGGGTTTGTGGGCCGGATTCGCGGCCATCGTTCTGGTCATGCTGGCTGTCGACCTGTTCCTGGTCGGTGGCGGCAAGGAGCGCCGGGTCAGCTTCAGGGAGGCCGCCACCTGGTCGGTGGTGTGGATCGCCGTCACACTGGCCTTCGCCGGTGGTCTGTGGTGGCACCTGGATGACGCCATGGGGCGCGAGATCGCCAATGCCAGGGCGCTCGAGTTCATCACCGGCTACCTGATCGAAAAGGCACTGGCGGTCGACAACGTCTTCATCTGGCTGATGCTCTTCAGCTTCTTTGCCGTTCCCGCAGAGTTGCAGAAGCGCGTGCTGCTCTATGGCGTGGTTGGTGCGATCATCATGCGCACCATCATGATCTTCGCCGGCGCCTGGCTGATCACGCAGTTTCACTGGATTCTCTACGTCTTCGGCGCCTTCCTGCTGATTACCGGCGTCAAGATGTACTGGTTCGCCGACGAAAAGCCCGATCTCGAGAACAACAAGCTGGTCAAATGGCTGCGCGGCCACCTGAACATCACGACCGGGTTCGACGGGGAAAAATTCTTTACCTGGAAGAACGGGGTGCGTTATGCGACGCCGCTGTTCCTGGCGCTGGTGCTGGTCGAGGTGTCCGACCTGATCTTCGCCGTCGACTCGATTCCGGCAATCTTCGCGATCACCACCGACCCCTTCATCGTGCTCACCTCGAACATCTTCGCCATCCTCGGCCTGCGCGCGATGTACTTCCTGCTCGCCGGCGTCGCCGACCGTTTCTCGCTGCTCAAGTACGG
>JBEOKN010000042.1:0-31803 GCA_040275885.1 Azonexus sp. | reverse complement strand
GCGCAGCGGGGCGCCGTTCTGCCTCGGCATGTGCTCGCCGTACATGCCGAGGCCGAGGAGGGCCAGCGGATGCATCGCCTCGTCGAGCCGGAGCGCCTCGACGTAGGGCCAGTCGAGAAAGGGGAGGCGGACGTAGGGCATCTGCTCGGGGTCGGCCAGCGACCAGAATTCGACGAACTTCGCGTTGCCGGTGACGTCGCAGCGCCTGATCAATTCGCTGAGAGGAAAGCCGACCCAGGGAATGATGGCGCTCCAGCCTTCGACACAGCGCATCCGGTAGACGCGCTCCTCGAGCGGTGCCCAATTCAGGATATCTTCGATGGCAAAGGTCTTCGGCACCTTGACTTCACCCTCGATACTGACCGTCCACGGCTCGGTGCGCAAGCGGTAGGCGTTGCGGCCAGGGCTGTCCTTGTCGGGGCCGAACTCGTAGTAGTTGCCGTATTCGGTGACCGAGGCATAGGGCGTCGGTTTCTCGTCATGAACGGAGAAGGAGCCGGGAATGATCGACTCGAAGCGCGTGCGCTGGCTGTCAGCGGCGTGGCTGCGGCCACTCAGACCCAGGCTTGCGGCACCGACGCCGAGGGTCATGCTGCGCAGAAAATCGCGGCGCCCGCCATAGACATCGGGCGGGGTGATTGCGGACGGAAGTATGTCCGGGCGGTGCCGTATCAGCATGACGCTTGCTCGCTCTGGGTGTTTATCGGGTAGTCGTTGTGGACCCGCGCAAACTTGCGTTGCCCTGCCGATTTTCAGCGAGTGCCGGGAAATCACTTGCCAGCGCGAACCCGGACAGGGATCTTTCGGCTTCCGCCATGGGCGAAAGCCCGTCAGCCGGTGATGTAACGCTCCAGTTCGGAGATGAGGAACTGCTGGTTGCTGATGGTTGCCTTGACCAGGTCGCCAATCGAAATGATGCCGACCACCTCGTTGTCTTCAGAGAGAACAGGCAGGTGCCGGAAACGCTTTTCCGTCATCAGCGCCATGCATTCGTCGACCGTGGCGCCGGGTGTGACATAGGCGACCTTGTCGCTCATGATTTCGCGGACCAGCGTTTCCTTGGAACTCTTGCCCTGCAGGATGAGCTTGCGCGCGTAATCACGCTCGGAAAAGATGCCGATCAGCTGTTCGTTCTCAAGGACGAGAAGTGCGCCGACGTCGTGCATGGCCATCAGGCTCAGTGCATGGTAGACGGAATCGTTTGGCGTCACGACGGCGAGCGGCCGGTTTTTGGCGGCCAGCATTTGCTTGAGTGTTATCACGTTGGGTCTCCTCGATGAGGTTGATCGGTTTCTTTCAGCAGAGTCTATCTGCCAGCGGCGCGAATGCCAAGATCAGGAAAGAGAGCAAAAAAGGAAAGGCAGCCTTGGCTGCCTTTTTGCGAATGCCTGCCTAGCGCAGGCCAGCAGCGTATTCGGCGACGGCCTGGATCTCGGGATCCGACATCTTGGCGGCGACCATGCGCATCATCTTTTCGGGATCATTGTTGCGCTCTTCGGTGCGGAATGCCTTCAGTTGCGCCTCGGTGTATTCGGCATACTGGCCAGCCAGGCGCGGGTACTGCGCGGGCAGGCCGGCGCCGGCGGGGCCGTGGCATCCGGCACAGGCCGGAATACCCTTCTTGAAGTCGCCCTGGCGCCAGATCTTCTGGCCAAGCGCAATTTTTGACTCGTCCTTGGCGACGGACGGCTTCAGCTTCTGGCTGGAAAACCAGGCGGCGAGATTCTTCATGTCCTCGTCGGAAAGCGCCGCGACCATGCCGCCCATGATCGCGTTGTTGCGGGCAGCAGGCTTGCCGTCGACCGCCTTGAAGTTTTTCAGTTGCTTGTACAGGTAGTCCGCCCCTTGGCCCGCGAGGATTGGGTTGGCGGCGGCCGCGCTGTTGCCGTCGGCGCCATGACAGGCGACACAGACGGTCTCGGCGATGACCTTGCCCTTGGCGGGGTCCGCCTTGACTTTGGCTTCCTCAGCCGCGTGGGACATGAAAGTGGTGGCAAAGAGGATTGCCATTGCCGCTGTACGGATCATTTTCGGACTCCTAGTGCGCGTCGTGGGGCGCTTTGGCCAGAACGGAGGTTGCAAACCTGCTATTCTATATTAGTTCTCCGCCGCCTTGGCGGCCCCTGAGAGTTTTTTATGTCCTTGTTCCAGCAGGCGGTTTTTCTGACGACCGTCGCCCATCTTCGCGATTTGCCGCAGGATGCCATCCGGGAAGTCGCCTTCGCCGGCCGTTCCAATTCCGGCAAGTCATCAGCGATCAACACGCTGGCGGGACAGACGCGACTGGCCTACGTCAGCAAGACGCCTGGGCGCACGCAACACCTCAATTATTTCGCGCTGGCTGAGGGTAGGTATTTTGTCGACCTGCCGGGCTATGGCTATGCCAAGGCACCGGGAGAAATTCGCGCGCAATGGGAAGGTCTGATCGGGCCTTACCTCAGCAAGCGCGAAAAATTGGTGGGCCTGGTCGTCATCATGGATATCCGGCGCCCGCTGACCGATCTCGACTGGCGCCTGATCGACTGGTTCCGGCCAACCGCTCGCCCCATCCACATTCTGCTCTCGAAGGCCGACAAGTTGAGCCGTCAGGGTCAGACCACGACTTTGCGGGCGGTCAAAGCCGAGCTGGCGACCACGGGCGTTAACAATCCGTGTTCGGTGCAGCTCTTCTCGAGCCTGAAAAGGACGGGCATTGAAGAGGCCGAGGCCATACTCGCTGGCTGGCTGGGAATCGAAGGGAAGACCAGGGAAAACAAAAGGCCTCCGGAAAAGGGGAATCCGGAGGCCAAAATACCTTGAATTGGTCAAGGTGCCCGCTCAGGGAGGTGAAGCGGGAGACGGCGTGAGCCATCTGTTCCATCTGACTTCGGTCAATGCGAGAAGTTCCGCTTTGATCAAAAATCGTATCTTTTATGGTCTGGGGTTGAGAGATGAGTGCTAACGGGCGTTTTCCAGAAACCCGCATGCGCCGGATGCGGCGCGACGACTTTTCGCGCCGGCTGATGCGCGAGTCGGTTCTCACCGTCGACGACCTGATCTACCCGGTTTTTGTTCTCGACGGTGACGGTCGCAGCGAGAAGGTGGGATCGATGCCTGGGGTGGAACGGCAATCACTTGACGGATTGCTGAAGACCGCCGAACGTGCCGTCAATCTCGGCATTCCGGCGCTGGCGTTGTTTCCGGTGATCGATTCGTCGCTGAAGTCGCTGGCGGCCGAAGAGGCATTCAACAGCCATGGCCTGGTGCCACGCGCAATCAAGGCGCTGAAGCGTGCATTTCCGGATCTCGGCGTGATTACCGACGTGGCGCTCGATCCCTACACCAGTCACGGTCAGGACGGCCTGATCGACGAGACTGGCTACGTCCTCAACGACGAGACGCTGGAGGTGCTGGCGAAGCAGGCGCTTTGCCATGCCGAAGCGGGTGCTGATGTGGTGGCGCCCTCCGACATGATGGATGGCCGCATCGGCCGCATCCGCGCCGAACTCAACGCGGCCGGACAGATCCATACGCGAATACTGGCCTACTCGGCCAAGTACGCATCCAGCTTCTACGGCCCGTTCCGCGATGCGGTCGGCTCGGCAGGAAATCTCGGCAAGGGCAACAAGTTCACTTACCAGATGGACCCGGCGAACTCCGATGAGGCGCTGAAAGAAGTGGCGCTCGATCTGGAAGAGGGCGCTGACATGGTCATGGTCAAGCCGGGGATGCCTTATCTGGACATCGTTCGCCGCGTCAAGGACGAGTTCGGAGTGCCGACCTTTGCCTACCAGGTGAGCGGCGAGTACGCGATGCTGAAGGCGGCGGCGCAGAATGGCTGGCTCAACGAGGAGTCCTGCGTGCTGGAAAGCCTGCTGGCCTTCAAGCGGGCAGGGGCCGACGGCATCCTGACCTACTTCGCGCTGGATGCGGCGACGTATCTGACACGCTGATACATACCGCCGGTCAGCGGCGGGGACGGCTCAAGCGCCCCTTTCTTATTGCTTCCGTCTCACCGGCGCAGCCGACTGCGAGAGGCAGGCGCAATAGAGCATTGGCCACTGCATCGGCCATTGCCCGAGCGGTTCACGCTTGAAGCCGCTACGCGCGTACTGTTCCCAGCGGCCAACGACGTAGCAGCGCAGGAGGTTGGCCGATGCGCTGAAGTCGGTATCTGCCTTGAGGGATTCCTGCGTCGCGGCGATGCGTAGCGCCTGTTTGAGCGCCGCCTCGACCTTGTCGAGAAGGGCGCTGATGCGCCCTTGCAGTCGCTCGTCTTCATTGACCAGCGCATCGCCGATCAGGACGCGCGTCATGCCGCGATTTTTCTGGGCGAAGCGCAACAGCAGTCCGAGAATTGATTCGACCTGCGTCAAGCCCTGCACTTCCTCGGAGGTGATCTGGTTGATCACCCCGAACAGGCTCTGCTCGATGAATTCGATGAGCCCCTCGAACATCTGTGCCTTGCTGGCAAAGTGTCGATAGAGCGCGGCTTCGGAGCACTCCAGCCTGGCCGCCAGGGCGGCAGTGGTGATCCTTTCGCCCTTCGGGGTTTCGAGCATCCGGGCCAAGGTTTGCAGAATCCGCAGGCGGCGCTCGCCGGGTTTGGTCGTCATGGGTTTCTCCCGAGGTGCCCCGATGTTTGATTTTGCCTGGAAATCATAGTTGACCGCAGCGTCCGGGAAGTTCGAGGACCGAACTGATTCTTGCATCAACGCTGGGTGATCGACGGTAGCCGGCGCTCACCCAGACGGTTTTCATACCGAGTTTCTTGGCGACGACGAGGTTGGGTAGCGTATCCTCGACCATGATGCAGCGCCGCGGATCGAGGCGTTCCGCCTGGAGCAGGGCGCGGAAACCGGAGATCATCGGCTTCGGCTGATAGCGAACGCTCTCGACCGAATAGACCGCGTCGAAGCAGCATCCAAGCCCGGTGATGGCGAGAACCGCCTCGGTATAGTGCCGTGGCGCGTTGGAAAAGATGATCTTGCGGCCCGGCAGACGGCGCAGCGCATGGATGACCGGGCGCTCGAAGACAATCAGGCGCTTGAGGTCGGGAAACTGGTGTGTCTCGCGGAGGAAATGGTCGGGATCGGTGCCGTGATGGCGGACCAGGCCGAGCAGCGTTGCTCCGTAGCGAACCCAATAATCCTGACGGATGGCGGTTGCTTCAAGCTGGCCGACACCGAGATGGCGCTCGATGTATTCGGTCATCGAGCGGTTGATGTGGGGAAAGATGTGCGGTGAAGCGTGGTGCAGCGTGTTGTCGAGGTCAAAGAGCCAGACCTTCCCGGAACAGCGCATCAGTGTGACTTGATCATGGTGCCGACCCCGTGGTCGGTCAGGATTTCAAGCAGCAGCGCATGTTCGACGCGGCCGTCAATGATGTGCACACCATTGACTCCGTTGCGCGCCGCATCGACAGCCGATCCGATCTTCGGCAGCATGCCGCCGGAAAGGGTGCCATCGGCGACCATTTCGTCGATCTGCTTCGGGGTGATGCCGCTGACCAGGTTGCCCGACTTGTCGAGGACCCCCGGCGTGTTGGTCAGCAGGACCAGTTTCTCCGCCTTGAGCACCTCGGCGATCTTGCCGGCGACGACGTCGGCGTTGATGTTGTACGTCTCGCCATTTTTGCCGACCCCTATCGGTGCGATGACCGGAATGAAGGCGCCGGTATCAAGGAGGGCGATCAGTGACGGGTCGATCTGCGAAATGTCGCCGACCTGGCCGATGTCAATCAGGTCGCCCGGAATGTCCCGGCTTTCCAGCATCAGCTTCTTGGCGCGGATAAAATGGCCGTCCTTGCCGGTCAGCCCGACGGCTTTGCCGCCGTGCTGGTTGATGAGGTTGACAATTTCCTTGTTGACCTGACCGCCCAGCACCATTTCGACCAGATCCATGGTTTCAGCATCGGTGACGCGCATCCCCTGGATGAACTCACCTTTCTTGCCGACGCGGGCCAGCAGGCTTTCGATCTGCGGCCCGCCGCCGTGAACGACGACGATATTGAAGCCAACCAGCTTCAGCAATACCACATCGCGTGCGAAGCACTGTTTCAGATGTTCGTCGGTCATCGCATTGCCGCCATACTTGACGACAATGGTCTTGCCATGGAAACGCTTGATGTAGGGCAGTGCTTCGGCGAGAACGGCGGCCTTCATGCCGGGGGCGAGATCTTCGATACTCATCGTATGCTCCGAGGGTAACCGCCGCGGATTGTACAAAGAAAAAGGCCGGAACGGGGCCCGGCCTCTGCTTGACACTTGCGTGCCGGCTATTCGACGGTCAGACGCTTGTTGGGGCTTGCCGCACGTTTCGGGAGCGTCAGTTCAAGCACCCCTTCATTGAACTTGGCGGCTGCCTTCGCGTCGTCGATTTCCTGACCCAACTGGAAGGAGCGCGAAACTTTGCCGTAATAGCGCTCGGAACGGAGGACGCGCTCGCCTTCCTTGACTTCTTTTTCCTGCTTCACTTCGGCGCTGATCGAAACCTGATTGCCGTCGACGACGACATGGATGTCCTCCTTCTTGACGCCGGGCAGTTCGGCATGGACGAGATAGTTGTCGCCCTGCTCCTTTACGTCCATCTTGATGGACGGCGGTTGCTGAACGCTGCTATTCAAATCGACGGGCCGAACGAAGAAGCCACGGAACAGGTCTTCAAGCGGATCCACGCGGGTAATGTTTGCCATGATTCATCTCCTTTCGTTGAACAAACCTTCATGGCTCCGATATGGGGTTTCCCGCTGACGTTTCAAGTCGCCGGCGTGACTTTGTCCGGCAGCATCAGAATGGCATCGCGGTTACTCCACGAGAAGCAAAGCTCGGCGGCCTGCCGCCACGGCATCCATGTCCAGTCGCGATGTTCGCCAGGGGCAGTCGTCACCGCTTGGCGCGCAGGCAGCAGCAGGCCGAAAACGTGCTCTGCGTTCCGGGTGACGCCGGGTGCGTAGCGATGGCGCCACTCGGGAAAAAGCTCGAAGGTGTTGGTGATTCGCCAGTCCTGCAGATGGTGGTGCGTGCTATCGATGCCGGTTTCCTCGCTCACCTCGCGCCTTGCAGTGTGGACAAGGGATTCGTCTCCTTCGCAGCTACCGGTGACCGACTGCCACAATCCCGGATGCCGGCTACGTTCGAGCAGCAGAACGTCGAGCGTTGGTGTGTAGATGACGACCAGAACGGAGACTGGTCGCTTGAAGCAGGTCATGCTTCGGGCAGCGAATGAATGCCCGGGGCGTGTGTGTCGATGAGAACCCACAAGGGTGCGCCAGCCGCCCGACGCTGGCCGGCTGCTGCTTGCAGCACTTCGAGCAAGGTCGCGAAAGCTTGCGGGTCGCCCTGGCGCAGCGTGGCGATGCCATTGAGGGGCAGCACGTGGCCGTTGCCGGGAAAACACTCGGGGTCAGTGAGGCAATCGTATAGTGCATCGAAGTTTGCGCCATACCAGTCAGGAAAATTCAGGGCCTCACCCAATCGCCTGAGCGCCTCGCCAGCGCTTGCGGCGCGCGAAAGGTCCACGGGCAGGGCGTGGAGACGGAGCCTGCCAGCGGCTGTCGCGATGGTCGTGCGGCGGCCCGTCGGCAGGTAGTAGACGCCGGACTGGTCGGCCTTGTCGAGAAACTTTTCGCTCATGCCCTATTCCCGAATACGCCTGAAGGAGCGGTAATGGTCGTCCGTGTAGAAATACGTTTGTTCGCCGCCGGCAATGATGCGCCGAGCCCCCCGGTCGTGGCGGCCCGGGGTCTTGACGGTATATTCGTGATAATAGCCGCGCGGGCGCGTTGGCAGGCGTCTTTCATAGTTGCCAAAGACGACACCGTCGCGCGCATAGGGGAATGGTCCGCCGGCCTTGATCAGGGCCAGGGTCTGCCGCGCCTCGCGTGGCAAATCGGCCAGCGGAATCCAGTCGACCACGCCTCGCAGGAAGTCCTCTTGGGGGACGACGTTATCGCGGGCAAGACCGAGTGCGCCGCCAATCGCCAGCCAGGCGACGATCAGAAAACGCAGCCACGGCTTCACGGCCGATCAGCCCTGGCTGACTTCAACCTGGGTTTCCACCTTCTGGCGCAGGCGGATGTGCAGTTCGCGCAACTGCTTCTCATCGACACCGCTCGGCGCGTCGGTCAGCAGGCACTGGGCGCGCTGCGTCTTGGGGAAGGCGATGACGTCGCGGATCGATTCGGCGCCGGTCATCATGGTGACGATGCGGTCGAGGCCGAAGGCCAGTCCACCGTGTGGCGGGGCGCCGTACCTGAGGGCGTCGAGGAGGAATCCGAACTTGGCCTGCTGTTCCTCGGGACCGATATTCAGTGCCTGGAAGACGGCTTCCTGCACTTCGGCGCGGTGGATCCGCACCGAGCCGCCGCCGATTTCCGAGCCGTTGAGCGCCAGGTCGTAGGCCTTGGCCAGGCACTTGCCCGGGTCGCTCTTGAGCAGGGCGACGTGCTCGTCCTTGGGGCTGGTGAAAGGGTGGTGGGAAGCCGTCCACCGCTTGTCTTCCTCGTCGTAGTCGAACATCGGGAAGTCAACGACCCACAGCGGCTCCCATTGCCTGCCATTGAGGAAACCCTTTTCGTGGCCGATCCTGGTGCGCAGGGCGCCGAGCGCGTCGTTGACCACCTTGGCCTTGTCGGCACCGAAGAAGATCAGGTCGCCGGATTGGGCACCAGTGCGGTCGACGATGGTTTTGAGGGCTTTTTCGTGGATGTTCTTGACGATCGGGCTTTGCAGGCCGATTTCGTTCAGTTGCGTGACATCGTTGACCTTGATGTAGGCCAGGCCTCTGGCGCCGTAGATGGCAACGAACTTGGTGTACTCGTCGATCTCGCCACGCGTCAGGCTGGCGCCACCCGGCACACGCATTGCGGCGACCCGACCGTTCTCGCTGTTGGCGGTGCCGGAAAATACCTTGAAGGCGACATCTCGGACGGCATCGGTGACTTCGGTGAGCTCGAGCGTGACGCGCAGGTCCGGCTTGTCGGAACCGAAGCGGCTCATCGCCTCGGCGCAGGTCATCCGGGGAAAGGGGTCCGGTAGGTCAGCGGCGATCGCGTCCTTGAACACATAGCGGATCAGGTTCTCGATGAGACCGGTGATCTCGTCCTCGCTCATGAACGAGGTCTCGATATCGACCTGGGTGAATTCCGGCTGGCGGTCGGCGCGCAGATCCTCGTCGCGGAAGCATTTGACGATCTGGTAATAGCGGTCGAAGCCGGCGACCATCAGCAACTGCTTGAACAGCTGTGGTGACTGCGGCAGGGCGAAGAACTGGCCCGGATGCACACGCGACGGCACGAGATAGTCGCGCGCACCTTCCGGTGTGGACTTGGTCAGCATCGGTGTTTCGATGTCGATGAAGCCATTGTCGTCGAGGAAGCGCCGGAAGGCACGCGCCGTCTTGTAGCGCAGCATCAGGTTGTTCTGCATCTGCGGGCGGCGCAGGTCGATCACGCGGTGTGTCAGACGGACGTTCTCGGAGAGGTTGTCGTCATCGAGCTGGAACGGCGGCGTCACCGACGGGTTCAGTACCTCGATCGCGTGGCAGAGAACCTCGATCTCGCCCGACGCGAGGTTGGCGTTGGTCGTGCCGGACGGACGCGGCCTGACCTTGCCGGTCACCCGCAGACAGAACTCGTTGCGGACTGATTCGGCGATCGCGAACGAGTCGGCGCGGTCGGGATCGCAGACGATCTGCGCGAGGCCCTCGCGGTCGCGCAGATCGATGAAGATGACTCCGCCATGGTCACGGCGCCGCTGCGCCCAACCACAGAGGGTGACGATCTGCCCGTCGAGGACGGCGTTGAGTTGTCCGCAGTAATGGCTACGCATGCAGCTTCCCGGAAGAGTCAGGTGGAGTGATGGCGCGGATGTGGGGCGGCGGAGCCACTACACCCATCGAGATGATGTATTTGAGCGCCTCGTCCACAGTCATCTCGAGTTCGACGACATCTCTCTTGGGTATCATCAGGAAGAAGCCGGAGGTCGGGTTAGGCGTAGTCGGAACGTAAACGCTGACGTAGTCGCCGTCCAGATGATTCAAGACATCGCCACCGGGCTTCCCGGTCAGGAAGGCAATGGTCCAGCTTCCTTCGCGCGGGTATTGAACGAGCAGGGCTTTGCGAAACGCGTTTCCACTGGAAGAAAAGAGCGTGTCGGAAACCTGCTTGACGCTGTGATAGACAGAATTGACGAAGGGTATGCGGGCGAGAAGCATCTCCCACCAGACGACCAGCTTCTGACCGATGAAGTTGGTGGCCAGCAGGCCGGTCATCAGGATCATGGCCAGTGAAAGCAGCGCGCCAGCCCCCGGTATGGCGAAACCGGTCAGGGTGTGTGGATGAATGGCTTCAGGAAGCAAGCGTAACGATTGGTCCAGCGTGCTGACGATAAACGACAGAACCCAGCCCGTGATGACCAGCGGAACCCAGATCAGGAGTCCGGTCAGAAAGTAGCGCTTGATCAGTTGGCTGCGCATGGTGTGCAGGCGCCCGTTCCACCTTGGCAGGGTGGGGTGCTGTCGGGTTTGGCTGCTGCGGGTTTGCCGCCAGCCTTGAAATCCGTGGCATACCAGCCACTGCCCTTGAGGTGGAAACCTGCGGCCGATAGCAGTTTGCTGTAGCTTCCCTTGCCGCATTCCGGGCAGGTCTTGAGCTGAGGCTCGCTCATCTTTTGCAGATGTTCTTTCTGGAAGCCGCAGGAGTCACAGCGATATTCGTAGATCGGCATGAGGATCCTCCAAAACCTGTAATTATAACCGAGAAGTCGTCCGTACTCAGTTGGTGACGGAGGCGGAAGATTTCAAGCCATCAACCCGAGATAGCTCCGGGTCAACTGCGGGCCCCAGAACAGGGCGACGATGCCGGCAGTGGCAAGATAGGGGCCGAAGGGGATGGGGGTGTTCCGTCCATGCCGGGCTGCGACGATCAGACTGACACCGACAACAGCACCGACGATTGATGAGAGCAGGATGATCACCGGCAGCATCTGCCATCCGAGCCAGGCACCAAGCGCGGCCAAGAGCTTGAAATCGCCATAACCCATGCCCTCCTTGCCGGTCGTCAGCTTGAACAGCCAGAAGATCGACCACAGCGTCAGGTAGCCCGCCATGGCACCGATGACCGCTGAAGAGATGTCGGCATGGGTGCTGGCAAGATTGAACGCCAGGCCGATCCAGAGCAGCGGCAAAGTGATCGAATCGGGGAGCAACTGGGTGTCGAAATCGATCGCGGTCAGGGCAATCAGCGCCCAGATCAGGATGAGGGCGCTCGCCCCTTGGGGTGTCGGCCCGAAGTGCCATGCGGTGTAAGCCGACAGCATCGCGGTAAGGGCTTCGATAATCGGATAGCGCGGAGAGATCGGCGCCGCGCAACTCGAACAGCGGCCACGCAAATGCAGGAAGCTGATGATTGGTACGTTCTCGAGTGCAGTGATTTGGTGGCCGCAGGATGGACACCGGGAACGGGGCCTCGCCAGCGACAAGCATTCCGCGGTCGACGGTGTTTCACCGCGCAGATCCGCGCATTGCGCATGCCATTCCTGCTCCATGATTCTGGGCAGGCGGTGAATCACGACGTTTAGAAAGCTCCCGACGCAGAGTCCAAGCAGCCCGGCCAAGGCAGCCAGGCCGCCCGGGGACTCGAAAGGCATCAGATTACGGCGCCCAGCTTGAAGATCGGCAGGTACATCGCGACCACCATGCCGCCGATCAAGGTGCCAAGCACCACCATGATGATCGGCTCCATCAGGCTGGACATCGCCTCGACAGCGTCATCGACTTCCTGTTCGAAGAAGTCGGCAACCTTGGACAGCATCGAATCGAGTGCGCCGGATTCTTCGCCGATCGCCACCATCTGCGTGACCATGTTGGGGAAGAGATTGGTACCTGTCATGGCATTTGTGAGGCTGGTGCCGGTGGAGACTTCCCCCTGAATCTGCTTGGTGGCGGCCTTGTAAACGTAATTCCCGGCGGCGCCGCCAACCGAATCCAGCGACTCGACCAAGGGCACGCCGGCGGCAAACATGGTGGACAGCGTGCGCGACCAGCGCGCGATGACCGCCTTGCGGATGATGTCACCGAATATCGGCAGACGAAGAAGCAAGCGGTCCATGGCCATCTGCATTTTTTCCGAGCGCTTCCACGCCTCGAAGAAAGCGTAGAAGCCGCCGAAGATGACGCCGAAAATTGCCCACCAGTAGGCGACGAAGAAGTCCGAGATGGCGATAACCAGCAGGGTCGGCGCCGGCAGGTCGGCGCCGAAGCTCTTGAAAACATCCTTGAAAGCCGGAATGACGAAAATCATGATCACCGCGGTGATGATGAAGGCGACGACGAGGACGGAAATCGGGTAAAAGAGGGCAGCCTTGATCTTGCTCTTGATGGCGAGAATTTTTTCCTTGTAGGTTGCGAGGCGTTCGAGCAGGGTATCCAGAATGCCGGCCTGTTCGCCGGCGGCAACGAGGTTGCAGTACAAAGCGTCGAAATAGAGCGGGTACTTGCGGAAGGCTTGCGACAGCGAACTGCCAGTCTCCACGTCGGCCTTGATGTCGAGCAGCAGTTTGGCAACCGCACCGTTGGCGTGACCGCGACCGACAATATCGAAAGACTGGAGCAGGGGCACCCCGGCTTTCATCATCGTCGCGAGCTGGCGGGTAAAAAGTGAGATATCCTTTTCGCTGACCGAGCCGCCGACCTTGAACCGTGCTTTTTTCACCCGGGCATTCATCACGCCCTGGCGGCGCAGGCTGGTCTGAACCACTGCCTCGCTCGCGGCGCGCATTTCGCCGCGAATCGATTTGCCTTCCCGGTTCTTTCCTTCCCAGACGTAGGTAACTTCCTTGGCTGCGAGGGTCTTTGTTCTTGTGGCGGTGGCCATCCATTATCCTTCCCAGTTATGCATTGGTTGTGCTCAGAACCTCGTCGAGCGAGGTCAGTCCCTGCTTGACCTTGAGCAGGCCGGATTCGCGCAGATTTTTCACGCCTTCGCGCTTTGCCTGTTGAGCCAGATCCATTTCCCCTGCCCCGCTCATGATCAGTCGCTGCATGGCCTCGGAAATCGGCATGACCTGATAGATGCCGACGCGCCCCTTGTAGCCGGTACCCTTGCAACGCTCGCAACTTCCCGGGCCGAAGAGGGTCCATGAACGGTCAAGCTCTGCCTCGGTGAAACCTGCCTCGAGGAGCGTCTTGCTCGGCACTTCGATCGGTTTCTTGCAGGAGCACAGGCGGCGTGCCAGGCGTTGGGCGGTGATGAGCAGAATGCTCGACGCAATGTTGAAAGTCGGCACGCCCATGTTCATCAGGCGGGTCAGCGTTGCCGGCGCGTCGTTTGTATGCAGCGTCGACATGACCATGTGCCCGGTTTGGGCAGCTTTGATGGCGATTTCGGCAGTTTCCAGGTCGCGAACCTCGCCGACCATGATGATGTCCGGATCCTGGCGCAGGAAAGCCCGAAGGGCTACCGCAAAGGTCAGTCCTGCCTTGTCGTCCACGTTGACCTGATTGATGCCGGCCAGATTGATTTCGGCCGGGTCCTCGGCAGTCGAGATATTGACCCCGTCCTTGTTCAGGATGTTGAGGCAGGTATAGAGCGACACCGTCTTGCCGGAGCCCGTCGGGCCGGTCACCAGCACCATACCGTAAGGCCGACTGATCGCGTCGAGCAGTACGGCCTTCTGTTCCGGTTCATATCCGAGAGCCTCGATCCCGAGCGTCGCCGAGGTCGGATCCAGGATCCGCATCACGATCTTTTCACCCTGCAGTGTAGGCAGGGTGCTGACCCGGAAATCGATGGCGCGATTCTTCGAGAGTACCAGCTTCATCCGGCCATCCTGCGGAACCCGTTTTTCTGCAATGTTCAGTCGGGAGATAACCTTGATCCGTGACGCTATCTTGTCCTTGATCGCCAGGGGTGGGGTCGCAACCTCGCGCAAGACGCCATCTACGCGGACGCGAATTCTGTAGAACTTCTCGTAGGGCTCGAAATGGACGTCGGAGGCGCCATCATTGATCGCGTCCAGCAGCATCTTCTGAATGAATTTAACGACCGGTGCGTCGTCGATCTCCTGGGATGCTGCATCGTCCGTCTTGCCGGCTGTTTCCTCGTCAAGGAAATCGAGATTGATGTCGTCGGTGGTGAGATTCCTGAGGGTATCTTCGGCGGACTCCGCATACTTGGTAACCAGCGGCATCAGCTTCTGGTGTTCGACAACGACGGGGTCAACGCCCAAGCCGGTTTGAAAGCGGATTTCATCCAGCGCGCGGAGATTGGTCGGGTCGGCAATCGCCACGGAGAGTCGATTTCCCCGTCTGTTCAAAGGAATGACGCGGTGGGCAGCTAGCAGCTTGCGGTCGATGGCATTGACCGGAACATGCGCTTCATCGAAAACGGCCAGATCAAGGAGTGGATAACCGAAGGTTTCGGCGACAAAACGAGCAAGATCAATCGACGAGATTTTCTGGCTGGCGAGGATCTGTTCGATCAGCGAGCGCTTTTCGTGATTTGCCTGGCTGATCAGTTGCTCCGCCTCCGCCTCCTTGAGGCGTCCTGCTTGGACCAGGGCGCGGGCCAGACCGCTCAGGGGGCTAGTTAGGGGTGAGGCGGACATTGGTTGCGCGTCAGATGCCGTTTAGATCGGGCCATGATGCTACGTAGCCCCCGGTTTGTAAAGACCGCCCCGGTCGCCGCCAGAGGCGTGCAGGCATTGGGAATGCGCGTCCTTACAACGCAATGATCGTACATTTTTGAAAAACCTCTCCGAAAACCCCCTGTGAAGTTGATACTAACACTTGCTTTCCGGCTGCCCTGAAGGTATTCAACTCGACCTCCGGAACAGTTCAGGAGTGCTCGGACTTGAATCCACCGCGAGTCAAGGGGGTCGGTCGCAGAACTCGACCGGTGGGGCATCAAGAACGAGGACGCTGAAGCCGGACTCAAACTGAATGGCCATTGGCTCCGGGGGCACGAAGGCGCGGTCGATGCGCTACTGTTTGTCTTGGCGCCCTGCCAAGGGGATCACAAACCCGGCGGGCTGATCAGAGTTTCGCTGCGAACTGCGCCGAACGGCAAGTGCTGTTCGCATAGCTCCGGTCTCCGTGAGGGCCACAGATCGCACAGCCGGCATCCTTCCTGAATTTCACTGTGCGCCATTCCATCTCGAGCGTGTCGAGCAGCAGCAGGCGTCCGGTCAGGCTCTCACCGATACCGGCGACCAGCTTCAGGGCCTCCGCTGCCTGCATGGTGCCGATGATGCCGGTCAAGGGGGCAAAAACCCCCATCACCGCGCAACGCAGTTCCTCGGCATCCTCGCCTTCCGGAAACAGGCAGTGGTAGCACGGCGAATCTTCGCTGCGCAGGTCATAGACGCTGATCTGGCCGTCGAAACGGATCGCGGCGCCGGAAACCAGTGGCTTCCGGTGGCGCACGCAGGCGCGGTTGATAGCGTGGCGGGTGGCAAAGTTGTCGCTGCAGTCGAGGACGACATCGGCAGTTGCTACCAGCGAATCCAGTTCAGCACCGGCCAGTCTTTGCTGCAGGGGAACGATTACGATGTCCGGGTTGATCGCGGCCAGCGCCTGGCGGCCAGACTCCACCTTGGCCATGCCGACACGATCTTGCGTATGGAGAATCTGGCGTTGCAGGTTGGTGAAATCGACGCGATCGTTATCGACCAGCGTGATTTTTCCGACACCCGCCGAGGCGAGGTAGAGAGTGGCGGGAGAACCCAATCCGCCTGCGCCGACGACCAGAGCGTGGGCGCCGAGAATGCGTTCCTGGCCTTCAATACCGAGGGCGTCGAGCAGGATATGGCGACTGTATCTTAAGAGCTGCTCATCGGTCACTTGTATTCGCGCCACTCCGGTGGGGTATCGTCGTGGTCGCCATGCGGATGATGCTCCCAGGCGTGGACATAGGCTTCCTGCGCCGAGCGTTTGAGACGTTTTTCGGGGGCGGCCATGTTGTGGAGTTGGGTGTCCTCGACGTAGTAGACCAGCGCCCGGGTCAGTTTGCTCATCAGCGTGTTGTCGAGATGATAGCCGCGGTCGATGAGGTGCTCGTCGAGTTCGCGTAGCGTGTGCACCGACAGATCATAACTGACGGCCAGTGCGCGCTTCTCGAATTTCGGCTGGACGTCGATTTCGGCGATATGCTCGAGGTCGTTGGCCGCTTCCGGCACCTGGCCGGGCGGAAACCTGGCAAACAGTATCTCCCGTTTCTTTTTGAGGTCTCCGCTGTTCATCACGCCTCCGATGAGTCACCTATTGGACCTTGTTCTGCATGATCTTCAATCCCTTGAGAAGGTTCACGGCCTGCTGGAACTGATGGTCGCTCTTGCTGGCATACTCGAGGCGCGCCGCCATTTCTTCGTCCGGTTCGTCCTTGTTTCCCTTCTCCTTTTCCTTGGCCGGCTTGTTTGCCGGCTTGGGCTGAGGCTTCTGCGCTTCCTTGGCCGCTTCCTTCTCGCGGTCGTTGACCAAGTGTCGATCGAGGTCGGACTCGCGGACGCGGGCGCTGCCGCTGCCGCCGTTCGGCGTTTCCTCGACGAGGATGTCCGGTACGATACCCTTCGCCTGGATCGAACGTCCGTCCGGCGTGTAATAGCGGGCGGTGGTCAGCTTGATGGCCGTGTTGCCCGGCAGCGGAACAACCGACTGGACTGAGCCTTTGCCGAAGGTCTGGGTGCCTAGAATGACGCCGCGCTTGTAGTCTTGCAGCGCCCCGGCGACGATCTCGGAAGCCGAAGCCGACCCACTATTGACCAATACTACCATCGGCACCTTCTTGGCTTCGACCGGGATGGTTTTCAGCGGATCTTCACGGGTGCCGCGCAGATAGTCCTGTGGCCGGGCGAGGAACTCCTGCTTGGCGTCCGGCGTCCGGCCGTCGGTCGATACGATCTTGACATCGGGGGGCAGGAAGGCGGCCGAAACGCCAATTGCACTGTTGAGCAGGCCGCCAGGGTCATTGCGCAGATCGAGCACCAGCCCTTGCAGATTGCCCTGCTTGTAGAGCCCGGAGAGCGCCTTGGCCAGGTCGGCCACGGTGTTCTCCTGGAATTGCGTGATGCGCACCCAGCCATAGCCCGGCTCGACGAGCTTTGACTTGACGCTCTGGACCTTGATTACTTCGCGGATCAGCGTCAGTTCGATCGGCTTGGTTTCGCCCTTGCGCAGGATCGAAATCCTGATCGGTGTCTTCGGCTTGCCGCGCATCTTCTTGACTGCTTCGTTCAGTGTCAGACCCTTGACCGGCGCGTCGTCGAGCTTGAAGATCAGATCTCCAGATTTGACGCCCGCCCGGTAGGCTGGCGTATCCTCGATTGGGGATACGACTTTGACCAACCCGTCCTCCATGCCGACCTCGATCCCCAGTCCGCCAAATTCGCCTTGAGTGCCGACCTGCAGATCCTTGAACGCGTCGGCGTCGAGATACGAGGAGTGCGGGTCGAGGTTGGACAGCATGCCGGAGATGGCATTGTTGATCATTGTCTTGTCTTCGACCGGCTCGACATAGCCTTGCTTGATCGCGCTGTAGACCTCGGCAAAGGTGCGCAGTTCGTCGATCGGAAGCCCGGCCTTGACATCCTTGTCGGCGAGTGCCGGGATGTGCAGGCTGATTAGCGCGCCGGCAACGAAGCCACCCAATGTGAGGCTGATAGTTTTCACTTTGCTCATTTCAAACTTGCCCATTTCATCGGGTCGATCGGTTGCCCCTGGTGGCGGAGTTCGAAGTATAAACCGGAATCCGGATTGCCTCCGCTATTGCCCACGGTGGCTACCGTTTCCCCGCCCTTGACCGACTGCCCGACCTGTTTGAGCAGCGAGTCGTTGTTGCCGTAGATCGAAAGATACGAATCGCCGTGGTCGACGATCAGGAGATTGCCAAATCCACGCATCCATTCCGCGAAGACCACCCGGCCGCCGGCTATGGCCTTGACGTCGCTGCCGACGCCCGCCTTGATGAACAGCCCGCGCCAAGTGCCGCCACCTTCGCGCGGGCTGCCGAAGCGCCCGGACACCGAGCCACGGACGGGCAGGCGCAGGTTTCCCTTCTGCCGCGCGAAACTGCCGTCGCTGGCGACAGGTTCGTAACGGCTCTCGGATTCGACCGCTTTGGGCCGTACAGGTTCGCTGGTTGGTGCCGGGCGCGGCGCTTCCCGCGCCTCCTCGCTCGGGCGTGACCGTGGCTTTTCCTTCTCCTTCAGCCGTGCTGCCTCGGCGATGCGGGCTGCCTCGGTGGCCCGTGCCCGTGCTGCTTCCGCCTCGCGTGCGGCCTTGGCCGCCTGGGTGGCGAGGATTTTGGAGAGACGGTCGATCAGTTCGGTCAGCCGCCGTTCATCTTGCTGGAGGAAGCCGATTTGCTTGCGCTGGGCGTTCACCTTGTCCGAAACCTGGGTGTATAGGGCATTGCGCTCTTCACGCTGCTTCTGCAATTCGGCATGGCGTCGTTGCTGCTGCGCCTCGATTTCCCTCAGTTCGTCAGCGCGTTCCTTGATGTCAACAACCAGCGCCTTCTTCTTGCCGAGTGTGGCACTGACCTCACCCATCAACTCGGCGCGGGTCAGTGCGATTGCCGACAGATAGTAAAGGTCGCGCGCCATCTGGTTCGGATCGTCCCCGTTGAGCTGGAGTTGCAGCGAATCAGGCGTGCCACGCAGATACTGCTTGTAGAGCAGCTTTTCCAATTGACCCTGTTGTTGCGTTAGCGTCACCGAGAGTTCCTTCGACTGCTGTTCGAGGTCTTGCAGCTTCTTCTGCAGTTGACCGCGCTGGCCGCCCAGATCATGCAGTTCGCGCTGCAGGCGGGAGATCTGCCGTTCCGATTCGCCGAGTCGGTCGGCTGCGCTTGCCTTGTTCTCTTCGCTGACCGAGAGATCCTTGCGCAGGCTTTCGATACGTTGGCGCAATTCGCTCAGATCGGCTTGTCTTTCGGTAATTTCCGGCGATGCGGGAGCTGCTCTGGCCTTGTCCCGAGCCGGTTGGGCGTAACCCGAGGGCGACCCCAGGAGTGCTGCGAAGATGAACACCGCCGCCAGCGGCATCGGCAATGCCGGGGTCTTGCTACGCACGCTGGCGGGCAATTCATTCCGCGGCGGTTGCTTCGGCAATGGCATTCGTGAGTGCGGGGAGATTACTGCGGGCCCTCTTGATGGAAACTGATTCATGCCCGAGACCGCCTTGGCGTCGATTAAGGTCTGCGAAACGCAAGACGTTATTTTATAATGGCGCATTATCCGATATCGGGGTTTCATCTTGGAACAACCTACCTTCAGCCTGATCGACAAGCAGGAACACATCGAGATGGCGGCCCGTGCGCTGAAGTCCATTGCGCACCCGTTGCGCCTGAAGATCCTTTGCGTGATTGGCGATCAGGAGGCCTGCGTGCAGGAAATTGTGGCCGCCGTCGGGACCTCGCAGAGCAATATCTCCCAGCATCTGGCTATCCTGCGCGAAAAAGACGTTCTGGTCACGCGCAAGGATGCCAACCGTGTCTATTACCGGGTGGGCGACCAGCGCACCCTGCTGCTTGTGGGCATGATGCGCGAAGTCTTTTGCGGCACGGAGAAAAACTAAGTGCCGATGGAGTTCATCAACCAGAACATTCTGCTCATCGGCCTCGTCGTGGTCAGTGGTCTCGCCCTGGTCTTCCCGCTACTCGTGGGTTCTGGGGCGAAAGATGTCAATCCGGCGACGGCGACCCTGCTGATCAATCGCGAGGATGCCCAGGTCATCGACGTGCGCGAAACCGAAGAGTTCGCCGCTGGCCATTTGCCGGACGCCAGGAATGTTCCGCTGGCCAAGCTTGCCGACCGCATCAACGAAATCGAGCGCTTCAAGGACAAGCCGGTGATTGTCTGCTGTGCATCAGGTGTGCGCGCCGGCAAGGCCTGCGGTGAACTTGAGAAGCTTGGATTTGCCAAGGTGCATAATCTCGCGGGCGGCATCGATGCTTGGGTAGGGGCGGGTTATCCGATCAGAAAGGGAACTCGCAGCAGATGAGTGCTCGCGTCCTGATGTACACCACTGCGGTCTGCCCTTATTGCATAAGGGCGAAGCAACTGCTCAAGGCGCGTGGTGTGACCGAGATCGAGGAGGTACGCATCGATGTCGACTCAGGGCGCCGCGAAGAGATGATGCGCAAGACCCGGCGCCGGACGGTGCCACAGATTTACATCGGCGATACTCATGTCGGTGGCTTCGATGAACTCAGTGCCCTCGACAGCGCGGGCAGGTTGCGACCGCTCCTCGACGGATCCTGAAACCGATTTATTACCTGAAAGAGAATCATGGAACAAAACGAACAGCCGGTGTTCGGCATCGAGAAACTTTACGTCAAGGACCTTTCCGTTGAAGTGCCGCATGCACCGGAGATCTTCCTCGAGCGCGAGGCGCCACAGATCGAGATTCAGCTGGGCACGAGCGGCAGGGCAATTGGCGAGGGCGTCTATGAAGTAGTGCTCACCGTGACGGTTACCGCGAAGATGCAGGAAAAGGCAGTGTTCCTCGTTGAAATCGGCCAGGGTGGCATCTTCCGCATCTTGAACGTGCCCAATGAGCAGATCGAACCCTTGGTTGCCGTTGCCTGCCCGAACATCCTGTTCCCGTATGCTCGGGAAGCGGTTTCCGACGCCGTGACCCGCGCCGGCTTCGCGCCGATCGTCCTGCAGCCGGTGAATTTCGAGGCCATGTACATGCAGCGTTTGCAGGAACAGGCGGCAGCCCCGCACCCGACCGAAGTCACGATTCAATAAGGTGTGAGCATGTGGCGCCAGGCCATTGCAGCCCTTGCCCTGATCGGCGCCGCCGGTGCGGCGCTGGCCCTTGACTATCGGTCGGTCGAGGTGCCGGCGGCGATTCTTTACGACTCGCCATCGCAGAAGGGCAAGAAGCTCTACCTGATCCGGGCGCAAACGCCGGTCGAGGTGGTGGTGCGTGTCGAGGGCTGGTTCAAGGTACGTGATGCGGAAGGTTCCATGGCCTGGATCGAGGCGCAAGCTATTGGGGAGCGCCGCACCTTAATGGTCATCGCACAACTCGCCGAGATCAGGCAGTTCCCCAAGCCAGATGCGCCGGTTGTTGGCGAACTCGACAAGTGGGTCGTGGTGGACTTTCTTGAGGCTGCAACTCCTGGTTGGGCCAAGGTTCGTCATCGCGACGGCGTAACCGGTTACGTGCGCTCGACCCAGGTCTGGGGCTTGTGAGGATCACATTGCTTGGCGCCGGGGCCTGGGGCACGGCGCTGGCCATCGCCTTTGCTGGCAAACACGAGGTTACCCTCTGGTCGCGCGAGGCGGATGTTGCGGTCGACCTGCTGAAATGCCGCGAAAACCACCGCTTCTTTCCCGGCCACAGGCTTGCGGACTCCGTGCGTGTGGAGACCGATTTCGCCGCTGCGGTTGCCGCTGCCGAACTTCTGGTCATAGCGACCCCGATCGCCGGTCTGCGTCCGACTGTCGAGCGGCTCAAGGAACTCGCTTGTCAGCTGCCCCTGTTGTGGGTCTGTAAAGGCTTCGAAGCAGGGACCGGGAAGCTGCCACATCAGGTGGTGGCCGAGGTGCTCGGCCCGCAGGCCATCTGCGGGGCATTTTCCGGGCCGAGTTTTGCCGAGGAAGTCGCCAGCGGGCAACCGACGGCAGTGACGCTGGCGGCCAACGATCACCAGTTTGCCATGGAAACCGCGCGCCAGTTGCACACCCGGCGTCTGCGTGTTTATGCCAACGACGACTTGATCGGTGTCGAAGTCGGCGGCGCCGTCAAGAACGTCATGGCCATTGCCACCGGCGTTTGCGACGGACTCGGACTCGGGCTCAACTCACGGGCCGCGCTGATGACGCGTGGCCTGGCAGAGATTGCACGCCTTGGCATGGCCCTCGGCGCCCACCGCGACACCTTCATGGGTCTGGCTGGTATGGGCGACCTGATCCTGACTTGTACCGGCGATCTCTCGCGCAACCGGCGCGTCGGCCTGGCTCTCGCGGAAAACAGGGCACTGCCGCAGATCCTGGAGGAACTCGGGCACGTTGCCGAGGGCGTCCATACCGCCCGCGAAGTGGAGAGCCTGGCGGCAAAACTCAACGTCGACATGCCTATCTCCAGGGCCATCGCTGCCGTTCTCGACGGCCGAGTCGGCGCCGGCGAGGCGCTCGAACTGCTGATGGCGCGCGACCCGAAGGAAGAGGCAGCCTAGTCGGTCACGGCAGTCGCCCTGCTGCCACCATCTTCGACTTGAGGATGCTCGGGACAACCCAGGTGACCAGGTCGTCAAAACTGCCGTCCTGCGTGCGGGAGATGAAAGTCAGGTCGGCATCGGCATTTTCCGCCTCATCGCCCACCGCACCGGGCAGTTGCACGCCGCTCGGCAGGTACGCGCCAGTTCCGCGGCTGCCGTGACTGACGACGACTGCCGGCAGGTCGGATGCCACATTGCCGCCGCTGCTGCCGTTGGCCTTGATATTGGCGTTGCCGAGGGTGTCGAGGGTGAAGCTGGCTAATGCCCCGCTGGGGACGGGAGCAGTGAAGTTGCTGTGGGCATAGTAGGTAAAGCGGCGTCCCCATGGGTCGAGTTCCGGCAGGCCCAGTGTGACCCAAGGCAGCACACCATGCGGTTGGGCGCAGTTCTCGAGGCCGGCATTGGCGTCGCCGCTGACCAGGTTTGAGAGGGCCGGGCAGGGCAGGCGGCCACGGGTCAGGGCGAAGCCGATCAGCGTTTCGCGAATGTTCTCCAGTTGGCGCTGGGCATCGACGTTCTCCGCAGCATTGCGCTGCGCGGAAACGCCGAGCAGCAATCCGCTGGTGAGCAAGGCGACGATGACCAGGACAATCGCCAGTTCGACCAGCGTGAAACCCTGTTTGTGGCGCGGAAACACGGGTGTTTGCAATCTCATGGTTGCGGATGCCGATCAGTAACCGAGTCGGTCGTTGAATGTACCGGATACCGGGGCATTCGCAAACACGGTGACCGGGTTCTTGGCATCCCCGTCGCGCGAGGTGTCGGCATTGATGCCTTCGAGGAAATTGGCGGTGGTCCTTGTGCCACGGTTTTGCGTGCCGATAACACGGCCCGCGCTGACGGCGACAACGCGATAAGCGCCACTGCCATTTACCGTCAGTGTTCCAGGGGAGGCCGGCGCGCGGACGCGGTCGCTGATCTGGTAGAACGTGGTATTGGCCCAGTTGTTGGCGGTCCACCATGAACTGCTGCCGCTCGCCGGCTGCAGGAAGGCACAGGCGCTGCCGTACCAGACCGTCGGCATCGCTTCGGCGCTGCCGCTGTCGAGTCCACTGTCGAGCGCACTGGCGTTGTTGAGCAGCGTGCCGGTTTGCGCCAGCGTCGTATTCAGCGCGGCGGTCGCGGCCGCCTGCTTGCTGGAACTGGTCGGGGCATCGATATAAGCCTGGAGCAACGCCTGTGCCCCGCCCGAGCCGGAGATCCCGGAAACGACTTGATCGGCTGCGTAATACGCCGAGTTGCTGTTCTCGGATGACGCCGACGGGGATTTTCTGGCAAGCGTCGCAATACTTGTCGCATTGCTGGCAGTGATCGCTGCCCAATAGGCGATATCTGCCGCCGGGTCCTGCACGGCACGCGCGAAGGGAACCATCGCGGCCTGCGTTGTCGGCGGCACGGGCACGGCGTTGAAAGTCGCCTGGGCAGCAAGGTACTGGGTTGCCGCCACCGCGAGGCTTTCCCTGGCGACGTTGTCGCCGTTTCCCGCGATAGCGGTCGCCAGCGCATTGGCTGAGGCGATGGCCGCACTTGCGGTTGACTGGATGAGAGTGAAATCGTTGGCCGCCTGGGCGGCACTCAGGGCATTGGACAGAGCATTCAACACTGTGGCACGGGCTGTGGCGACCGGGCTCGAAGCGGTGGTTAGCGTGGTTGCGGCCGACTGCAAGTCCCTGAATCCGACGGCGAGCGCCGTGGCGGTCGTGGTGCCGGGATTGGCAACGACGGCAGACAGCAAGCCCGAAAGCTGGTCCGCCCGGACGCTGATCTCGCTTGCATGGAGGTTGACGCGGCTGGCGGCTATGGTGGCGCGAAGGCTGTTGTCGGCATTGACCAGTGATTGCGCTGCGCTGATGGCAGCATTGACTCGCGCGGCATCCGTGGGTGGGGCAGCGGCACTGGCGGCGGCGGTGACTGTTGCGGCGGCAGCGTTCAGCGCATTGGTCAGGGCGGTGGTTATGTCCGGATTCGGCGTTGCGCTTCGCCCAAAGAGATCGGAGAGAACCGTGGCCTGCTTCCCAAGGGCCGTGAAATTGGCTGCGGTCGGGGCGTTGGTCGCGGTGGCGATTCTTTGTTGCAGTAGCGCGTTCTGCGCCAGTAGCTCTCCCGGGAAAGGGTCGATGCCGCTATCGACGAGGGCGGCTTGCAGGGCGCTCAGGTTGGACTTGACCGCGATCGCATCGGTCCGGAGGTTTGTCCTTTCGGTAGCGCTGATGCGATTGTTGGCGGCGGCGTTGTTGATGTCGGTATCAAGCTTGCCAAATGCTGTCTGGGTGCTCCCCGCGACGGCCGCGAGTGTGCTGGCGACGCCATACAGCCTGTCGTAAAGGGCGCTGGCATAGATGGTGGCATCGCTGATGACGAGAAGTGCCGCCATCTGGTCATTCGCGGTCGACGCACCAGCAAGGGCGGTTTTCGCAGCAGCCAGCGCGCTCGTGGATTTCTGCAGCAGACTCTCGAGGCCTGACCCCGGCTGTGTTGCCGGAACTTTCCCGAAAAGGCTGCCCGCGATTCCACGGAAAGTGTTGTTCGACAGTGGCGCCGGCCATGGGTAAGTGTGCTCGGTATTCGCTGCGCTGGCGGCGTGTTGCTCCAGGCAGGTCTTGACCTCGCCGGCAACCCGCTTCTCGACGGCCGCCATCAGTTCCTGGCGGGTGATGGCGACGACCATGTCGTTGAAGGCCGGGCCTTGCGGGCCGGAAACGTAGCTGCGGTCGTCGCCATTGCCATTCTGGCCATCGAGATAGTCCGCCATGTTGCTGGATGGCCGCGTCTGGCTGCCGATGGCTGCCCTTGGCGCAATGATGACGGCGGCGATGTCAGCCACGCCGTCCAGCGACAGGGACAGCGCACGGTCGCTGTTGATCGGTTGCGCGCTGTCGTCATCGCGCAGTTCCGGCGCCAGCGCGTACCACAGGCGCGTGCCGGTATCGTCGGTCAGTTCGGGGAGGTCGAGCGTCACCCAGGGTAGCCAGCCGACGTAACTCGGGCATTGGGTCATGGTGAACATGTCCGCCTTGCCATCGCCCGGAATATTGCTGAGACCACTGCTGTTGGTGATCAGATCGGGGCACGGCAGACTGCCGGGGCGATTGGCATCGGTCACGGCGCGGGCAATCAGCGCTTCCTTGGCGCGGCCCAGCGCGGCGACCATTCTGGCTTCCTGCTCGGCGCGGCCCGTACCGATGCTGGCACTCCTGTAGAAGGCGAAGGCTCCGGCAAGAATCAGGACAACCAGCAGCAGGACAAGCGCGATGCCGGACTCCCTCTTCCTCTCCCTGATCCGCTGGTGCTTCATGGCGTCGATGATTTGCGCTTGATGATGATCCTGCCGCCTCCCAGCAGGCTGTCATGCTCTCCGGTGCTCGGGTGAAAGGTGTCGCCGGCGGGAACGCCGGGGCTGCGCCCGCCAGCCGTTTGCGGTTCGCCATTGATCCAGCGGGTGTTCTTGCCAGTGCTGCGGCGGACCTCGCCGTTGAATGTGTAGCTCGCATCGCCATCGATGCCGGTAGGGCGCTGGCTGGTTCCGAGCTGGCGCTCACGGTCCAGCGCTGCGCGCTGCTGTGGGGAAAAGAACAGGCGACCCAGCGGTTCGCTCTGCGGCCATGCCGGCAGCGTGGCAAATGCCAGCAGGACGATGGGGAGATGGCGTTTCATGGCTGTTTTGTCCCGGTGGCGCGGCGCACGGTGACCCACTCCATGGTGCACTCGCCTACCAGTTGGGCGGCATCTCCGACCGGGCTTGCGCCAGGCAGGCGGGAAAGCTTGCAGCCATGCAACAGGACCACCGCCTTGGCCTGTTTCTGCAGTTGTGAAACGAAGCTGAGCAGGTCCTCTTCATGGAGCACCCGTAACTGGATCTTCAACTGGCTGCTGTGATAGGCGTAGCCGGCGCCGGGAATGCTGTCCAGCGGAATCTGGGGCCCGAATTCGTAGTTCATGCCGGGCAGCCGCAACTGCCGCTGCAGGTCGCGCAGAAGTTCGGTCCAGTCGAGCCGCTTTTCCTGCCCGATGATGCCGGCTATCTCCATCTGCTGAAACTGCTGTGTGCGTGCCTTGATCTCCTGCTCTTCGGTGCGCACCCGGCCGAGGCGTCGCTCGATCTCAATCTTGCGCGTGGCAACGGCATCGCGCTCGGCCCGTGCCTGACGGACGCCGCTGGCACTCCAGATGCCGGCGGCAATCGCGATGGCGATCAGTACCACGGTGAGCAGAGCAACCCACTGAAGCTTGCCAACGTCGCCTGACACAAATTTCATGAGCTCGGCTTTCGCACGACCTGGATCGTAAACTGGCGCGGCTGGGCGCTTTCATTCTCGATGTCGCCGCCGCGGAGAGCGCGCCCCGATTCGATTTCGAAAGGTTGCTGGAGGACGGTGACGTCGCTGTCGCGGTCGCCCCGCAATATCTCGACAAAATGCTCGAAGGTGGCCAGTGTCTGCCGAGCTGTCGCGGTTGGCCCGAGGCGAATGGTGCCGCGCAAGGTGATTGTTTCGGCCTTGCCATCCGGTAGCGTCACTGCTTTTCCGGGGAGCGGCGCCCCGGTTGCCTGCATGTTGTCCCCAAGCGACCAGTCAAGTGCTTCGAGATGAATGTTCGGCGCCTCGTTCATGGCGCGGCTGACCAGACGGTAGGCATCATCCGGGAGCCGCTGTTTCTTCGACAATTCGGTCTGGCGATCGGTGATGCGGCGCAGGGTTTCGTTGTCGATGCCGAGTTGCGGGAAAGTTGCGGAGATTTCCTGGTAACGCCAGTTGAGGTCCGCTTCGCTGAGCGCCAGAATCTGTGCTTCCTGGCGCATGCTGTAGGCGTCATAGACCTGTATGGCGGCGAACAGCAGTCCGCCAATCAGAGTGGCGGCGCCAAGCCCGAGCAGTCCGTAACGAATCTGCGAAATGTGGAAATCGTGCCGGAGGGCCTCGCCGGCAAATTGCTGGCGCGGGGCGTTGGTTGCCAGCAGATGAAGGAACAGCAGTTCGCTGCTGCTGTCATCAGGCAGGCTTTTGAGGCCGATCCGGTGGGCTGCCTGGTGGTTGTCAACGATTTCGAAAGCGAGGCTCGGGACATCACTGCAGGCCTGGCGGACGGCGAGAATCGCCTGCGGATGCGCCAGGACATAGACCGGCAGGCTGTCGTTGCGCCCGACCAGACGCTGGGTGACCAGGTACTGCTGGAGCTTGACGGCCTCGGAGGCAAAGCGGGAGGCAACGCCGGCGATGCTGCTGTCAAAGAGCGGAGCCATGCGCGAGAACAGGGGCTGGCCATCGACCAGGTAGCTTTCGCGAATCGAGCGGTCCTGAAAAGTCAGCAGCAGGGCGCGCGGTTCCGGGTTGACCAGCTTCGTCAGCAGAGTGCCGCCCAGTTGTGCCACCGTGTAGATGCCAGCCAGCGATGCATCTGCCTCCTGCAGGCATTTCAGCCAGGGTTGGAAATGGACCGGGTTGGTCAGCGCCGAGAGCAGCAGCTTCTCGTTCTTTCGCTTGCCCTTCTCGTAACCGAGGGATACTGCGGTGGCCAGCGGGGAGCCGCTGAAATGCTGGCCTAGCCTGCGCGCGATCAGCGCCTTGCGGTCGGCCCCCTGGAGGAACGGAATCGTTTCGAGCTGGTGCCCCTCTTCGGCGACATTGGCCAGCATCTGGAACTGGCTGTTGCGGTGGGCGCGCAGGTAGTCCGTGAAACGGGTGAATTCCTCGGAGCGCATCTCGAACACGCCTTCCGCTGCCAGTTTTCCGCGTTGCCAGGCATGGGCTGTCAGGCGTTGGTTGTCGAGGTAGAGGAGGCGGCGGGGATTCACGTCTTTATCTTGCTGATGACATCGTAAACCGGTCCGATGACCGATAGCATGATCCAGCCCAGCAGGATGCCCATGAACACGGTCAGCATCGGTTCGATCAGGGTCTGGGCCTTGTCGACCGATTCCTTGACGTCGCGGTTGTAGAAATAGCTGACGTTGCGCAGCGACTTGTCCAGGCCGCCGGTATTCTCGCCGACGCGGAGCATGCGTACGACGAGCGGGGGGAACAAACCGGCATTGTGGAAGGCGCTGGCAACGTTCTGGCCCTCGCGAATCGATTGCTCGACCCTGACCAGCGCCTTTCGCACCGCACGGTTGCCGACGATATCCTGGGTCGTCCGGATCGATTCAAGGATTGGGATGCCGGCGGCGTAAAGCATGGCAAAGGTGCTGGCAAAGCGCGACAGGATGATTTTCTTCAGAATCGGCCCGAAGACGGGAATGGTTAGCTTGATGCCATCAAGCCTGAGGCGCGCCAGCGGGTTGCTGTGCAGTGTCAATAGCGCGGCGATGACGGCCAGCGCCGGTAGCGTCAGGAACAGCCACCAGTAGTCGACCAGGAGGTCGGAGATGAAGAAAAGCAGTTGCGTTTGCGGCGGCAGGGCCTGCCCCATGTTTTTGACGAACTGCTTGAGCTGGGGCACCATGTAGACCATCAGGAACACGGTGGCGCCGAGGACAATGGTGCCGACAAACGCTGGGTACATCAGCAGCTTCTTGGTGTGCGATGTGAGTTCGTCTTCCCACTTCAGCGATTCGCAAAGGCCACTCAATACTTCGGGCAACTCGCCGCTGGCTTCGCCGGCGCGGATCAGGCTGACGAAGACATTGCTGAAGACGGCAGGATGGTCGGCCATGGCCTGCGAGAGGGTCTGGCCGCCTTCGATGCCTTCGATCAGGCCAGCGATGACTTCGCGAAAGCGCGGGTTCTCGATCGAGTCGCGCAGGTCGGCAAGGCCATCGAGAATCGGGACGCCGGAGCGAGCAAGCTGGTCCAGATGAAAGCAGAAGTTGATGAGTTCGGGACGCGGAACCTTCCGGCTGCCAAACAGCCTTTGGTGAGCGATTGGCCTGCCGGAAATCAGGTCGAGGTCCATGCGCTTGAGGCGCAATTCGAGATCGACGACGTTGAGCGCATCGATTTTCCCTGATACCGTGCGCCCTTCCATGCTAACCGCCTTGTAGTCGAAGAGCATGGCTACATCCGGTCGGTAAGGTCGATGACGCGCCCGAGTTCCTCGAGCGATGTGGTGCCGTTGAGGACCCGGCGCATGCCATCGTCGGCCAGCGTGATAAAGCCCTGCGCCAGTGCCCGGGTGCGGATTTCGTGAGTTGTGGCGCGGCGGGCGATCAACTCGTCGATGCCGGCGTCGATGCGCAGCAACTCCATGATCGCGATGCGGCCGCGATAGCCCTGGAAGTCGCAGCGCTCGCAACCCGTGGGGCGGAAGAGAACCGGGCGCGGGCCGGACGCCGGCGAGCCGAGCAGTTGCATCTCGTGCGTCTCGGCATGATAGGGCGACTTGCAATGGTCGCAAAGGCGGCGAATCAGGCGCTGGGCGACGATGCCGATGATGTTGCCGGCCATGATGTCGGGCAGGACGCCGATGTCGAGCAGGCGCGGGATGGTGCCGACGGCGGAGTTGGTGTGCAGGGTCGAATAGACCTGATGCCCGGTCATCGCAGCGCGGAAAGCCATGTCGGCGGTGTCGGAGTCGCGAATCTCGCCGACCAGAATGACGTCCGGATCCTGGCGCATCATCGAGCGGATGCCGTTGGCGAAATCGAGCTTGGCGGTTTCGGCGACCGAGGTCTGGCGTACCAGTGGCATCGGGTACTCGACCGGGTCTTCGAGGGTCATGATGTGGATGCCCTCGGAGTTGATATGGTTGAGCACTGAATAAAGCGTTGTGGTCTTGCCGCTGCCGGTCGGTCCGGTGACCAGGATGATCCCCTCGGGGCGGGCGATCATCAGTTTCAGCCGCTGCAGATGCTCCTCGGCGAGGCCGAGATTCTCCAGCGGCACGATGCCTTTCTGGCGGTCGAGAACGCGCAGCACGATGTTTTCGCCGTTGATGGTCGGCTGGCAGGCGACGCGGAAATCGACCTGGCGACCGGAGACGGTGAGCCCGATGCGGCCATCCTGCGGCGCGCGCATCTCGGCGATGTTCATGCCGCTCAGCACCTTGATGCGGACCGTCATCGCCGGCCAGTAGGACTTGTGCAGGGCGCGGATCTGCCGCAGCATGCCGTCGATGCGGTAACGGATGCGCAGGAAATTGGCTTCCGGCTCGAAGTGGATGTCCGATGCATCGCGCTTGACGGCATCGGTGAGGATCGAATCGATCAGGCGGACAACCGGCTGGCTGTATTCATCATCGGTGGTCGAGATGCTTTTCCAGTCGATTTCACCGGTCTCGATTTCCTGCAGGATGCCGTCGATCGACAGTTCGTAACCATAGTACTGGTCGATGGCGCGGTCGATTTCGGATTCGCCGGCGATCAGCGGATCGATCTCGACGTCTTCGGGGAGCAGGGCGCGCACCCGGTCGAGGCCGACGATATTGTCGATGTCGGCGATCGCTACGGTCAGCCGGTGGTTGGCGGCATCGAAATCGAGTGGCAACAGGTGGTGGCGCTTGGCAATGTCGTGGGGCACCAGTTTCAGCGCCTGCGGATCGACGACGGCGTTCGAGAGATCGATGCCCTGGCGGCCCAGACTCTCGGAAAGCGCCTCGCGCAGCGTAGTCTCCGAGACGAAGCCGAGCGAGACCAGCAGCTTGCCGATCGGCTGGTTTGCCTTCATCTGTTCGAGCAGCGCGATACGCAGCTGATCTTCGGACAGGATCCCCTTGCTGATGAGAATCTGGCCCAGCGGGCGCCGCTGCGTGGTGGAGTTGCTCATGACCGGCGGGAGATCACGGCTGGAGTTCGGCCAGGCGGCGCCTTGCCCGTTCGCGGTCGAACGCAGCCGGGCGCCGCTGGCCGGCGTCGAGAGCCAAGCGATAGTGTTGGGCCGCAAGCTTGGGTTGGCGCAGATGGTCGAGGCTGACGGCCAGATTGAACAGGTAATCCGGGTTGTCGGCATCGGCCGCCACGGCATTGAAATAGACTTGCTGCGCCTCGGACCAGCGACTCTGGCGTGAATAGAGATTGCCCAGCGCAAAATTCAGCGGCCCCGATTCAGGCTGGGCGGCGAGCAGGGATTTCAGGCGGCTCTCGTTGGCCAACTGGTCACCGCTGGCACTGCTGCCGAGGCTCGCCGCCTGGGCAGCGGGATCGCGCGGGTCGGCATCGATCGCGCGTTGCCGGTAGCGGTCGGCATCGGCGGAACGTCCCTGGCGCTGGGCAATGGCTGCCAGAGCCAGGAGCGCGTCGACGTTGTTGGGATCGGCCTTCAGTGCGCGTTCGTAGTCGCGGCGGGCCGCATCGAACTGATTGCCCTGCAAGCTGGCATAGCCGGCTTCGACATTGGCATCAGGTTCGGGGTGCGAGCGGGTGAGGCGGATCTGCGGCGCGTTGTTGCCTTTCCCGCTCGCAGCCATAGCCTCGATCGTCTCGGCGCGCGAGGAAAAGGCCGGCCGCGCTGCCGCGACGGGCGCTGTTGCGGTCGACGGTGAAATCGGGGCTGAATTGGCTAGCGGCAGCGCCGGCAGCGCCGGCAGCGCGGCGGGGGCGGACGTCGGCGCGGCAGGACGCTGGGCAACCGGGGCGGGAGTGCTAGCGGGCAGCGTCAAGGAAGTGCCGCTCATCGATTGAATCTGATACCAGACGTAAGCGCCAATGCCGACCAACGCCACTCCGA
>JBEOKN010000041.1:0-4349 GCA_040275885.1 Azonexus sp. | reverse complement strand
TGACATCTCCGCCATGCATGGTCCGATGGCCGAGAATGCTGGCCGTACCCGAGATGAACAGGATTTCCTGCCGTGCCAGGGGGACCAACGCCGCGCGCGAGAAGGTCGGGCTGCGTGGCCCGTATTCGGCCGGGTAGTTGTAGGCGCTGATCTGGCGCGGGTTCTCGACCGCCGAGGCGGCTTCGCTGCCGGCCATGAAGGCGATGCGCAACGGTCCCCCGGCCAGGCCGATGGCGCAGGCTGCCGGTACGTTCCCGGTCGCGCCCCGGCTGAATTCGAGGAAGGCATCCTGACGGCCGATGTTGAACTGGCGATAGCGCTCCAGCCCATCCGATTCGCGGTTGATGTCGGCCAGGTAATTCCAGACGCGCCACAGATGCGGCAACTGCTGTACTTCGAGTAGCCGGAAGATGCGGCGGTAAGCTTCCTGGCTGGCGGCCTGGAGTGGCGAACAGTCAGGTGAGCCCGGGAAATCGCTCTCCGCCAATTCAAGGACGCCGTAAAGCAGCGTACCGGCGCGTCGCCAGGTGATGCCCGCGAACTCGCCGGAAGAGCAGGGCGCCGCGCAGCGCCAGATTTCCTGAACGCTCTCCGGAGTCCCGCCGATCAGCGGTGCCGGTATGAACTGAAGCGGCCACCCGGGAGGCGGCACTCCCCCCCGGTCACCGATCCGGACGCCGCCGAGGATGCAGTCATCGCGGCCGGCAATGGCGGAAGGGAGGTCGGCGTCGGTCAGGCAGGGAAGAAAACAGAGATTCACGAAGCGGTATTCAGTGCTGGATCGTCCACCCGGCGGATATTGAAGCGCCGCCGTTTCCATCCTGTGAAGGCGCGCCGGGGCTGGATGACGTTGGCGATGTAGTAAAGCAACTTGAACGTCCGGATTGACCGCCAGATCGGCGTCTTGCCGAAAATGTCACCGGCCAGCACCGAAAGGAGAGCCTCCTTGACGCGGAAAATATTCTTCGGATACATGAAGAAGTCGCGCATGATCGGGTTGGTGACCCGGTAGATGAACCACGAGAATTCCTTCGGGCCGTGCTTCATCAGTTTGTCGAAGCGCTTGAGCGCTGCCGCAGCCGCAGCCGGATTCTTCAGGCAGGTATCGATCGCCTCGGCACCAATCACGCCGCTGTTCATGGCCAGCAGCACGCCCGACGAGAAGACCGGGTCGATGAAGGCATAGGCGTCGCCGAGCAGCAGGTAGTTGGGGCCGTGATTGCGCTCCGAGACATACGAGAAGTTGCCGGTCGCCTCGACTTCATTGACCAGTCTGGCCATCCTGAGCCGCTCGGTCAGCGCCGGGCACATGGCGATGCCGTCCATCAGGAATTGCTCGATCCTGCGCTGCCCCCGGGTCTTCATGAAATATGGCCAGGTCACCATGCCGATGCTGGTGACGTCGCCCTGCATCGGAATGAACCAGAACCAGCCGTGCTCGAACCAGAAGATGGTGATGTTGCCTTCGGCCTGACCTTCGTGGCGCAGGGCGCCGGTGAAATGGCCGTAGATCGCCGAGCTGTTGTGCTTGGGATTGCGCTGCTTGATCTGGAAGCGGTTGGCGAGGAAGGTGTCGCGTCCCGATGCATCGACGATGAAGCGCGCCTGCCACTCCTGCTCGCGACCGTCGTCATGCTGGGCGCGAACCACCGCACCGCTGTTGTCCGGCAGGAAGTCAATCGCCTTCGCCTTGCAGTTCTCATGCACCTCGACGCATTTTTTTTCGGCGTTGCGGATCAGGATCGTGTCGAACTCGGCGCGCTTGACCTGGTAGGCATAGGGCATCGACTTGTCCCAGGCATCGGCGAAGTGAAAACTCTGCGACATGTCATGGATCGGCGAAACGAATTCGGCGCCCCATTTTTCCATGCCGATCGCCCTCACCTCGTCGGCGATACCCATGCGCTCGAAGAGTGGCAGATTGGCCGGCAACAGCGATTCGCCGATGTGAAAACGCGGGTGGCGCGCCTTCTCGAGCAAGACAACCTTGTAGCCCTTTTCCGCCAGCATGGGCGCGACCGTCGTCCCGGCCGGGCCACCACCGATGACCAGAACGTCGCATGCCCGACGTTCCATTGCCTGCCCCTGTCTTTCCATGCTGTGCTTTTCCCCGGAGCCGGCTGCGACCTATTTGCCGGTGTAGGTCATGTAGTTCACGGTTTCCGGGTGGCCATCGATCCTGCTCACCCTGTTGGCGGACCAATGGACCGTATAGGGTCCGAAACTCGACCACCAGTAACGCCAGAAAGGGCCATCCAGCCGCGGGTTCTGATCGGTCTGCGGATAGCCGACCGAGATGATGACCTGTTCCGTGGTCATCCCTTTCATCAATTGGCTCCGGGCAATGGCATTGCGCACGGCCGGCGGGAATTTGGCGATCTTGAGTTTCGGGTCGTCCAGAACAACGATCTTGTTCACCCACTGCTGGGTGGTTTCCTGGGCGCGACCGTAATCGTGACCGAGGCGCATCGCCTTGCCATCGACGTCGACATAGGCCCGGTAGCCATCGATCGACTTGACCTTGATCGGCGTGCCGGCCGGAATGAAGGCCAGTTGGGCCAGATTCGAATCGCTGATCCAGTCGCCGCTGTAGTGCAGGTTGCAGCAGGCATACCCGCTGCGCATGTACGCTTCCTTGCGCGCCTCGGCTCCCGGACTGCCGTCATCGGGCCGGGTATCCGACCCCTTGCAACCGGAGAACAAAGCCAGCAGCAACGCTGCGGTCAACAGTGAAAAATGGCCAAAAATGCTTTTCATCGCGAACCCCCCCATGAGTGCGATTATACCGTTGCCGGCGCTGCCGGCGAGGCACAACAGGCGCTGCCTTTCTCAACCTGGGGAACGATCGATTTCATCACCTCCCGTCGCGAGAGCTTGACCGGCGACATGGCGACGATATTGTCGACCTGCAATTCCGGGCTGAGGAGGGGCTTCAGGCCGACTGGCTGACGCGGATGCAGCTTGAATTCGCGCTTGGCCTTTTCCAGTTGTTCCTTGTTGGCGCTGAAATAGCGGGCGGCGGCGATCGTCTCCGGAAGATGCCTGACGACATGCCACAAGCTCCAGCGATGCGCCCACAGGCGTTTCGCGAAGCGCCGACGGTAACCCTTGCTGTCGTAGAAACGCCGGACGTGCCAGTTGTACAGTCCGTCCATTTCCTCGCGCGACTTGAAGCCATGCGGCAGGAAGACGAAGTTCAGGCAGTTCATCAGGCGCCAGTCCTCGATCATGTCGCCGGAGACGCCTGAAACACATTCATCCCAGATCGGCGCTCCATGCAGCGGGCTGAACTTGGTCATGTTCATTTCGTCGAGCTCCAGCGACAGGATGAAATCGCTGGTCGTCCTGACGGTTTCCGGCGTCTCGCCGGGCATGCCGAAGATGAACAGGCCTTTGGCGCGCATCCCGGCAGCGTGGATCTGGCGCACCGTGTCTTGCACCGCAGCGAGCGTAACGCCCGCCTTGTGCCTTTCCATCATCGCCGGGTCGGCCGATTCGATGCCCATCGAGACCATCAGCACGCCGGCCTGCTTGAGCTTGGCCAGCATTTCGTCCGAGGTGTGGCCGGTGCGGATCGCGCAGTTCCACTGCACGCCGAGCGGCTTTTCGATCAGCAGATCGCAGAGGTCCATGACCCGTTGCTTCTTGGCCGTGAACAGATCGTCGTACATGTTGATGTGATGGACCCCGAACCTGTCCCGCAGGTACTTCATGTGGTCGTAGGTGTATTGCGCCGAATTGGTCTTGTACAGGCGCTCGAACACCGTGCGGTCGCAGAACGAGCAGGTGTAGGGGCAGCCACGCGAGGTGATCATCGTTGCCCCGTAACGTTTCTCGTAGGCGAACAGCGGCAGGTGGTAAGCGTGAGGGAAACCAGCGAGCTTCTCGTAGGCGGGGAAGGGCAGTTCGTCGAGATCGAGGATACGGTCGCGGCGCGGGTTGACGCGGATCCTGCCGTTTTCGTCGCGGTAGATCAGGTTGCCGATGGCTTTCAGCGGCTTGCCGTCGGCCAGATCGAGCATCGCCCCCTCGCCTTCGCCAATGATCAGGTAGTCGATCTCCGGAAAATGTTCGAGGATCGGCGCGCCGAGCGAGGAAACATGGACGTTGCCGAAAGCGATCCTGATCCCGGGCCGGCGCTCACGGATGTAGGCGGCAATCTCGAAGGCGTCCATGAAACCGGACGTGGTCGCCGAAAAGCCGACCATTTCCGGGTCGCTGGCCAGCACGATCTCGGCATTCTCGGCGATGGTCGGCGGCGCGTAGGGGCCGAGACAGTCATGCAATTGAACCTGGTGACCAAACTTTTCCAGCCAGGAAGCCAGTTGCATGATGCCGATCGGCGGCAT
>JBEOKN010000040.1:0-19645 GCA_040275885.1 Azonexus sp. | reverse complement strand
CCTCGCGCACCCACTTGCCGGTGAGAACCCTGCCGGTGACGACGGCCTTGGCGTACTGGCGGGCGATCGTCGTGTAACTGCGGTTGGCCGTCATCCGGCAATCTCCGACCACGGATCCGACTCGGTCGTCGATTCCGCCGGCAGCGAGATGCGTGAGCGCGCCGCCGGGGTGAATCCCATCTCGGCCTCGTAGCCCTTCATCTCCAGCGCCAGATCCCGGATCACGTCCATCAGGGGCGAGCGCCGCAGGATGCCGCTGGGCGTTTTGATCATCATCCCGGAGACCCCGGCCTTGTTGATCTTGGAGAGTGCCTCGCGGTACATCCCGGAGCAGTTCGCCCAGCGCTCCAGCACCGCGCCATCGAGTGCCGACAGCAGCCCGGGTGGTGAATTGGCCACCGCGTAGTTCCATGCTTCCTTGGCGCTGTCCGACATGTACTCGGGCGGGGTGCACAAGGCCGTCGTCGGTTTCGGTTCGCGCACGTTGCTGCGGCACTTCTGCAGCGTCCCCTTGATCTCTTTCACGACCACGGGCAGGGGCTTACGTCCGGGAGCGGCCATACGAAATCACCCCGCGAAATGGCCCTTTTGCGCCGATTTTGGCCGAAATCGAGCCGGATTTGGCACCGCTCGATTTGCCAAAAACCCCAATGAAATCAATGCTCAAGCGCCATTTTCCGCCAAAAAAAAGTTTTCTAATTTGCACGCGCAAAAAATTGACCACGCGCACGCATCCAGCATATGCCATTGTAGAGAACCTAGGCCCCTAGGGGCCTGCAGCCGAGTCATTTCGCGAAGCTGGACTTCCATATCTACACAATTGGCATTTTCCATTCATGCTGAACGTATAATGTGATGATGAGCGAATGATCTGGCCTTGCTTCGTGCGTGCGCAGCCGGACATCGAGTGGCCATCGACCGACGCTGACACGCTCAGCAGTCTCGGTCCGCTTGGCGACGCCGGTTCGGGTTGCCAAAGCCGCCGTCGTGCCTCGCCGTGACTCTGGCGTGGCAGCGACTGCAGAGCGACTGCAGATTCGATCGGTCGTTATTGTGGCTATCGCCATCGATGTGATCGACGACGCTGGCGGCGCACAAGACACCGAGCCGCAGGCACTCCTGACATAGCGGTGCCTCACGCAGAAGCCGAGCGCGCAGGCCTCGCCACGCGGCGCTGTTTGTGGGCAGGGCACGTTTCTCTTGTCGCTTCCTCTTCCCCGTATTGCTGTCCCACTGCCGGTGATCGGCACGGTGCGCGTCGCAATAGCCGGGTGTGGTCAGCACCGCACCGCAACCCGGGTGTCGGCAGGGAGTCGGGGCACGCAAGGGCATTCGCGTCTTTCTGGTTGGCAGGACTTGGCTTCGTGATTGAACAGCGCGTTCATGTGCTCGTCATCAACCCCGATCAAGGAGATCGCCATGACCCGCACCGCACTCACCGACACCCAGCGCCTGGTCCTCGAACAGGCTGCCGAGCAACCCGATGGCCGTGTCAATTGGTTCCCCGACAACGTCAAGGGCGGCGCCCGCAAGAAGGTGATCGAGGGCCTCTGCAACAAAGCCCTCATCACCGGCAGCGACGCTGACTGGTTCATCTCGCCGGTTGGCTACGACGCCCTGGGGCGCACCCCGCCGGCACTGCCGACCACGCATCCCGACCCGGAGGTGGAAGCTGCCCTGGGCGCCACGGAGGCGCAATGGGTGGCCGAGAAGCAAGCGACGACGGCGAAGCCCCGCACCCGCGAGAACAGCAAGCAGGCAGCGGTGATCGCCCTGCTCAAACGCCCCGAGGGCGCGACAATTGCGCAAATTTGCGCATCCACCGGCTGGCAGTCGCACACCGTGCGAGGCGCGTTTGCCGGCGCGTTCAAGAAGAAACTCGGGCTGACGATCACCTCGGAGAAACCCCAGGGTGGTGAGCGCATCTACCACATTGGGTAGTCACCGAAGGGGTGGTTGGAAACATCCAGCCGCCCCGAAAAAGATTGAGAAGGCGCTTGGCTTCGGCGCCAGACAGCGCGTTCATACGATCGTCATCAACGCCAGCAGGAGACCACCATGAACACCCTCAGCGCCCAAACCATCCAGCACCTGATGCGCAAGCATCACAAGACGATCCGCGGCATTGCCAAGGAGTGGAATCTCACCATGAAGCGCGTGCGCCAGGTGCGCACCCAAGGCGTCTCCGGCGAGCACTACGTCATGGACTGGCTCGAAATCCTGACCGGCGACCCACGCCACATGGTGTGAGTCGCCACAGCATCACCAGACGCCCGGGCCACCGGGCGTTCTTGCGTTTGGAGCCACGGCGAAGATAAACGACAGAGGACTAAAAAATCGCTTGGCTTGTGTTGGGCACAGCGCGTTCATATGATCGTCATCAACCACACCACGAAGGAGAAACACCATGGCGCACCAGATCGACTTCACCACCGGCCAAGCCGCCATCGCCTACGCCACGGACACCGATGTCCCCTGGCACGGGCTCGGGCAAACGGTCGATCCCGAGGCCAGCGTCGAGGTCTGGCAGAAGGCCGCGCAGCTCGAATGGCGCGCCCTCAAGGCCGAGGTCCAGTTCGACAGCACCGTCACGAACCAGCGCGAGTCCTTTGCCGACAAGCACGTGCTGTACCGCAGCGACTGTGGCGCACCCTTGTCGGTCGTCTCGTCCGACTACCAGGTGGTCCAGCCGGCGGACATTCTCAACTTCTTCGGTGCGTTGGCCGAGGCCAAGCAGTTCCGCATCGAGACCGTCGGCGCGCTGATGAATGGCCGGCGCATCTGGGCACTGGGGCGCGTTGGCAAGAACGCCCGCATCCTGGACGACGAAGTCGCCCCCTACCTGCTGCTGGCGACCTCCTACGACGGCACGATGGCGACCGTGGCGCGGTTTACGACGATTCGGGTCGTGTGTAACAACACGCTGCAGGCCTCCCTGCGCAACCGGGATGCGCAGCGTCAGGTGACGATCTCGCACCAGGCGATCTTCGATGCCAAAGCGGTCCGGGCGGACCTGGGCATCGCGCTGGACGCCTGGGACGAGTTCCAGCAGAAGGCCGGGCTGATGGCCGGCCGGAAACTGACCGATCTCGAAACCGATGGCTGGCTGCAGGACTTGTTCCAGCCCTTCATGCCCTACGGGCAGAGTTACACGCCTGAGCAGGTCAGGAAGTCCAAGGGCTACCGCCGCATCGTCGAACTCTTTGCCGGCGAGATGATCGGCGGCCACCAGGACGCGACCGACCAGACCCTGTGGGGTCTGCTCAACGCCACCACCGAGTACATCGACCACGAGAAGGGCCGCCTCCAGGACAACCGGTTGAACGCCGCCTGGTTTGGCCCGGGCGCCCGGTTCAAGGATCACGCGTACCAGCTGGCGGAGAAATTGGTGGCCTAGCCGCCAACCATCTCGCCAGACGCCCGGGCCACCGGGCGTTTTGGCGTCTGGGCGCCGGAACTGGCGCGGTGCACCAAGTAGTCAACCGGCGGCGTCGAAGCGCCACACGGCGCGGCCGTGCAACCCGCAGGGCCAACGCCGAGGAGGTGGCGAGCGTCACGACGCCAGGGGCCAGCCGACGAAGATTGTGATTCCGCTTGGCTTCAGCAGCGAACAGCGCGTTCATACGATTGTCATCAACCACCGCAGGAGCCCGCCATGACCCCGACCCAAACCAGCAACCTGGATACCCTCGGCAACCAACTCGCCACCGCCGCCCTCACCACGCTGATCCGGCTCTGCCCGGAGATCAGGACCGCCAGCCACGAACGGCGCGAGGCGGCACTCGTGGCGATGCGCGCTCGGTCTCGCGAAGTCGTCGACGAATTACTCGACGACACCCAGGCGTGTCCGGGGATGGCCGAGGCGATCTTCGCGAGCGCCGCGTTGACCCTGGCGCAGGCCGGCATCACTGTCCTGCGGGACGTTTAGAGCCGATGGCCATCTTCCCTCGTCAACCAGTACACCAAAGGAGTCCATCATGACCACCAGCATCCCACCCTCCGCCGCCGACTTTCATCTCCAGCAATTGCGCCCGCTGTTGGGCGGCACCATCACCAACCTTGCCCGAACCGGCGTCGACGAGTACGGCGACGAATTCTTCGGTCTGGTCATTACCTTGCCCAACGGGCAGAAGCGAACCCTCATCTTCCTGGCCGACGACGAAGGCAACGGCCCGGGCAGTTTCCAACTCGACAGCCAGGGTTGAGGCCATCTCGAACGAGACGTCGGGTCACGCGAATGATCGTCGTGGCGCTTGGCTTCTCAATCAAACAGCGCGTTCATCGGGGTGTCGCCACCAACCACGCCAGGGAGCCACACCATGAGCATTACCATCCGCATCGACCAGCAGCCCGAAACGGAGGTCAACTACTCCAATCGCAATGCGGCCATCGTGCTGGGTGCGCTGGGCATCGACACCTCCGAGGGTTACGGCGAGATCGACTTCGCCGAACTGCCGCGCCTGCGTCAACGGGCCATCCGGGCGTTGCATCAGGCCTGGGGAATTCAGACCGTCCCACCGACCGACGAGAGCGGTCCGACCCGCATCCTTGAGATCGATGGCCAGCCAACCATCCAGCGGGGCGTTCGCGTCATCGACCCGGGCATCGACCAGGAGGGTGTCATCCGGCGCATCAAGGAGGTCTTTCACCTGCTGGCGGTTGCCCACGAACTGCGGTCTGGCGTGACGTGGTGCTGAATCGGCGTCGTCAAACAAGGACTCGCCGGCGACACGACGACGCCACACGGCGCGTCTGTGCAAGCCAAGGCGCCATGGGCCCGCGATGATTGAGAACGCGCTTGCCTTGTCAATCAAACAGCGCGTTCATACGGGTGTCGCAGCCAACTACCCCGAGGAGCATGCCATGACCGCCAAGACCACCCTCCAGACCAACGTGACCGATTCCAACGGTCGCAACCGCGGCATGATGAGCATCCAGATCGAGTTCAGCAAGGCGGCGCCGAGCATCATCATCCACGACGGCAAGACTTTCTGTACCACCGGCAAAGCGGGCGTCAACACGAAAACAGGCAGCGCGGTGGTCGAAGCAGCAAGCGACGACGACCGGGCGCGCATCGGGATTGCACGCGATGCAACGTCCATTTGGGAAGACTGAAAGCGTTGCCAAAATGATTGAGAAAGCACTTGGCTTGTGTTCGTGGTAGAGCAATCATGTCTCTGTCATCAACGCAAACGGGAGAAACACCATGACCACCGCCAACACCATCGCCAACCCGATCCCCGCCACCGAGAACGAAGCCTGGGGCTTCTACGGCGGCATGCAGGACAATGCCGAAGTCGCATGGCTTTTGGCCATGACCGCAATCTCCAACGCTACCGGCGAGCCGCTCGAATCGGTCAGGCTCTTCCTCGACAGCCGCCACGGACGACACTTTTCTGATGATGTCCGCAACCAGATGCTGGTCGGCAAGCACGTCGAGCAGGCGATTCACGCCGCCATCACGCAATGGATGGGCTGGACGATCAACCGCCGGACCAGCAAAGACTCCGGCATCCCGCAAGGCTTGCCCTACCTGACGGGGTTTGTAATTCACTGCGCGATCTCCGAGGAAGCACTCTCGGCCTGACCCAACACCGCATCAAACTCAACGCCATCCGACTCCCGGGTGGCGTTCTTGCCGGTGTAGTCCTGCCAGCGGCGAACGATGGTATCGACGTACTTGGGGTCCAGTTCCATCAACCGCGCGGACCGTCCCGACTTCTCGGCGGCGATCAGCGTGGTACCGGAGCCGCCGAAGCAATCGAGCACCGTATCGCCCGGGTGGCTCGAATTGCGAATCGCGCGCTCGACGAGTTCCACGGGCTTCATCGTCGGATGCAGATCGTTCTTGACCGGCTTCTTGATCTGCCACACGTCGCCCTGGTCACGGTCGCCGCACCAGTGGCGCTTGCCGCCCTCGGGCCAACCGTAGAGCATCGGCTCGTACTGGCGCTGATAGTCGGCGCGGCCCAGCGTGAAGGTGTTCTTCGCCCAGATGATGAAGGTCGACCAGTGGCCACCGGCGGCGCGGAAGGCGGACTGCAGCACGTCGAGCTCGCTGGAGGACATCGCGATGTAGACCGCGCCATCGCAGCGCGCCAGCGCCGGGGTGAGGGCCGCCACCAGGAAATCGTGGAACCCGTCACCCAGGTTGTCGTTGATGATCGCGCGATTCTTGCCGCGCACTTTGTCCTTCGCGCTGTTGGCGTAGTTCACGTTGTACGGCGGGTCTTGCCAGAGCATCGACACGTGATCGGTGCCGAGAAGCGCCGGGTAGCTGCCTTCTTGCGTGGCATCCCCGCACAGCAGCCGGTGCTTGCCGAGCACCCACACATCACCCAGTCGCGACACCGGTGTTTCCGGTAGGTCCGGAACAGCGTCGTCGTCTGTCTCGCCTTCGGTGCTGGTCTCCTCGCCGGCCATGATCTCCAGCAACTGGTCGGCATCGAAGCCGGTCAGCGCTAGGTCGAACTCGTCGAGTTTCAGCTCATCGAGTTCGAGGCGCAGCAGATCGTCGTCCCACTCGGCCCAGGTCGCCGAGCGGTTGGCCAGCAGACGAAAGGCCTTGATCTGCGTCGGCGTCAGGTCGTCGGCGAGGATCACCGGCACCGTGTCGAGCCCGAGCTTGCGCGCCGCCTTCAGGCGCAGGTGACCATCGACCAGGCGCCCATCGGACTGGGCGACACAGGGGATCCGAAAGCCGAACTCCTGGATGGCGGCGGCCATCTGGTCGACGGCATGGTCGTTCTTGCGAGGGTTGCGCGCGTACTCGATCAGTCGGTCGATCGGCCACTGCTCAACGGTCAGCATCGTCGCTCCCCAGTCGTTCGTCGGCGACCTCGTCAAACGTCTGGCCGGTGGCCACGAGCGTCACCGGCACGCCGGCAAAATTCTGCTGGAAGCGCTTGATCGCCACATCGACGTACTCGGGGGCAATCTCGACCGAGCGGGCGATGCGGCCGGTACGCTGCGCCGCGAGCATCGTCGTACCCGAACCGCAGAAGGGCTCGAAGACGAGGTCGCCGGTGTCGGAGTAGGCCTCGAGGATGAACTCCGGCAAGGCGATCGGGAAGACGGCGGGGTGGTCGATGTCCTGCCCGATCTTGCCCTTGTGGCGCATGACCCGAATCACCGAGTCGGGAATCCGGTTCTCCTGCGTGGGTTGGCCCGCTGCCGTCCAGCCGCCGACCTCGCCATTCCTGCCGCGCATCGCAGTCGACGATCCGTCGGCGCGCAGGTGCGATTCCTGGCCGGCGTGCTTACAGGGAACGATCTTGTTCGGTTTGCGGCTCTGGTGGTTGAAGTGGAAGACGAACTCGAAGCTCGGGGCGAAACGTCCGGACCAGTCGCCAGGCATCCCGGGCCCCTGGTCCCAGACGTACCACGCGAACCGCCGCCAGCCCTCGGTGCGCATCCACGCCAGCCAGTTGTCCCAGTACGGGATCACTTCGCTGTCGCGGTGGATCAGACCGAGGTTGACGAGCACCTGACCGTCGTCGGTCATCGGAAGATCTGTGAACACGCCGCGCATCAATCCGTCCCAATCGGTAATGCCGCCGCTGGTGTAGTCGCGCTGGTTGCCGTAGGGCGGTGAGGTGAAGCAGACCCGCGCCCGATCGCCGGCCATCAGTGTGGCGATCACGGCAGAGTCAGCGGCGTCACCGCAGATCAGGCGATGCTGACCCAAGGCCCACACGTCGCCGGTGCGAGCGACGGGATTGGTCGGGACATCGGGTACGTCGTCGGCCGCGTCAGATTCTGGCTGTTGGCCGCCGTCGCCACCATCGGCATCGTTGCTCAGCAAGGCCTCGATCTCGGCGGCGTCGAACCCCGTCAACGACAGATCAAAGTCGGCCAGCTTCAGGTCGTCGAGTTCCAGCGCCAGCATGGCGTCGTCCCAGCCGGCATCCAGCGCCATGCGGTTGTCCGCGATGAGATAGGCGCGCTTCTGGGTTGGCGTGAGGTGGGCCAGTTCGATGACCGGCACATCGTCCAGATTTAGCTTGCGCGCCGCGGCGAGTCGGCCGTGACCGGCGACGATGCCGTTGTCGCCATCGACCAGGATCGGGTTGGTCCACCCGTACTCGACGATGCTGGCGGCGATCTTGGCCACCTGCTCGGCGGTGTGGGTACGCGGATTCCGGGCGCAGGGAATCAGCGCCTCGACCTTGCGGTACTCGACGTTGAGCATGGTGTTCGGGAGTTCCAGGAGGGTGCGGCGCTGAAAGCAAAAACCCGCCACAGGGGCGGGTCAAGTCGAGCCAGAATGCAAAAACGCCTGCGGCGAGGAGGATCGGCAGGCGCTTTTGTTTGAGGCTGACGAAATGCTAGGCCTTCGATGTTCACCGGTCAAGGGGTTTGCTCCCGGCCTCACGTAAATACCCGTAATGCATAGCAAGCATGGCGAGCGCCGCGACCAGGATCCCGCGCGCCTCGGGCTGTGACAGCGGCCGACCGTTCCAGCCTTGTTGCGCCGACCACTCCTTGACGCTTTGCCCGAGCCCGGCGACGTGCCATACCGCCGAGCCGCCCGGACTGCCGATACCGCCCACGGCGTCGAGCGCCTGGCCGATACGCTTGCGGGCAAAGGCGGTGCGCTCGGTTATGCTGTCGCACCACTGCCCACCGCGAATGCGGTCAAGCGCCAGCGCGCGCGGTCCGTCCAGTTGAGCCCGCGCGAACGTGGCCGAGAATTCCTGCCCGGCGTCGTGCATCGGTGGCGTGATGGTGCCGTTCTTCAGCATCAGCCTGAGCGAATCGATGGTACGGAAGTGCTCGTTGCCCTGGTGCTCACCGGATGCCTCGCGCACCCACTCGACCTGACGACTGCCGGCCAGCGGGCGCACCGGACCGTACGGTGCTGGTTTCGTCTTGGCGCTCATCGCGAGTTCTCCCCACGGCGATCGGAAGCCTTCTGCCGGCGTCCGTAGAGCCGGCTGCCGATCGCCTCGATGAGCGTGCGCTCCCAACGGTTGGTGACCGATTCGAGCGACACCGCGAGGACGCCCTGCTTGTGCCAAGCGGCGGCACGCATCGCCCGCAGCTCGTCTTCGGTCGCTGGCGCCACCGGCACCAGGCGCCCGAGCGCGCAGGTCAGTCGGCTCATCGCGCGCCCCCTTTCAGCGCCCATTGCAGAAGCGCCAGCGCATCCGCTTCGTTGTCGTCGGCGGGATAAAAACCCTTGGCGCGCATCGCGGCGATTACCTCGTCCTTGCCGGCGTTGCCGCGTCCGGTCGCGTGCTTCTTGATCGTGCCCACCGGCACGCCCTGGTAGGGGACCTGGTGGAGTTCGCACCACGCCGTGAGCTGGCCGAGGAAGGCGCCGTAGGTGTGGGCCGCCGCCGTGCCTCGGTGCGCGCGCACTTCCTCGAACACGACGGCAGTCAGCGGACCGGCCTTGGCGTGCAATTCGTCGAGCCACGCGGCGAAGCGCAGCAGCGGCATGCCGCCGCCCTCGAAGCGGCCCGCTTTGAAGGTCGCGGTACCCGAGGTGATGGGACCGCGTGGATAGGCCAGCGCCCAGCCGGTGTGCTGGCCGAGATCGAGAGCGAGCGTTGCGCCAGGGAGGGCGGCGGCAGAAGCCGCTGGCTGCGTTGTGGGGTGGTGGGACATGTGCAAATCCTCCAAAAGGCTAGTGGCGGCCTGGAGGAGCGTGCACGCGACCGGGTCAGGGCCTTCGGCGCTCCCTCATGCCCGATCGGGATCGGGTACGGGTCAGAGCAAGAACGGGACTACGGCAATAGCTTCAATATCTCATCCAAGGGGGGGATCCCCTGGAGAGAGTCTTGAGATAGGTCATTTCGTCAATACGTCAATCTAGATACCTGTAGAGAGAGAGTAGACATACGTCAATAATTCATTCCGTCAATATAGATACCTATTTTTTCCCTCTCTCTCTGGGCGGGTGTCTACAGGTATCTCTGGGTATATGTAGGCTTGACGGAATGACGAATTGACGCATGCTCGCCAGTGTTCTTCTAAGTCCATGTTTTTTAATCGTTTGCGAGCGTTCGTCGAGTCGTCTCGAAACTGACGGATGTCCCTCCCGATCTACACCTCCTCGCTGCTCTCCCAACGTGCCATCCTGCACAGGCGTCTGTGAGAAGGGCAAAACCGGTCGGTGGCCACTCTCGCCACTTGACGTTATGCCTTTGGCCCGCGTCACGGCGTGACCTTGATCACTTGTGCAGGACGGCCCTTGGCTTGACGTATCTCGATCTCGATCAGGTCGGCGTCCAGCAGCGTTCGCAGGACGCTGTCGCGCTGACGCAGATCCATGAACTGGGTGCGACGGGTGAATTCGCGCTTGGTCATACCGTCCTCACCTGCGGCTTGAAGAATTACCATCGCGCGTTTGTGGTTCGACTCGATCGTGTTCTCCGATACCCGCATCGACACCTCCCGGATCGTCTGCGCGGCACAGTGCCGCGCAATCAGGATGCCCCACTCGGCGTCGCCACCGGTGATCTCCGGATCCACCGCATCCCGCGAGACCGCGCGGATCAACGCCAGCTTGGTGGCGTTCTCCTCGATGCGCGCCAGAATCGACGCGAAACCGGTGCCGTGCGATGCGCGCAGCTCGCTCAGCAACTCATCGTCTAGCGTACTGAAGATGGCTTCCGCTGGGCCATCCATCGGTACCGTTCGGGGCATGGGTGATAGCTCATCGACCGCCCCCACGTCGGCCAGGTTGCCGCTCAGCTTGCCCCCGCCCTGATGGATCAACAACAGGCGGTTGATCAGGTCCTGCGGCGGATCAATCCTGCCGAAGCGTTTGTTGCTGTCCGGGAAGTCCTCCTCGCTCTGCAGGATCAGGAAGCGCGCCAGCGAACCATCAGCGACGTTCGCCGCCTGCAGCGCCTGCCAGAAGTGCAAGGGTGTCGTCGTGCCGTAGATGCACACGCAGGGCTGATGGATCGCCCGATGCGCGGCCTCGGCCTGGCTGTGGGCATACTCGATGCCAAAGTAAGTCGTGCCCGACGTCGTGAAGAGCTCAGTCAGCAAATCGAGCACCTCGCACAGATAGCGCGGCGAACGCTTGCGATCGGCGGCGGCTGACAGGAACATGCCGAACTCGTCCAACTGGAACAGGATCGCCGGCTGGCGCCGAATCCCGGCGAGAAGACCGGATCCCGAGGCGATCTTGTTCCCCCCGAGATACTGCAACAGTCCGGCGATGCGAAAGAGTTCGTTGATCACCACCCGGCTGTTGTTCTTGCCAGCGCCACTCTCAGCGATCCCGACCACGTAGAGGTTCGAGCGGATGTTGCTCGCCGTGCAGTACTTCCGTCCCATCAACGCGCCGACCGCCGCCAGCGATGCACCCAGCGCCAGCACCGGCTGCGGCCGCTTGGCACTGCTTTTCATCAGTTCCATCATATCGGCGATCACGCCGCCGACCTGGTCCCAGCCGGCCGGCATGGGTGGCGCCTTGGGCGGGTTTGCCTGTGCGGAACTGGCTGACGCGCGCGCAGTGATCGGCGTCGATTTTCCCAGGGACTGCAGCATCGCCTTCGCCGGATGATCACCGTTCAGCGCCAGCGTTCCGTTGAGAGGTAGCGTCGCGGCAGGCTCCCAGCCTGACTCAAGCGCCAGTTTGTAGAGCGTGCCCGCCCCGATGCGGCTCGGCTTCATGCCTTTCCAGGCTTTCACGGTCGTCTCAGGAACATTCTTCGCTGCACGCCCCGACCAGGCCTGGAACAGTGGCCAGCCGTCGTCGCCGAGCGCGCCCTTGATCGCCAAGCCGATGCGCACCCAACTGTCGTAGTCGAGGTCATCGTTCGCGATGAAACTCAGTGCCTCGGTGACCGCCTCAAGCGTGCCGCGCTGTTCCCCAACCCCGCCAGCGGCTGTTTCAGCGCCTTGAAGGTGCGGCAGCCGCGCCGGCCGCAGTTCAGGCGGCACCAGCGCGATCGCTGCCGTGGCAAAAGCGTGCGCCTGCGCCTCGGTGATCGCCGGCAGATCGTCGATGGCGATCTCGGCCAGCGTGTCCAGCGGCCAGTCGTAGGGTTGCCCGGTTTCTGGATGGATGCCGTAAGCGACGAACTGCTGGCCCAGGCCCAGCACGTCGATCGGCGGCAACTTGAACCCCTTGAAGGGCTGTTCGGCGCGATAGACCAGCAGGCGTTTGGGCGCACGCCCAATCCGCAAGGCCGGCGTGTCGCCCAGCATCTCGCGGGCCAGGACCTCGATGCGCTTGGCCAACCGGGGATCGCTGAGTACATCAATATCGATACCGATCACTCGTCCCGCAGCGACGCCGATGCCGGCATCCGGCCAGTCGCCCCAGACGTCAATCTCGTGCTCGGTGGTGTCGCGCGTGCAATGGCGACTCCACGCCGGGTAGTCGTGCCAAGTCCCTCGGCGAAACACGCCCGGCTTCTTGGTACCGGGCTGAATCGGCAAGATCGGAAACCCGCCGTCGACGAGTTTGGCGCCCAACTGCGCCATGAAACTGGAAGCGGTCATGCTCCCCTCCTCAAAACGGCGGGTCTTGGGTGTAGGCGTCCCGCAGGTGATCCTGGAAAGCGGTGACCACGACGTCGATCAGCGTCGACCATTCGTGCTCCGACCACTGGGCCAGATTGGTGCGGCCGAGCGATTCGACGTACTCGCCGCCCAAGGCGCTGGCCTGACGCAGTGCGGCTTCTTCATGTTCATTGGGGTCGATCATTCCTTTGAGCCTCCCGATAATGTCCAGACACCGCATCGAACAAGCCCACAGATCGGGGCCGCTCTGGCGGGTCAGACGGGGTGAGTAACCAAAACCACGGTAGTCGCGGCGGCACACGTCGCAGAGCATCAGAAGCGCGCCGCGACGACTTCGGTGTAGCGCCCGCTCGGGCGTACCGCGATCTCGGCTGGTTGCCGCAAAGCCGGGGCGTGTTGGAGCGCTTCGTCGACGCTTTTCGGTAAGGCCGTACCCGGTGCGCGCGCGGCCCACCAGGTCGCTGCTTTCTGGCGGGGGTAGCCGGTATGCTCGACGCAGATCCACTCGTGATGGGCCGACAGGCCGCACCAGTACTCGACGCGCAGCGAGGGCGGCTTGCCGGGCTTCTCGTGGCGTGCGTAGCAAACCTGGCTCACCGCCACCCACTCGGGCTTGACCAGGCTTGAGAGCACCTCGAGCGTACTGGCCCGGGCCTCGATCATTGGCGCGGGCGGGGGAAACGCGTGCCCGCACTCAGGGCACTCGCGCGCCGCCGCATGAACGCTGCTGGCGCAGTCCGGGCACACCTTGATCGGCGCGTCGCCGTCGCCCTCGCTGGGACGTTTCGGCTTGATCGCATCGATCGGTCCGTGACGCGCGATGTTGCCCGCGAAATCGAGCACCAGGCAGTCGCTCTTGCCCGGCGCCAGCCGGCAGCCGCGCCCGACGATCTGCACGTACAGCCCCGCCGACTTCGTCGGTCGCAGCATCGCGATCAGATCAACCCCGGGGGCATTGAAACCGGTGGTGAGCACGTTGGCGTTGGTCAGGCAGCGGATCTTGCCGCCCTTGAAGGCCTCGATCAGCGACTCGCGCTCGGCGCTGGGGGTCTTGCCGACGATGGTTTCGCAGGCAATGCCGTGCGCCCGGATCGCATCGCGCACGTGGAGCGCGTGTTCAACGCCGGAGCAGAACACCAGCCACGAGCGGCGATCCTGACCGTAGGCGACGATCTCGGCCACGGCACTTTGGGTAATCGCCTCCCGGTCGACAGCGGCGTGTAACTCGCGCGCAATAAACTCGCCGCCACGGGTGCCCACGCCGCCGACATCGAGTTGCGTCGCCATGCGCTTGGAGACCAGCGGCGACAGATAGCCCTGGTCGATCAGGTCGCGTACCGACACCTCGTAGGCGATGTCGGTGAAGATCGCGCCATCGCCCTCGTGGAGCCGTCCGGAGTCCAGGCGGTACGGCGTGGCCGTGAAACCGATCACCTTGAGCAGCGGGTTGATGCGCGTCAAACCGTCGAGGAAGCGCCGGTACAGGGTGTTCGACGAGCGCGGGATCAGGTGCGCTTCGTCGATCAATACCAAGTCGCACTGCTGCACGTCATAGACGCGCTTGTGGATCGACTGGATGCCGGCAAACAGGATGCGCGCCCTGATGTCTCGCTGCTTGAGTCCCGCCGAGTAGATGCCGGCCGGCGCCTGCGGCCAGAGCCGGATCAGTTCGCGGTAGTTCTGCTCGATCAGCTCGCGGACGTGCGTCACGACGAGAATGCGCTGGTCCGCAAACGCTTTCAGCACGCCTTCGATGAAGCGGGCCATCACCAGGGACTTGCCGCCAGCGGTCGGGATGATGACCAGGGGATTTCCGGTCTCCCCCTCAAAATACTGGTAGATGCCATCGATGGCCGCCTGTTGGTACGGCCGCACGGTCAGGGTCATAGCGAATGCTCCGCGTACTTGTGGCGGCCGCTGTCGCGCCAGATTTCGCCACCGGGAAGTTGATAGCTGACCCAGTCCGTACCGGCGTCGATCTGCTCGCACGGCACCAGGTCGGGGAGGTAGAGATGCTGGTCGCAGCCGGCGCGCTGGTCGGCCTCGGACAAGGCCCGCTGGTGTCGTTCACACCACCAGCCCCCCTCGACCGGTGTCGAAGAGAGGCAGGTGCGGCAGTTCACAGCGGCGGCGGCTTGACCCCGGCAGACCTCGGCATGGGCGCACATTCGGCACTCGTACCACGCCGGATCCTCGCTGACCCGGTCGAGCGGCCGCGCGGCGAAGAGGATGCGAGCGGCTTTTGCCAGCAGCCGATCGGCGTACGCGGTATCGACCTTGACCCGCTCGACGTAGAGGTCGTCCGTGTCCTTGTTCACCGCCAGGTACATCGCTCGGGTCATGCCGGTCAGGTGCATGTAGATCTGCATCTGTGCGAAGTGCTGCGGTTTGCTGTCCCGGACGCGCTTGGCCAAAAGATCGGCGAAGCTCTTGCGTGAATGGGTCTTGAACTCCACGACGTGCCAGGTCTTGGGCGCTTCGATCAGGTTCAGTGCGACGGCGTCGAGCGACCCGCCGAAGTGGCCGCCGTGCGCCTCGACCCGCCACTGGCGCCCGGTGTCGGGATCGACGTCGAGTACGGTGGCGCCGGTGCGCCGCAGGTTGCGCACGAGGCGGGTCTCCTCCAGCTGCCCGGTCTCGAAGAGGCGCAGCACTCGACCTGGATGGGATGCAACGGTGGTCCAGCGAAAGTCGTACCACAGCGCGCGCTCACAGGACTTGCCGATCAGCGAGGCGCCGAGGTGACAGCGGAAGCCCTGGCGAGCGTCCGCTTCGTAGGCGGCAAAGATCGCCTCGCCGGTTGGGCTGACAACGGCCGGCAAGTTAGCCACGACCGACCTCACTTTGTTGCCGCGCGCGGGCGGCCGCCAGTGCCGCCTGCCAGGTGTCGTCCGGAAGTTGCTCGCGCAGCACGTCGATCAGCGTGTCCTTGAAGCGCTCCCGCGGGCGGTCGCCCGCCAGCATGGCGAGATGCGCGGTCACCCGCCCGACCTCCTGCTGCTTGAAGCGTAGCGCCGTTTTTGCGCGATGGAACGACTGGGCATCGAGTGCCCCGCGCCGCGCCTGACGCGCGATGTCCACCGTGGCGATCTGGGTCTTGATCGAGGCGATCTCGCCCCGCAGTTCGACCAGTCGCTCGCGACAAGCTGACGCGGCGCGGGGTAGAGGAGTGACGTCTGGCGCAGGCATGATGTCAGCCCTGACGTTTCCAGGGGAGTGTGCTCTGGGCACTGGCGGGAGCTGGACGCGCTGGAGCGGCGCGAGCAGCAGGGGCCGACGGGATCGCAGCAGGCGCCGAGTTCTCGACGACATAGCGAATCGAATTGCTCTCGCCGAACTCCCCCTTCGGCGGGCGAACCTTGACGTCGACGCGAATCGGGATCAGGTGCAGTTGTTCGCTGTTGCTGACCTGCATCCGGCCGGCGGCGCGGCAGAGTGCCGACAAACTGCGCTGTGCGATCTGCACGGCGTCGGGGTTGGGGTTGACCAGATTCAGCCGGTCGAAAAGCTTGTGGCCGGCATACGGTCCCTCAAGAATGTCGAGTTCGAGGTACAGATATTGTCCAAGCCCGTCCCTGGTGACGCGCATTTCACTGGCCACGACCTGCACGAGGTACTGGCCTGGCGGCAGGATTTCAAAGGCGGTGGTGGGTTCGATGGTCGAGGCATCGAAGGTGTGTCCGAAGGAAGCCATGGTGATTTCTCCTGGTTGGGGTGGCTGGGGTTACTGCGAGACGAGCAACGGCTGTAGCGTGAGTGGCATCGCCTGTGCGAACGCGGACCAGTCGAGCGACAAGGTGTCCGGCAGGGCATAGCGGTTCTTGGCGAGAAAGGCCGGGCGTTCGGCGGTGTGGATCACGCGTTCGCCCGAACCCAGGGCGCGATTCACCTTCTTGTTGAAGCCGACGTCGGCCTTGACGGTGCTGATGCGGTAATTGGCGAAGAGCACGATGTCGGCGTGTTCTTGCAGCAAGGCGGCCGCGCGGGGGTGCAGCTTGATCACGTAACGGTCGTAGGGATCGTGCTCGGGGCTGTCGAAGCGCTTGATGTCGGTGTGGGCGATCTGCACGATGCTCATGCCGCGCTCGTCGCGCAGGGCATTGATGCCGTCGAGGTACTGACGCCAGAACTCCATGGCGGCGAGGTAGCCTTTGCCGTAGCCGGGGGACTCCAGATCCTTCCAGCCGTACTCCTTGCAGGTCTTGGCCCAGATCAGCGGTTCCAGCCAGTCGGCGCTGTCGACGACGACGGTCTTGAAATCGTGCTCCTCGTTGTAGAGGCTCACCAAGCACTCGATGACGTCATCGAAGGTGCGCGCCATCGGAAAATGGTTCGCCTCGAGCGTGCCGAGACCGTCTTCGGTCTGGATGAAAACCGGATGGCTGGCGCCGGCGGCAAAGGTGGTCTTGCCGACGCCGGCGACGCCGTGAATCAGGATGCGAGGCGGCTTCGGTGCGCTGGCGCGGGTGAGTTGGGAAAGCGAGATGGCCATGGACGTTCTCCTTGCGTGGGGGTCAGAAGGGCGCTCAGTGCGCCGGGGTGAGCAGTTGCTTGCGGACGGTGGATTCCAGGGGAGTCATTCGTGCGCGAACCGCGAGGTAGCGAAAGACGAAGGGATCGACGCGCTCACTCACCAGATGCACCAGGCCGAGCTCGCAGGCGTGCCAGGCGCGTTTGGCCACCGCATGGATGCGCAGGCGCTCTTTGGTCGAGTAGGGGCTGCTCGCGTCTGAGCGATCCATTAGCAACAACCCTTGGTGGTACTGCAGGCGTTCGCCGGGCAGTGCCGTAGCGATCCAGTCGCACAGCGTCGCTTCGGTGAGTGGCTCCTCCGGCACGCAGAGCGGCGGGTCGAGGTCGGCAACCTTGCAGTCGACCGCCCGTTGGATGTGCTCGACGACCGCCTTGACCGCAGCCAGCAGATTGCCCGCATCGAGCTGCAGGCGATGCAGGGCGTCGCCCGGTTGCCGCGCGAGGTCGGCGACGGGAGTCGTCAGGGTTTCGTGGAGGAGGGCAGTGGTCATTCCGCACCTCCTGGGGCAATGCGCTCGCTGGTGCTGCGGTAGCGGCTGCGCTCCTCATGGTCCAGGATGCCGCCGGCGCTTTCGAGCGGGTAGGCAACGCGGCGCGAGAACTTCACAAAGACTGGCCCGACGCCGATTCCGCGCCAGCGTTGAAGGGTCTTCTGCGAGAGGCCCCAGCGATTGGCCAGTTCCCCCTCGTTGAGGTAGTGCCGCTGCGTGGCCGCCAGCGGCGCGGGTTCGAGCGCCGTTCGGGTGGTTCCGGTTCTCGGGGCGGGCACAGCCGACTCAACAACCGGCGGGTGAGCCGATGGGTTCGCCAAATTGAGCGGCGCTTGCGGCGACCGCTGGTCTCGTGGGTGAGCTTCCATGTTGACGACTCCTGTGGTGTTGTGCAGGGTCATCATGGTTATCGCGGAAAAGAAAAGAAATACGAGAGCTGCGCTCTCTGTACGCTCAGCTACAAGCGCTCTGTACGCTCCGCTATGCAGCGCGCTGTACGCTCTGCTGCGGCTCGACGTACGGAGAGCGTGGCTGAACGTACGCTCATCGGCGTCCTTCGAGGCTCTTCTCGTGCACCGCAATCCACGCGGCTACCGTCCGTGGCTCGAAGAACTCGAGGTCCTGTCGCGCCAGCCACTGGGAGAGCCGCAATCCGGCTTTGGCGCGACTCAGTCCCTGTAGTGCGCGGTCTCGGTCCCACTCGGCCAACACCGCCTCGCGGGACGCATTGCGGTTACGCAGACTTTGCGCGGCCATATGCCGGGCGTGCTCGATTCTCCGTTCGGCCCCGTCCGCGGGCCGCGCCGACGACATCTGCTCCTCGGCGATCGCACCCTCAGTGCTGGCCGGCGGAGTTACGGGTTTGGGGTGTTCGTCGGCCGCTTCAAGGACGCCCCGGCCTTCGAGCAAACGTTCGGCGCGGTCCACCGCCGCCATCGCCGCGAGGGCTGCTTGTCCCGATACGATGTAGTCGTAGGGCTGCAGCTTCTTGGCTTGCTGGTGGACGTACTCGAGCTTCTCGAAGTCGTACTGGTAATGCAGCCGATGGATCGCGTCGCCCACATGGGCCAACGCCAGCGCGGCCAGGCATCGGCTGAGCACCTGAACAGAAGGGGTTTCGCCGAAGACATCGGGCCAGACCGTTGAGTCGGCTTGCAGCGCGTCCGCCTCGCTGGTGTTCTCCGGTCGCGGGAAATCGAGTTCCGCGACCCGCTCTGGGTCGATTCCCAGAATCCAGCCTTGGGCGTCGACGTCAAGGAAGTCTTCGCGACCTTCAGTCAAGAGCCGGGACACCTCCAGATGCAGAGCCAGCGCAAAATACTCAGTGATGACGTCGTTTGCCACGCTGGCGAGATGATGGATCTCCTCGTGGCTACACTTGCTGAGCAACCGGCGCGCCCGCCCGACGCTGTCGCCCAGTTCCGGATAAGGCCAGTAAGGCACTTCGCCGGTCAAGGGATCGAAATGCGCGAATTTCCGGCACGTACGCATGATGGACCTCCTCCTGGTAATCTACGTTTCACAGCCCGTCCTCTGGACGGTTGAGCCAGATAAGACGGTGATCCCAAAGGGGGCGGGTTTCTCTTGCCCTCGCGGGCACAATGGATGGACCTGCACGAAGCGTTCGAGGCGGCCGAGCGTAACCAGCATGTCGCCAAGGCATGCCGCTTGCCGACGACACTCGTCGGCATCGGGTTTGACGGTCACGACCCGCGCGTCGGCCTTGCCCCGCCAGCGGAAGATTCGCGGCAGTCGCTGTTCCTGCCCGTTTGCGCCCTGCCAGTTGGTGCGGTACCACTCGAGGGCTATTGGGTGGCCGCTCCGGCCAACCCGAAATTGCAGCGTGTGCTTCCGGTTTCTCTCGACACCCTGATGCTCGACATCCACCGCCTGCAGGTAGCTATTTCCGAGGTCAATGGCTTCCTCGAACACCCGTTCCAGCCGACTTTCGAGCAACGATCGGACGGCCATGATCCACGCCTCCGTCTGCACGTCATCGCGCGCCCTGTCGCCACTGCTTCGCAATCGATCTGACGTCATGGTTTCCTCCCTGACCGTGTTCTGCCCGTGGCGGATTCCCGACTGCGTATTCCACACCAAACTGGACACGGATTCCAGACGAAACTGGACAG
>JBEOKN010000039.1:0-12639 GCA_040275885.1 Azonexus sp. | reverse complement strand
AAAACCAACTCAACAACCAATTGAATCTATTAGATTTTATGACCGGACAGTAGTGGGTTGGCTTGTCAAGTGAAACTTGGTCAACACCTCACCAGCGCAGTCGGTGAGCCTACTTTCCGGCCAACCCGCCCACGGCTTGATGTGAACGACAGACTCCGGCTTCCCCGTCCATTGGCTGCACTCCCACGGGACGGTTGGGCCGGCATGGCTTCTATCCCATCTTGCCGAGAATTCCGTTCATTTCGTCCTTGGAAAAGGCTCTCAAGGTCTGCCCGCGAACATTGCCCGCAGCGCCGATTGCCAGCGCGAACGCCGTTGCCGACTCTTCATCCTGCGCCTCGATGACGGCAACCAGATCATATTGCCCAAGTGTCCAGTAGATCTGCGGCATGCTGGCGCCGAACATCCTTGCCGCCTCCATGACGGCTTCGGCGCGTTTCGTGGTTTCCTTGACGCTGCGGATCCCCTGGTCCGTAAAGTTCATCAGTGCAATGTAAGTGGCCATGATCGATCTCCTCATGAATACCGGGACCTCGGACATCGACCCGGCCGGCGACGGTCCCGAAAACGCCGGCCGAGCCGTCATGCTCGATCCGTTACCGCACCTTCGATCGGCGAGCAGAACCAGATCCTGTTGCCCTCGCTGTCAAGAAAGCTCCCTACGTGGAAACCTTCCGCGGGGTATGGCTGCACGGGATTGGCAATGGTCACGCCGCGCGCCCTGAGCTCGCGCTCGGTGGCGGGCGCATGATCGGTTGCCAGGGTGATGCGCGGATTGAGTTGATCCGTGGGAAGCGCATACCAGCCGTCATGTCTGGACTTCAGCATCACGATGACGTTGCCCAGACTGAAACCGACCTGACGTAAACCCTCGAATGCCGGAGGCAGGCCCAGTGTTTCGCCGTAAAAGCGCGTTGCGCGGGGCAGGTCCTCGACAGCCAACGCGACGACCTTGAGTTTCTGAATGCCCAGAGAGCCCATGCACGGCCTCCTTTCTGTTTCAACACCGGAAACAGGAGATGCTGCTGCGCAAATAATATCGACTTAGACAGATATTCCCGCCATTCCGTTCACTCGCTTGCGAAACTGATCTGCGCCATCCGGTACGGAACGGCGAAGACCGATAATCCGAAAGGCTGTGGAGCCGGCTTTCCCCTATCGGTCGCTGCATTGTGGCGATGTCGCTACAATGCCCCCATGCCCATTCAGCACGCCACGATGTCAGGGAATTCTCATCGGCACAGCCGACAGCGTGCCAACTCAGCGTAATTCGCGATGCGCATCCTGATCGTTGAAGACGACCCCATGATTGGCGCCAGCATCCGCACCGGCCTTCGCCAGGATGGCTACACGGCGGATTGGGCACATGACAGCAGTTCCGCCGAACTGGCCGTAGCGACCAACGAATACGATGCGATCCTGCTCGACCTGGGGCTCCCCGGCAGGAGCGGGCTGGAACTTCTCGCGCAATGGCGGCGGAAGCGGAACACGGTACCGATCCTGATCATCACCGCCAGGGACTCGGTCGAAGACCGGATTGCCGGTCTCGATACCGGCGCCGACGATTACCTCGTCAAGCCTTTCGACTTGAACGAGCTTGCCGCGCGCTTGCGGGCGCTGCTGCGCCGACGTTCCGGAAGGGCGACCCCGGTGATCGAGCACGGACCGCTGCATCTCGATCCGGCGACCCACGAAGTCCGCCTGCACGGCACCGCAGTCAGGCTCTCGGGCCGCGAGTTCGCGCTGCTGCATGCCCTGCTGCAGGCTCCCGGCGTTCCCCTTTCCCGCACCCAGCTTGAAGACCGGCTTTACGGATGGGAAGAGGAAATTGGCAGCAACGCGGTCGAGGTGCACATTCACGCCCTGCGCCGCAAGATCGGCAGCGAACTGATCCGCAATGTCCGTGGCGTCGGTTACATGGTGCCGAGACAGGCATGAACTCCATCCGCGGCAAACTGGTGCTGGCCCTCACCGCGGCAATGACCGTGGTCATGCTCCTCGGCGCCTGGGCGACGTTCACCGCGGCAAAGGAAGAAGCCAACACCATCTTCGATTACCACCTGGAGCAGATTGCCCTGGCGCTGCGCAACCAGACCTTCCAGGGCTCAACCGAGGCGCTCGCGGGCGAGACGAGTTTCGATTTCGTCATCCGCGTCTGGGATCGCAACGGACTCACCATCTACTCGTCGCGTCCGCACCGGCCCCTGCCCGAGATTGCCCGTCTCGGCTTCGCCACCGAACGAACCAGCGAGGAGACTTGGCGCGTCTATGCCCTGCAATACCGCGGCGAAACCATAGCCGTCGCCCAGCCGACCAGCGTGCGCGCGAGGCTGGCGGCGGCGGCTGCATTGCGCACGCTGACGCCGTTCATGGTCCTGTTGCCCCTCATCGCGCTGCTGATCTGGCTGATCGTCAGCCGGGAACTCCGGCCGCTGACCGAACTTGCCCGCTCGGTGCGGACCCGGACACCGGAGGCGCTTGATCCGTTCACCGAAAGCGGCGTTCCCGACGAAGCGCGCCCGCTGGTAGTTTCGCTCAATGAATTGCTCGGACGCCTGCGCGCGACGCTGCAGGTACAGCGCGATTTCATTGCCGATGCCGCGCATGAGTTGCGCACGCCGTTAACCGCCCTGCAACTTCAGGCGGGGCTGCTGGAACGCGCGACGGGCGAGGCCGAACGTTCCGAGGCGCTGGGTGACCTCAAGGCGGGGCTCGAGCGGGCGATCCACACCGTGCAGCAACTGCTCGCTCTGGCGCGCAACGAAGACGGCGCAAGGCTGTGCGCGTTCGCCGGTATTTCCCTCGCCGAGGTGTTGCGCCAGGTCGTCGCCGACCACGCCACGCTTGCCGATGCCAAGGAGATCGACCTTGGCGTCAGCGCGCTCGACCCGGCAGCGACCATCATCGGTGATGGCGATGCGCTGCGCACCCTGCTCGCCAACCTCGTTGCCAATGCCTTGTGCTACACCCCGGCGGGCGGGAAGGTCGACGTGAGCTGCGGCATCGACGCAGGCAGGGCCTGGCTGGAGGTTGCCGACAACGGCCCGGGGATTCCCGCGGACGAGCGCGAACGCGTATTCGACCGTTTCTATCGTCGGAGCGGGCAGAGCCCCAGCGGCAGCGGCCTCGGTCTGGCGATCGTTCGCACCATTGCCCGGCGGCACAAGGCCGAAGTGTGCCTCGATGACACGCCAGGAGGCGGGCTCACCGCAAGGATCGTGTTTCCCGGCACCGCACCCCCACCTGATCGCGCAGGACTTGCGCAGGCATCCGGTCCTGCCGGCGGCAGTTGTTCTTAAGTCAGTCTTAAGTCTCGCCGAGGCATGCTTCTCCAATCGGCGGGCATTTTGCCTGCCCGGAATTTACCCAGGAGGACGCCATGAACTCAAATAAGCTCAAACTGACCGCGGGCGCAGCGGCCGTTGTGGCGGCGCTGACCGGCGCCTACACTCTCGGCCACGCCAACTCCCCCGCGTCGCAGGCCCCTGCGTCGCAAGTCGCTGCTCCCATCACGATGACCCAGCCGGTCGCGGCTGCGGGCGCCGCATTGCCGGACATGAGCGGCATCGTTGCGCGCAACAGCCCGTCGGTGGTCAATATCAGCGTATCCGGCACGCGCAAGGCAGGCTCGCGCGGGCCCAAATCGCCCCAGTTTGACGACGACGACTCGATCCCGGACTTCCTCCGCCGGTTCGGCGGGCCGCAGAATCGCGGCGATGCGCCCGCACGCGGTCTGGGATCGGGCTTCATCGTCAGTCCGGATGGCACGATTCTCACCAACGCCCACGTCGTCGACGGCGCCGAGGAAGTCATCGTCAAGCTGACCGACAAGCGCGAATTCAAGGCCAAGGTTCTCGGCCTCGATACCGCCAGCGACGTCGCCGTCCTGAAGATCGACGCAAAGGACCTGCCGGCAGTCCGGATCGGCTCTGCCGCCAACACCCGCGTCGGCGAATGGGTGCTGGCCATCGGCTCGCCCTTCGGCTTCGAGAGCAGCGCCAGTGCCGGCATTGTCTCGGCCTTCTCGCGATCCCTGCCCGACGGCAGCTACGTTCCCTTCATCCAGACCGATGTCGCCGTGAATCCCGGCAACTCGGGCGGGCCTCTGTTCAACATGGCGGGCGAGGTGATCGGCATCAACTCGCAGATCTACTCGCGCAGCGGCGGCTACCAGGGGCTTTCCTTTGCGATACCGATCGAGGTTGCGATGAATGTCGAAAAGCAGATCGTCACCCACGGCAAGGTACAGCGCGGCAGGCTCGGCGTCGGCATCCAGGAGGTCAATCAGTCGCTCGCCGACTCCTTCGGTCTCAAGAAGCCCGCGGGGGCATTGGTCGGGTCGGTGGAAAAGGACAGTCCCGCGGCGAAGGCCGGGCTCGAGCCGGGCGATGTCATTCTTTCCATCAACGGGAAGGAGATCGCCTCCTCCAACGAGCTGCCGGCGATCGTCTCTTCCATGAAGCCCGGCGAGCAGGCGAAGCTTCAGGTTTGGCGCAAGGGTGAAACCCGCCCGGTCGATGTCGCGGTCGGCACATTCGATGACGAGAAACTGGCGAGCAACGATGCCCCCGAGGCTGCCAAGGGTCGCCTAGGTGTCGTCGTCCGTCCGCTCACCCCGGAAGAGCAGCGGCGTTCCGATGTCAGCAACGGCGTGGTGGTCCAGAATGTCGCTGGCGCAGCCGCCAAGGCAGGCATTCAGCCGGGCGACATCGTCATCGCGGTCAACGGCGAGGCGATTTCCAGTACCGAGCAGTTGCGCAGCCTGATCAGCAAGGCCGGAAAACGCATCGCCGTCCTGGTCGACCGCGGCAACGCCAGGATATTCATTCCCGTCGATCTGGGCTAAATCAGATCGACAAGCGGAGGGGACTGGAGCAGGCGCCAGTCCCCTCCGCGTTTCGCCTGACTCTCGAACAAACCGGTGCCCGAATGTTGGCAGAAAAGTTCATGAATGGCCCGGGCTAGGTTCCGACCGCGACCTTTGCGACCGTCCGGTACGGCTCGAGAAACTCGACCGCACCGTTGAAGATCAGGCCCATGCCCATTGCGGCAACGAAGAACCCGACAATCCGCGTCGCCGCGTCGATGCCCTGTCTGCCAATCTTGCGGAGAATCGGCTCGGCGTAGACAAGGCAAAGATAGGTCACCGCCATGCAGGCGACGATCGCGGCGCTGGCCGCAAGAAAGTGCAGCATTTCCCCTGGCGACTGCTTGATCGTCGATGCCATGCTGATCAATGTGGCGATTGCCCCAGGGCCGAACATGATCGGCATCGCGAGCGGAACGAACGCGACATTGGCATTGCCATCTTCCGTCCGCGGCACGATCCCGCCGGATGGCGGCGGATTGAACAGTTCGAATCCAACCCGGGTAAGAATCACCCCGCCGACGACCCGGACCATGCTCAACGGCACATCGAAGAGGCGCAGCAACAGTGTGCCGAAGAGCAGGAAGAAGAAACAGAGCAGCAGGGCATAGAAGCATGCCTGCCGAGCTATCCGACGCTGCTCGGTGTCTGGTTTGCCGTCGATCAGTCTGAGATAGACCGGCAACGCCTCGAACGGATTGATGATCGCCAGAAGCGTCGTAAACAGGCTGATGAAAAGCGTAAGGACGGGATTCACGTTTCTCGCACTCCGATAGTCAGAAAAAGAGTGGGTTAGCGCCGCCCACCGAAACGGCCGCCGAACCCGCCACCGCCAAAGCGCCCAGCAAATCCACCGCCTCCGAAGCGGTCTTCGCCGCCGCCCCAACCGCCGGCCCGGCTCTCGAAACCGCTGCGCGCCTGCTGCTCGCGATCGGCCCAGGAAGTATCACCGCCTGCGGATCCCCAGCCCCCGGCCCCGTGTTGCTGCCAGCCGCTGTCGGTGTTCCGGTACACATCGCCATCGGCACCCGCGTAATGGTTGCCGAACAGGCCGCTCGAGGTATAACTCCTTGTCTGGCCGGTCCGGGCATCATAGGCGGTGACCGTGTGCTGGGCGCCCACACCTTCCGGGCCAGCGGTGGCGCCGGCCGTCTTGGAGATCGAACTGCCTTCCGGCCCGGTCGCCGAGGCGCTCGATGCGTAGGAACGCTGCTCCGTATAGGTGTTGTACGAACCGCCCCGTGCCACGTTGCCGCTGGTCCCGCCGGCCGTATTGAAGGTCCGGTCGTATCCGCGCTGCGCCTGACCGGTCTCCGGATTGTAGCTGCGCCCGCCGGCGTAGGCTCCGGTCGTTCCGGTACGCAGGTTGCTGTAGGTTCCTGCCGCAGAAGTGCCGATCTTGCCATCGGCGTTGGCGTACCAGTTGCGTGTTCCCGAGTAGACCGTATTGCCCCAGTGGCCATAGACGCTGGCACTGGTCGAGCCGCAGCACGGGTAGCCCCAGTACCCTGGATGGTAATAGGCACCGCCCCAGTACGGGACAGCCCAGGCTGCAGTGGCGAGCCCCAGGCCGAAGCCGAAGGCATAGCCGACATAGGGATTGTAGATCGGCGCGGCAGCCAGCCCCCACGTGTAGGGCGCGGCATACCATGCCGAGCCGAGCCAGGGGGTATAGTTGTAACCGGTACCGTAGACGACGACCCCGTCAGGCGTAACGACGGTGCCCAGATAGCCGGGCGTGTAACCGACATAGACGACTTCAGTACTGGCGCCATAGACCTGCACATAGGTCACATAATGCAGGGGCGAACTCGCCGGGATGCTGTAGATCACGGGCGGCACGGCCTTGGCGACGAGCCACGGCCCGGTCAGGTTCTGTGCGGTGAACCAGACCCCTGCTTCGAGGCCATAGTAGCTGGTCGGGCTGACCTGAATGACGGGTTGCTGCGCGTTGGCGACGTAGCGCAAGGGCGTGCCGTCGATCGCCCGTTGTACCGGCACGCCATCGAATACAGGTGTAAATTTCGGCCCATTGACGAGCGGCACTGCCGCCGTTTGCGGGATCGAATTGGCGATCAGCGCCTCCTGCGCCTGCGGCGTTCCGGCAACCGAGGCGAGGATCACGCCTGCGGGTGACGCCTTCGGAATGCGTGCGAAGTCGGCCGGCAGGTTGTTCGCCGGGACAAAGATCCAGGGGCCGCTCAACGAGGCGGCGCGGTACCAGCGCCCGGAGAGGAGCGTGTAGTAATCGTTGTTCGCGGTATTGACCAGGACATCGGCCGTCGTGTTGTCGGCCCAGAGCAGTCCGGTTCCCGTCACCGGGGTGAAGTTCGGCTGGCCCTTGAAGACGATCAGTTCGGCCGGGACCTGCGTCACGTAGAGGGTTGGCGCGTCGGAGGCCAGCGAGGGCTTCGGCGATGCCTGAGGCCCGCCGTCGAGAAGGTCGATGCCGCCTCCTTTCCTGGCCAGGCTGGCTGCAAGATCGTCCAGCCCAACCGGCACATCAGATGCAACGACCCAGGGACCGTCAAGCGACGGCGCCGACATCCATCCATCGAAGACATGCATGTACCAGGTGCTGTCGCGCATGGGTCGGGCGATCAGGGCCTGGGTATTGATAACGCGCTCGAAGCGCGTGTCGGGAACGCGCCTGATGCTTGGCGCGCCGTCGATGGGAACCAGAATTGCCGGGGAGTAGCTGACTATGACCTTGGGCGGCTGGTTATTGACGGCGACGGTCTTGGGTTTTACGGTCTGCGATGCCACGAGTTGGCCGGCGAGGAGGTCGAGGGACATGGTCGCCATCGCGGCCGGCAGTTGTTCGCGCAACTGGCGCAGATAATCGAGCCCGTTGTCCGGCACGGCCGGGAACTTGGCCTGCGTCAGGACGACGTCATTCAGGGCGACAGTGCGCGTTACAGCGTCAACATGGGTACGCGCGCTACCCGTGATCACGCCAAAGGTCTCGTCTTTTGCCCCAGTTGCCCGGACCGAGACTGCGGCGCGAAAACTGAGCGTGTTTCCCGTCCAGCTATTGACCTGGGGCAGGTAGATTTCCGCCGAGGCGTTGGTCAGCGCGACCTGCCGCGGCCAGGGATCCATCTGCATCTGAGTCGGGACGCCCTGCGGACTAGCTCCACCCAAACCACCGAGTTGCGGGTCGATGGCAAAAGGTTGTGTCGAGACGTCCATGCCAAGATTGACCGGCCCGGATGGGTTCTGGCTGGCACAGCCGAGCGGACCAAGAATTGTTGCGCCAAGCAGACAGGCGGCAAGCATGGGGCGATCTTTGAATAACATCTTGCGTATTCTCCGGAGGGTGGTCATTGACGAAAGGCAGTGGTGCCGATTATTTGGGCAAGCGCGACCCGCATGCGTATGGAAACCTGCGGAGGCACTGGTTACCACGTAATTTTCGACCGGATCAGCAATGCTTGTCGATCGAACTTGATTGGCGCACTCAAATCTCAAGTGCATCGGCGCTCCGAGTCAGAGTAACTGTTTCAGAAGACTTCTTGAAATGCTATCAAGGCTAGACTTTGTCGTGGTCGGCAATTGAGCTGGTCGATGGCGAGGGCGACGTCTCTTTCCCTGATGGGCGCGAAGGACTTCTTCTCGGGAGAGAACCCGCCAATAGAAGCCGCCCGTGTTCGCCGTTTGTTCCATCTCCGCTTCCTCCCGCATGCCGACATCACTGCTTTGCACAGACCGGACTTTGAGTTTAAATTTAACACAGTGCTCACCACTCAGCTCTGGTCGGTCCTCGTTTTCAGAGCCGCCGTGGTGCATTCCAGGCAGAACACGTCGGTGCTGCCACAGCCTCGAATGAATATACCGGCACCGGGGTGCCGAGGGGCCGCGAAGGATAAGATATACAAGAAGGAGGTGGTCAATGAGAACTGGAACACAGACCCGCGGGTTTCGTTTCCCGATGTTTCAGGGGATTCTTCCGATCGACGGCTCACGGCTGCCCGGAGACATCATTGCCGGGCTGACGCTGGCGGCGCTCGCCATTCCGGAAACGATGGGGTACACGAAGATTGCCGGCGTGCCGGTGATTCTGGGCCTTTATACCATCCTCATCCCGATCACCCTGTTTGCGATCTTTGGATCATCACGGCATCTGGTCGTCGGCGCCGACTCGGCCACGGCAGCGATCCTCGCGGCAGGCCTGACCGGCCTCGCGGTGCGCGGATCGGACGAATGGGTCGCGCTCTGCGCGGTGCTCGCCTTCATGGCCGCCGCTTTCATGTTCATCGCCCGGCTGATCAGGCTGGGATTCCTCGCGGATTTCCTGTCACGGACCGTGCTTGTCGGCTTCCTCACCGGGGTCGGCGTGCAGGTCGCGATCGGGCAGGTCTCGGGCATGCTCGACCTGCCGGGCGGTGGGAACGGGCCATTGGAAAAGCTTTCCCACGACCTGCAACACCTTGGCGAAACCAACCCCTACGCCGCCGCGGTTTCCTTCGCCGTGCTCGCCATCATTCTCGGCAGCAAGAAGATTTCCGAAAAGATCCCGGGCGGCCTGCTGGCGGTCGTCGGCGCCATCGTCGTCAGTTGGGCGATCAATCTCGGCGCGCACATGCATACCCTGGGAGAAGTGCCGAGCGGATTGCCGACAATCGGCATGCCGCAAGTGGCCTGGAGTTGGGATCTGGTGCAGAAGCTGCTGCCCACCGCCTTTGCCTGCTTCATCGTGATCCTGGCGCAAAGCGCGGCGACGTCCCGCGCCTATGCCGCCAAGTACAGCGAGAATGCCGACGAAAATGTGGACATGGTCGGATTGGGCATCGCCAATATCGGCGCCGGGCTGTCGGGCACCTTCATGGTGAATGGCAGCCCGACCAAGACGCAGATGGTCGATAGCGCGGGCGGGCGCAGCCAGATTTCGAACATCACGACGGCGATCGTCGTCCTTCTGGTGCTGCTGTTCCTGACCAAACCGCTGGCATTCATGCCCACTGCCGTGCTTTCCGCGGTCGTCTTCCTCATCGGCCTGGAAATGATCGACATCAGGGGCATGCGCAAGATATTCGTCGAGGCGCGGGCCGAGTTCTGGGTGGCGTTGATCACGGCGCTGACCGTGGTCTTTGTCGGCGTCGAGCAGGGCATCATCCTAGCCATGGCATTGTCGCTTCTCGATCATGTCCGACACGGTTACCGCGCGCACAATGCCGTCATCGCCGCCGACACGGTGGAAGGCTGGCAGACCGTTCCGGTCACCAGTCCGGCCCAGATACAGCCCGGACTGCTGGTCTATCTGTTCAGTCACAGCGCATACTACGCGAATGCCCAGCAACTGGCGGACGAGGTGACGAAGCTCGCAACCGAAGCTCAACCGCGGCTTTCATGGCTGTGTATCGACATGGTGGCGATGGGCGATATCGACTTTTCCGCTGCGGCCACGCTGCGGGAGACCACCGCACTTTTGCAGAAGCAAGGTGTCCGGCTCGTACTGGTGCACACCTCCGGCGACGTCCGCGCGCAACTGGACCGCTACGGCATCACTGCCACGCTCGGCGCCGATGCCTACTTTGGTTCGATTCGTGCGGTGATGGAAGCTCATGCCAAAGCGACCTCCGCAACTGCTGCGAAGACGTAATTGGAGCCTCGCAGTGTTGCAGGAGGACACAGATGGACCCCTGATCCGGTAGCAGCCACCATGCCGGACGGCGGGTTTAATGGTGAAGCGCCCACTCGTCAGGGCAAGTGCGCGAAGCCAACACTTGAGAAGGAAGAACATGGAATACCTGTATGAAGAATGCAAACCCGAGGCGCACGTCAGCGGACAGCTGTATCAGCTAAAGGTCGCCGACCTGTGCCCGACCCAGAGCGCCGTCGGATTCGACGAGGTGAAGGCCAAGGTGGAATCCATGCGCCACAAGAGCAAGGACAGTCTGATTGCTCTTCTGATCACACGACCGGTCCCGATCGTCATTGGCCCTGAAGGCAGGTTCTACCTGGTCGATCACCATCATCTGGCCCGCGCGGTGTGGGAGCTGTGCCAGAAGAAGAACGAGGCGGGGATCGGTCCAGAAAATGCGCGGGTGGTCGTCAAGGTGATGTGCAACTGGCGGGTGCTGGCGCACTACCACTTCTGGAAGGCGATGCACGAAAACAACTGGGTCTACCTGTTCGACCCCCAGGGTGGCGGCCCGTTGCAACCGGCGAAACTGCCAAGACATATCAAGGACATGACCAATGACCCTTATCGTGGTCTCGCCTGGTATGTGCGCGAGCACTTCGGCTACGACAAGATGGATGCCGACTTCGCCGAGTTCCGCTGGGCGCAGTTCTTCCGCACCCGTATCATCCTCGACGATCGGCTGCTGAAGAACGAGATCGAGGACGTGGACATCCTGCTCTCGGAGATGAAGGAAGAAGTGCGGAAGGAGATCGTCGAGGCGGCCATCCATCTCGCTTCATCCCCGGAGGCCGCCGGTCTGCCGGGATACACGGGGCACGGCAGCCACGGCTCGGCATAGCGTGGCTTCAGAGGTTGAATTTCAGGCATCTTGAGGAGCTTGGGCCGGTCTGAAGCTGGTCAGGGTGCCGTTTGGTTACAGCTTAAACACAGCTTGATGTGTGTCTTGAGAAAACAACGTTCCAAGCTCGAATTAACGCTTTGAATCACGTCGACCGCGACCGCAGGGAGTGCAGGGCCAGGCATCGGCGGGCTACTGGCCAAGGCGGTCAAGCGGCTACCCAGCCGCGGCGCTGATTTAGTCGGCGCGCTCGGCCCTACTTTTTGCGCGGAATGCTCAGGCAACCAGCAGTTGACAGCGAGGAATGCGTGCGAGGGCTTCACCCAGGGTTTCTCGCGCGATTGCCGTGTCGTAGTTGGCCTGACCGCGGAGCCACCATCCGTCACTGAGCCCGAAGTAACGGCACAGACGGAGGTCGGTGTCGGCGGTAATGGTCCGCTTGCCCGCCACGATGTCGCCGATTCGCTGAGGTGGCACACCGATATCCTTGGCCAGACGGTACTTCGCCAGGCCCAACGGCTTCAGGAACTCTTCCTCCAGCATTTCGCCGGGAGAAACGGGGGCAAGTGTACGCATGCTCAAACTCCTTCAATGGTAGTCCACAATCTCGACGCTGCTCGGCCCTTCGGCAGTCCAGACGAAGCACACGCGCCACTGGTCGTTGATGCGATTGCTGCGTTGCCCTTTGCGATTTCCTTTCAAGGCTTCCAGTTGATTGCCAGGGGGTACGCGCAAATCTTCCAGAACCGCCGACCAGTCAAGCTGCTCCAGTTTGCGAAGGGCCGGTCGCTCGACGTTTACCCAGCGGGGAACGCGATCACCGTGAGAATCGTGTAGCACAGTTTCAGTCCACCAGCTCGGCTCGCCCGCGGAAGAACTCCAGCGCTTCCGGATTGGCCAGCGCCTCGACGTTCTTGACCGGCTGGTCGTGCACGACGTTGCGCACGGCGAGTTCGACGATCTTGCCCGACTTGGTGCGCGGGATGTCCTGCACCTGAACGACCCTCGCCGGAACGTGGCGCGGCGTCGTGTTGTCCCTGATCTGTTTCTTGATGCGCTCGGTCAACGCGGCGTCCAGCACCTGGCCATCCTGCAGCTTGACGAAGAGCACGACGCGCACGTCGTCGTTCCTGCCCGGTGGCCAGTCCTGGCCGATGACCAGCGATTCGAGGATTTCCGGCAACTGCTCGACCTGGCGGTAGATTTCGGCGGTGCCGATGCGCACGCCGCCGGGGTTGAGCGTCGCGTCCGAGCGGCCGTAGATGATCATGCCGTCGTGCGCGGTCA
>JBEOKN010000038.1:0-6485 GCA_040275885.1 Azonexus sp. | reverse complement strand
CGACGTGCGTTTCGTCGAGGACGATTGGGAGAACCCGACGCTCGGCGCCTGGGGCTTGGGCTGGGAGGTCTGGATGAACGGCATGGAGGTGACGCAGTTCACTTACTTCCAGCAGGTCGGCGGCATCGACTGCAAGCCGATTACCGGCGAAATCACCTACGGCATCGAACGTCTGGCCATGTACCTGCAGGGGGTCGAGAACGTCTTCGACCTGACGTGGACGAATGGCCTGACCTACGGCGATGTCTACCACCAGAACGAGTTCGAGCAGTCGGCCTACAATTTCGAGCATAGCGACGTGGAATTCCTGTTTCACGCCTTCGCTGCCCACGAGAAGCAGGCGCAGCACCTGATGGGCGTCAAACTGGCGCTGCCCGCCTACGAGCAGGTGCTGAAAGCCGCGCACACCTTCAACCTGCTCGACGCCCGTGGCGCGATTTCGGTGACCGAGCGCGCCGCCTATATCGGCCGCATCCGCAACCTCGCGCGTGCCGTCGCCCAGAGTTACCTGGAGAGCCGCGCCCGTCTCGGCTTCCCGATGGCGCCGAAGGAATGGGCCGCCGAAGTTCTCGCCCAGATCGAAAAGAAAGCCGCCTGACCATGTCGTCCAAGAACCTGCTCGTTGAACTGTTCGTCGAGGAACTGCCACCCAAGGCGCTGAAGAAGCTCGGTGAAGCGTTTGCCCAGACCCTTGCCCAAGCGCTGAAAAATGCCGGTCTGGCAGCGTCGACCGCGGCAGTCACGGCCTACGCCTCGCCGCGTCGTCTGGCCGCCCATGTCACCGATGTTGCTGATGTCGCCGCTGACATGCCGGTCATGCACAAGCTGATGCCGGTGGCCGTCGGTCTCGATGCCAACGGCAACGCGACGCCGGCGCTGCTCAAGAAACTGGCGGTGCTGGGTGCTGACGGCGCTGCTGCCGCCAGCCTGCGCCGCGACAGCGACGGCAAGACCGAGGTCCTGTTCTACGACAGCCTGGCCAGGGGTGCGACACTGGCCGAGGGCCTGCAGAAGGCTCTTGAAGCGGCGCTCGCCGGATTGCCGATCCCCAAGGTGATGAGCTACCAGTTGCAGGATGGCTGGAGCAGTGTCAATTTTGTCCGTCCGGCGCACAAGCTTGTGGCGCTGCACGGTGCCGATGTCGTCCCGGTTTCCATCCTCGGCCTGAGCGCGGGCCGTGAAACGCGGGGCCACCGCTTCGAAGCCGCCGTCGATCCGGTCGTCATCGCCGACGCCGACGCTTACCCCGAGGCGCTGCGACGCGATGGCGCGGTGATCGCCAGCTTCGGCGAGCGCCGCGCCGAGATTGCCCGTCAGGTATCCGCCGCTGCCGCCAAGGCCGGTCCCGACCTGACGCCGATTGACGACGACGCGCTGCTCGATGAAGTCACGGCGCTGGTCGAGCGACCGAACGTGCTGGTCGGGCAGTTCGAGGAGGAATTCCTCGCCGTGCCGCAGGAATGCCTGATCCTGACCATGAAGGCCAACCAGAAGTACTTTCCGCTGCTCGACGCGGCCGGCAAGCTGACCAACAAGTTCCTTGTCGTCAGCAACATCAGCCCGGCCGACCCGAGCGCGGTGATCGGCGGCAACGAGCGCGTCGTCCGTCCACGCCTGGCCGACGCCAAGTTCTTCTTCGACCAGGATCGCAAGAAGACGCTGGAATCCCGCGTCCTCGGCCTGGCCAAGGTCGTCTATCACAACCGGCTGGGCACCTTGGGCGAGCGCGTCGAGCGGGTCTGCGTCATCGCCAAGGCGATTGGCGAGCAACTCGGCGGCGAGGGCCTTGCGCTGCAGGCCGAACAGGCCGCCCTGCTGGCCAAGGCCGACCTGCTGACCGACATGGTCGGCGAGTTCCCTGAGCTGCAGGGCATCATGGGCCGCTACTACGCCCTGCACGATGGTCTGGCCGCGGAGATCGCCGATGCCATCGAAGACCATTACAAGCCGCGTTTCGCCGGCGACTCTCTGCCGCGCGGCCAGGTGGGAACCATCGTCGCGCTGGCCGACAAGTTGGAAACGCTGGTCGGCATGTTCGGCATCGGCCAGATTCCGACCGGCGACCGCGATCCGTTCGCGCTGCGCCGTCATGCTCTGGGCACCATCCGCATGCTTGCAGAAAACAACCTCGATCTACCCCTTGACACCCTGCTGAAAACCGCTGGCGCACCGTTTGCTGCGGTCGACGGCTTCAAAGCGGCAGAATCCGTGCTGGCTGATTTTATCTACGACCGCCTCGCGGGCAACCTGCGCGAGCAGGGCTACACGGCGCAGGAAGTCGATGCCGTGGTTGCGCAGCGGCCGCAGCGCCTTGGCGACATTCCCAAGCGTTTGGCCGCCGTTCGTGCTTTTTCCGCGCTGCCGGAATCGGCTGCGCTTGCCGCCGCCAACAAGCGAATCGGCAACATCCTGAAGAAGGTCGAGAATGCGGTCGAAGCCGTGGTCGACACCGGGTTGCTCAAGGACAGCGCCGAGATCGCGCTGCACGATGCCCTGGTCGATGTCGTTCCCCGCGCCGATGCCGCCTTCGAAACCGGCGACTATGCCGAATCGCTGCAGGTGCTGGCCGCGTTGCGCGTCCCGGTCGACGCCTTCTTCGACGGCGTCATGGTCAATGCCGACGATCCGGCGTTGCGCGCCAATCGCCTCGGCCTGCTTGCCAAGCTGCACGGCGCGATGAATCGCGTCGCGGACATTTCCAAGCTGTCAGCCTGACCCGGGAAAGGCCAAGCCATGAAACTCGTCATTCTTGACCGCGACGGCGTGATCAATTTCGATTCCGCCCAGTTCATCAAGTCCCCGGCCGAATGGAAGCCGATTCCCGGCAGCCTGCAGGCCATTGCCCGGCTAAACCAGAGTGGCTATCGCGTCGTTATCGCGACCAACCAGTCAGGTATCGGGCGCAGCCTGATGGATATGGATGCACTGAACGACATCCACGAAAAGATGCACAAGGCGCTGTTTGCCGCCGGCGGCCGCATCGATGCCATCTTCTATTGCCCGCACACGGGCGATTCGGCCTGTGAATGCCGCAAACCCAAGGCCGGGATGTTCAAGCGCATTTCCGAAACCATGAATGTCGATCTCAAGGGCGCCCCGTCGATCGGCGATTCGCTGCGCGATCTTCAGGCTTCCGCAGCAGCTGGCTGCGTGCCGATGCTGGTGCGCACCGGCAAGGGCGAGACGACCCTGGCCGAGGGCAACCTTCCGGAAGGGACACAGGTCTTCGACGATCTGTCGGCGGCGGTTGACAGGATCCTCGCGCCCAAGAAGAAATGAACACGTTCCGTTCCATCCTGTTTGCCGTCTGGGGCGGCTTGTGGACCCTGCTGGTCGCCCCCATGGTCATCATTGCCGCCATCGTTCTGCGCGGGCTTTGGGGCTACCACTTCGGCAAGCTGTGGCGTCTTGGCATCCAGTGGGGCGTCGAGAACCTGCTCGGCATCCGGCCGCGGGTGGTTGGCCTCGAAAACATGCCGGCGGAGCCTTGCGTCATTCTCTCCAAGCACCAGTCGGCTTGGGAGACGATGACTATCCAGGACTATGTTCCGCAGGGCGCCTATTGCGTATTCGTGCTCAAGAAGGAGTTGCTGCGTGTGCCGCTGATCGGCTGGGGGCTCGGCGCGATGAAGATGATCTCGATCGACCGCGCGGCCGGGAAGCTGGCGCTCGATCTGGTCGTCGAGCAGGGGCGCGAGCGGTTGCAAAAGGGTTTCTACGTGATCATTTTCCCGGAAGGGACCCGCGTGGCGCCTGGCGAGACGCGGCGCTACAAGGCCGGCGGGGCCTACCTGGCGACTCAGGTTGGCTGCAAGGTTGTCCCGGTCGCCCACAATTCGGGCGAACTGTGGCCACGCCAGGCTTTCATCAAGAAGCCCGGCGTGGTCACCATCAGCATCGGCCCGGCTTTCGATGCGACCGGGATGACCGAAGCCGAAGTCAATCGGCGTGTCGAAACCTGGATCGAAGGCGAGATGCGCCGGATTTCCCCGCACCGCTACCCGGATGCCCAGATCAGCGCCTGAAGCGCCACGCCGCATCGCGATCGCCGGGCAGGCCGTCGACTACCATTTGCGGCGCAGCCGGCGGCGCACCATCGGCCTCGTCATCGACCAGCGCGGCCTGCGTGTCGGCGCACCGCTGCGGGCGCGGCTCGGCGACATCGAGACGCTGATCCTCGAACATGGCCAGTGGGTACTCGACAAGCTGGCCGACTGGCGGAGCCGTCCCACGCCGGAAAGACTGGCCGTTACCGAGGGCGCGGTCATTTTTGCCCTCGGCGAGGCGTTGACCGTAACTGTCACGCCGGGCAGTCGCCAGCGCTGGCTGTTCAGTCACCCGAAGCTGCATCTGTTCGTACCGTCGGCGATCGAGGCCCGGGTGGTCCTCGAAAAGGCGCTGCGCGAAAAGGCCCGGCTCACATTTGCCGAGCGGCTCGCCCATTACGCGCTGCAGCTCGGCGTTCCACCGCCGCCGCTGCGCCTTTCGGCCGCGCGCACGCGCTGGGGAAGCTGCAGCCAGCACGGCGGCATTTCGCTGAACTGGCGCCTGATCCTGATGTCGCTGCCAGTCGTCGATTACGTCGTCGCCCATGAACTGGCGCATCTGAAGGAAATGAACCATGGCCCGGGATTCTGGTCTGTGGTGGAGCAACTCTGTCCCGACTGGCGGGCGCGCCGGCTCGAACTGCGCCAGCTGGCACGCCAGATCCCGCAAATCTAGACACCAGGGAAATACAGCATGCGCATCCTGCACACCATGATCCGTGTCGGCGATCTCGACCGTTCGCTTGCCTTCTACACCGAAGTCCTCGGCATGCAGTTACTGCGCCGCAGCGACTACCCTGAGGGGCGGTTCACGCTGGCTTTCGTCGGTTACGGCCCGGAAAGCGAAGCTGCGGTCCTCGAACTGACCCACAACTGGGATACCGCAGCCTATGATCTCGGCAACGCTTACGGGCATGTCGCCGTGGCCGTGCCGGACGCCGCAGCCGCCTGCGCCGCCATCCGCCAGCGCGGCGGCAAGGTGGTGCGCGAAGCCGGGCCGATGAAACACGGCAAGACCATCATCGCCTTCGTCGAAGACCCGGACGGCTACAAGATCGAGCTGATAGAAAAGAGCGCCCGGGACTCATGATTGGTCGCGGGAAGCCGTCTCGATTCCGCGCGATCATGCCGGGGCGTATCATGTCGCCGGATTGCCAGCGCAACCGAGTCTGTCTCTGTTGGGCCAGGGGTCGCTATTGGCCTGTTGCTGAAATCCGCGAAATGAATCCGAAACTTCCTGGGGCGCGGCTGTTCGATGGGAGATCGCTGCCAGCTGTCAGGAAGACGCAACCTTTGAGTGCATCCTGAGAAGCCACGGCCGCCGCCTTACAGCTACAGTTTGCTTTAACGGAGGGTTTTGGCCAACATCGGTCCAATGACAATTCCAAACACCACGGCCCCGCAGCGCGTCGTCAAGGTCAGGCGGGACTACAACACCTGGGTGGCCAATGAGACCCTGGAGGACTACGCGCTCAGATTCACGCCGCGCAGTTTTCGCAAATGGTCAGAAATGCGCGTTGCCAACACGGCCTTTGGCGCTGCTTCCTTTCTGGTGCTGGAAGCAGTCGGGGCGACCATGATGGTCAATGGCGGCTTCATAAATGCTTTCTGGGCGATCCTGGTCACGGGCCTGATCATTTTCCTGATCGGGTTGCCGATCAGCATTACTGCCGCCCGGCACGGCCTCGACATGGACCTGCTCACGCGCGGCGCCAGTTTTGGCTACATCGGGTCGACCATCACCTCGCTGACCTACGCTTCCTTTACCTTCATCTTCTTTGCGCTGGAAGCGGCCATCATGGCCTATGCGCTGGAACTCGCCTTCAAGATCCCGCCGGCTTGGGGCTACCTCGTCTGCGCGCTGGTTGTCATCCCGCTGGTCACCCATGGCGTCACGGTGATCAGCAAGCTGCAGGCGTGGACGCAACCGCTGTGGATCTTCATGCTGATCCTGCCCTACGCATTTGTCTTCATTGAAGAACCCGAAGCCCTGGCCGGGTTATGGCAGTACGCAGGTGGAAAAGGCAACGGCATCGGCTTCGACCCGCACCTGTTCGGAGGCGCCTTGACGGTAGGCATCGCGCTGGTCACGCAGATGGGGGAACAGGTCGACTACCTGCGCTTCATGCCTGAAAAGACCGCAGGCAACGCCCGCCGCTGGTGGTTTGGCGTCATCGTGGGCGGGCCGGGATGGATCGTGCCGGGTGTTCTGAAAATGCTGGGTGGGGCGCTGCTTGCCTGGCTGGCGCTACGCAACGCAGTGCCCTTCGAAAAGGCCGTCGATCCGAATCAGATGTATCTGATCGGGTTCTCGCACGTCTTCGACAACACCGCGTTGGCCATTGCCGCCACTGCGCTCTTCGTCATCGTTTCGCAACTCAAGATCAACGTCACCAATGCCTACGCCGGCTCGCTGGCCTGGTCGAATTTTTTCGCGCG
>JBEOKN010000037.1:0-17317 GCA_040275885.1 Azonexus sp. | reverse complement strand
AAAGGGCAAGCTTAGCAACGCCGCGAAACTGTCCGCGAAATGGGGACCACCTCTCACGCCAGCCTCTCGGACACGTCGAACTTCCTCATGACGTGATCGATGCAGCGGCGACGGCGGCCGGGGCTCAGAAGTTTCCCGAGGCGGCCTCGCGCAGGATCAGCTTCTCCAGCGTCAGATCGGAGACCGCTTTGCGCAGCCGCTCGTTCTCCTTCTCGAGGTCCTTCAGCCGCTTCACCGGGTCCGACTTCAGCCCGCCGAACTCCTTGCGCCAGCGGTAGTAGGTGAACGCCGTCACGCTGATCGAGCGGATCGCCTCTGCGACCGGCCGTCCTTGCGACAACAGCACGTCAACCTGCCTCAGCTTTGCGACGATCTCCTCAGGCTTGTGCTTCTTCCGCGGCATTCCTGGCATCCTCTAAAGGCTCGAAAGCCTACTTCAGGGAGGACCACTTTTCAGGGGGCAGACCACCTGCCGCATGCGCTCATCTAGCCAGACCCGGCCGCCCACAGGTCAAATGTGACCCGCCACCCGGTGTCATCAGTTTCGAGGGGTCGTTGAGATAGACGTATGCATACCCTTGGTTCACAACATAGCCCTCTGTCCAAATCTGACGTATGGCCATGCCATCTCTGTCGCATAGACGGAGATGAAAATGGCCCACGAACAACACCTGGCCCTTGATCTGATCGCCCGGCTGGCCAACCGTTTCGGTCCAGCAAGCCGCATTGCAAAGGAGCTTCCCGGCTGGCTGGAATACCTGACCGAAGTTGAATGCCCCGAGCGGCCCCGTACCCGGCCAAGCGCCCAATGGTGGAACAAGGTCCGGGCCATCGCGCGCGACGTCGTGCCCGCTGCAGGGGGCGGCGAGGGCGAGATCGTGCAGCGCAATACTGCCCTCTTTGGGGATCATTTCGGGTTGTCCCCGGTCGAAACATCCATACTGACCTTCGTTGCCCTCTACAAGTTGTTCGACGGGTTCGAACATGTCGTCGATGGGGCGCTGGAAACCAAGGAGGTCACGGTGCCGCTGCTGCTGTCGTGGTTCTGCGCGGCCCCTGAGCCTGAAATCCGGGACGTGACGCGCGCCTCGGGCCGCCTTACGGGCTCGGGGCTGGTGCAGCGCAACCGCGACGGGCGTCACAACCGGATGCCGTTCAACCTGTCGGACCGCCTGGCCCTCGCGCTTTTGGCCGAGGTGGACAGCATTGCCGACTTGATCGCGTTGATGTTTCCGCGCGCGGCTGCGCCTCAGGCGGAATGGCAGGACTTCGAGGGACTGGGAAGCGATGCCGACCTTATGCGCGACCTGCTGTCCCGCGCATTGGCAGGGCGCAGACCGGGCGTACACATCCTGCTCTACGGCCCGCCGGGTACCGGCAAGACGGAATTCGCCAAGGTGCTGGCGTGCGAGATCGGTGCGGACCTGCGCGCAGTGGGGGAAACCGACGATGACGGCGGAGAACCGTCGCGCCGGGAGCGCCTAGCCGAATTGACCATGGCGTCCCGTATGTTGGGGCAAAGGTCGGACACCGTGCTGCTGTTTGACGAGATGGAAGATCTGTTCGGCGCGGGGGGCTTTCCCTTCAGCCGCGAGATGCTGTCGAAGGTTCATTTCAACCGGATTCTCGAAACCAACCCGATCCCGGTGATCTGGACCACGAACTCGGTCCAAGCGTGTGATCCCGCCTTTCTGCGGCGGATCAGCTATTCGGCGATGATGCGCCCGCCATCGGGCCGGGTCCGGGCGCGGATCTGGCAACGGCTTGAACAACGCCATGGGGCAGGCATTCCGGATGCGGCCCTGCCGGCGATGGCGGAAAGGCACGATCAGGCCCCGGCGCTGGTGTCTGACGCGATGCGGATGGCACGGCTTTGCGACGGGGGGAAAGCGGTAGTCTCGCAGGTGCTGGATGCGGCCGCACGGCTGGCAAAAGGCGGTGCGGACAGCGCGCCGCGCCATCACTCAGAAGTGCCTTGGCAAAACGACCTTGCCGGTGCCGACGCGGATCTTAGCCAGATCGAGGCACGGCTGGCGGCCCCGAGCGCGCCACGGCGGATCAGTTTCTGTCTCGAGGGACCGGCGGGGACCGGCAAAAGCGTTTGGGCGCGGCACCTGGCCCGCGTGATAGGGATGCCGGTGATCGAAAAGCGCGCATCGGACCTGATGTCAAAATGGCTTGGCGAAAGCGAGCAGAACATCGCGCGGGCCTTTTTCGAGGCGCGCGCCGACGGTGCCATGCTGATCTTCGACGAGGCAGACAGCCTGCTCGCCGACCGTCGCGGCGCCGAACGCAGCTGGGAGGTCAGCCGGGTCAATGAAATGCTGACCTGGATGGAAAGCCACCCGCTGCCCTTCGTCTGCACGACCAACTTCGTCGAGAAACTCGACCCCGCCACGCAGCGCCGGTTCACCTTCCGCATCAGGTTCGACTACCTTTCCGCCCGCCAACTTCCGCTGGCATGGGTCGCGCATTTTCCGTGTTCGCCACCAGCCGGGTTGACGGCGCTCGATCGACTCGCTCCTGGGGATTTCGCAAACGTCGCCCGCAGGATGCGAGCACTGGGCAATGCGGACCCACAGGACATCCTGCGCGAACTGATCCGTGAAGATGCGGCAAAGATGGGTGCGGCGCGGCCGATCGGCTTTGGCCGTTGACGCCAAAGTATTGCGCCGCAATGGTTGCTCTACATTGTTAGGAGTATCCATGCGCTACGCCCGCCAGGAAGATCTGCAGAAACTGGCTCTGACGATGCAGGGGTCAGCTGAAGGAATTTCCCTGGCCGATATTGAACTTGAGTTCAAAGTATCCCGTCGTACGGCAGAGCGCATGCGTGATGCCGTACGCAACGCATACCCCCAGATCGAGGAGATTTCCGGCGAAAGCGGCCGAAAGTATTGGCGTTTTCCGCCCGGGTCATTGGGCAGGATGGTCGAACCGACGCTCGACGAACTAACCGCCGGGCACCGCGCTGCCGCTATTGCACGGCGCGAGGGTGATGAGGTGACGGCTGACACGCTTGCGCGCCTGTTGACAAAGGTGCAGGCAATCTTCCGCGAGGATCGCCGCCGGACGATTGCCGCTGATCTTGAAGCGCAGTTGATGGCTGATGGTGTGGCCTTTCGACCTGGACCTCGTGAAAACATTTCCTCTGAGATTTTATCTGCGCTTCGTGAGTCAATTCTCGCTGGGGTAATGATCTCGGCCGACCATCGCGCCCGCAGCACTGCAAAACTCTCACGCAATACCCGGATCGGCCCGATTGCGATGCTATTTGGTCAGGGGCGCCAATACTTGTTGGCGTGGAGTGAATACCAGGACGATCTGCGTCTGTTTGCACTGGCTGGTTTCGAGCGGATTTCTTTGGAACCCGATGTCTATGAACGCCCCAATGGCTTCGATCTACAGGACTGGCTGTCAGAGAGCTTCGGCATCTGGCGCGAGGAACCGCAGGATGTCGTCTGGCGCTTTCTGCCTGAAGTCGCAGATGAGGCTGCGGGATATGTATTCCATCCGAAACAGCAGACCGAGCGTCTGGCTGACGGGTCGCTGATGGTCCGTTTCCGCGCCGGAGGACGGCAGGAGATGGAATGGTATCTGGTGAGATGGGGCGATCAGGTCGAAGCGCAATTCTTGAAGGTTTCTGGGAATCTGCCTCTGATACGCCCGAAAATGACGTAGCCAAGCCGTAGTCTGAATTCGAATCGGCAAAGAAAGAACCGAACTTGCTTCGAACCAGCACATCCCACCCCCTTCGCATCGACAGCCTGCAAATTGGCAACGGTCATCTCGGTCTGACCCTTTGCCCCGGCAAGAAAGGCGACGGTGTCTTTGGCGCGGGATGGGACCGCGATCTGGACGTTGATCTGGACGTAATAAAGGCTTGGGGCGCGCAAGCAGTCCTGACCTTGATCGAGGATTCTGAGTTCGATCTGCTTTCCGTCACGGGTCTTCGCGATGCGGTAAGGGCACGCGGCATGGACTGGCATCACGTCCCGATCCCCGATCTGGATGTGCCAACGCCAAAGTGCATGGCGCGCTGGCGCGAGTTGTCGCCCCACCTTCATCGCATCCTGGAAAATGGCGGCCGGGTGCTGATCCATTGCCGGGGCGGGCTGGGACGCGCGGGAACGATTGCCGCCCTTCTGCTGGTTGAGCGCGGGCGTCCAGCGAGCGAGGCCATGACCCTCGTCCGCGCCGCACGGCCCGGGGCGATCGAGACGCGTGTTCAGGAACGCCTTGTGACCGATTACGCCCGACATGAAGGGCTGCCGCTGATCCGACTGCATGCAAGTCTTCTGGGTGGTGCCATCGGGGACAGTCTGGGTGCCGAGATCGAGTTCCTATCGCTCACGGAAATCCACCGTCGTTTCCCGGACGGCATTTCGGAGCTGCCACCGCACATGGGGCTGCACGGCGCCATCACAGACGACACCCAGATGACGCTGTTCACGGCCGAGGGGATCATACGCGCGCGGGTCCGCGGCGTTCCGAAGGGTATCTGCCACCCGCCGTCCGTGATCCATCACGCGCTCTTGCGTTGGTACAGAACGCAGGGCGGCAATCCAAAAGTTCTGACTGACGATGTGGGGCTGATCAACGACCCTCGCCTTCGGGTCTGCCGCGCGCCGGGCAATACCTGCCTGTCATCCTTGGCGGCGAGCGTGCATTTTGGGGACCTGGCACGAAACAACAGCAAAGGTTGTGGGACCATCATGCGAGTGGCTCCGGTCGGCTTGATGTTCCCTCGCGACCAAGTTCGTTCGCTGGCCATCGAGACATCCGCCCTGACGCATGGGCATCGGACCGGCCAACTTGCAGCGGCAGCCTGGGCAGAAATGCTTGCCGATGTCACCGCAGGTGCCGACCTTGAGGAGACTGCAAACCGAACGGCAGAGACCTATGCGCGACTTACCGGGAGCGAGGAGACTGTACGGGCGATTCAAGCTGCTCTCCGCGCGCCACGGGACGGTGCGGGGGAAACAGTCGAATCCTTGGGTGGCGGCTGGACCGCCGAAGATGCTTTGTCGATCGCGCTTTATGCCTGCCTCGCCGGAGACTCCTTCGAAGAGGCACTTCTGATTGCAGCCACCCATGGCGGGAACAGCGATTCAACCGCGGCGATTGCCGGCAATATGCTGGGTCTGCTTGATCCTGCGGCTGTGCTTCGACACCGTTGGACTGAAATCGTTGAAGGTGCAGACATCACCTCGCAACTTGTGCGGGATTACAGGGATCTTTCATCCGATATTGATGCGGCGGAAGAACTCTTCGAAGTCTATCCGAGTGGATAGACGCTGGATCAAGAATCCGAAGTTGGACTTCCTGCGCTTACGCAAAACATAACGGAAACAGCTTTATAAGCCATTGATCCATAGTATCATCCCATTACACTATCCAATCTTATGCAGTGAGCTCGAAAACCATGTTCTACCCGTTTCTCGTCGCCGATCCCCACTCGGGCCTGCATTACCGCCTCACCGATACAACACTCGCAGAGCTTGCACTTGCACCAAAAGCGGTGGAATGGGCGCTGGGGCGGGCAATCGTGGAGGACCCCGATCCGGTCTGGCGGGATAGCCTTGCCAATGCGCCGATCGAGACGATCTCAGCCGTCAGCACGGCGCTGGAAGGTCTGGTGCTGGCCACGGGCGATTTGCGCGTACCAGCGGCGGAGGCGATGGGGGACAGCCGCGCCCGGCGGCATCTGGATGCGCTTATCAACCTCTGGCGCAAGCTGGGCGATACCTTGCCCGAGGGGTTGGCCCCCGTGCTACACGTTCTTGAGCTGCAGCATGGGCGGTTCCTTGACCCGGTGCCGGTGGTTGAAGGATCGCTCGATCCGCATGCGCCAGCCGCAATGAAGGCGCTTTACGAACGGCTGCAGCAGGAATTCGGGGCCGTGGCCACACCCGCCAAGGGGCGCGCGGCGGTCGAAGGGTCAAGGCTTCACGCTTTGCAGGGCGGGATCGCAGCGGCAGTGATCGGGTCTGCGCCAATGGATGACAGCCTCGCCTTCTATGGCCTGCGAGATTTGGCTGCCTGCGCTGATTTTGCAGCCGCCCGTGCGCGTGCCCTGATCGAAAACGGTATCCCCGCGCGCGAGATTGCAGTGCTGGTCTCTGGCGATCCGCGCCTGATCGCCCGCGCCTTTGCCGAGCAGGGCGTGCCTATTTCCGGGCTTCCCGGCAGCCTGCCAGAGCGCGACATCATTGGTGAGACAGTGCTTCAACTGGCATTGGCCAAGCGAACACCCACGCCTGCGATGGCCCTTGCAAGTCTGGCCCTGTCCCCGCTGATGCCATGGTCCGCACAGACCGGGCGCGATCTCGCTGAAAGCTTGGTCGGGGGTGACTTTCGTGGCGATGTCCTGTCACCCACCCCCGCGCGCAAGGACCTCTGGACGGACATTCGCGCGTCAGCGGGCAGCCTTGCGCAACTGCGCTTCCTGATCGACCGGATCTGCGAGCGGATTGCGCAAGGGAAAGAGGTGCGCGCCCGCCTGCCCATCCCGTCCGGCGAGGGTAGCCCAGACTGGGAAGCGATCCTGCGCGGTATCCAGATTGCACCCCCGTCAAGTACCGATCCCGAACGCAACCTTGAAGGCGTCAGTCTCTGGTCTGCGCAGGAAACTCCGTGGCGGCCCTGTCGACATCTGATCGTGACGGATTTCACCGATGGTCTGTACCCAACGCGCCCACGCGCCAATCCGATGTTTCTGGACAGCGAAATCATCACGATCCGTGCCGCCACCGGGCTGCACCTTCGCGGCCGGGCCGAGGGTTTGGCGCAAGGTCTCTCGCTGTTCGATCAGCAACTCCAAGCTGTCTCTGGCTCGGTGACCTTCCTGATCCCGTGGCGCGATCTGTCTGGGGCACGGCAGCAACCCTCGGCCGGGCTTTCCCTGGTCGCGCGGGCGATATCGGGTGTCGAGGATGCGCAGGATCTGATCCTGGACCTGTCACGCCTGCCGCCCCGCGATTGGCCTGTGGCGCACCACCGCCTCCCGCCCTTGCCAGAACCGGACGATCTGCCCGAGGCCCTGTCTTTCCCCGGCCTCGACCTGCTGGCGCTACGCCGCAAGGATGACGGGACAACCAAACCTCAGTCGCCCTCTCGGCTGGAAACGCTCCTCGTCAGTCCGCTGGCCTGGCTTCTGGAAGAGGTTGGCGCGGGAGACATGTCCTGGTCCGCAGAGGAACTCGATGTCATGGCCAAGGGCAACATCGCCCATGACGTGTTCGAGCATGTGTTCCTCAAGGACCAACCCGTTCCGGAACCAGCGGCACTGACTGTCGCGGTCGCGCAGGCTTATGATCGTGCGCTGACCCGCCACGCGGGGTTCCTGCGCAGCGCATCATGGGAAATGGAGCGCAACGGGCTGGAACGCGAGATCCTTCAATCCGCGCTGCGCTGGCGCGACCATCTGCTGGCGCTTGGCGCAAAGATCATCGGCAACGAGATCTGGCTGGCCGGTGAGGCGCATGGCATCAACCTGCACGGCAAGGCCGATGCGATCCTTGAGTTGCCTGACGGTGCGCTGCTTGTCGTCGATCACAAGAAAAGCGGCACATCGGCCCGGCGCAGGCGGATGGAGGCGGGCTGGGATCTGCAAGCGGGGCTCTATCGTGACATGATCGCCCGTCCTAACCGGCGCGACGGGGACGGGATGGACGCGCTGATCGGCCGCAAGATCGGTATTGCGTATCACTTGATGAATGATGGGGGGCTGCTGACCTCGGGCCTGCCCACGGCCGCAGGGTCGCCCGCGCGCGATATGGGCGACGGCGTCAACGATGCCGCGGTCGCCATGCTTGCTGAACGGCTGGCGCAACTTGGGGCAGGACGAGTGGTGCTGAACACCTCGGCCGACGAGGGGTTTTTCAAGAAAGAGGCGGGGTTCACACCCTATGCGCTGACTGACGGCTCGACCCTGATCACTGCATTCATCCGCCAGATCGAGGAGGCATGACCATGGACGGGGTAGATTCAGACCGGGGATTGGTCATCGTGCCCGCAGGCGCGGGCGCAGGGAAAACCCATCGTATCAAGACCCAGCTTTCAGACTGGGTAAAGCGCAAGATCGTAAGGCCCGAACGGATTCTTGCCGTGACCTTTACCGAAGCCGCGGCCGGTGAATTGCGTGAACGCATCCGGGCGGGTCTTCTGGCGGATGGTCTGGTAGAAGAAGCAATGGCGGTCGAGCGGGCTTATGTCTCGACGATCCATGGGCTGGGCCTGCGGCTGTTGACGGAACATGCGCTGGCGGCGGGCGCATCGCTGCAACCCCGCCATCTTGGTGATGCCGAGCGAGACCTGCTGATCCGGCAAGCGCTGGCTCATGCCAAGTCGCTTGACCCGATCAAGGCCGAGCCTGAGCGGTTCGGTTACCAGCCAGATTGGCAGAAGGGCGAAACGGTCGAGGATTCCTTAAGGGGTCGGGTTCTGTCGATGATCGACCTGTTGCGCGGGCTGGGTGACAAGGGCCGTGATCCGGGCCTGATCGCACCCGCATTGGAGCGCCTTGACAGAATCTATGGCGAGGTGCTCGCCGATCCCGCCGCCGCCCGTGATGCGTTGGCGGCTGCGATTTCCGCCATGCTAGCCGCCTTTCCCGAGGGCGGCATGGCCACCGTCACTGCCAAGGGCCCCCGCGAGACGCTGGAAAAGAACCTTGCCCTCTTTCGCCGCGTTGAGCGCGACCCGACGCTGCTGGACCGGGACTGGAGCCTCTGGCAGTCCCTGCGCAATCTTTGCACCTCGAATAGCAAAACGAAGACGCCCGAGGGCTATGATGATCTTGCCACTGCGATCATTCAGGCTGCGCATGCGCTGCTTGCGCATCCTGGCCCCTTGGCAGATGCAAAGCTGCATTTTCGGTGCCTAATCGCTTGTGCGCAGGAAGTGATGGAGGCGTATGAAACGCGCAAGAAGGCGCTTGGTCTGATTGACTTCGCCGATATGATCGCCGGGGCGGAACGGCTGTTGCGCACCGATCCGGCCGTGCGTCAGGCTGTGTTGAATGAGATTGACTGCGTCATCATCGACGAATTTCAGGATACCAACCCGGTGCAGTTCGCACTGCTCTGGCAGTTGGGTGCCCGCGCGCCACGCACACTGCTGGTGGGTGATGTAAAGCAGTCGATCATGGGTTTTCAGGGGGCTGACCCGCGCCTCTCGCAAGCCCTCGCGGTGGCCAACCCCGCCGCGACGCAGCCCCTTGACCGCAACTGGCGATCAACACCGGCGGTGATGGACTTCGTCAATGCCATGGGCAGAGGGCTGTTTGGCGCGGACTACAATCTGCTGGCCCCTACCCGCGATCCGGTGCCCGGTCCGGCGCTGGAGGTGCTGAGCATCGTCAAAGGGCGCGGGGTGAAGAACTTCTCGAAGCCGCAGGAGCACATCGCCGAGCGCATCGCCCGCATCCTCACAACCGGCGAGACAATCACTGACCGCCACACCAAGGCCACAAGGGCCGTGCGTCCCTCTGATATCGCGCTTCTGGTTTGCCGCCACGCAACTGCGGCCCGCTATGCCGAAGAACTGCGGGCGCGCGGCGTTCCTGTCCGCATCGCCGAGGATGGCTGGGCGGCAAGTCCGGTTGTTCAAGCCGCCCGCGCCGCGCTAAGCTATGCCGCGAACCCAGCCGACACCAGTTCCGGACTCATGCTGCGCACGCTCGGCCCCGACCCGCTGAGCCTGCAAGCCGCGATGACTGCGCAGATCGAAGGGCGGCTGGCGGATGATCCGGTTCTCATGCGACTGGCGGCCTTGTCCGACCGGCTCGCGCGGCTGCCGGTCTCGAACGCACTGGATCAGGTGATCGATGCCGCAGGGCTGCGGCTCTGGGCTGGCCGCCAACCTGATACTGCACAGGCGCGCGCAGACCTTCTGCGACTTGAAGCCGAAGCAAGTGATTTTGAAACTGCCCACCGCGACCTGAAGGCCGCCGCAGGCTTCCATGGCGAAAGCGCGAAGGTTTTTCTGGGCTGGCTGGATGCCCGAGCGGGTGAACGCGATTTCGACCGTCGTCTCGATCCTGCGGCCAACAGTGCCGAAGCGGTAGAGATCGTCACCTGGCACGCCTGCAAGGGGCGCGAATGGCCGATCACGGTGGTGGCGGAATTTGATCACGGAATTGAAGAGTGGCCCGGCAGCACCGCGACCAGGTTTACCGCCCTGGACAAGATCGACAATATGGCGGCTGTGCTGGCCTCGGCTGCGCTGATCCACACGCCAGGATTTGCAGCCCCAGAGGCCGGGCGGCGGTTCATTGAGGATCGTCGCGCGGATTTCGAGGCCAATGCAAAGAACCTGCTTTATGTTGCCCTGACCCGGGCCCGCGACCGGCTGGTGGTGGAGTGGCCGGGCTTCGTCAAGGAGCGCGACGAGGACGCGCCCGAAGCCAAATGCCTGTTCCATGTGTTTGCAGACGCCTGCGCGCCGCAGGTCGGTAGTGGGAAATTGCGCATCGGCGGGGTTGATTGCCCATCCCGTATCACGCAGATGCCCGAACACGCAGGCTTCACCGAGTATTTGGCAGGGGCGATCACGGATACGCCCAGGTTCGGCCACTCCACGCCCTTGCCTACCGTGACTTTGACGCCTTGGCGGTTGCAACCATCGCAATCCACAACAGCCCAGCCTGCACCGGACAGCCAGTGCGTCACCTTGGGCGCTCCATGGCCCCGCACAATAAGTGACGCAGCCCGAGGCACAGCGCTTCATCTTGCCCTGCGCGCATGCTTGACTCGGCCCGATCTGATCACAGCCCTGCCTGCGACAACCGGACTGGACGAGGCGACCTTGGCGCTGGTGGCAGAGCGGGCGGCTGCGCTGAAGACCTGGCTGACAACACAAGGCTGCACAGACCTTTACTGCGAGATCCCTGTATTGGCACGTTCACCAGAGGGTGCCGAGATCCCCGGCACCATCGACCTGCTGGCGATCGGCCCTGCCGGATGCCTGCTGATCGACCACAAATCTGGTGGCGCGGGCGAAGGCTTCGGCCTCTACTGGCCCCAGATCTCCAGCTACGCGGCGCTGGTGGCAAGACTTTTCCCGCAGCATCCGCTGCACGGTGTAGCGGTTTACTGGCTAGACCATGGGCGGCTGGAACTCGCGCAGATATCCGCCACCGTCAGATCGACAATTACCACTTCTGAGGTTGGTAGATGACAAATGCAGCCTAGAGATGGGTCTCTTTCGGTAGCGCTGAGACCTGCTCCATATGCACTGACTCGCGTCCGGACCTTGTCATAGAAGGCCTGATCCACCTTGCCGACGGCTCTGATAGTTCGATACGAATCTATAAAAGGAATACTGCATGATCTCATGGGATGCCCTGACGCCGGATCCGGACTATCGTCGGAGGCAACAGGATCTCGGCCTGCGTCGCGCGGTAGTCTCGTTCAACGACCGCGCGGTGCCTGGGCTGGGCAACCTCTGGTTCTCCATCCCGGTGGCCTGGGCGCTGCTCGGTCTGAAGATCGCCGCCGACCGGAATCTAAACGCCGTCACAGTGACCAACGCCATTGAGGCGCTGGCAATGAAGGCCGCCCACAGGGCGTCCTCGGGCGCCGTGGACAAGACCGTTGGCAGTCGGCTGCGTGGTCACCGAAAGCTCGCGCTTGTGGACGATCTGTCCTACGCATCGCTCTCGCGGCGCGGAGCTTACGTCTCGCAGCCGCTTCGGCAGATGCTGCAGCAGCCGCTCGACGGACTCGGCCTCGCCACCGGCGGACGTTTCGCCACTCTTGAGCTTGCTTCCGACGTCCTGACCCTCCTGGAGGGCAAGCCGCTGAAGGAGTTGCTCAGTGCGCTCGACGCTTGGGTCGGACGCGAAGGGCCCGGCAAGCTGCCGCCGGTCGCTCACAGTATCTCCCCTCTTGCCAGTGTGCCCCGTCCCCTAGCCATCGCGCTGCGATCACGGCTGTTCGAAGAGGGCCGACCCAAGGACATGGCCCGACGCCGGTCGGTGCGGGACGCCGACTGGCTGGACGAGACCCGGGCCGATGCGCGTGTCTTCGCCGAGGCGACTCCGCGGCCGCCGTTCGATGCCGAGCACTGGCGCGACCTGCGCGCCGGCGCAGCCCTGCTCGCGCTCCGCCACAAGGCGCTTCGTCTGTTGCGCGACATGGAGGGCGCCCTTCTCGCCGCACGGCAGGCCGGTCTGCTCGTCCGCCTTACGACAAAGGAGGCCGTAGCCCGGTTCGCCGCGCAAATCGAGGACCTGCGCCGAGTCGCAGACGACATGGCGCCGATGATCAAACCTGCTGGCGAGACAGACAGTCTCGCTTTCCTGCGGCTGTTACGGAGCGCCGACTCCAGCACCGTTGTCCGCGGGCTGGTTATGCGGGACGGCACCGTTCTGCAGCTAGACGGCGACCGCATCCTGCCCGGCCCCGTCGGCGACGATCTCCGCCCGCCTGACGCCCCGCCCGAAGAGGGCGAGGAGGACGAACAGCCAGACCTCGGGCGGCTTCACGCCATGCGAATGCTGGCGGCCGAACTCGACGCCGTGATCGCAGTGGGAGATGCAGCATGAAAGGCCCCACCTCCCTGATCGACCTCTTCTCGCCCCCGCTCGACCACATCGGAGATTTCGGTCTGATCTGCGGCTTCACCGCCGGGCGGGACACAGTGAACCGGATCAAGCGGCGGTTCTCGCCGGACCTGTCGCACCCCAAACTCGCGCTGCTTATTCATCCGACAAAGGTGCCGGTGACGGACGTCCCAGGCGTAATCTGGTGCCACGTAAACCACGACCCGCGTGCTCGCGGCTTCGACCTGCTCCACGCTAAGCTCGCGCTCCTTGGCTTCCGCCACCGCGAGACGGGAGCCTACCTCCTACGACTAGTCGTCAGCACAGGTAATTGGACGCACGAGCCCCTTTCGACAAGCATAGACTGCTTCTGGAGCTGCGAGACCACACCTGACCACGCCACGCTGGACGATGCCGCAGACCTACGCCGGGCTTGGGACGTATTCCAGAACCTGAGAGCCGTGACCGCGCCCGATCTGCTGCAGACGCCCTTCGACGGCCACCTACCCGACGCAGCGCTTAGGAAGGCGGTCGAGGCGCTGCCCCTAGCGGCCCCCTCTGGCGGGCGTCTGATCGACAACCGGGAAGGCGGGCTGCTCAGCGAATTCATCTCCAGGCTTGCGAAGCCAAGCCCTCGACGTCGCGCTACGAAGGTCGTGATGGGCGCGGGCTATTACCAGAGCGCGGCCGGAACAGACTTCGTGCCAAGACGGGTCTTACAGCAACTCGTGAAGGCCGGGATGCTAGAGAGAAACTGTCGCGCCTCTTTGATCGCCAACCCGGAATCCTGTCAAAGCCTGGTCGCCCGGGCCGACTGGCTCGCCTCTGATGGCTGGTCGGTTTACGCGCCAGAATTCTCAAAACACCGCCAGGGCGAGCCGGCGACGCCGCGGAAGTTGCACGCAAAATTCATCCTCCTCGGTGGCGAAAGTCCGACGACGGGGCCGGCCTCGCTCTACCTCGGCTCCGGCAACCTGACTGAGCGGGGGATCATCGACCCTTTGTCGCCCGAAGGCAATCTCGAGGCCGGCGTTGTCATTCGCCCGGATCCCGCGCTCGGATGGCGGGGATACAAAGGCACTCCGGGGCTAACCGACCTGCTCCCCATCGCGCGGGCCGAGGAGAGACACGCAGCGATCGACCTCGTCAACGCCGCCGCCGGCGATGACTTCGAGCGCCCCGAAGAGCCCGACACACTGCCGGCAGTGACCTGGCTGATCTGGAACGAAGGGAACCTTTCCGCACCGGGTGGCGCAGCGGTCCGCGTGCGTCTTCCAGACGGTGGGACGGATGTTACTCCCTGCGACGGGCTTTTTCCATGCCCCGAGTTCGTGACCTTGGAAGATAGCGGTTTGGCTGTGCCCGTGCTTTCCGACGGCGTGCTCTCGACCCGGCCCCGACCGAGATCCTTCGACGAGGTCCTCAAGGGCTTGCGGCAGTTCCCAGAGCCACCGGACGCCGACGAAGAGGAAGACGATACCGAAAGGACGGACGGCACCGGGCCACGGCCCCCCGGCGTCACTGCCGGATCGCCGCTCGGTCGCGCCGACACGCCAGAGCGGCCCTATCCAATCCGGCGGATGATGCGCCTGCTTGTGGCGTTGACCGACCGACAGCGGACGGTGCTCGCCTATGACTGGGATCGCTGGTGCCGAGAACTGCGCAGTGACCTCTCTGGCATCGCCGCAGCGGAAGAGCCGGCCATCGCGTTCTTCCGATGCTCCGGCGTCGATCCGCTTCCGATCTTGCTCGACCCTCTGTTCCTGCCGGACGGGGCGGAGTCGCGACGGCTTGAGAAGGCGTTGGACGAGATACGCGCAGCTTGGGGTCTAGAAGGCTGCCCTTCGCTTTGGGACGATGAGGATGCGGTATGAGCGTGGACTGGTGCGAAGTAGCTGAAAGACTGAGGTCCTACGCACGTGAGTGCGGTAAGGAAAAACTCGACGTCGGCCAGCGGGCTAGCCTCGTCGCCATCGCAGCACGTATGGACAACGGCTACAGGTTCACGCTTCTGGCCGACGAAGTGGGTATGGGCAAGACGCGCATCGCAGCCGCACTGATTGCAGCCGTTCGCGACGTCGGCGGCCGGACGGCGGTCGTGATGCCCGGTGGCCTGGCCGATCAGTGGCAGAGCGAGTTGAACGCGTTCGATAGGACCATTCCCAGAGCCCCGGTTATCCGTAGCTACCAAGGCTTGATCGACCATGTGCGCACCACCGTATCGGAGAAAGTCCGTGTCAATGGGTCCGAGAGCCGGACGCCGCAGAACCCTTGGCTGGCGGAGCCGGTGGTCCTGATCTCGCACACATTCGCAAACATGCGCTTTCCGTTCAAGGAAGGGTCCGGACTGCATTGGCGGCGTGAACTCCTGCCTGCCGTCGAGCGGGCGTGGGCCGGCGGGACTCGACAGATCCGCGCCCGCGGCTGGTATGAAGGTGTCGAGGCGACCCACCACTTGGCCGCCTGCATCGCGCGGACCATGCGGGCCGAAAAAATCGACTTCCGTGCTGCCAGATGGGAGCAGCGAAGGATGGAGGCAGCAAAGTATCGCACAGCGATACTGCCTCTGATCGGCTACGCCCTCGGAAGGTTCGATCTAGTCGTGGTTGATGAGGCTCACAAGAATCGCGGGACCGACGCCAGCCTTTCGCGCATCCTCGGTCCTGTAACCTGGACCGACGGGAACGCGTTCTGCCTGGGCTTGACGGCCACCCCTGTCGAAATCGACGCCGGGCAGTGGATCAACACGATCGATCGCCTCGCCGGGCGGAGTGACGGCGAGACCATTGACTACCCCAGACCCGAAATCGAAGCTGCTGTCTCCAGCTACGTCTCCGTCGTCGAAGACCTGCGGACAGGTGTCCCGGACGAGGGCATGGCGACCCGTTTCGAAAGCGTAGCCGACCGGATGCGACGCGCGCTCTGCCCCTATGTCTTGCGCCGAGACAAAGGGGACGACCCGGTGTACCGCGACTTCGTGAACGTATACGGCGATTACCGGCGCTGCGTGCCGATCCGGGTGGGCGAACAGGGTTCGGCACGCAGTGCAGGAATTGGTCGTTCGGGCGGGACGGTCTCTCGCGACTGGCTCCGCAGGATCGCTGCGGCCGAGGTGCTTTCACTCATCCCGGCGAGTTCCCCCTCGGAGAAGCGCCTCCGGATCGCCATCGGGCGCGGTCTGGCTCTTGGCCCCGCTGTAGAAACGGAGGCTGACGAAGATGGGCCTGACGGCCCCTTCGACGCAGTGACCACAGGATCGGCGGCGCACTGGCTCAATATCCTGCGCAGAGACCCGGACCCAAGCCTCCACGCGCACCCGTCGCTCCGAGCCGCGGTGAACCTGATCGAAAGTATTGCCTGCCCACAGGACGGAGCCGAGCCGCGTAAAGTACTCATCTTCGGCACCTATACGCGTTCGATCCAAGCTCTCGTCGACGTGCTGAACGCGCGCAGATTGCTGGCCAATCGCCAGAGCTGGCATGGACAGACTCTCTCCCCAAGGCTGGAAGCCGCACTTGATCACGAAATCGCCCTCGTCCCCGGCGCACCGTCCCGCCAAGCCATTCTCGAGGAGCTCAGGCGGCATTCGGAGATCCGCGAGCGTAGCGTCGCCGCCGTGCTAAGTACCTTACGCCGCAGCCTCGACGATGTTCAACTCAACGACCGCTTCCGACAAGCGTTGAACGCCCTTCTGGACAACCGCGAACAAGACCACACGAGCCGCCTCGTGCAGGCGCTTGAGGACTTCCGCGAAGACCAAGGCAAAACATGGACTGATAAGGCCTTCGTCGCCGCCGCCCGACGCCTGTTCGAGGCCGTCGAGAATGATGATCGAGAAAAGGCAGGCCAAGACGAGGATATCTCGCTCCGCCCCGGCATCGAGCGAATCCTGCAGGATTACTCGACCCGAGCGGGAAGCTTCGCTCGTGAGCTTACCGGCAGCACGGCGTCGGGCACCCGGCGGGTCCTGCAAGCGGCCTTCAATCGGCACCGGTCCGATCCGATGGTGCTCGTGGCACAATCCCGCGTCGGCCGGGAAGGGCTGAACCTGCATCTCGAATGCCGCGACGTGGTTCTCTTCCACCTCGAATGGAACCCCGCCATACTCGAGCAGCAGATCGGCCGAGTAGACCGCAAAGGCTCGCGCTGGATGCGCGATGCGGCGGCGTGGGTCGAAACTGGATCCGTGGGCTGCCCTCCGACAATCAACATCTATCCCATCGTCCTCGCCGGGACCTACGACGAGCGGCAATGGACCGTCCTGCAGGACCGCTGGCGACTCCTGCGCGCCCAGCTCCATGGCGAGGTCCTGCCGCGCCACGCCGCCGACGCACCGGAGACCGAGGCCGTTGTCCGCATCCGCTCTGCGGCGCCGAGTTTTTCGCCAGCGGGTGGTAACAGACAAATACGAACAAGTCTCAGCTAGAGTATCCGTGATGATCAGGGCTTTGCGGGGGTCCAGGTTCGATCTGCCTTGAGAAGAGCGTTTGCGAGGATGATGAGCTTCCGCATGACGGCGGTGAGCGCGACCTTGGCGGGTTTGCCAGCGTCCTTCAGCCGGTCGTGGCAAGCCTTGAGGTCTGGATTGAAGCGGACCATGACCAGCGCCGGCATGAAGAGGGCGCTCCGGACGCTGGCCCGTCCGCCGCGAATGAAGGCGCGGCCGGTCCAGCGTCCGGATTGACGCGCGACAGGGGCGAGGCCTGCGAGAGCGCCGGCCTGTCCAGCGACATTCAGAACTGGCCCGTGGGCGACACGAGGAACTGGCCC
>JBEOKN010000036.1:0-7725 GCA_040275885.1 Azonexus sp. | reverse complement strand
ACAGCGGAACCTTGCCTTCGCCACCGCGCCGGTGTTTGCCACTGCGCCGATCACCCACCCGGGCGGCGTCATTCTCGGTCAGGTCACGCAGTCGGTAATTGCTTTCCCGGTGGCCCATGGCGTTGCGTATTTTGTGCAACATCCGGGTGGCGGTGATCCACGACACGCCGATCTGTTTGGCAAGGAGCGCCGCAGTGACACCGTCCTTGGCCGATGCCGTCAGGTAGATTGCCCAGAACCATTTGCCCAGAGGCAGATTGCTCGAATGAAACAGCGTTCCCGCTGTCACTGACGCCTGGTAATGACAACTGGAACACTCGTAGCGATGACGCGTGGTGATCGCGTAGCCATGGTCATGTCCGCAACGCGGACAACGAAAGCCTTCCGGCCAGCGCTGTCGCACCAAAGCCTGGATGCAGGCTTCTTCCGTTCCATACCGCCTCTGCCAATCCGGCAAGTCGGTTTCCGTCGCCTTCATGATTGCATCGTCCATGCCATGGATCATAGAACATTTGTCAGTAAAAACTTAAAATAGTTCAGATAGGCATAGTCCCGGATAGTCCATTGGCCGTTTTGCTCCCCATGACCGACAGGTAGAGCGCAGGCATTGGCCCAGAGTCCGGTTCTCCGGAGGACGTGACCTCCCTTGGAGCCGCGCCGCTAGAACACCCCGAGCACCAGTCCGGTCGCGAGTGCAGCGCCGAGTTCGGCGCAAAGGGCGAGTTCCGGGGCGGCGATGATCTTGGGTTGCAGGATCGCCTCGGGGGTTTGTGCGTGGGTGCACACGATCAGGGGCTCGGCGACGGGTTTCAGGCGCCATCCGGTCGCAATGCGGGCAATCTGCCGCGCCGCGCCGCTGCCGTCGCTGCCGGCACAGATCAGGGCCGCATAGGGCCGTCCATTCAACCGGTCGAGCGCCGCATAGTAGGTCCGGTCGAAGAAGTCCTTGAGCAGGCCGGACATGGAACCGAGGTTTTCCGGCGTCGCGAAGAGGTAGCCATCGGCTTCCAGAACATCGTCCGGGCCCGCCGCCGACGCATGCAGCAAGCGTGTCCTCAGGTCAGGCTCGGTCGCCGCGCCCTCCATGGCGGCCTGCGCCATCTGCAGGGTGCCGCCGGTCAGCGAGTGGTAGACGACAAGCAGCGTCTTCATGGGCCAGTGCTGGCGACGCTGTCGTCAAGCTGCCTTCGCCATGGTCGCGACAGTGCAGCCGCGCTCAATACGGCCGCGCCGGGACTGCCTGCCAGCCTTCGGGACACGCCTTGGTGTAAGGGTAGTACATGGCGCTCGACCCGCAGTAGTACCAGGTGCCGGCGGGATCGGCGGGAGCTGCGGCAGCTTCGGGCTGACCGTCGCTATAGCCGCCCTGCGGCGCATAGGCCGGTTCGGCATTGTACGGATCCGGCTCGACCTGGACTGGCCTGCTGCTCTCGGCGAGGATCGCCAGGCCGGCAAGGGCGCCGAAAATGGCCAGGCCGGCCCACGGCGAGACACTGCTCCCGCCATGATGTCCATAGCCGCCAGAGCCGCCGTGATAGCGATTGCCATCGCGGCCGTAGTATCCGCGGTCGGCATGTGCCGGCAGCGTTACCAGAGTCAGCGCTGCGATGACTGGGACAAGGAGTTTGCGCATTTCTTTTCCAATGGCTTCGGCGCCAGTATCTACCAATATTGCGCATGGCGCGCATGTGAGTTGAGCGTTTTGGCGCCCGGCGCGTCAGTGCCGATCCCAGTGGCCGCCATGCTGCTGCCAACGGTCGCCATCCCGTTCCCAGCGGTAGGGCACCCATCTCTGCCCATGACGCGGCGGTGCCCAGTAGCCCGGGCCCCATTCATAGCGCCCGCCACGCCAGTGCCAGGCGCCGGAAATCCATACATACCCGACCATCGGTGGGGGGGTGTAATACTCGACTCGCGGGGGCGGTGGCGCCACCATGACCGGCTCCACGTACCTTGGCCTGCCGGGCGGTGCAACGATGCAACCGGCAAGCGACAGCGCTGCGATGGCGAGCGTTGATCGGAGAAACCGGGATCGGTTCATTGCATCGTTCCTCAATGGTGGTAGCCAATTCTAGGCAAAGCGGGAAGCGGCCACTGTAACCAGTCGTAAAGACTTGTAACTGCCGTTCCGGTAGGTTGACAAGCCTGCGTGTCGGGGCCCTCGGGCGCGGCAGGAAACGGATCAGCAACTTGGGGAATTGAGGAATCCGAGGCCCGGGGTCGGCGCCAGCGACATCCGGCCGCCGACGATCTTCGGCGCCTGCCCCGTGTCGCTCGCCAGCCAGTCGGCGGTGGCCAGGCCATGGCAGGAGTTCGGGGCGATGGCCGTCGCGAGATGGGCGCAGGCGGTCAGTCCACAGGCGCTTTCCAGGCTCGACGTGACGATGCACTCGACACCTGCCGCGCCAGCGCGCAGGCCGAGTTCGACGCTGGCCAGCAGGCCGCCGAGCCGGCCTGGCTTGATGACCAGGCGGCGAACCGGAGGCGCCCGCCAGAATCCGCTGTCGATCAGGTGGAGCGATTCGTCGATGGCCAGCGGGAAGGGGACCGACGCTTGCAACCGGTGCAGGATCGCAGCATCCGGGGCGTGCACAGGTTCTTCGATGGCGTCGATGGGCATCGCTCGGCAAGCGTCGAGAACGCGTTCGGCTTCGCTGATGTCCCAGGCGCCGTTGGCGTCGAGACGCAGAGCGATGCCGGCGGGCAGGGCGGCGCAGAGATGCTGCAAGCCCCCGATCTCGTCCGCCAGCCGGTCAACGCCGACCTTGATCTTGAGTACGCGAAAGCCGGCTGCCAGCGCGGCTTGCATGACCTCCGGCGTCACCGTGGAAATGGCCCCCAGCGTGGCGTTGACCGCAACCGACTGAATTGGCGGGCCACCGGCCAGCCAGCAGCCCAGCGGCAAGCCGGCGCGTTGGGCGGCAAGATCAAGCAGCGCGCATTCCTCGGCCAGATCGCGCGCCGCCGCTTCGTCGATGCCGAATTCCGGTAGCGGCGCGCAATCGCCCCAGCCGGTCAGGCCATCGCTGGTGCGCAGCCGGAGCAGGCAGCCATGGCGCTCGTCAAGCCTGCCCTGGCTCGTCAGCCACGGACGCCGGAGCGGCAGGCAATAGGGCAGCCAGTCGGCGGAAACCACACTCACGGACGTTTGCGGTATTTTCCGAAGTTTGGCGGGCGGCGTTCGAGCCAGGCGTTGCGGCCTTCCTGGCCTTCTTCCGTCATGTAGAACAGTCCGGTGGCGTTGCCGGCCAGTTCCTGGATACCGGCCAGTCCGTCGGTGTCGGCATTGAAACCGGCCTTGATCAGGCGCAGCGCCATCGGTGACAGTTCCAGCATCTGACGGCACCAGTCGACCGTTTCCGCTTCCAGCTGGTCGATCGGCACGACGGTATTGACCAGGCCCCAGTCGAGGGCGGTGGCGGCGTCGTACTGGCGGCACAGCAGCCAGATCTCCTTGGCCCGCTTGAGGCCGATGGTGCGCGCCATCAACCCGGCGCCAAGGCCGGCGTCGAAACTGCCGACGCGCGGCCCGGTCTGCCCGAAGCGGGCGTTGTCGGCGGCGATGGTCAGGTCGCAGACCAGATGCAGGACATGGCCGCCGCCGATGGCGTAGCCGGCGACCATCGCCACCACCGGCTTCGGGCAGCGGCGGATCTGCATCTGCAGGTCGAGCACGTTGAGGTGCGGGGTGCCGCCCTCGTCGAGGTAGCCCTCTTCGCCGCGCACCGTCTGGTCGCCGCCGGAACAGAAGGCTTCGCGGCCGGCACCGGTCAGGATGATGGCGCCGATGCCGTTGTCGCGGTGGGCGCGGTGGAAGGCGTCGATCAACTGGCTGACCGTTTCCGGGCGGAAGGCATTGCGCCGCTCGGGACGGTTGATGGTGATCCGGGCAATGCCTTCGGCGGCATCGAAGAGGATGTCGGAATAAGTGGCCTGGGGCTGCCAGGCGGGGAGGCGGGCGGACATGGCGGTGGGCAGGGTTGCGGACAGGCTGCGAGTATAGCCGTACCCGCGGCCCGCCGATTTGATGTGGTCTCGCCGGCTCCGTGTCGAATGCGTTGATGGTTCTCGACCGGCGGCCGGCGCGGAAAGTTGCTACCGGGAGCGGCCAACGAACCCCGGGAGACCGGCAGCCTCGGGAGAACTGGCCAGATACAGCGCGTAGGAGATTTGATCCTTGTAGTTGTCCGGGTCTTCCTTCTCGATGTCGGCAAGGGTCATCTGCATGCTGTCTTCCTTCTTGCAGGTCAGCTGTTCATCAAAGATCACGCGGGTGCGGAAGAAACTGCCCCACTTGAACTCGGCAAAGATCGCATTGTTGGGGTCCTTGACGTAGCCGAAGCGCTCACGCACGACCCATGACAGACTACGGTAAAGGTCGTTGTCGAGGTCTTTCACATGCTTTTTCAGGGTGCCCGGATTGAACGGCCCCGCGCCCATCGCGTCAAAAGGGTAGACCCAGTTGTTGGCGGCCATTTCCTTCCAGAAGCGATTCCCTTCAATCCGGCTCCAGTTGCGCGTAACGACGACCGGGACGTCCACGTCACCCTTGGCGCGCCACAGGGATATCGTCAGATGGTGGTGGTCGATCAGGTAGTACTGGGCGCCGTTTCCGATGATCACGGGGACGGCGCGCGGCAGCAGGTAGTTCGCCAACTGGTCGCCGCTTCTGCCCTTCATTCCGGCGACCTTGGCGTTGACCTCGTCCATACCTACGGCATTCTGGGTGGGGCACAGCTTGCTGAGCTTGAGACGCCCGACCGTGCCTTGCGGGCTGTCGGCTTTGATCTCGGGGAGAAAGCCACATACATTGTCATTTTTGTTGGCCATCGGTTACTCCTGGTTGGTTGGGGCAATGAAAGGGAGGATGCCTGGGTGTCCAGGCAAAGTGCGCCCGCGTCTTGAGCAACGGGGGTCTTCACGGTACCAAAGCGCGCGGGTCCGGGATGGCACGCCGAACAGGACACGAAATCCATTCCTCGCTCGGGCGTGTCAGTGACGAGAGGGCAATGAAACCCGACCGCGCCAGGAAAAGTATATGTTCCTCCTGCGGCCGTGGTCAATCATTGATCTTGCCCGCCTGCCCCGTGCTGCGGTCAACCGTCCAGAAAGGGCATTTTTCGGTTTTTTCGCTGCCGAGTTGCCGCACCATTGATTTTTTTGGGTAAGTTATGTCAGTTCAAACCCGATTGCCCAGCAAAGGAGAGTCACCATGTTCAAGGGAATCCTCATCACCAAGGACGAAGCCGGCTACCACGCCGCCGTTCAACAGATCGACGATGCCGTGTTGCCCGCGGGCGACGTCACGGTCCGGGTCGAATGGAGTACGCTCAACTACAAGGACGGCCTGGCGCTGACCGGCAAGTCGCCGGTCGTTCGGCGCTTTCCGATGGTGCCGGGCATCGACTTTGCCGGCACTGTCAGCGAGAGTTCGGATCCGGCCTGGAAGGTGGGCGACCGCGTGGTGTTGAACGGCTGGGGTGTCGGCGAAACGCATTGCGGCGGTCTGGCCGAGGTGGCGCGGGTCAGGGGCGAATGGTTGGTGCCGCTGCCCGCCGCCTTCACGACCCGCCAGGCGATGGCGATCGGTACCGCCGGTTACACCGCGATGCTCTGCGTGCTGGCTCTCGAAAAGCACGGGATCAAGCCCGGGGACGGCGAGGTTCTGGTGACCGGAGCCAATGGTGGCGTCGGCAGCGTGGCGATCGCGCTCCTCTCCCGGCTCGGCTACACCGTCGTGGCGTCGACCGGGCGCCCCGCAGAAGCAGAACATTTGAAGGCGTTGGGCGCCGCCGAAGTCATCGACCGCGGCGAACTGTCGGCGCCGGGCAAGCCGATTGGCAAGGAACGCTGGGCTGGCGTGGTCGACACGGTAGGCAGCCAGACGCTGGCCAATGCCTGTGCGACGACCAGATATCGTGGTGCCGTGGCCGCTTGTGGCCTGGCCGGCGGCATGGATTTTCCGGCGACCGTGGCGCCGTTTATCCTGCGCGGCGTGACGCTTTATGGTATCGACAGCGTCATGGCGCCGCTGGCGGTGCGTCAGGAAGCCTGGGTGCGCCTCGCGCGGGATCTCGACATCGCCAAGCTCGACGCCATCACGAATGAAATCGGCCTGGCGGAAGCCATTGACGTGGGTGCCCGCTTGCTCGAAGGTAAGGTACGCGGTCGGGTCGTCGTCGATATCAAGCGCTGAACGGCGACGCGACCGGACAGCGAACGGAATCTGGCCGTCTTGCGGCGTCGACCCTGGGGCCAGCCGTTGCTTCCAGGCTCGCAACAGGCTGATTTACTGCGCCGTTTCGGCGCCGATGACCGTGTCGTCAAGGCCGCCGGTGGCGAGAATGAGCAGCAGGATCAGGAACCGGAATTTGCGGAACATGGGGTGCAAAATCCCTCAAGTTGCCGTTCCCTGCCCGAATTGACCGGCCTCTCGGGCCGATAAGGCCTCGTTGCAGGGCACTCGGCTCTGGCCGCATAATGAACGCACGAGATTCACTGCATCTACGGACTCCTGTGTCGATTAAACCGCTGCCAGGCCTCAGCACCCCATGCTAGTCCGCGTCCGTCCGCGCGTACTTCCGGGGGGCAGGATTGAACCGCATGCATCTCATGGTTGTCCGCCGCTGGTGCTGGAGGCCATGTCGCCCCGTGTCTGCCGTGGTGGCCGAGTCCCGATGGCGGTCCGCGCTTGAATTCCGTGGCGGCCGAGACCGCACGGAATCCGTGGTACGAACCGTTGCCGGTTTCCGCCATTTCCGCGGCGGCGGGCTGGCAGCGGCCGGTTCGTCGCGCGCGCTACCAAGGCAGGCGGCTCAACATTTCGCTGCTGCTTTCCCTGCTGTTCCACGCACTCCTGTTGAGCCTGATTTTCGGCGGACAGGAATTCGGGATTCCGGGGTTCGCCTTGCCCTGGCAGGAGCGCCGTGCCGAGGTGCCCGATCTGCGTGTCGAACTCGCGCCTGCGCGAATGGCGGACCCGAAGCCAGTCATCCAGTCAGCCCCCATGCCATTGCCGCCGGCATCGACCGCGCAAACCGCTGCCGGTGCGCCGGCGGTCGTGACATTCAGGTCTGCCAAGCGGCCGCAGGTGCGGCCAGACACGGCAAGTGTGCCGCGAACAACGCCCAAGGCGAAGCCGGGTCCGAAGCCAAAGGCAACGCCCGGCAAAGCGCCGGCAAAAGCGAAGGCCGGTCCAAAGCCAAAGGCTCCGACCAGCGTAGCCAAGGCGAGCACCCCCCGAGGCAAGTCCAGGGCGTCGGCAAATCCAAAGCCAAAGGCCGCGCCGGGCGCAGCATCGGCGAGCGCGTCCCGGAGGCCGCCCAAGGCGAAGGCGGGTCCAATACCAAAGCTAGCTAGCACGGCCCCGCCTGGCGCGCTCGCTGATGGGGCAGCCAGGCCGAGGGCATTTCCCAACGTGATCGCCCTGAATGAGTCCGGCGCGGCCGAGTTCGTCGTTCCCCCTGTACCGTTGAAGCCTGCGCCTGACGTCTCGACAGTTCCAGAAGATGCCGGCGGGGCCGAGCAACCCCGAGTCGAGCAGGCGGCGCGGGAAGAACTGGTCGCGAATGCCGCGCGAGTGGAGTCCGTGCATCAGGAGCACGCACGAAAGGAAGCATTGCTTCAGGAGGCCGCGCGTCAGGAAGCGGCAAGGGCTGAGTCTGCACGACTCGAAGCTGAACGCCAGGAGCACGAACGACAATCCAAAGCCCGGCAGGAATCAGC
>JBEOKN010000035.1:0-27157 GCA_040275885.1 Azonexus sp. | reverse complement strand
CGCCCGAAACCGGGAGATTCTGGCCGTTCGCCACCCACGAATTGACGATATCGCCAAGCCCGCCCTGCTGGAACGACCGGATGATGCCTTCGAGGCCGCCGGTCTGCGGGTTGTTGATGAGTTGCAGCACGGTCTGCAGCAAGCTGCTGCTGCCGCCGGACTCGCCGCCGGCGAGCGCGCCGACGACCTGATCGAGAAGGCTCATGACTTGATTCTCTGGTAGACGATGGGGTGCTCATCGTAATCGAAGCCGAGCGCCAGAGGTGTGCGGAATTCTCCAACTGCCGGCCCGGCAGGAGTGGGCCGTGTTCATTAGTTCCGGCGAAATGGATCCGCCGTGGCTTTTTGTGGTCTTTCTGTGTGTATTGTGTGGTTTTATTGTTGACCGTTGCCCGCGAGGTGCACATACTCACGGATGGGGAACGAGGGACGGCCCAGATAGTGCTTGAAGAGGCTGTTTGGGGGGCTTCGGGCTACTCGATATCCTTGATTGCTGCAGTATTGTTCACGACCGACCGCAGCAAGTGAACGATTGACAACGACAGGGGCAGTTTAATGAGCACGTTAATGATTCTGACGATCGTGACGGTTGCGATCGTTCTTTTTTTCGACTACACCAACGGCTTTCACGACGCCGCCAACATCGTCGCGACGATCATCGCGTCACGGGCGATGACCCCGGCGCAGGCGGTGATCATCGTCGGCACTTTCGAGTTTCTCGGCCCGCTGCTTGGCGGTACGGCGGTTGCCAATACCATCGGCAAGTTCGTCACGCTGGGTGACGTGCAGGCACTGCTGTCGCTGGCCATCCTGATCAGCGGGCTGATGGGCGCCATCGTCTGGAATCTCGCCACATGGTATTTCGGCATCCCGTCATCGTCGTCGCATGCGCTGGTCGGCGGCCTGATCGGCGCCGTCGTCGTCTCCGCCGGCGTCGACCATGTGGTCTGGGGGTTCTCGGAGCTGATGCACGGCAAGCTGACCGGTATCGTCAAAGTGATTGCGTCGCTGATCCTGTCGCCATTGCTCGGGTTCTGGGCGGGCTTCCTCATCCTTCGCCTGTTCCGTTTCGCGCTGACGGCGGCAAAGCCCTCCGCCAACAAGGGGCTACGCTATGCCCAGTTCTTCACTTCTGCCGGCCTGGCTTTCTCGCACGGCGCCAACGACGCGCAGAAGAGCATGGGCATGCTGACCCTGGCCCTGCTGCTCGGCGGCTACATCGACAAATTCGAGGTTCCCTTCTGGGTCATGCTGGCCTGCGCCATCGCAATAACCCTGGGCATTCTCTCAGGCGGCTGGCGGATCGTCCGCACCCTCGGCTTCTCGATCTACCGCGTTCGCCCGGTTCACGCCCTGAGTTCGCAACTGACGTCGGCAATAATCATCATGACCGCGTCGGTACTCGGCGCGCCGGTGTCGACGACCCACGTCGTCGCCACGTCGATCATGGGCATCGGCGCTTCGGAGCGTCCAAAGTCGGTGCGCTGGAAAAAGGCCAAGGACATCGGTATCACCTGGCTGATCACCATCCCCGGTTCCGCTTTCGTTGCAATCATCACATTCGCATTAGTTAATCTCTTTATCGGAAAGGCTTAAAAATGAACGCCGAAGCAAGCAAAGACAGCGCCAAGAAATCTCTCGGCAAGCGGGTCGTCGAACGGGTATTCCCCAAGGTTCCAGATTTCTTCAAGCTTCTGGGCGAACAAAGCGCCGTCGTCGGTGTCACCGCCGGATTCCTGGTCGAGTACATGGGCTCGAGCAGCGCGGAAGTCGCCAAGAAAATCACCGAGTGCGAGTACGAGGGCGACCGGCTCAAGGTCCAGAACCTGACGCTGCTCAACGAAGCCTTCTCGACCCCGATCGACCGCGAAGACATTCACCGGGCCATCATCAACCTCGACGAGATCATCAACAGTTGCAAGACGATTGTTGTTGAAATGGATGCCGACCTCCTCGGCGTCAAGGCGGACAAGTTCTGCATCGAGATGGCGGCTTACCTGAAGGAAGGCGCCGAAGCGATCGCAGCAGGTTACGGGAAGCTGGGCAGCGATCCGAAGGCTGGCCGCGCCGACGCCGACAAGGCCGAAAAGGCCGTCAAGAAGTTCACCAAATCGTACCGCCGGGCACTCGCCGAGTTGTTCCAGGACAACGATTTCCACAACATCTTCCGCCGCAAGGAAATCTATACCCAGTTGTCGCACGCGGCTTTGCGCATGAACGTCTGCAACAGCACGCTGCTCGACATCGTCGTCAAGCTGACCTGAACTCCCGCCCCGGGCGCGCAACGCCCGGCGTGCACGCAAGTCATCGGGGAAGGCCGCACGGTCTTCCCCGGTTTGTTTTTGGCTCCGCTCCGCAGCCTGACGCAGGCTTCACTTCACGGTTGTCTTGATCTCTGCCTTCAGCAGCGTGCCATCGAGGTAGTGCCAGCGCCCGTCCTCGCGGACAAAGCGACTGACCTCGTGCAAACGGTGGCCACGCCCGGCAACTCGGTAGCGGGCGACAAATTCGACGGTCGCATGGGCAGGGTCCCGCTCCTGGTGGCGCAGGATTTCGAGGCCCAGCCAGCGGTATCCCCCGTCTTCAGCCAGATCGAGGGATTGCGGTCGGGTCGAGGCGTGCCAGGATTCGAGCAGGTAGGGAGCAAGTCGCAGAACATAGGCGCTGTAACGCGAGCGCATCAGCGCCTCGGCGGTCGCGGCAATTTCGGCCCCGCTATGCAGTCGACCGCAACAGGCGGCGTAATTCTTGCCACTGCCGCAATTGCAGGCGCTCATTTCTCCTCGGCGACCTCGCCACCCAGCGCCTCGACGAGTTGCGGCAGGAAGCGCGACAGTTCGCCGGTCATCATCGCGAAATCGGCGTCGAACTGCTCGTCGGCGTGCTCGGCGCTCCTTTCGGCTTGTTCCTTGAGCAGATCGAGGAAGGCGACGCGCTTGATTTCCAGTTTTTCAGTGAGGACGAAGGATATCCGGTCATCCCAGGTCAGCGCCAGGCGCGTCGGCAGCTTGCCACTGGCCAGATGCGCCTTGATCTCGTCGCCTTCGAGCAGGTGGCGGACGTAACGGACTGCGGATTTCTCATCACCCGATGCCTTCAGTTCGCAATCGCGGTCGATGGTGAAGCCGGCCGGGGCGTCACCGCCCGCCAGCCAGTCGGCCATCGCCGATGCTGGCGAGAATTTTGTATGGAGCAGCGCCAGCGGGAATTCGTCGAGGCAGTGACGCAGATGCTCGATGACTTCCTCGGCCCTGGCCGGACTGCTGGCGTCGACACACAGCCAGCCGTTCCGCGGATCGATCCAGACCAAGGTCGAGCGACGGCGGGTGAAGGCGCGCGGCATCAACTCCTCGGTCACGCGTTCGCGCAATTCCTTCAGTTGCTTGCGGCCCGGCGCATAGCCCTGTTGCGCCTCGATCGCCTCGGCGCGCTCCCTGACTTCTTCAATGACCACCGCACTCGGCAACAGCCGCTGCTCGACCGCCAGTGCCAGCAACCACTGACGGTCGAGCGCGAAGACCAGCGTGCCATCCCGGCGCGGCGACACCCAGCCGCGGCTCAGCGGCTGATTGCTCGGGCATTTGACGAACGGACCGCGCGCCACCTGCTCTTCAAGTTTGGCAAGATCGATGGCCCACGGCGTCGGCAGGCGATAAAGCTGGAGGTTTCTGAACCACATGAATTTTTTCCGGTTAGAGCTTCTTGAAAATGATGTCCCAGACCCCGTGCCCGAGGCGCAGGCCACGTTGCTCGAACTTGGTCAGCGGGCGGTAAACGGGGCGCGGGGCGAAGCCGGCCGCGGTGTTGTCCAGCGACGGCTCGGCGGCGAGTACTTCGAGAATCTGCTGCGCGTACTCTTCCCAGTCGGTGGCGCAATGGAGATAGCCGCCCGGCTTCAGCCGCGCGGCCAGAAGCTCGACAAATGGCGGCTGGATCAGCCGGCGCTTGTTGTGACGCTTCTTGTGCCACGGATCGGGGAAGAAGACATGAACACCATCGAGCGAGTTGTCCGGCAGCATGTCGCGCACCACTTCGACCGCGTCGTGCTGGCAGATGCGCAGGTTGGTCAGCCCGCGCTCGGCAACCTGCTTGCACAGCGCGCCGACGCCCGGCACATGGACTTCGATGCCAAGGTAGTCGTTGTCGCGGCAGGCATCGGCGATTTTCGCCGTGGTCTCGCCCATGCCGCAGCCGATTTCGACGATTTTCGGAGCATTTCTGCCGTAGACCGCAAGCAGGTCGAGCGGCCGCGAGGCATAGACGACGCCGATCTTCGGCATCAACTCGGCGTAATGACGCTCCTGCGCTTGCGACATGCGCCCGGCGCGTCGGACATAGCTCTTGATGTGGCCATACCCCTCGCGACCGTCGGTATAGACACCCGCGCTCACGAACCGATCAGCCCGCTGGTCGGCGAGGACGGGTCGGCGGAATAGTGTTTGCGCGGCATGCGGCCGGCCAGCCAGGCTTCGCGGCCGGCTTCGATTCCCTTCTTCATGGCGCTCGCCATCAGCACCGGGTTCCGGGCGTGGGCAATCGCCGTGTTCATCAGTACGCCATCGCAGCCGAGTTCCATGGCGATGGCGGCATCGGACGCGGTGCCGACACCGGCATCGACGATGATCGGCACCCTGGCGTTGTCGATGATCAGCCGCAGGTTCCAAGGATTGAGGATGCCCATGCCGGAACCGATCAGAGAAGCGAGCGGCATCACCGCGACGCAACCGATTTCTTCGAGCATCCGGGCCTGGATCGGGTCGTCGGAGCAGTAGACCATGACCTGGAAACCGTCCTTGACCAGCGTTTCGGCCGCCTTCAAGGTTTCCGGCATGTTCGGGAACAGGCTGGTCGGATCGCCGAGCACTTCCAGCTTGCACAGCGGGTGGCCGTCGAGCAGTTCGCGCGCCAGGCGCAGCGTGCGCACCGCATCGTCGGCCGTATAGCAGCCCGCCGTATTGGGCAGGATGGTGAAGCGCGAGGGGGGAACGGCGTCCAGCAGGTTGGGCTGGGAGGCATCCTGGCCGATGTTGGTACGGCGAATCGCCACGGTGACGATCTCGGCGCCCGCGGCATCGATGGCCGCCCGGGTTTCGGCGAAGTCCTTGTATTTGCCGGTGCCGACGAGCAAACGGGAACGGTACGCCGTGCCGGCGATGGTCAGTTGATGCATGGAGTTTCTCCTTAGCCGCCGCCGACGGCTACGACGATTTCGAGATGGTCGCCCGTAGCGAGCGTGGTCGTGGCGTGCCGGCTCTTGGGGACAATCTCGCCGTTGCGCTCGACGGCAATGCGCTTGCCGGCGTAGCCAAGTTGCTCGATCAGACCGGAAACGGTCAGCGCTTCTGGAATCTGACGGGTTTCGCCATTTATCTTGATGTCCGGCATGCGGCTATTTTAGCAAGTCGCGCGGCTTTCTCGGAGCACGCTTGAACAGCCGGTCATAGAGCCAATTGGGCAGGATGCGCAGGAATTTCGCAACGAAGCCCATCTGCCAGGGAATCACCGTATAGGTCACGCCGCGCTCGATCGCTCTCGCAAAACGGGCGGCGGCCTTGTCCGCTGCCAGCAAAAACGGCATCTTGTACCTGTTGACCGCAGTCATTGGCGTCTTGATGTAGCCGGGTGCGATGGTCACCACCGCGATCCCGTAGGGCAGCATCTCGAGGCGCAGGCTTTCAAGATAGGCGATGGCCGCCGCCTTCGAGGCCGAATAGGCCTCGGCGCCCGCCAGTCCGCGAATGCCGGCGACCGAGGCGATGCCGACCAGGCGCTTCTCGCCGCCGGCTGCCTTCATCGCCGCGATGAACGGGGAGAAGGTCGCCGCCATGCCGAAGACATTGGTGTCCATGATCCGGCGAAAAGCGTCGAGATCTTCCGCACGCTCGGTCAATGTGCCCGCCGACAGGCCGGCGTTGGCAATGACGATGTCGGGCGCCCCGAAACGCACGATGAAATCTTCCGCCGCCGCCCGCAGCGCCGGCGCATCGCAGACATCCAGCGCATAGGTCGCGTGGCTGGCGCCCAGGGATTGCTTGAGGGCTTCGAGGAATCCGGCACGCCGCGCCACCAGACCGAGGATCGCGCCGTTGCCAGCATAGTGAACGGCGAGTGCCTCGCCGATTCCCGACGAGGCACCCGTGATGAATACCTTCAGCGCCAACTATTTCTTGCCGGATTTCTCGCTGCGCGCCTTGGCGATCAGCTTGTCGGTGTTGGCCAGTACTTCGTTGAAGCCGCTGCCGCCGACCAGGTATTTTCCGTCGACCGCCATCGCCGGCACACCCTGAATCTTGTAGGCCTGCGCCAACTGGTCGCCGCGTTTGACCTTGCTCATGACGCCGAACGAATTGAAGGCTTCGCTGAATTTCTTCTGATCGACACCTTTCCTGGCGACCCATTCGACGATGGCCTTTTCGTCGAACAGGCTGAGGCGATCGTTGTGGATTGCCTTGAACACCTCACCGTCAAGACGGGCCAGGTCGCCGGTGGCTTCCAGCGCGTAGTAGAGCTTCGCGGTATTGGCCCACGCGGCACGACCGAAGGTGATCGGCACCCGCTTCAAGACGACGTCGCCCGGCAACTTGGCCGCCCAGGAAGAAATCAGCGGATGAAAATCACTGCAGTGCGGACAACCGTAGCTGAAGAATTCGAGCACCTCGATCTTCGCCGGGTCGTCGGTCGGCTGGGCCGGCGAGATCGGCGTGTAATCCTTGCCGGCAGTCTGCGCCAATGACGAAATGCTGACGGTCAGCGCGAAAGCGACGGTCACACCGAGAAGAGCACGACGGGCTGGTTGCATGGCTTACTCCTTGTTCTTCGCAAGCTGCGCTTCGATGCCGTTCTTGGCAAGTTCGGCGCGGGTTTTGTTCAATTCATCGATCTTGTTGTAAGGACCGACCCGGACGCGGTAGTAAGTCTTGTCCTGCACCATCACCTGCTGGATGACAGCCTCCACTCCCATGAACGCCAGCTTGGCCTTCTGGTTGTCCGCATCCTGCGGCGTGCTGAAAGATCCGGCCTGCAGGAACAGCGGCGTCTTGCTCTCCCTGGGCTCGTCCTTTTTTTCTTCCTTCTTCGGTTCTTCTTTCTTCGGTTCTTCCTTGGCTGCTGCCGGAGCACCTGCCTTGTCAGGCACGCCATCGGACTTGCCGGGAAGAATATCGTAGAACTGGAAGCGCTTCTCCGGAATCGGATCGCCTGGCTTGCCTGGGAGCGCCATGGGCTGCGCCGCCTGCCCATCCTGCGCGCTCGTGTTGCCGTTGGCCGGCTTGCCAGCTTCCGGCGCCACTGCGGGTGCCAGCACGTGCTTGTTGAACGGTAGCGGCGACTTGTTCATGTACCAGACCACCGCGGCGGCGACAGCGACACCAAGTACCAGCCCGAGAAACATGCCGACCAGGGTGCCGCCAAACGCCTTCTTCTTGCCTGGCAAGTTTCTCTTGGGTTTCATGTCACGCGTCATCTTCTTCCCTTACATCGATTCGGGGCAGCCGACGCCCAGAATGGCCAAGCCATTGCGGATCACCTGACGGACCGCTGCGGCCAGTGCAACACGCGCAGCGCGCAGCGCTGCCTCATCGACCAGAATGCGCTCGGCGTTGTACCAGCCGTGGAACTCGGCAGCCAGATCCTTGAGGTAGAAAGCGATCAAGTGCGGCGCCAGCTCGCGGGCAGCCGTCTCGATCACGTCACGGAACTCGGCGAGCTTGTTGGCAATGGCCAGTTCGCGGGGACTATCGAGACGCTTGAGATCAGCGTCGGCCAACGACTGCAAATCGCCGTCCCACTGGCTGATGACCGAGCAGATTCGCGCATGGGCATACTGGATATAATAGACTGGGTTGTCGTTGGTCTGGCTCTTGGCCAGATCGAGGTCGAAATCGAGGTGCTGGTCAGACTTGCGCAGGGCGTAGAAGAACCGACAGGCATCCCTGCCGACTTCTCCGCGCAATTCGCGCAGTGTGACAAATTCGCCGGAACGCGTGGACATCGAAACCTTGTGCCCATTGCGATAAAGCACGGCGAACTGGACCAGTGCCACCTGCAACGTGTCAGTATCGAACCCGAGCGCCTTGAGCGCGCCGCTGACGCGCGGAATGTAGCCGTGGTGGTCAGCTCCCCAGACATTGATGATCTTGTCGAAGCCGCGCTCGAACTTGTTGAGATGGTAGGCGATGTCCGAGGCGAAGTAGGTATACAAGCCGTTTTCGCGCTGGACGACACGGTCCTTTTCGTCGCCGAAAGCTGTGGACCGGAACCACTTGGCGCCGTTCTGCAAGTACAGATGCCCCTTCTTCTCCAGCAGCTTCACGCAGCGTGCCACCAGACCGGTGTCGAAGAGCGCCTTCTCGGAAAACCAGACGTCAAAAACGACGCCAAATTCTTCCAGATCATCGCGAAGGTCGGCCAACTGCTCGGAGAGCACGTTCTGATGGACGTAGGCCCAGTCTGGACCAAGCAACTGTTTGGCCTTGGCGATCAAAGCGTCGACATGGAGTTCGCGCTGCTCCTTGGCCTCGTCGTCGGCCCGGTCGGCTGGCGGCAGGCCCGGCGTAACGGCACTGACCGCATCGGCAGCACGAAGGTACCTGTCGCCATGTGCCACGGTCAACTGTTGGGCCATGTCGCGCACATAGGCGCCCTGATAGGCATTGGGCGGGAAAGGAAGCTTGGCGCCATGCTGTTCCAGGTAGCGCAGCCACGTCGACAGGGCGAGGATGTCCATCTGTCGCCCAGCGTCATTGACGTAGTACTCGCGCGTCACATCCCAGCCGGCAAAAGCCAGCAGGGTGCAAAGCGAAGCACCGTAGGCAGCGCCGCGGCCATGGCCGACATGGAGCGGGCCGGTTGGATTGGCGGAGACGAATTCGACCTGGACCTTCAGGCCACCACCCAGCCGTGAGCGACCGTAGGCGCCAGCCGCACCCAATACAACGCTCACCTCGGCAGTCTTGGCGCGCGCCTCGAGAGTGAAATTGATGAAGCCCGCCCCCGCCACCTCGGCTTTCGCCACCAGCCGCGATGTCGGCAGTTCGGCCACCAGCCGGTTGGCAATCTCCCGAGGACTCTTCTTCAGCGCCTTGGCCAGTTGCATCGCCAGGTTGGTCGCGAAATCCCCGTGCGTCGGATCGCGCGGGCGCTCGAGATGGATCGGCGTGTCGGTTGCGGTCGGCGCAACACTGGCCAGTGCCTGCTGCAGCAGTTCCGTCAGCCGGGATTTGACATCGTGGGGCATTGAGTCGGGCTAGAAAACGCAAAGGTTTGATTATACGCCGGGGGTCTAGGCCAACTGCAAAAGATGCCGCACACCAGTTCGGACAGGTCTGTTGCCGATCACGAATCGCGGCTGTGCCCGGGCTGATCTCAGCGCCAGAAGCCTCAATTCTCCGGTAGCCGGTAATCCCGGAACAGTTCTCGCAGCTTCATCTTCTGTAGCTTGCCGGTGGCGGTGTGCGGCAAATCGCTTACGAAAGCGACATCTTCAGGCAGCCACCACTTGGCCACCTTGCCATGGAGGAAATCCAGCATTTCCTCGCGGGTGAGTTCCTGGCCGGGCTTCTTGACAACGATCAGAAGCGGGCGCTCCTGCCACTTGGCATGAGCCACGCCGATCACCGCAGCTTCCGCCACCGCCGGATGCCCGACCGCCGCATTTTCGAGGTCGATCGACGAGATCCATTCGCCGCCCGACTTGATCACATCCTTCGAGCGATCGGTAATCTGCATGTAGCCATCGGGGTCGATGGTGGCGACGTCGCCAGTGTCGAAGAAACCTTCAGCATCGAGGATCCCGCCGCCGTCGCCTTTCAGGTAGCCCTTGGTGATCCACGGCCCACGGACCATCAGATGGCCGAAGGCATTGCCGTCGTGCGGCAGCCTCTTGCCCTCGTCATCGGTGAGCTTCATGTCGACGCCATAGATCGCCCGTCCCTGCTTGGTCTGCAGGTTCAGCCGCTGGTCGAGCGTGTAATCCTTGTGCTTGGGCAGCAGGTTGCAGACCGTGCCCAGGGGCGACATCTCGGTCATTCCCCAGGCATGCAGGACAAAGGCGCCGAACTGGGTCTCGAACTTCTCGCACATGGCGCGCGGCGCCGCCGAGCCGCCAATGACAACGCGCTCGACACAGAGGTCCTCGCGCGGCACGAGGCGGTTGGCATCCACGTGCTGAAAGAGCATCAGCCAGACAGTCGGAACGCCGAGAGCGAGTGTCACCTTCTCGTCGCGCATCAGTTCATAGACGCTCTTGCCGTCGAGCGCCGGCCCGGGCATCACCAGCTTGGCGCCACACATGGCACCAGCATAGGGCATGCCCCAGGCGTTGACGTGGAACATCGGGACGATCAGCAGCGCCGAGTCCCTCGCGCCCAGTCCGAGTACATCAAACGAGCAGGCGGAGAAGGAGTGCAGCACCGATGAGCGGTGCGAGTAGAGAACGCCCTTCGGATTGCCGGTCGTCCCCGAGGTGTAGCACAGGGAAGACGCGGTGTTCTCGTCGAACACCGGCCATTCGTATTCGCCGCTCTGGCAGCCGACAAGTTCCTCATAGCAGAGCAGTCCCGGGATATTGCAGTCGGGCATGTGGCTCCGCTCGGTCATCAGCACGAAGCCCTTCACCGACTTCATCAGCGGCGCCAGTTTCTCGATCAGGGGAACGAAGGTCAGATCGAAGAAAAGGAAGCGATCCTCGGCATGGTTGGCGATATATTCGATCTGCTCGGGGAAAAGGCGCGGGTTGATCGTATGCAGCACCGCGCCGGAGCCGGAAACGCCGTAATACAGCTCCATGTGCCGGTAGCCGTTCCAGGCCAGCGTCGCCACCCGGTCGCCGGGATTGACGCCAAGTTCCGCCAGGGCATTGGCGACCTGTTTGGACCTGCGCGAAATGTCGCCGTAGGTGCAACGGTGAATCGGGCCCTCGCAGGTGCGCGACACGATCTCCGCATCCCTGTGAAACTTGGACGCATGCTCGATCAGCGTCGAAATCAGCAGCGGGCCATCCTGCATCAATCCCATGGTCATGGTGTCTCTTCCTCCGGCAGGGTGGGGTTGGTCAACAATGGTTCTGCCGGGCAGGAAGCGCGCTCCAGCCCGTGCTCACAGCCAGCAATGCTGCACATCATATACAAGCGGGGTAGCACCATCAAAGCCTTCAACGGGGCAAAACGGGACACGAAGCAAATCAGTCTCGTGAGCGCTGCCTGGCAGACACTCTTGAAGCCAGCGTTGCACTTCAGCGTTGAATCCGCCTTGTCATTCGTGACAATGACTCGCAATTGTTCGTCATTGCGTGATTGCATCAGGCGATCTACAGGCTGGACAATCGCAGGCTCGTCGGGCGTGTGCTTGGCTTGCCATGGCGCAAGGTCGGCATCAGTCATCGGGCACTTCTCGGTTTCTGCGGGTTCCGATTGCAACTTAATCTGTGCCGGCTGATTGACTGCTCCCAAGTCATTACCAGTCGGCTACTCAACTGGCGGGTTTGTCGTTTCAGCGCGGGGCTGTCACTATTCGGTATCGCGTAAGCAATCAAATTGCAGGGGGCAGAATGAGAAGACCGGGTGCAAGAGAGAGCAAGGATCACACTCATGGTTTCGGAAATCACCTATTGGCGCCAGTTTCGCGCCTGCAACGCGGATTACCGGCATGACCACCCTCCGCCAGGATCTGACCCGCACCACGCTGGCGATCATCTGCATCCTGCTGCTGATCGCCGGTTCGTTGTGGATCCTGCACCCGTTTCTGGGAGCGGCGGTCTGGGCGGCCATGCTGGTGGTCGCCAGCTGGCCGCTCCTCAAGTCGCTTGAGGCGCGACTGGGCGGCCGGCGCGGAGCGGCAGTCACGGTGATGACGCTCGGTATGCTGCTGCTGCTGGTCGTTCCGCTCGGGCTGGCGATCGACACCATCGCCGAGCATGCCAGTCAGGTGACGGGTGCGGCAAAGTCAGTGGCGGCGTCGGGATTGCCCCAACCGCCGCAATGGGTGGGCAAACTGCCGCTTGTTGGGGAAAAGGCCGCAGCAAGCTGGGGGCAATTGGCCGATGCCGGACCGGCGGGCCTGGTAGCCAGGCTCGCCCCCTACGTAACCGATGCCGCCAAATGGGTATTCGGGCAGGCCGGGAGTGTTGGTGGTGTGTTGATTCAGTTTCTGCTGGTCGTCGTCCTGTCGGCGATCATGTACGCCAATGGCGAAGCGGGCGCCCGCCTGGTGCTGCGGTTTGGCAGACGTCTTGCGGGAGAGCGCGGGGAAAACTCGATCATCCTCGCCGGCCAGGCGATTCGCGGCGTGGCGCTCGGGGTCGGCGTCACGGCCATAGTTCAGACCTTGCTCGGCGGCATAGGTCTGGCAGTGGCCGGCGTGCCCTTTGCCTCCCTGCTGTCGGCGGTCATGCTGATGTTCTGTATCGCCCAGCTGGGGCCATCGCTCGTGCTCTTTCCGGCGGTCGCCTGGATGTACTGGATCGGTGACACCGGCTGGGCAACCTTCTTGCTGATCTGGAGCATCTTCGTCGGGACCCTGGACAACTTCCTGCGCCCCATCCTGATCAAAAAGGGGGCGGATCTGCCGCTGCTGCTGATCTTCGCCGGCGTCATCGGGGGCATGCTCGGCTTCGGGCTGGTCGGCATCTTCGTTGGGCCGGTCGTGCTGGCCGTCACCTATACGCTGATGCTGGCGTGGATCGAGGATGCCTTGGGCAAGGACGCCGCCGATGTCTCAGATGCGGCGTAGCCGGATCATCCGGAACCAGCCACCAGCCAGCGCCGGCTTATCATGTTCAACCTCCAGACCGGGCGTTGCCAGCAGCAGAGATTCGAACACGACATCGAGTCGTGTGGCAATGCGGCTGACGAACGGGTTCGCCAGCCGCCGCAACAGCGCTGGCTGGCCGGGACGCAGGAACTTGTCGAAGACCAGTGCCTGACCACCCGGGCGCAGTACTCTCGCGATTTCGCCGAGGCACCTGGCGGGATCGGGAACGACTGCCAGGATCAGGTGCAAGACCGCGACATCGAAACTGCCGGCGGCAAACGGCAGATTCTGCGCGTCTCCCTGGACCGGCGCGAAATCGACATGGCTGGCACGCGGGATGGCGCGGTGCAGCATGGCATGGGTGAGGTCCAGACCGATGTAATGATGGTGGGCGGGCAGGTGCGGCAGGTCGAGACCGGTGCCGACTCCCGCCAGCAGGACCCTGCTCGGCGCCGCCGGGAGCACGGACAGGCTGTGCTTGCGCGCGGCCAGAGTGGCGCGCGCGATTGCTGCATCGTAGAAAGGCGCAATCAGCGTGTAGCTGAGTTTCAGGCTCAATGCAGGACCCGGGGAATCGCCAGTACGAACTCGGGAATCTCGGCGTCGAAGCGGGTTCCGTCTTCGCCGACCATCTGGTAGGTTCCCTTCATCGTGCCAATGGGCGTTGCCAGCACACAACCACTGCTGTATTCGAAGGCCTCGCCGGGATTCAGTAGCGGCTGGTTGCCGACGACGCCGAGGCCGCGCACTTCCTGAATTTCATTGTTGGCGTCGGTGATGACCCAGTGACGCGAAATCAGTTGCGCCGGGAGTCGGCCGACATTGGTGATCGTCACTGTGTAGGCGAAGACATAGCGATCATCTTCCGGGCTGGACTGGTCGGGTATGAAGTGCGGAACCGGCTTGATTTCGATTCGATATCGGTCAGCGTTGGACATGGGATAATTTCGTCTGTTTTCGTTTAGGGAAGTGCCATGCACCCCAAGGATTTCGTCATCGCGCCGAGCATTCTTTCGGCCAACTTCGCCAAGCTGGGCGAAGAAGTGGCCAACGTCGTTACCTCGGGCGCCGACTGGATACACTTTGACGTAATGGACAACCATTATGTGCCGAATCTGACCATCGGGCCGCTGGTGTGCGAAGCGATTCGCCCGTGCACCACCGTGCCGATTGACGTTCACCTGATGGTCAAACCGGTTGATCGAATCATCCCCGATTTTGCCGAGGCCGGGGCGAATATCATCACTTTTCACCCGGAAGCCACAGAACACGTCGACCGCAGCCTGTCGTTGATCCGCGATTCAGGGTGCCAGGGAGGCCTGGTCTTCAACCCGGCGACCCCGCTCGAGTTCATGGACCACGTCATGGACAAGCTCGACATAGTCCTGCTGATGAGCGTCAACCCCGGTTTCGGCGGCCAGAGATTCATCCCCGGAACGCTGGCCAAGGCCAGATTGGCACGGGCGAAGCTCGATGCCTACGAAAAGGCCAGCGGCCGCCGTATCCGTCTCGAAATCGATGGTGGCGTGAACCCGGCGAACATTGCCGAAATTGCCCGCACCGGGGTCGATGCCTTCGTCGCGGGTTCGGCCATTTTCGGTGCCAGCAAGGACAGCGACCCGCAGCGTTACAACACGATCATCGGCGCCCTGCGCAATGAGCTGGCGAAAGCCTGATGCACTTTCAATCCGTCACGTTCGATCTCGACGGTACCCTGCTCGACACCATCACCGACCTTGCCGAGGCCTGCCGTGCAATGCTCGAAGAAGTCGGCGAGCCGCCGCGCACCCTGGGCGAGGTGCGCAGCTTCGTCGGCAAGGGAATGGCTGTTCTCGTCGAACGCTGCTTGACACGCGATGAGCGGCCGACCGCCAAGAGGCTGCGTCAAGGCATCGAATCTTTCAAGCGTCACTATGCTGCGGTCAACGGTCGATTTGCCCAGGTTTACCCTGGTGTGATCGAAGGGCTGAAGGCATGGAAAGACAGCGGGATAAAGATGGGCGTCGTAACCAACAAACCGGGCATGTTCACCAAAGATCTGCTCGACACCATGCAAATGACCGAGTATTTCGACGTGATCGTGTCTGGCGACAGCACGGCACACAAAAAGCCGCATCCCGAACCCATCCTGTACGCTTGCCGTATCCTTGGTGTGCGGCCGGACCGCAACCTCCATATCGGCGATTCGAAGAACGACATCAATGCGGCTCATGCCGCGGGATGTGTCGCCTATGCCGTGCCCTACGGCTACAACGAGGGCGAACCCCTTGATAGTCGCAATTGCGATGCGCTGGTCGCCGATATTCTTGCCGCGTTGGTGGTGGCAAGAACTGCCTGACGGCGTACCCATCGGCACGCCGTCAAGATCGGCAATTGCTGGAACGATGGGACTCCAGCGGGAAACCCCTCGGTCAGATCAATCCGGCCTTCTCTGGCATGACAATGTTCACCTCGAGCACCTCGAAATTTCCCTGCTTCTCCAGCGATACCTTGATGTCTTCCGGGTTGACCGACACATACTTGGAGATGACGGTGATCAACTCCTTCTGCAAGTCGGGCAGAAAGTCGGGCGTACTGGTGCCGCCATTGCGTTCGTGGGCAATGATCAGTTGCAGCCGTTCCTTGGCGATGGCCGCCGTCTTCGGCTTGTTGCCGAAGATGAGGGAGAAGAGAGACATCCTCATTTGCTCCCGAACAGGCGTTTGAACAGCCCGGGCTTTTCGTAATCGACAAAACGCAGGGGTATGGTTTCGCCGAGGAAGCGGCCAACGACGTCGAGGTAGGCGCTGGCAACGTCGCTACCGGCCAGATGGATTGCCGGCGTGCCGGAATTCGAGGATTGAAGTACGGTTTCAGACTCGGGGATGACGCCGATGATAGGCACGCGCAGGATCTCCTGGATGTCCTTGAACGACAGCATCTCCCCCTCGTTGACGCGCTTCGGCGAGTAGCGGGTGATCAGCAGATGTTCCTTGACGGGCTCTCCGCCGAGCTGGGCGCGGCGCGACTTGGCCTGAATGATGCCGAGAATGCGGTCGGAGTCGCGCACCGAGGATACCTCCGGGTTGGAAACGACCAGCGCTTCGTCGGCAAAGGTCAGGGCCATGACCGCGCCGCGCTCGATGCCTGCCGGCGAATCACAGACGACATAATCGAAGCCCATGTGTTCGAGCTCCTTGAGAACCTTTTCGATGCCTTCCTCGGTCAGCGCATCCTTGTCACGAGTCTGCGAAGCCGGAAGTACGAAAAGGTTCCCGCTTTCGCAATGCTTGTCCTTGATCAACGCCTGAGTGAGTGTTGCTTCGCCGTTCAGCACATTGACAAGATCATAGACGACACGGCGCTCACAACCCATGATCAGATCGAGGTTGCGCAGGCCGACGTCGAAGTCAATGACGGCAGTCTTGTAGCCGCGTAGGGCGAGGCCCGAAGAAAAGCTGGCGCTGGTGGTGGTCTTGCCGACCCCGCCCTTGCCTGAGGTTACGACGACGATACGTGTCACCGGTGTCACTCCGCAATCAAAAGGAGGTGATTCTACCTGCAGAACCAGCTTTCTGGTGCCTTTGGCGTCCATCCGAGCCAGCGGCGCCGTTCCGGCCGCTAATCGGCTTTCAGTGGCTCGACGATCAGTCGGCCCGTATCTTCGCTCGGCTTTCTGGTCAGCCGGACCTGAACGGGCTTGCCAGCCAACTCGACCGGAACACCGGTCTCGAAGGTCCGATAAAGACCGGCGATCGAAACGAGTTCGGCTTCGAAGCGGGTACACAGAATTCGCGCATTGTCGGCGCCGCCGGCCCCAGCCAGCGCGCGCCCACGCAGGGGTGCGTAGATGTGGATGCTGCCGTCCGCGATCACTTCGGCGCCCGCGTTCACGGCGGCGAGAACTACGAGATCCCCGCCGCGCGCATAGATCTGCTGGCCCGAGCGTAGCGGCCGGTCGACGAATAGTGTTGGCACGGCGGCGATTACCGCCGCTGGTGGCGGCGTGGTGACCGGCGTCTCGGCTGCTGGTGCCGGCGGAGGCGTGGGTGCTTCGCTAGCGGACGCTGCACGCGCCGAGCGTTCCAGCACAGCGTAGGTCGGCAGGCCTCCGAAGGCTGCCGCGCTGTGTTGCAATTCGTTGCTGCCGCCACGCACGCCAATCACGTTCAGGCCGTGCGCTTTCAACACCTCTTGCACGCCTTGCCAGTCCGCTTCCGGCAATTCGTCCACTTGCGACAAGTCAAGCACCGCCGCATCGCCATCAAAGAAAGGGGTACTGCCGAACAACTCGCCAGCGGCCACAGCCAGTGCTTCCGGCTGCAACGAGTGCAGTGTGACCGTTACCACCGGAAGCGTCGTTCCCTTGAATTCGATCAACTGCTTGGTCGTGCTGGTTCGCTGCATGGAATCGCCGCCGCTGTGAGCCAAAGACAAAACAAGCGGCGAAGTCTAGCCGAAGCGACATGACTTTGCCAGAGTCACTCGGGGCTTACAGAGCGCGCCTCGCCGGTGGACAGCGCTGATTGCGATGCGCTAGTATCCGATCTGATGGCCCGCTGCGGCCTGGCGCATATCTCTCAGGACCTCAAGAACAAATGATGACTCTGCGACTCTGGAGCGATTGGCATAGTTGGCGTCATTGGCGCCCCTGAAAGCTTTTCGCGCGCCAACCGGGCGCAATGCACCAGTGCGTAACACGACTGTCATTTTCGAGGCTTCCCCATGACTGAAACCAGATTCAATACGCTTGCCGCGCAAGGCTACAACCGCATTCCGGTCACGCTGGAGACGTTTGCCGATCTCGACACGCCGCTCTCCATCTACCTGAAGCTGGCCAATGGCGCCTATTCCTACCTGCTCGAGTCGGTGCAGGGTGGCGAACGTTTCGGCCGTTACTCGATCATCGGCCTCGCCGCATCGACGCGCATCGTTGTCCACGGCCATCAGGTACTGGTGCTGACCGGCAACCGGATCGCCGAGCGCGAGGACGATACCAATCCGCTCGAATTCATCGGCAAGTTCATGCAGCGCTTCCGCGCCGCGCCGCAGGCCGGGCTGCCCCGTTTTTGCGGCGGCCTGGTCGGCTGTTTTGGCTACGACACGGTGCGCTACGTCGAAACGCGTCTGACACGGACGTGCAAGACCGACGAAATCGGCACGCCGGATATCGGCCTGCTGCTCTCCGAGGAAATCGCCGTGGTCGACAACCTTTCGGGCAAGCTCACCCTGGTTGTCTATGCCGAACCGGGTTTCCCGGGCGCCTGGCAGAAGGCGCGGGCGCGCCTTAAAGAGCTGTTGGGCAAGCTGCGTACGCCGGTCACCATTCCCAGTGAGCGGCCGGTGCATTCCGAGGCGGCGGTGTCGATATTCGGCGAGGCCGCCTTCAAGAAGGCTGTGGTCAAGGCTAAGGAGTACATTACCGAAGGCGACATCATGCAGGTGGTGATTTCGCAACGCATGACCAAGCCGTTCCATGCCAGCCCGCTGGCGCTCTACCGCACGCTGCGCAGCCTGAACCCGTCGCCCTACATGTTCTACTTCGATTTCGAGGATTTTCATGTTGTCGGCGCTTCGCCGGAGATTCTGGTGCGCCTTGAAGGCGATCGCGTTACCGTCCGCCCGATCGCCGGTACCCGCAGGCGCGGCACCTCGCCGGAAGAGGACGCCGCACTTGCCGCCGAACTGCTGGCCGACGAGAAAGAGCTGGCCGAACACACGCAGTTGCTGGACCTCGGGCGCAATGATTGCGGTCGCGTCGCCAGGGTCGGCACCGTCAAGCTGACCGAGAACATGATCGTCGAGCGCTACTCGCACGTGATGCACATCGTTTCCAATGTCGAAGGCAGGCTGCAGCAAGGTCTGAACGCGCTCGACGTGCTCAAAGCCACCTTCCCGGCCGGTACCGTCTCCGGGGCGCCGAAGGTGCGGGCCATGGAAATCATCGACGAATTGGAACCGGTCAAGCGCGGCATTTACGCCGGGGCAGTGGGCTACCTGGGCTTCAATGGCGACATGGACCTGGCGATTGCGATCCGCACGGCAGTGGTCAAGGACAAACAACTGCATGTCCAGGCCGGCGCCGGCATCGTCGCCGATTCCGACCCCAATTCGGAGTGGACCGAAACCCAGAACAAGGCCCAGGCCGTGCTACGCGCCGCAGAATTGGCCGAGCAAGGGCTGGATACGCGGATCGACTGAACGGCCGCTACGGAAGCCACTTCAGGCGCCGGAACGCCCACTCGGTCAGCCACAGACTGAAATAGGTCGTGAACCACGCGAAGACGGTGTCGGACAGGAAGTGCGCGCCGGGTACCATGCGGATCAGCGCAAAAAAGGCGCCGAAGGCAATGCTGACCAAGAGCCAGCGGCGGCGGACGGCCGGCGCGCCCAGCCACCCGAAGGACATGATGAAAGCGGCGGTGGCGACATGGCCGCTGACGAACGAGCAGTTCGCCTGACACTGGTCGGCGGGGATGAAAGCCGGGGTAAATTGCCTGCTGCCGCCGAATAGTTCGACCCTTTCCGGTCGGGCACGCCCGGAGTGCTCCTTCAGCGTCGCGTCGACCAGCAGTACCGGGCCGAGTAGTCCGCCGACGAGCAGGAAGCCGAACATTGCCCGGCGCGCCCGTAGTGCCGGAAAGCGCTTGGCAAAACTCAGCCCCCAAAGAACCAGCAGGATAACGATCAACGCTTGTCCCACACGCGGCAGGCCGCGATAGGGAAGAAACAGCCAGCGGGATTCGCGGTGCAGTGCCCACTCTCCGTTGCCGCGATAGAACAGGCTGCTGAAAGACAGGTCGATCTGCGGGAAAGCGACAAAGAGCACCGCCAGCAGAGCGAACATGACCAGCGCGATGCGGAACTCAGTAGCCCTTGAAGTCACGGAGGAGGTAAACATCCATGTTGCGCGAGGTCTGGGCGTCAAGCGGCGCCTTCAGCGTGGCGAGCCTGTTGATGCTGGAAAAGCTGCGCACCAGGTCCGCACCCGGCGGGTCCTGGGTGATTAGCAGGGCATCCTTGCCGACGAAAGGGCGCAGGTCGGTAGTCAGCTTGTAGTGATCGCTCGCCTTGCCGCTCGGGTTCCAGCTCGCGGCCTCAGGTTTCAGGTCGCGCACTTCGTAAAGCATGTGGGCCAGCAGGGTGCGGTTGTCGGCCACCAGTACCGCAGCGGGATGCGCCACAAGGATTGGCTTCAGTTGCCGGCCCAACCCATCCCAGCCCTGGGCGCGTGTGTAGAAATTCATTTTGGCCGGATTTTTCACGTCGACCGCAACCAGCACTTGTTGCCAGTGGTAGGCGAGGCCAACCACCGCAACATTGATCGCCAGCCCGATGACCAGCGTGCGCTTCTTTTCTCTCTGTAACAGCCAGGCCACGGCGGCGATGACTGCGGGAGCGAAAGCTGGCGCTGCCCAGTTGGCGTTGGCGTTGCTGTTAAGGGCTTGAGCCGAAACGATGACCCACAGTGGCAGTGCGAACCACAGCAGGAGTCGGGTTCGCTCGTCGCGCCAGCTTTGTCTTGCCCGAAACAGCAGCAAGACGAATACGCTGCCGAGTATCGGACCGAAACTGAGCCACTGCGCAGCCCAGAACTCGCCGAGTGCCTTCAGGCCGCCGCCCGCCCGCTTGCTTACGGTAATTTCTGCCGTATGCTTCAGCGTCGGGAAATCGTGGATGAAGTTCCAATGGAGATTGGGGCTCAGGATCAGCAGCGCCAGCCCGGCGGCCAGCCATGGTTTTGCCGAGGCGAGTCGGCTGCAGTGGAAAGCGAGCAGATGCAGGAAGGCGGCGCCCAGCCAGGCGGCCATGGTGTACTTGGACAGAAGGCCGAGGCCGCAGACGATACCGAGCAGAATCCAGTCGCCCCAGGTGTCTCTGTCCAGAGCGCACAGGTAGGTCCACAGCGCCAGCATCCAGAACAGCGTAAGCAGTGCATCGGTGGAGACGAACAGACCGAGCCAGGAAAAAATCGGTAGCGTCAGGACGGCGACCGCTGACCAGAAGGCTGTGCGTTCGTCGTAGAGGCGGCGGGCGATGCCCCAGCAGGCGACGGCGGCCAGCGGGTAGCACAGCATGGCCGTCGCCTTGACGCCGAGCATCCCGTCGCCGAACAGCGCCGTCGAAACGACTATCAGAGCGGCGACGCCCGGCGGCTTCGAGTAGTAGCCCCACCCCAGGTCTTGCGCCCAAGTCCAGTATTGTGCTTCGTCGACGTAGAGCGTAATGCCCGAGTTCTGGATGACCCAGATGCGCCAGGCGAGCAAGGCGACGGTCAAGCCAAGCAGGATCAGGGCGTCGCGACGGGTGTCCTCCGTGCCCTGAAGGATGCCCTCTTGGGCGGTGGGATTCACGCTGGCTTGTGCCAGCCTTCGTCGGCTGCCAGTGGATCTTCCGGCCGCGCCGCATAGGAGCGAATGGTGCCGGATTCAAAGTAGATGCGGGCCATGATTTCGGCCAGTACGCCGGTGGTGATGAAATGCACGCCGGCAATCATCGTGCCGATGCCGACGATGAGCAGCGGCCGGCCGCCGATATTCTCGCCGAGCCCAAACTTGACCCACACAAGCCAGGCCATGATCAGCCCCGAGAGTGCTGTCAGGCTGAGGCCGATGCCACCGAAAAAGTGGCCGGGGCGGGCGCGGAAGCGCATGAAATAGAAGACTGCAATCAGGTCGAGAATGACGCGGAAGGTGCGCGAAATGCCGTATTTGGAAACGCCGGCGGTACGCGCGTGGTGCGTGGTTGGCTCCTGGGCAATGCGGCGTGGCGTGGTGACGGTGGCCAGCCAGGCCGGGATGAAACGGTGCATTTCGCCGTACAGGCGAACGCTCTTGATGACGCTGCCGCGAAAGGCCTTCAGACTGCAGCCGTAGTCCTTCAGATAGACACCAGTCATCCTGGCGATCAGACGGTTGGCGATCTTCGACGGAATCTTGCGCAGGAACAGGCCGTCCTGGCGGTTCTGGCGCCAGCCGGCGACGAGGTCGAGATCTTCGTTCAGCAGTCGGGCAACCATGCGCGGGATGTCGATCGGGTCATTCTGCAAATCGCCGTCCATGGTGACGATCACAGCGCCGCGCGCCGCATCGATGCCAGCCTGCATGGCTGCGGTCTGCTTGAAATTGCGCGTCAGTTCGACGATGCGCACATGCGCGCCGTATTCCCTTGCCGCTTGCAGGCCGCGCTCGACCGTCGCATCGCTGCTACCGTCGTCGACCAGCACCAGTTCCCATGCGTTCTCGTAGCCGACCAGCGCCGCATGCACGCGCTTGACCAGCGGCCCGATATTGTCTTCCTCGTTGAAGACCGGAACGACGATCGAAAGCGTGTGGCAAGGAATGGCGAGGGCGGCGTTCATGGGCGAATCCGGCTGGAACCCGCATATTTTAGTTGAAAACCACCCGCCTCGTTGCTCGACTAGCCGGCGACCTTGAGGTTTGTATTTGGCTTTGGTGAGCGCTCCAGGTGTCCGCTGGGCACACCAACCGTTCCCGGCTTGTCGCGACTCACTTCATCAGCATTCGGAAGCCATTTTCAAGATTGCGGTTCAGGTTGTTTTCCAAATCTTGTCTTCTCCGGGCTTGGGCGCGTTTGTTCATCTTGTAACTGGATATCTCGCGCTGACCTTTCGTCATTGGCAGCAGAAAGACATGGCGCGAAACGCGAGTGCCGCCGGACTCTTCCCAGAACTGGTCATAGTCGGCTCTTACGCGTTTCTTCATATACATATAGTTGGCCAGAACAAGTCCTTCGTTGGCAACTCCATAGAGGGCCGTCATGCCAAAGGCGCGGGCCATCGCTTGCGCTGCCATCAGCAACAAAGACTTCGGGCGAATGCCCTCGAGGTCCTTGGTCAGCTTGCGGGTAGGTTCCAGTGCGGCATCGCCCTTGATCGAAGCCTTGACGATGCCAATCCACACACACGGTGCTCTTCCCTCAAGACCCAGTACCGTTGGGGTGACCAGCGTAACGCCAATTTCAAGGATCCGTTGTCCATTGACATTGAGCGCGAGCCGCCATTCCGCCTCTCGATAAAGACTGTCAGGATTACCCAGTGTAATGGTCATCGAACCGCTTGCCGTTTGCTGCTCAAGTATCGCCCGTTCTTCGGTGTGGCTTTGCAGAAAATCTTGTGGTGTTAGTATCTGCTCTGCGGTATCAAAATGTGTCTTGATTGCCGCAAGCCGGCCCCTTGCGCCGAGGCCTCGGATCAAGTATGGCCGGATCGGTTTATAGGCCAACTCACTGGAACGCGCAAAAATCTGGTCGAGCGGCGAACGGTCGAACACGGCCGCGGTGTCACTGATTACGCGACCATGGACAAGGCAACGGATACGAAACTTGACGGAACTCCGCAGGTCGTGCCAAGCCTGTTCGAGTCGGCCTTGGGATGCTGGAGGTGCGCTGTCTGCTGTGGGTTCGTTCACTAGGTTCTTCACAAGAAGGATATCTGCTCGGCGCCCTGCGTAGCAGCCAGAAGATCGCCGAGCGCAGTTCCCGGGCAGGCCAGCATGATTGCGTTTAGGTATCGGCCCGGCGAGAAAGCCAGCATTCTAATCGAAGTGCCCCGCCCCGGCTGCGGCACGGGCCTTTAATGTAGAATCAGAACCTTACGAAACGGGCAAGGAATCAACAGCATGCTGCTGATGATCGACAATTACGATAGCTTCACCTACAACCTTGTTCAGTACTTTGGCGAGTTGGGGCAGGAGGTGCGCGTCTATCGCAACGATGCCATCAGCGTCGCCGAGATCGGCCGCCTCAAGCCGGGCTATCTGGTGATTTCCCCCGGTCCGTGCGCCCCCGCGCAGGCGGGCATCTCGCTGGCGGCGATCCGCGAGTATTCCGGCAAGATTCCGCTGCTCGGCGTCTGTCTTGGCCACCAGGCCATCGGCGAAGTCTTCGGTGGCAGGATCGTGCATGCCAAGCACCTGATGCACGGCAAGGTGTCTGCGGTCCACCATGAAAACAGGGGTGTTTTCAAGGGTCTGCCCAACCCGCTGACGTGCACCCGCTACCATTCCCTGGCCATCGAACGCGAGAGCCTGCCCGATTGCCTGGAGATCACCGCGTGGACCGACGACGGCGAAATCATGGGCGTGCGTCACAAGACGCTGGCCGTCGAAGGCGTCCAGTTTCACCCCGAATCGATCCTGACCGAGCGCGGTCACGACCTGCTCAAGAACTTCCTGGACGAACACAAGCAATGACCCCGCAAGCCGCCCTCCAGCGCGTGATCGAACACCGCGAGATCTTCCGCGACGAAATGGTTTCCCTGATGCAGCAGATCATGGGCGGCGAAGTCACGCCGGTCATGATCGCCGCCATCATCATTGGCCTGCGCGTCAAGAAGGAAAGCATCGGCGAGATCGCCGCCGCCGCCAGCGTCATGCGCGAGTTGTCGACCAAGGTGCAGGTTGCCGACACCAGCCGCCTGGTCGACACCTGCGGTACCGGTGGTGACGGCGCCCATACCTTCAATATCTCCACCGCCGCGATGTTCGTTGCTGCTGCTGCCGGCGCCCAGATCGCCAAGCACGGCGGACGCTCGGTTTCCAGCCAGTCGGGAAGCGCCGACGTGCTTGAGGCGTTGGGCGCCAATATCAACCTGACGCCAGAGCAGGTTGCCCGGTGCATCGCCGAGACCGGCATTGGTTTCATGTTCGCACCCAATCACCACAGCGCCATGAAGCATGCCGCGCCAGTACGCCGCGAACTCGGTGTGCGCACCCTATTCAACATATTGGGTCCGCTGACCAATCCGGCCAATGCCCCCCACCAGGTCATGGGGGTCTTCCATGCCGATCTGGTCGGCATCCAGGTACGTGTGTTGCAGCGCCTTGGCAGCCTGCGGGCGCTGACCGTTTTCGGCCGTGAAAGCCTGGACGAAATCTCGATTTCCGGCCAGACGCTGGTCGGCGAACTGAAGGATGGCCGGGTCAGCGAGTATGAAATCCACCCGGAGCAGTTCAACCTGCCGGTGCATGACCCGAAGGTGCTGCAGGTCGCCAATGTCGAGGAATCGAAGGTGATGCTGCTAGGCGCACTCGATAACCGGCTCGGTGCGCCGCGTGACATCGTGGCGCTCAATGCCGGTGCCGGCATCTATGTCTGCGGCCAGGCGGCAACACTGGCGGATGGCGTCGAGAAGGCCTTCGAGATGATCGCCTCGGGCGCGGCGCGGGCCAAGGTCGAGGAATTCGTCGGCTGTACGAAGCGGTTCGCATGAGCGACATTCTTGACAAGATCATCGCGACCAAGCGCGAGGAAGTCGCCGCCGCACGGGCGGCGACGCCGCTGGTCGAGGTCGAGGCCGCCGCTGCCATGCAGCCGGCGCCGCGTGATTTTGTTGGCGCCATCCGGAAAAAGATCGGCTGCGGTCAACCGGCGATAATCGCCGAAATCAAGAAGGCCAGTCCGTCGAATGGGGTGATCCGCCCGGATTTCCGCCCCGCCGAGATCGCACACAGCTATGCGCAACATGGCGCTGCCTGCCTTTCGGTCCTGACCGACCGTCAGTATTTCCAGGGTGCCCCGGAGTTTCTGGCGGCCGCCCGGGCCGCTTGCGCGTTGCCGGTGCTGCGCAAGGACTTCATCGTCGACCGTTACCAGGTCGCCGAAGCGCGCGTAATGGGGGCCGACTGCATCCTGCTCATCGCCGCCGCGCTGACCGTTCCGCAGATGCAGGAACTCGAAGCGCAGGCCTGCCGCTACGGAATGGCCGTCCTGGTTGAAGTCCATGATGGCAGTGAACTCGACGCCGCCCTGCAACTCATGACCCCGCTGGTGGGCATCAACAACCGCAATCTGCGCACTTTCGACGTGACTCTCGCTACGAGCCTGGGCTTGCTTTCCCGGATCCCTGGCGACCGCATCGTCGTCACCGAAAGCGGCATTGGGAAACCGGAAGACGTGGCGTTGATGCGCGCCAATGGGGTCAACGCCTTTCTCGTTGGTGAGGCTTTCATGCGGGCGCCGTCACCCGGGGAGGAACTGGCGCGCCTGTTTGCGTGAAACGCAGTTGCCCATCATATTGACGGGGTAGTTGTCGACTGCCAAACTAGCCAGCGATCGTCGCTTCGACGACAGGGGTCCCATGAGCCAGTCCAAGCCTTCCTTGTTTGGCGGATTAAGTGCCGCCGGCTTCAGTCCGGATGACGACGCTGAGACGCGCCTGAAGAAGTCCCTGCTGATATTTGCCACCGGCCTCGTGTCGCTGGGGTCGATGCTATGGCTGTTCCTGTACTGGCAGTTGGGCCCGAAGTTCTCGTCGACCGCGGCCTTTGTTTTCCAGTTGCTGCTGGTAACCAACCTGGTTTTCTTTCTCAAGAGCGGCAATTTCAGTTTCTTCCGCTACTCGCAACTGGCGCTTTTCCTTTTCATGCCCTTTGTCGTGCAGTGGAGCATCGGCAACTTCATCACGGCCAGTGGCCTCAGCCTGTGGGGCCTTCTGGCGCCGATCGGCGCCGTGCTGTTCTTCGGCGTCCGCGAGTCGGCGGCCTGGTTCTTCGCATACATCTTTCTGACAGCGCTCTCCGGCTTCTTCGATTATTTTCTCGCCGACTCTGTGGTTGCGAGTGGCCCGCGGGTACCGATCAGAGTCAGCGTGTTCTTCTTTGCGCTGAATTTCGCTGCGGTTTCGACCATCGTCTATCTGCTCTTGCGTTACTCGACGCAGGAGAAAGCCAAGGCGCAGGCCAGCCTGGAAGAAACCCACCGCCTTCTTCAGGACGAACAGGATCGTTCCGAACGCTTGTTGCTCAACATTCTTCCAGGCCCGATCGCCGAGCGCTTGAAATACGAGAAGCAGACCATCGCCGACGGCTTTGCGGACGTCACCGTCATGTTTGTCGATATTGTCAATTTCACGAAACTTGCCGAGGGCATGTCGCCGCAGCAGGTTTTCGCCATGCTCAACAGTATTTTTTCCTCGTTTGACGAACTGGCCGAGAAGTTCGGCATGGAGAAGATCAAGACGATCGGTGATGCCTACATGGTCGCCGGCGGGTTGAACAACGAGCAGGTCAACTATTCGCAGGCCATCTGCGAACTGGCACTCGCCATGCGTGACCTGCTGCATACTGACTTCGAGGTCAACAGCCTGCACCTGGAAGTGCGTATCGGCATCGGCACCGGACCGATAGTGGCCGGGGTGGTCGGCAAGAAGAAGTTCATCTACGACCTGTGGGGCGATACCGTCAATCTGGCCAGTCGCATTACCAGCGAAGGGTTGCCGGGGATGGTGAGCGTGGACGAGAGAACCTATCGGCGCCTAGCCAGTTCTTTCGAATTTCTGGGACCGCAGATCATCTACCTCAAGGGCAAGGGTAATACACCGGTTTACCGGCTGGTCGGCTCCTTGCCGGATCGGACCCAGGGCTGGAGCATCAAATCTCCTTGAGATGCTAAGCGGTAGCGAGATGAGCGG
>JBEOKN010000034.1:0-3008 GCA_040275885.1 Azonexus sp. | reverse complement strand
CTTAGGCGCGCATGTCGATCAGCAGGGTTTCAAGTTCCCGCCGTCCCTCCGGCGTCGCCATCGTGATCAGGGTGAAGCCGGGCTTGAGCACGTATTCGGCGTCGGGGTTGAAGTGCCAGTTGCCATTGCGTTCGCGGGCGGCGAGCAGGATGTAATTCTCGCCGCGCACCTGCAGGGAACCCATCGGCTTGGGAATGAAACCGCCGGGTACCGGAATTTCCTCGACCCGCAGGTTCGACACCGACCTGCGCATTTCCTCGAGGAAGGAGGCGACGTGAGGGCGGATCATCGCCGACGCGATGCGCAAGCCGCCGGTCAGGTCGGGCGAGACGATGGAATCGGCGCCGGCCTTGCGCATCTTCTCGATGTTGCGCTCTTCCGAGCAGCGGGCGACGACGCGCAGCGCTGGCTTCAACTGCTTGGCGGTAATGACGATCATCAGGTTGCGCGAGTCGTCGCCGGTCACGGCGAAGAGTCCCTTGGCCTCCTCGAGGTCGGCCAGCAGCAGCACATCGTCATCGCTGGCGTCGCCATTCAGGTAGAGGAATCCGGGGACCTTCTCCTTGTATTCCTCGAGCCGGGCGACTTCCTCGTCGATGGCGACGTAGCGGTGCTTGGTGGCCTCCAGTTCGCGGGCGATGTTGCGGCCGACGCGACCGAAGCCGCACAAGACGTAATGGCCCTTGAGCTTTCTGATAGTCTTTTCCATGCGTTTTCTCTGTAATGTTCCGTTGAGATCTGTTTCAAGGACGAACACCGTGACGACCGAAAACAGCAGCGACAGGTTGCCGGCGCCGAGAGTTCCGAGGGCGACCGTCAGAATGCGCGCCGGCTGGTTGCTCGACATGTCGATGATCTCGCCAAAGCCGATGGTGGCGACCGTGATGAAGGTCATGTAGAAGCAGTCGAACCACGAATACGCGCCGTCGGTCAGCCAGTGGTAACCGTAGGTGCCCAGCGCATGGATGACAACCAGCCCGCCCAGTGCGACATAGAGCAGCCGGATGACGTAGCCGGTGTGGATCTGCTTCATTGCCGCGCCGGCTGGGTCCCGGTATCGCTGATCGGCACCGACTGGGTCATGAAGACGACTGCCTTGCCACCATCCATGTTGATGTGCAGTGATTCGACCAGCGGCGGGCTGATCGGCGAATCGGCGGCCCATCTGATGATGAAGTTGGCGCCGGAGCCGCCCGAGGCATCGTTAAGTTCGACGAACAGTTCGTGGGTGCCCAGCGGTGCCAGGACCACCGGGGTCGGCACACGCTCGCCAAGCAACTTGCCGTTGGTGTCGTAGTAGCGCGCCGAGAGAATGCGCAGCGGGCGTCCCGGATCGGTATTGCGGATGCTGACCAGCGACGAGAGCAGGACCTGCGAAGGCTTGCCGCTCCTGCCCAGGTTGCCGTAGAGCATGTGCGAGTAGATCGGCAGGTAGATTGACTGCCCGCTGCTTGGCCCGCGCACCTCCTGCGCCCTGGCTGCGGTCAACGGCAGGACAAGGCCGAATGCGGCGGCCCAAAGAAAAGCGCGTGCTGCTGACAGTTTCATCATGTCCTCCTGGTACCCGCCATTCTGCCAAGTCTAAGGGCATCATGGGGTGTCAGTGCAAGCCCTTTTGTGGCAAAACCGCGGGAATCTTGCCCATTGCCAGCGCTGGCCGGACGCAAGTCGGGCAGCGCCAGCTCTAATGCTGCCCATAAGTCCGGAATCTTTCGAGCACTGCGCCCATTTCCTCTGGCGTCAACAGGACAGGTTGGCCGAGCTGGCAGGCGCGCCAGTACTGCTCGCTCAGTTCTTCGAGTTCCACTGCGAGCGCCAGCGCCTCGTCGAGATCGCGGCCGGCGACCAGCAGGCCGTGGTTGGCAAGCAGGCAGCCCTGGCGCCCGGCCATCGCCTGCATTGCCGCGGTCGACAGCTCCGCGGAGCCGAAAAGCGCGTAGTCGGCGCAACGAATGGTGTCACCGCCGAAGCGCGCGATCATGTAGTGGAAGGGCGGAATGTCGCGGCGCAGGCAGGCGAGGCTGACGGCGAACGGCGAGTGCGCGTGCAGCACGGCGCCAACTTCCGGCCGGCCGGCGTAGAGGTCACGGTGGAAACGCCACTCCGACGAAGGCCACCGTTGCCCGGTGTGCGTGCCGTCGAGCGCCATGCACGGGATGTCGTCGGGGACCAGCGTGTCGTAGGGCAGGCCGGTCGGGGTGATCAGGAAGCCGTTGCCGGCGCGCACGCTGACGTTGCCCGCGGTGCCCTTGTTGAGCCCGGCCGGCCGCAGGGCGCGGGCGGTGGCGATGAGATCGGCGCGCAGGTCAGCCATGGGCTTCCTCCGGGTAGAGCGCGAGCAGGCCCTCGTGGCTGGCGGCGCAGGTGCCGCGCTCGCTGACGATGGCCCTGACCAGTCGGCCCGGCGTCACGTCGAAAGACGGATTGGTGACGCCCTGGCCGGCCGGCAACTGGCGCAGCGCCGACGGCACGCCGCACCCGTCCACGCCGTGGAGAAGGCGGAGTTCGTCGCCGGCGCGTTCCTCGATCGGAATGTGCGCGCCGTCGGCGCAGGCGAAGTCGATGGTCGAGCGCGGCGCCGCGACGTAGAAGGGGATGCCGTTGTCGGCGGCGGCCAGCGCCTTCAGGTAAGTGCCGATCTTGTTGGCGACATCGCCGTTGGCGGCGATACGGTCGGCGCCGACGATCACGGCATCGACCCGGCCATTGCGCATGAGCAGGCCGGCGGCATTGTCGGCGATCAGCGTGTGCGGGACGCCGTGCTGCTCGAGTTCCCAGGCGGTGAGCAGGCCCTGGTTGCGCGGGCGTGTCTCGCACACCCAGACATGCACCGGGATGCCGGCGTCGTGCGCGGCATAGACCGGGGCCAGCGCGGTGCCGTGATCGACGGTGGCCAGCCAGCCGGCGTTGCAGTGGGTCATCACGTTGAGCACCTGGCCGTCGGCGACGATGAGGTCGCGCCACAGCGCGAGGCCATGGCGGCCGATGGCCTTGTTCTGCACGACGTC
>JBEOKN010000033.1:0-41811 GCA_040275885.1 Azonexus sp. | reverse complement strand
GGTGACCAAACTTTTCCAGCCAGGAAGCCAGTTGCATGATGCCGATCGGCGGCATCCGGTTGGCGAGCACCGAAAAATCGGGCTGGCCAGGGACAAAGTTGAAGCCCGCAGGGTGAACCAGGGTGACCCGCACGATTACTTCCCCACCGATACCGTTTCAGCGAATTCTACAGGCGCTGCAGAAGAGTGGCCCGGAATATCTCTTGCCTGCGACGTTGCAACCGATCGTCGGTTCTTGCGGACGCGGTGGTTGATTCCCCGGCCGTGAACGACTTTCTTTACTTGCACTGCACGGTGTGCGGTGCCGTCGGCGCGGCATTGACGAATTTCCAGCCGTCGAGGACGGGATCGGTCACCAGGGCATTTGCCTTGGCGTAGAGGTTCCCGTAGCCGTCGAATTCTCGCCCGAGGTTGCCCTGGATGCGACCATCCCTGGTGCACACCAGCCAGAACCTGCCCTGGGCCGACATGTCACCCTTGGCGAAACTGACGATCACCGACACCATGACCGGATCCAGATCCCAGGTCTTGTTCTCCCTGACCAGAAAAGCGACGGAGAAATCCTCCGGGGCCGGTGCCGACAGCTTTGCCGTCAGCGTGTAGAACTTCTGGTCGGTTTCCGCCCACGGCTTGCGCGGAGGGCCCGCCCATTTCGGGTTGTAGCTGTTGCCGTCTTCCGGGGCGAAATCGGCCGCAATCATTTTCACGGTCAACTCTCCCTGCCCCTGTGCAATCTGCGCCAGCCCGAGGTTGGCAAAGCTTGCCAGGAAAAGGGCGGCCAGCGCCAAGAAGAGCCTCTTCATGCTTGTCTCCTGAATTGTGAGTGCCATTTGCCGTTGCCGTGCCGGAGGCCCATTATTTTGCGCCTGCGATGCTCAGCCGAGGCCATAGACGAGGGTGGCGATGGCGAAATAGTTCAACACCCCGAGTACGTCGATCGCGGTCGTCACCAGCGGACCTGTGGCGACCGCCGGGTCGATCTTGAGCCGGTGAAATATCATTGGCAACAGGACGGCGAGGAGGGCGGCGCCGGTCATGTTGCCGAAGATCGTCAGGCCGACGACCTGTCCCAGTTGAAAGCTGTGATGGACAAAGTAGCCGAAAAGGGCCAGGCAGGTGCCGTATGTGGCGCCGAGGATCAGGCCGACGCGCAGTTCCTTGTAGAGAAAGCGCCAAGTATGATGCAAATCGATCGCGCCGGTAGCCAGACCGCGCACCGCGACCGTCGCCGACTGGACGCCAACATTACCGGCCATGCCCATGATGACCGGCAGGAAGGCGCTGAGCGCGAGCACCCGGGCCAGAATGCCCTCGAAGTGCTCGATCACGCCGGTCGCCGCCAGCCCGCCGCCGAACGCCGCCAGCAGCCAGGGCAGCCGGATGCGGGCGATCTTGAACGGCGATTGGGTCAGGATCTCCGACTCGCTCGTTCCGGCCATGCGAAGCATTTCCTTGGTGGTTTCGCTCTGGATGACATCCAGAACATTGTCCACGGTGACCGCGCCGACGAGTACGCCATCGTGATCGACCACCGGCAAGGCCAGCAGGTTGTGCTTGTCCACCAGGCGGGCGACCGCTTCCTGCTTGGTGTCGGTCGTCACCTTGATCGCCTGCGAATTCATCAGGTCCTGAAGGCGGGCATTTTGTGGGGCGAGCAGCAACTGACGCAACGAAATGACGCCCTCCAGGCGACCGCCCAGGCCGGTGACGTAGAGGTAGAAGACGGTGTCCTGTTCCTCGCGGCCGCGGATCGCCTGGATCGCTTCTTCGACCGGGGTGTCGAGCGGCAGCGAGAAGACATCGGTCGTCATGATGCCGCCGGCCGTATCGGGAGCGTGACGCAGCAGGCTCTCGACGTCCTCCAGGTCATCCTTGGGAAGAATCGACAGCAGCCGGTCGCGCTGCGCCTCGTCGAGGTGACCGAGCAAGTCGGTCAGGTCTTCGGGGGTCAGGTACAACACCAGTTCGGAGAGCAACACCGGAGGCAATTCGGTCAGCAAGTGCTCCCGCAACTCCGGCGAAACCAGCTTGAGTACCTCGGCCGCGACTTCTTTTTCCTGGATGTCGCAGAAAACACCTGCCGAATGGCTCTTCGACAAGGCTTCCAGAATGTGGGCCAGGTCGTCGGGAGCGATCTTGGCCAGCATTCTCTTCAACGAGCGGTGCGCGCTGTAGTCATGGAGGCGACCGATGGTGTCGATCAGCAGCTTGTCTTTCGAGTTGTCTTCGTCGTCGGGTTTGGACGATTTGACATCGGTATCAATGAACATGGTCAGTCTCCCTTAATTGCGGCGACCCCCCGATCGGGGCAATCACACAGCGCGCTCCCTTGAATCAGCGAGCCTTATAACATAAAGATTCAGGTTTTGGCGCAGGTCAGGGCAGAGCGGAAAGCATCCCGCAGGGCGATTCCGGCGCGCCCGACCGCCATTTTCTTCCGTGCGGGGCCCTTTCCCAATCGACGCAACTTCAAGGCGCGTCCGCCGCCGATTGCGATTCCGACAGGGTCACCTGACCCTCTTGGTCGAGCGCGATGTCCTCGAAGCGCACCTTGGTGATGCGGTGATGGTCCATTTCCAGCACGACCAGCCTTGCCGAATGGATGTCGACGGTGTCGCCAACCTTGGGGATATATCCGAGCACCTTGTAGATTAAGCCGGCGAGCGTCGTATAGTCGGCATCCTCGGGGAATGGATAATGGATGATCGGCTCAAGGTCGCTGACCCGCATCGAGGCGTCGATCTCATACTGGCTGCCTTCCAGCTTCTTCACGCGGCGCGCCGACTGATGCGTAAACTCGTCGTCATACTCGCCGACAATTTCCTCGAGAATGTCCTCGAGCGAGATCAGCCCCTCGGTGCCGCCGTATTCGTCAATGACGATGGCAATCTGCTGCCGGCTCTTCTTGAAGGCTTTGAGCATTTCGCTGAGCGTCTTGGTGTGCGGAACGACCAGCGGTTCCTTGGCGAAGTCGCCAACCGCTTGCCGGCTGACTTCGTCCAGCATCGTGCAGGTGTGTTCCGCCATGACGGTGAGCAGTTCCTTGATCGAAACGATGCCGACGATGCGGTCGATCGTCTGGTCATAAACCGGGAAACGGGCGTGCGGCATGTCGCGGAACAGGTGCAGCGCATCGGATAGCGATGCATCCTTCGACAACGCCAGGATCTCGGTGCGCGGCACCATCGCCTCGTACACGTTGTGTTCGTCGAGATTGAAGACGCCCTGGATCATCTGCGTCTCCTCGGGAGCGAGGACGCCGTCCTTCTCGCTGGCGGTGAGCACCATGCGGATTTCCTCGACCGACATCGTGAAGTGGCTATCGCCGCCATGCGCCAGATCGCGCTGCCCGAAGATCCAGAGCAGCCCGTTCGACGCCAGCTTCATGAAATAGATCAGCGGCTTGAAGATGATGTACATCCAGTTGACGAGCCAGCCCACCGCCATGCTGATCGCCTCGGCCTTGTGGAAGGCGAGGACCTTGGGCGCCAGTTCGCCGGCGACGACGTGCAGGAAGGAGATGACGACGAAGGCAAAGGCGTAGGAAGTGGTATGGGCGGCCGTCTGGATCGCCTGGCTGTCGCCGAACAAGGCGAAGAGCGCGACGAAGGAGGGGTCGGTCAGGGTGCTGATCGTTTCCATGCCGAAAGCGCCGAGGCCGAGCGAGACGAGCGTGATGCCGACCTGCGTCACCGAATAGAAGCGCTCCGGTTCGTTGTGCAGCATCTCGACGGTTTTCGCCGCCTTGTTGCCCATGTCGGCCATCTGCTTGATCCGGCTCCGCCGCGCCGAGGAAATCGCGATCTCGGAACCGACGAAGAAGGCGTTCCCCGCAACGAACAAAAGGATGAGTCCAAGGTTGAGCCACACTGTTAACGAATCCATGTTTTCACCTCCATCTGATTATTTTTTGTCATGGCGCCGTATGCCACGGGTGGCGCGTACTGACGGGCGGCGACCGGGAGTCCGGGCCGCGACGGGCGAGTATCGTTGAATATGGCCGCGTGAGTCAATCGCGTGACAGGTCTGAGAAGGGCTCTGTCGGAGATGGATGCCGGTCACAAGAATCGTGGGAACGATCCGATTGTCGGGCAGTCCGATGACGCCAAGCAGCCCATCGGACCACTCCTGGCGGGAGTGGAGGTGCTGGACAATGAAAGGCAGGCGAAGTGCCCACTGTTCCGCCGGAGGTCATCGTCACGCGCAGCATGACGTCCGCGGGCAAGGGCCGGCGCGATGGTGGCGCCGCAGCGCAGTCGTGTGCAGTGAGGCAAATCTCTCGGATCTGTCCCGGCGGCACACCGTGGTTGTCGGCCACAGCCCGAACGGCATGCGCCCCGGCATCTATAGCTTGTAGATCCAGCTTGCGATCACGAAGTAGTTGAGTACTCCGAGAATGTCGATGGCAGTGGTCACGAACGGGCCGGTGGCGACCGCCGGGTCGACCTTGATGCGCTGGAACATCATCGGCAGCGCCACGGCCAGCAGCGCGGCACCGGTCATGTTGCCAAGGATGGTCAGGCCGACGACCTCGCCGAGCGCCAGGCTGTTGTGCATTAAGTATCCGTAGAGGCCGAGGATCACACCGTAGAAACAGCCGAGCAACACGCCGACGCGCAGTTCCTTGAAGATGATCGGCACGGTGTCGCGGATGTCGATCGCGCCGGTCGCCAGACCGCGCACGGCGACCGTGGCCGATTGCACGCCGACGTTGCCGGCCATGCCCATGATCACCGGCAGGAAGGCGCTGAGCACCAGGACCTCGGCCAGAATCTCGTGGTAAGCACCAACGACGCCGGTCGCCGCGAGGCCGCCAACGAACGCGGCAAGCAGCCACGGCAGACGAATCCAGGCGATCTTGAAGGCGGAATGCGTGAGCGTCTCGGACTCGCTGGTGCCCGCCATCTTCAGCATGTCCCGCGTCGTCTCTTCCTCGATGACGTCGATCACATCATCGACCGTGACCATGCCGACCAGGATATTGTCCGCATCGACCACGGGAACGGCGAGCAGGCGATACTTGTCGACCAGCAGGGCGACGGTGGTCTGGTCGGCATCGGTCGCCACACTCATCACGCGGCGGTTCATGATGTTGTGAAGCACCGTGCTGGGCCGCGACAACAGCAGTTGCCGCAGCGAGACGACGCCCACCAGCCGGCCGTCCTCGTCGGTCAGGTAGAGATAGAAGACCATCTCGACGGCTTCACGGCTGCGAATGTTCTCGATCGCCTGCTCGACGGTGAGGCTGTGCGGCAGCGAGAAGATGTCGGTGGTCATGATGCCGCCGGCGCTGTTCGGGTCGTACTTGAGCAGGCTTTCGACTTCCGACTTGCTGTCGCGACCGAGCAGGGCCATCAGTTCGGCGCGTTGATCTTCGGGCAGATCGCCGATGAGGTCGGCAAGGTCATCCGGGGGCAGGCGTTCGAGCAGGCTGGCGAGTTGACTGGCGCTCGACTCGGTCATCACCCGCGTCCGCAGGCTTGGCGTCATCTGACTGAAAACCTCGGCCGCCATTTCCTTGTCGCCACGGGCATGGAAGATATCCACCACATGCTCGGGCGGCAATTCATCAAGAATGGCCGCCAGGTCGGCAGGGTGGATCCGCGCCAACATCTTCTGCAGCGGACCGCGGGCGTCGCGGTGATAGAGCCGGTCAATGGTTTCGACAAGCCGTTTCTTCTTCGAGTCGTAGGTGTTCGGCGTGACCGGCCTGGTATCGACGTTGATGTGCATCTTGACTCCCCCCAATCAATGTGCGTGCAGGACAATTCCGCATACGGGTGCAAACGCACCGTAAACGTAGTAGAAACGCAGTGTAAACGCAGGAATCTCTGGGGTCCAGCGACAATTCGCCTTGTTGTCGGAAACAGGCTTGGCGGGCTCGGGTGGTCGGCCGGGCGGGCTCGCTTTTGGTGACTTTGCCTAATTGTTGCCTGAGTGTTGACTTAGTGTTGACTTGCAGTAGCCGACGATCTCGCCTATTATTTAAACGAACGTATGATTTAACCTCTCACCAAGCAGGCAGGGCCGATGGCAGAAGTCCGCAATATCGATACTCGCGAGCGCATCCTCGATGCAGCCGAGCGCCTGTTCATGGCGCATGGTTATGAAGGGACTTCGATGCGCCAGATTACTGGCGAAGCGGCGGTCAATCTGGCGGCCGCCAATTATCACTTCGGGTCCAAGGAATCGCTGATGCAGGAGGTATTCCGGCGCCGCCTGGACTGGCTCAACGATGAGCGCCTGCGCGTTCTCGACGCGATGGAAGGAGCGGCGGCGGGCAAGCCGCTGAAGCCGTCGCAGATTGTGGACGGTTTCTTCGGGACGTTGTTGCGCCTGGCCGACGACGACCAGCGTGGCGGCATTGTCTTCCTGCGCCTCCTCGGGCGTACGCACACCGAGCCATCGGAATTCATCCGGGCCTTTCTGGCCGACGAGTACGCCGGAGTCATGGAGCGCTACCAGCAGGCCCTGTTCAGGGCATTGCCGGATGTGCCGCGGGCGGAAATCGTCTGGCGCTTCCACTTCATGCTTGGCGCAACGTCCTACGCAATTGCCGGCACCGACGCGCTGCGTCTGGTTGCCGATTGGAAAATCGAGGAAGCGGATATGGTCGACCGCAACGATCGCCTGGTTCCCCGGTTGATGTCGTTCCTGCTTGGTGGGCTCCGTGCCCCGCTGCCTCAATTCAAGGCGGCGGGCGAGGCGGGCTCGCGGGCAGCATAAAAAGAACTTTTCAGGTTTACAGGAGACAACAGCATGGAAAATTCGATCATTCTTCTGCTCGGCGCATTGGCGCTCGCGGTCGTGGCCACCCTGATCCTGGTTCGTCCGCTGCGGCGAGCCGTGATCAGTCGTCCACTCTTTGCGACCTATCGCAAGGTTCTCCCCCAGATGTCGGAAACCGAGCGCGACGCGCTGGAAGCCGGCACCGTCTGGTGGGAAGGCGAGTTGTTCCGCGGCAAGCCCGACTGGAAAAAGCTGCACGCCTATCCGAAACCGACGCTGACCGCGACCGAACAGTCATTCATGGACAACGAGGTCGAAGAGGCTTGCCGTCTCGTCGACGACTGGAAGGTCACGCACGAACTCTACGACCTGCCCAACGAAGCCTGGCGCTACATCAAGGACAAGGGCTTCCTCGGCATGATCATCCCGAAGAAGTACGGCGGCCTGGAGTTTTCCGCCTACGCCCATTCGCAGGTGGTGACCAAGTTGTCGACACGCTCCTCCGCGCTGTCGGTCTCGGTCATGGTCCCGAACTCGCTCGGCCCGGCCGAGCTGTTGCTGCACTACGGCACCGAGGAACAGAAAAACCATTACCTGCCGCGCCTGGCCAAGGGCATCGAGGTGCCGGCCTTCGCGTTGACCAGTCCGTGGGCAGGTTCCGACGCGGCCTCGATTCCTGACAGTGGCGTCATCTGCAAGGGCATGTGGCAGGGCAAGGAAGTGCTCGGCATGCGTGTCAACTGGGACAAGCGCTACATTACGCTGGCGCCGGTGTGCACGGTCTTCGGGCTGGCCTTCCATCTCTATGATCCGGACGGCCTGCTCGGCAGCAAGAAGCACATCGGCATCACCTGCGCGCTGGTTCCCTACGATCACCCCGGTGTCGATACCGGCCGCCGCCACTTCCCGCTCAACGCCATGTTCATGAACGGCCCGACGCGTGGCAAGGACGTCTTCATGCCGCTTGACTTCATCATCGGCGGTCCGAACATGGCGGGGCAGGGCTGGCGCATGCTGATGGAGTGCCTGGCGGCCGGCCGTTCGATCTCGCTGCCGTCGTCCAATGCCGGCATGTCGCAGATGATCGCGCGTACGGTGGGCGGCTACGCCCGCGTGCGCAGCCAGTTCAAGATGGCCGTTGGCAAGTTCGAGGGTGTCGAGGAGGCATTGACCCGCATCGGCGCCTTTACCTACATGACGAATGCAACGCGCACGATGACCGCCGGTGCCGTCGATCTCGGCGAGAAGCCTTCCGTCGTCTCGGCGATCGCCAAGTATCACGTGACCGAGCGCGCCCGTCAGGTGGCCAACGACGGCATGGACGTGGTCGGCGGCAAGGGCATCTGCCTTGGCCCGTCCAACTTCCTGGGCCGCGCCTATCAGCAGGTGCCGATCGCCATCACTGTCGAGGGTGCCAACATTCTCACCCGCTCGCTGATAATTTTCGGGCAGGGCGCTATCCGCTGTCATCCGTTTCTGCTGCCCGAAATGCGCGCGGCGCAGAATGCCGATGTCCGTCAGGGCCTGGTCGACTTCGACAAGGCGCTGTGGGGGCACATCGGGTACACGATCAAGAACGGCTTTCGCGCCCTGTGGCTGGGCATGACCGGTTCGCACTTCGTCGGCGTCAATGTCGATGTGGCGCCGGAAGTCCGCCGCTACTACCAGCAGATGACCCGTTTCTCCGCCGCCTTCGCTTTCCTGGCGGACATCTCCCTGCTGGTGCTGGGCGGCAGCGTCAAACGTCGCGAGAAACTGTCGGCGCGTCTCGGTGACATCCTGGCCCAGATGTACCTGATCTCGTGCACGCTGAAGCGCTTTGAAAGCGATGGCCGCCAGGCCGCCGATCTACCGCTGGTGAACTGGGCGGTCTGGGATGCCATGTACAAGGCGCAGGAAGCCTTCGACGGCGTCATCGCCAATTTCCCGAACCGCTTCATCGGCGCCTTCCTGCACCGCAGCATCTTTCCCTGGGGTCACCCGTACGTCGTGCCCTCCGACGATCTCGGTCACCAGGTTGCCAAGCTGCTGATCGAGCCGTCGGAAGCACGTGACCGCCTGACTGCCGAGTGCTTCCTGCCGATGACCGAAAGCGAACCGGCCGGCGCCATCGAACTGGCACTGGTCGCGACGATCGAGGCCGAGGCGATCGAGAGCAAGATCCGTGACGCAGAAAAGGCAGGACGTTTCGCCAACAACCCGTTGGCCAATGTCCGTGACATCGCGATCGCCGCTGCCGAATGCGGCGTCATCACGGCTGCCGAGTTCGAGAAGTTGAAGCGGCGCAATGTGCTGCGCGACATCGTCGTGCATGTCGATGACTTCCCGTTCGACTTCAACGTGGCAACGGCCAACAAGCCGACTCTGGAGCGCAAGGCGGCCTGATGAAGACGATCTACGTGGTGGACGGCGCACGGACGCCGTTCCTCAAGGCGCGCAGCGGCCCGGGACCGTTCGCTGCATCCGATCTGGCAACCCAGGCCGGGCGCAGCCTGCTGCTGCGCCAGCCGTTTTCGCCGGAAGATCTCGACGAGGTCATCGTTGGTTGCGCCGCACCGTCGCCTGACGAGACCAACATCGGGCGCATGGTTGCCTTGCGTCTCGGTTGCGGCAACAAGGTTCCCGGCTGGACGGTGATGCGCAACTGCGCCAGCGGCATGCAGGCGCTCGATTCGGCGATTGCCAACATCCGGTGCGGGCGCTCCGAACTGGTGCTGGCCGGAGGCGTCGATGCGCTTTCGCACGCGCCGCTGCTGTATTCCGAAACGATGGTGCGCTGGTTTGCCGGCATGATGGCAATGAGGACAGCGGGCCAGAAGGCCGGTCATTTCATCAAACTGCGCCCGGCGGCGCTGCTCAGTCCGGTGATCGGGCTGATGAAGGGTCTGACCGACCCGGTCGTCGGGCTGCTGATGGGCCAGACGGCGGAGAATCTGGCGTGGAAGTTCGGCATCGATCGCCAGCAGATGGACGAGTTCGCCGTGCGCAGCCACCTGCGCGCCATGGCCGGACGTGGTGCCGACCATTTCGCCGAGATCGTCCCGGTGATCGACGACAAGGGCAACGTCTACGCCGAGGACGACGGCGTGCGTCCCGATGCGAGCATGGCCGGCATGGCCAAGCTGAAGCCGTTCTTCGACAAGAAGTACGGCAACATTACCGCCGCCAACAGCTCGCAGATCACCGATGGCGCGGCATTGCTGATCCTGGCTTCGGAAGAGGCCGTCAGGAAATGGAATCTCAAGCCGCTCGGGCGCATCGTCGATAGCGCGTGGGCAGGCCTCGATCCGGCGCAGATGGGCCTCGGCCCGGTGCATGCCGCGACGCCGATCCTGCAACGCCACGGCCTCGGTCTCAACGATCTCGACGCCTGGGAAATCAACGAGGCCTTCGCCGCCCAGGTCCTGGGCTGCATCGAGGCGTGGAAGTCGGACGACTATTGCTGCGAGCAGCTCGGCCTGCCGGGTGCGCTCGGCGCTCTCGACGAAAACAAGCTGAACGTCGATGGCGGCGCCGTGGCGATCGGCCATCCGGTCGGCGCCTCGGGCGCCCGCATCGTTCTCCATCTGCTGCATGTCCTGCGCGCCAGGCAGGCGAAGCGTGGCATCGCCGCCATCTGCATCGGCGGCGGCCTCGGCGGGGCAATGCTGATCGAAGCCGGAGCGTAATCAATGTCGAATCTGAATCTGCAACACTGGCGTCTTGACGTCGACGCCGAAGGCATCACCTGGGCCACTCTCGACAAGGCCGGCGAATCGGCCAACTCGCTGTCGCGGGTGGTCATGGACGAACTTGGCCGGGTACTTGACGAGCTCGACCGCCAGCCGCCGAAGGCGCTGATCTTCCGTTCCGGAAAGAGCGCAGGTTTCATCGCCGGCGCCGACATCCAGGAATTCACCCAGCTCGACAGCGCCGAAAAAGGTCGCGAACTGGTCGAGCGCGGCTGGAACCTGTTCAATCGTCTGGCTGCCGTGCGTTACCCGACGCTGGCGCTGGTTCGTGGTCACTGCCTCGGTGGCGGCCTCGAACTGGCGCTGGCGTGCCGCTACCTGCTGGCGGTCGACGAGCCAGGCACGAAGATGGGTCTGCCGGAAGTCATGCTCGGTATCTTCCCCGGCTGGGGCGGCATGCTGCGCCTGCCGGAGCGGGTCGGCCCGGCGGCCGCCATGGACATGATGCTGACCGGCAAGACGATCGATGCGAAGCGCGCTCGGCGCATGGGGCTGGCCGACGATGCAGTACCGCCGCGCGTCATGGAGCGCGCCGCGCAGATGATGGTGCTGTCCAAGGCGCCGCGTCAGCAACTGCCAACGATGCAAAAGCTGCTCAACGGGCCGCTCAAGAGCGTGGTCGCCAATGGCGCGCGCAAGCAGGTAGCCAGGCGGGCGCGGCCGCAGCACTACCCGGCTCCGTACGCGATCATTGACATCTGGGCGAAATACAATGGCAACGCGCTGGTGGCGCCGGAACTGGTCGACGGCATCGTCCGTTCGCCGACGGCGCGCAATCTGGTGCGCGTCTTCTTCCTGCAGGAGCGCCTCAAGAGCTTCGGCAAGGATTCGGAGTTCAAGGCGAAGCGCGTCCATGTCGTCGGCGCCGGTGTCATGGGGGGCGACATCGCCGCCTGGTGCGCGCTGCGCGGCATGACGGTGACGCTGCAGGACCAGAATCTGGACCGGATTGCGCCGGCGCTCAAGCGTGCCCGCGAGAATTTCGCACGGCGCATCAGGGACAAGCTGCAATTGCGCGCGATCATGGACCGGCTGATTCCCGACCCGGACGGTGCCGGCGCTGCCCACGCCGATGTCGTGATCGAGGCCATCTTCGAGAACGTCGAGGCCAAGCATGCCCTGCTCGGGAAACTCGATGCGGTGATGCGGCCGGATGCCGTGCTCGCCACCAACACGTCCAGCCTCAGGCTCGAGGACCTGCGCACCGTGCTGCAACGGCCGGAACGTCTGGTCGGCATCCACTTCTTCAACCCGGTGGCGATGATGCCGCTGGTCGAGGTGGTGGCCGCCGAAGGCGCCGATCCCGCGATGGTACAGGCCGCCTGCGCCTTCGTCCGGCAGATCGACAAGCTGCCGTTACCGGTCCGCAGCGAACCCGGTTTTCTCGTCAATGCCGTCCTCGCCCCCTACCTGCTGGAGGCGATGCGCGCGGTCGACGAGGGAATCAGCCCGGAAACCGTCGACGAGGCGATGCTCGCCTTCGGCATGCCGATGGGTCCGGTCGAGTTGGCCGATACGGTCGGTCTCGACATCGCCGTCGCTGCCGGCAAGCAGCTCGCGGGTGGGGCGGAAGCGCCGCGCTGCCTGCTGGCCCGCGTCGACAAGGGGCAACTCGGCAAGAAGACCGGCCAAGGCTTCTATTCCTGGACCGCCGGCAAGGCGCAGAAGGGCGCGGCCGGAACGCCGCCGGCGCAACTCGCCGCCCGCCTGGTCAAACCCCTGATCGATCGCGTCGAGCACCTGGTCGCCACCGGCGTCGTCGCCGATGCCGACCTCGCCGATGCCGGCGTGATCTTCGGGACCGGCTTCGCGCCCTTTACCGGCGGACCGCTCAACTATCGTCAGGCGGACGGCCGACAATCTGCCGCCTGAGGGAGATGCTTTCGAGGGTTTCCTCTAACAATTGCGTTGACCAAAGCACCTGCGAACCTATAATTCAAACGATCGTTTAAAAACTGCAAACAGCACTTGAACGGAACAACAACACCTTAAGGAGAACCGCTTGAACAAGCTGATCGTGAAAAAAGCCGCCGTCCTCGGCGCCGGCGTGATGGGGGCGCAGATCGCCGCGCATCTCGCCAATGCCAACGTGCCGGTCGTTCTGTTCGACCTTCCGGCCAAGGAGGGTGACAGGAACGGCATCGTGCACCGGGCCCTTGAAGGCCTCAAGAGACTGGAGCCGGGGCCGCTGGCCAACAAGGGCAAGCTGAAGTACATCGACGCCGCCAATTACGAGGAGCACTTGCCGCTGCTCGCCGAATGCGACCTCGTGATCGAAGCCATCGCCGAGCGCATGGACTGGAAGAACGACCTTTACGCCAAGATCGCGCCACACCTCGGCGCCAACGCCGTCATCGCCTCGAATACCTCGGGCCTGTCGATCAACTCGCTGGCCGACGGCCTGCCCGAAGCAGTGCGCCCGCGTTTCTGCGGCATCCACTTCTTCAATCCGCCGCGCTACATGCACCTGGTCGAGATCATCGCGACACGCGGCACCGACGCCGCGACCCTTGATGCGCTGGAAACCTGGCTGACCTCGCGCCTTGGCAAGGGTGTCATTCGCGCCCTCGACACCCCGAACTTCGTCGCCAACCGCATCGGCGTCTTTTCGATCCTCGCGGTCATGCATCACACCGCCGCCTTCGGCCTCGGCTTCGACGAAGTCGATGCGCTGACCGGCCCGCGGATCGGCCGCCCGAAGAGCGCCACCTACCGCACGGCGGACGTCGTCGGCCTCGATACCCTGGCGCACGTCGTCAAGACGATGCAGGACACGCTGCCCGGCGATCCCTGGCACCCCCATTTCAAGACCCCCGACTGGCTGTCCGCGCTGATCGCCAAGGGGGCGCTCGGCCAGAAGACCCGCTGCGGCATCTTCCGCAAGCAGGGCCGCGACATCCAGGTGCTCGATGTCGGCCTGCAGGATTACCGTACCTCGGCCGGCACGATCGCCGATGAAGTCGGCGAAATCCTCAAGATCAGGAATCCGGCCGAGAAGTTCGCCGCGCTGCGCGCCTCCACGCATCCGCAAGGCCAGTTCCTGTGGGCCATCTTCCGCGACATCTTTCACTACGCCGCGGTCCAGCTCGAAAACGTCGCCGACAACGCCCGGGATCTCGACCTCGCCATGCGCTGGGGCTTCGGCTGGGCGCAGGGTCCCTTCGAGACCTGGCAGGCCGCCGGCTGGTCCGCCATCGCGCAGGCGATCGCCGCCGACATCGCCGCCGGCAAGGCGATGAGCGCTGCCCCGCTGCCTGGCTGGGTACTCGAAGCCGGTCGTGCCGGCGTGCATACGCCGCAGGGTTCGTATTCCGCCAGTCGCAATGTCTACGCCGCGCGTTCCGCGCTGGCGGTCTACCGACGCCAGCTCTTCCCCGAGCATGTGCTCGGCGAAGGCGCCGCGACCCCGGAGAAATCCGGCGAGACGCTGTACGAGAACGACGGTGTCCGGATGTGGAAGCTTGCTGCGGTCGACGCCGGAATCGGCATCATTTCCTTCAAGTCCAAGATGCACAGCGTCGGCAACGAGGTCATGGACGGCCTGATCGCCGCCGTGCGCCAGGCCGAGCAGACGCTCGATGGCGTGGTGATCTGGCACGAGGCGCCGTTCGCTGTCGGCGCCAACCTGCAACAGGTCGGCGAGGCCTGCGCGGGTGGCCGCTTCGATCTGCTCGAGCAGACGGTCGAGAAGTTCCAGCGTGCCTCGCAGATACTCAAGTATGCGCAGGTGCCGACGGTGGCTGCGGTGCAGGGCATGGCCCTCGGTGGCGGTTGCGAATTCGTCATGCACTCGGCCAGGCGCGTGCTGGCGCTGGAAAGCTATGTCGGTCTGGTCGAGGCCGGTGTCGGCCTGATTCCGGCCGGCGGCGGCTGCAAGGAGTTCGCCGTGCGTGCCGCGGAGTGGGCTGCCCAGTCCGCGACGCCGGGTGAACTCTTCGATTTCCTGCAACCGGTGTTCCAGAACATCGCCATGGCCAAGGTCGCCAAGAGCGCGCTCGAAGCGGTCGACATGGGCTTCGCCCGGCCCTCGGACACGATCCTCTTCAATGCCCACGAACTGCTGTTCGTGGCGATCCGCGAAGCGCGGGCGATGGCCGATGCGGGCTACGCCCCGCCGCTCATGCCGCGCGCCATTCCGGTGGCCGGCCGCAACGGCATCGCGACGCTGGAGATGATGCTGGTCAACATGAAGGAAGGCGGCATGATCTCCGCTCACGACTACCGGGTGGCCAAGGCTGCCGCAACCGCCCTGTGCGGTGGCGACATCGAAACCGGCGCACTGGTCGATGAGGAATGGCTGATCACCGTTGAGCGCCAACTCTTTGTCGAACTCCTCAAGACCCCGGAAACCCAGGCGCGCATCAAGCACATGCTGGAAACCGGCAAGCCGCTCCGTAACTGATTCAGGCCAAGGACCCAATCATGACCAAACAAATTCAGGACGCCTACATCGTAGCCGCCACCCGTCTGCCCGTGGCCAAGCGCAACGGCATGTTCCGGTACGTGCGGCCGGACGACATGCTGGCTTACGTCATCAAATCCGTTGTCGCCCAGGTGCCGGGAATCGATCCGGCCCGAATCGGCGACGTGATCGTCGGCTGCGCCATGCCGGAAGCCGACCAGGGCATGAACGTCGCCCGCATCGGCCTGTTGCTGGCCGGTCTGCCGATCACCGTGCCGGGCATCACGATCAACCGCTTCTGCTCCTCCGGGGTGCAGGCGGTGGCCGATGCCGCCAACCAGATCCGCCTTGGCCTAGCCGACGTGATGATCGCGGCCGGTACCGAGTCGATGACCGTGATGCCGCAGATGATGGGCAACAAGATGTCGATGAACCCGGCCATCTTCGCCAAGGAGGAAAATATCGCCATCGCCTACGGCATGGGCCTGACCGCCGAAAGGGTGGCGAACCAGTGGAAGATCAGCCGCGAAGCGCAGGATGCCTTCGCCGTGGCCTCGAACCAGAAGGCCTGCGCAGCGATCGCCGCCGGTCACTTCAAGGCCGAGACGACCCCTTACCCGATTCGCGAGAACCTGCCCGACCTCAAGACCGGGCAGGTCCGGGTGCGCGAGCGCACCGTCGAACATGACGAAGGACCGCGCGCCGATGCCTCGCTGGAGAAACTGGGCAAGCTGCGCCCGGTCTTCCATGCGCGCGGTTCGGTGACCGCCGGCAACTCGTCGCAGATGTCCGACGGCGCCGCCGCCGTGATGCTGGTGTCCGAGAAGGTTCTCAAGGAACACAACCTGACCCCGCTTGCCCGCTTTGCCGGTTTCGCCGTCGGTGGCGTGGCGCCGGAGATCATGGGCATCGGCCCGATCGCGGCGATCCCCAAGGTGCTGGCGCAGGTCGGCATCAAGCAGGACGATCTCGACTGGATCGAGCTTAACGAAGCCTTCGCCGCGCAGTCGCTGGCGGTGATGAATGAACTGGGCATCAATCCCGAGAAGGTCAACCCGCTGGGCGGTGCCATCGCCCTTGGCCACCCGCTGGGCGCCACCGGTGCCATCCGCATCGCCACGGTCGCGCATGGTCTGAAGCGGACCGGCGGCAGGTACGGAATGGTGACGATGTGCATTGGCACCGGGATGGGCGCGGCGGGGATCATCGAGGCACTTTGAGCAGTGAAATCCGGCGCGTGAGAAAGTGACGCATGCCGACAGGTGCGAATGACGGGGATGGAGTCGAACACCGCCATCCCGCTTTCTTGCCAGGGGTGGACCCGGCAGTCAGGACGTGCGTGGTGGCATGTCCTCGGTTCGATTGCCGGGGACGACCGCGCAGTACGATGCCGAGAACAGGAAGATTGTCAGTGTGAACAATGGCGACAGGATCGCCGTGCATTTCACCGCTGACGGAGTAGGTGTAAGCTTTGACCATGAGCCGCGCGGAAGCGTGGCGAGCGATGCCTGTCCTTGCCCACTGCTCAAGGTCAGGCTGCTGGACGTGCGGGAGACACCGCGCAAAGGCAAGCGTCGCCGGGTGGCTGAACAGTACAACCATGGGAGGAAGAAAGAGATGGAAAGGATCTGGATCAAGACCTACCCGGCAGGTATCCCCGCGGATATCAGCATCGAGCACCTGGAATCGCTGGTGACGCTGTTCGAGGAGGCTTGCCGTAAATATGTGGATCAGGTGGCATACATCAGCATGGATCGCGAGATGACCTACGGCGAACTGGATCGCCTGTCGCGCGATTTTGCTGGCTGGATACAGTCGGTTGGTCTCGTCAAGGGCGATCGCGTGGCGCTGATGATGCCCAATCTGCTGCAATATCCCGTGGCGCTGTTCGGTACGCTGCGCGCCGGTTGCGTCGTCGTCAATGTCAATCCGCTGTACACGCCGCGCGAGCTCGAGCATCAGTTGAAGGATTCCGGCGCCAAGGCGATCGTCATTGTCGAGAACTTCGCCCATACGCTGGAGCAAGTGATCGGCAAGACCGAGGTCAAGAACGTCATCGTCACGCCGATGGGGGACCTCCTCGGCATGGTCAAGGGTGCTCTGGTCAATTTCGTCGTCCGCCACGTCAAGAAGATGGTGCCGGCCTGGTCGCTGCCGGGTTCGATCAACATCAACGCGGCGCTCGCCGCCGGGCGCCGGCATGGCATGGAGCCGGTCAAGCTGGGTCACGAGGACCTCGCCTTCCTGCAATACACCGGCGGCACTACCGGTGTCTCCAAGGGGGCCATGCTGACCCACGGCAACATCGCCTCCAACGTGATGCAGGCCCATGCCTGGATCAAGCCGGTGGTCGCGGATGGCAAGGAATTCATCGTCACCCCGTTGCCTCTCTATCACATCTTTGCGCTGACGGCGAACTGCCTGACCTTTCTGATGATCGGCGCGCGCAACCTCTTGATCGCCAATCCGCGCGACATGGCCGGGTTCGTCAAGGAATGGGGGAAGTATCCGATCTCGGTGGCGACTGGCGTCAATACCCTGTTCAACGGACTGCTCAACCATCCCGACTTTGCCGCCATCGACTTCTCGACGATGAAGCTGTCGCTGGGTGGTGGCACGGCGGTTCAGGCGCCGGTGGCCAACCGCTGGCAGAAGGTCACCAGGTCGCCGCTGCTGCAGGCCTATGGCCTCACCGAAACGTCTCCGGCGGCGACGATCAACCCGCTCGACCTCAAGGAATTCAACGGCTCGATCGGCCTGCCGATTTCCTCGACCGAACTGTCGATCCGCGACGACGCCGGCAAGGAACTGGCCATCGGCGAGATCGGCGAAATCTGCATCCGCGGCCCGCAGGTCATGGCCGGCTACTGGCAGCGCCCGGAGGAGACAGCCAACGTGATGTATGCGGATGGCTTCCTGCGTACCGGCGACATGGGTTATGTCGACCCTCAGGGCTTCTTCTTCATCGTTGACCGCAAGAAGGACATGATTCTGGTCTCCGGCTTCAATGTCTATCCGAACGAGATCGAGGAAGTTGTCGCCATGCACGAGGGTGTCGGCGACGTGGCGGCGATAGGCGTGCCTGACGATAACTCTGGCGAAGCGGTCAAGATTTTCGTCGTGCGCAAGGATCCGAACCTGACTCCCGAGGAGATCATCGCCCATTGCCGCAAGCACCTGACCGGCTACAAGGTGCCGAAGAAGGTCGAGTTCCGTGACGACCTGCCACGTACCAACGTCGGCAAGATCCTGCGCCGGGCTCTCAAGGAATGAGCGTAGCCGGTACGCTGTGCGACTGAAATTGCCCTTGGTGGCACCGTTTGTGCCTTCAGGGGCGCCGAAGGCGTTCCGGGTGCCGTTCCGGGGACGGGATCGCCGCCGCTAACGGGTGGCCGACTTGATTCCCCGGATGAAGCAAAAATACCGCACGGCAAAGTCGGTGCCGTGCGGCATCCATACCGATAACAGGCATTGAGGAGAAAGCAAGATGAGCGACTATCGCGCGCCCGTGAAAGACATGCGTTTTGTGCAGGACGAGCTGGCCGGTTTCAGGGAGTTGTCGCAGTTCCCCGATTTCGTCGAGGCAACACCTGACATGGCTGATGCCATTCTTGAAGAGGCAGCCAGGTTTGCCGGCGAAGTACTGGCGCCGCTCAACCGCGTTGGCGACCGGGAGGGCTGCAAGCTTGGCCCCGACGGCGTGATTACTCCGCCGGGCTGGAAGGAAGCGTACAAGGCTTTCTGTGACGCCGGCTGGAACGGCATCGCCTGTCCGCCGGATCATGCCGGTCACGGCCAGCCCGATACGCTGGCGGTGGCCGTCAAGGAAATGATCATGTCGGCCAACCTGTCGTTCTCGCTCGGTCCGTTGCTCACCACCGGCGCGGTCGAGGCGCTGCTGACCTGCGCCAGCGACGAGTTGAAGGCGATCTACCTCGAAAAGATGGTTACCGGCGTGTGGACCGGCACGATGAACCTGACCGAGCCGCAGGCCGGCTCCGATCTCGCGCTGATCCGCTCGCGCGCCGAGCCGCAGGCCGATGGCACCTACAAGGTGTTTGGCCAGAAGATCTTCATCACCTACGGCGATCACGACATGACCGAGAACATCGTTCATCTCGTCCTTGCCCGCCTGCCCGATGCACCGGCCGGGGTCAAGGGTATTTCGATGTTCCTGGTGCCGAAGTTCCTGGTCAACGCCGATGGCTCGCTCGGTGCGCGCAACGATGCCTGGTGCGTCTCCATCGAGCACAAGCTCGGCATCCATGCCAGCCCGACCTGCGTCATGGCCTATGGCGACAACGGCGGTGCTGTTGGTTATCTGCTCGGCGAAGCCAACCGCGGCCTCGAATACATGTTCATCATGATGAACGAAGCCCGTCTCGGCGTCGGCCTGCAGGGCATCGCCCTCGCCGAGCGTGCCTACCAGCAGGCGCTCGGGTACGCACGCGAACGCAAGCAAGGCCGTGACGCGCTGACCGGCGAAGCCCTGGTCACACTCGACAAGCACCCCGATATCCGGCGCATGCTGATGCTCATGAAGAGCCGTATCGAAGCCTGTCGCGCCATGGCCTACTTCACCTCCGGCCTGCTCGACCGCGCCCACGTGATCGAGGACAAGGAAGAGGGGAAGCGCAACCTGTATCTCGCCGAATTCATGATCCCGATCGTCAAGGGTGGCGGCACCGAAATGAGCGTCGAGGTCACCTCGCTCGGCATCCAGATCTACGGTGGCATGGGCTTCATCGAGGAGACCGGCGCAGCCCAGCACTGGCGCGATTCGCGCATTACGACGATCTACGAAGGCACCACCGGCATCCAGGCCAACGATCTCATCTTCCGCAAGCTGATGCGTGATGGTGGCGCCACGGCCAGGTATGTCTTCGGCGAAGTCGCTGCGACGGCCAAGGCGCTGGGTGCCTCCAGCCGCCCGGAACTTCAGGCCATCGGTGGCCGCCTGGGCGAGGCGCTGGAAGCCTGGGCCACGGCGACAGAATGGCTGGTAACCGATATGAAAAACGGGCTTGCCGGGGCGTTGACCGCAGCCGTTCCCTACCTGCACCTCGCCGTCAATGTCTGCGGTGGCTGGCTGATGGGCAGGGCGGCGCTGGCCGCCTCGGGTTACCTCGATACGGGTGCGGGCGACCAGACATTCTACCGCGCCAAGATCGCCACTGCGCATTTCTACGCCGACCAGATGCTGCCGCTGGCCACTTCCTGCGGGATTACCGTCCAGGCCGGTGGCGCCTCGCTGGCGGCGCTGACGGACGACATGCTGTAGTCCCTCGCTGTTGTCCGGCAGCAACCTGTCCCCGCTGCGGCGGGGATATTTATGTCACCAGCCGTGCTATCCCTTACGGATTCGCGCGCGAGTTCTGTTGCGGCGCGCTGCGTGGGCTCTGAGAGGGCCGTGCTGACCATCGACATCTCTTGATCCCTCGCGTTGTCCGTCGCTTTGCTTGACGGCAGCAGCTGTCCAGTCAAGTGAGTGTCTATTGTGACCCTGTGGGGCTGGTCGCCGCCGACAGTCAATGCGGCGTCGCTGGATGAAATCAAACGCCCCGCGGCATCCGCCGCGTTGGAGTAGTATTCCCTTTCGGGAGCGATACACAGGAGTTGATGGTGAAACCCAAGGACACGGGCAGCGGGCGTCAGGCCACTGCGAGAACGACCAGCCGCGCCGCGAGGAAGCCGTCGGCGCTGGATACGGTGGGTGGCTTGACCAAGTCGCTGCGCAGCCTTGCCGGGCAGGTCGTCGGCATGGCAGGCGTGGCCGTCGATACCTCGCTGGCGGCGGCAACCGGGCTCTTCCCGCAGGGCGTGGCATCGACCAAGGCATTGGTCAAGGCCGGCACCTTCCTGCGCGACATGCGCCAGGCGGCTGGCATCCCGCTGGACGACCTCGGCAAGGCGATCGATCTGAAGGATCCTTCCCTGCTCGAACTCGCCGAAAATGGAAAGATGGCGCTACCGTTCGAGGTCATCCTGCGCCTCGCCTCGGTGCTGGCGCGCAACGACCCGGTTCCCTTCGTGATGAATCTGACCAAGGCTTACAGCCCCGGCCTGTGGAAGGTTCTCGAATCCCTCGGGATCGATCGGATCCTCGAACATGCCGGGCGCGAACACGAGTTCATCAGTATCTACCGGGCGCGTGACGAGGCGCGCAAGTTGACCGACGAAGAGTTTTCCCGGGTGCGGAAATTCGTCGAGACCGCCTTTGACATGGCGCTGGAGTTCAACCGGGAAGCCAAGGCGGCGGCTGAACGCAAGCCGGCACCACGCGCCACCACGCCAAGAGCGGGGCCCAGAGCCGCGGCACGGCGTGCGCCAAGGGCGAGTGCGGGCGAAAAGGAATAGGCCGGGTTTTTTCGGCAGGAGGGCGGCCAGGGCCGTCCTCGTTCGGTTCAGCGCCCCTTGAGGGCGAGTTCGGCGGCGGCGTCGAGATCGGCCTTCTTCATGATCCCCATTTTCTTCTGGACAACCTGGCCGTTGCGGTCGATGACGATGGTGAAGGGCAGGCCGCCCTTGGTGTTGCCGAGCGCCTGCATCAGCGGGATGCCTTTGTCCCTGGCGACAAAGACGGGGTAATCCATCTCGTAGGCCTTGGCGAATTCCTTCGCTGCGTCGGCCTTGTCCTCGATGCCGATACCAAGCACTTCCAGCTTGCCCTTGTGCGTCCTGCGGATGGCGATCAGTTCGGGGATCTCGACGCGGCACGGGCCGCACCAGCGCGCCCAGAAATTGACAATCAACGGCTTGCCCCGGTAGCGCTCCAGCGCCAACGGCTTGTCGTCGAGGTCGTTCAAGGTGGCCGCGAACAGCGGTGCCGAGGAAGGCAGTTCCTCTGCTGCGACCATAGAAACAAAGGCTGGCCCTAGGGGGAATGTCGAAAAAAGCGCAAAAACCAGAGCGGGAAGAAGTGTTTTCAAGGCAGGTCGCCGCGGCGGAAAAGCAGATAGCCGATGGTAGCACTGAGCAGGCCGAGCGCCGCCGGGTAGGCCAGCGCGAAAATCTTGTAGCCGGCGACGCCAAAGAGGTCGAGGATGACGTAGGCCGATGGGCCGAGAACGATCAGTTGCGGGTCGAACAGCGCCAGCGCGGCGGTGCGGAAGACTTGCAACGGGTTGGCCAGGGCCAGTGTGACGGCGACTTCCGGGGCGACCTTGCCCTGAATCATGACGCCGAGCAGGATCAGGTCGAGGAAGAGCAGCAGGAACAGCCAGACCATGAAGGCGGCGCCCTGCGCGATGTCGGTGCTGCGGGCGATAGCCGAGATCAGCATGCCGATGCCAAGAAAGCACATGGCCATGACGGCGAGCAGGGCGGTGTAGTAGCCGAACATGTCCCACGGCACCTCGATGCCCTGAAGCGTCGCCCAGCCGACGGCGCCGAGCATGGCGAGGAATACCGGCGCGAAGACGACGATATAGCGGCCGACGATCTTGCCCCAGAACCAGGCCGAGAGCGACACCGGCAGCGACAGCAGGTACTCGAAGACGCCGGCCTCGCGGTCGCCGGCCACCGACCGGACGGTGGTGATCAGGACGAAGATCGGCAGGATGGCCATGGTCAACTGGATGTAGGTGACGAGAAGGCGTGACAGGCCGATGAAGCCGAGGACGCGCGATTCGGTCAGGCCGAAAACGAAGAGCAGGGCGACGATGCCGCCGAAAACCAGCGTGTAGATATGGAACCAGCGCGCGCGCAGCGATTCGACGATGTCCAGCCGGGCGGTGAGCCACAATTGCTTCATCTACTTTCCTTTGGCCAGGACATGCTGGCGCATGCCCGCGAAATCCAGGCTGCCCATCTGCGGGTAGGCGACGGCGCCGACGTTGTAGCCCATCGGCGAGGTCCGGGTGATGTACTGCGCCTTGCGCGGGTCCAGCCAGATCACTTCCTTGCCCTTGCTGGTGACGTCGGCCACCCACATGCGGGTGGCGGGATCGTCCAGCCACGGGTGAGCCATGCGGTTGTCGCGGATCCAGAAAGTGAAGCAGCCGATGTCGTCGAACTTGACCACCATGTCCTTCGGTCCGCCGCGCAACTGGGCGGCGAAACGGCGGTCCGAGATCACCATGCTGCAACGCGGGCAGGTTTCACGGTCCCACTTGATCTCGGCCATGCCTTCCGGCCACTCCGATTTGCCGCAGGCCGACAGAGCGAGCGCCAGCGGGGTCAAGGTGAGACCGCCGACGGTCAGGCGGCCAAGGAAATCGCGACGGGACGAGCTGCACATCGCTCAGTTCGCGTTCTCGGTCAGCGAAATGTCGCTGACCAGGGCCGAGTAGCGCGAAATCATGCCGAGAAAGCGCAGCCGGTCGGGGCCGGCGATGCTGCCGTCCCACACCAGATTGTCGTCGCGCGCGGCGAACTTCCAGGCGGCGATGGCCTTGGCGAAGGCCGGCTCGAAGCGCTTGATGACGATGCGGCAGGCCAGCGTTCCGGACAGCGACACATCGTCGGCCACATTATCGTCGAGCACGACCTTGCCCATGTCCATCTCGATGACGCGGTTGACCAGTGACGACACCTCGTCGAGGCGGTGGCTGGAGATCAGCATCGTCGCATCGTTCTGGCGCTCGGCCAGCAAGTCGAAGAAGATCTTGCGCGCTTCCGGGTCGAGGTTGGCGGCCGGCTCGTCCATCACCAGTACCCGGGCGTCGCGGCCGAGGGCGATGGCGATCAGCAGCTTCTGCTTCATGCCGCCGGAGAGGCGCACGAACTGACGCGAGAGGATCCCTTCGAGTTCGAGTCCGAGACGGCTGGCAACGCCGTGGATACGCTGCGGGTCGGTGCCGCACAGTGCGGCAGAAAAATCGATCAACTGGCCGACCGGCATCTTCAACGGTGGCGGCAGTTGCGGGACGAAGCCGATTGTGCCGAGCACCGCCGTGCGGTTGCCGCGCGGATCGAGGCCATCGATGGTGACCGTGCCGTCGTGTGTGTATTCGCCAAGCAGGCAGCGGATCAGCGTGGTCTTGCCGGCGCCGTTGGAGCCGATCAGCGCCACCCGCTCCCCAAGTTCGATCTCGAGGGTGATGCCGTCAAGCACGCGGGCACGTCGGAAGTTCTTGACGACATTGTGAAACTTGATCATGGGAGGTGATTATAGAAGGACCGGCCCGGTCGACCCTGAATATCGATCAAAAAACAGATCTTCATCGCTTTCTGGCAAGACAAGGCCGGTGGCATCGCGCGCCGGGTGCGAAGCCTTGTCCGGACAGCCGATCCGGTTGCGGGCAGGCAAGAGCCCGCGGTGCTCCGGGCGGCGATCTGCCGCTTGCACTTGCGCGTATGCAGGGCGGTGCATCGATCGTCAGATCAAAGTGCTTCACGCCGACTACGCGAGCCGGTATCCTCAAGCGCGCATCGAGCGATTCAAACCCCATTCACCCTTGAGGAACAAGACATGAACAAGAAAACCATGATCGGCCTGACCTTTGTCGCCGCGCTTGTGGTCGCCGGCCCGGCTGCGGCAGCCGACTCGACCTTGGATCAGATCAAGAGCAGCAAGACACTCCGCCTTGGCTATCGCGAGGCTTCGATTCCTTTCTCCTTCGTCGGCGAAGACAAGCAGCCGCGTGGCTACAGCATCGATTTGTGCAGGATCATTGCCGACGACCTTGCCAAGCAGCTGAAGCTGGAGAAACTCGACGTCCAGTGGGTGCCGGTCACGGCACAAAACCGCTTCGACGCGCTCAAGACCCGAAAGATCGACCTGGAATGCGGCAATACTACGCAGACGATGGCGCGTCGCGCCGATTTCGATTTCAGCCTCATGACCTATGTCGATGGCGCCGGCCTGCTCTTCCGCAAGGGTGAGATCCCCGCCAATTCCGATCATCTGACCGGGCAGCGCATCGTTGTCGTCTCGGGGACCACCACCGAAGCGGCGCTCGAGGCTTTGGGTGCATCAGCCAAACTCGGCGCCAGCCTGGTGAGAGTGGCGGACCACGGGGCCGCACTGAAGGCGCTGAACGACCAGCAGGCGACCGCCTATGCCGCCGACCGCACCGTGCTCGTCACGACGGCGCTGACCCGCGGCCTCGGCAAGGACTTCGAACTGTCCAGCGCGCAATTCACCTACGAGCCCTACGGCCTGATGATGCGTATTGACCCGCCGTTGCGTCTGGCGGTTGATCGCTCACTGGCGCGCCTCTATCGTACCGGCGAAATTGTCCCGGTGTTTCAACGCTGGTTCGCACCACTCGGGAGTCCGGGTGAGGCGATCAAGGTGATGTTTCTGCTTAACGGATTGCCCGAATAGGCGATTGCTGCGGTCGACCGCATGACTTCCACTGCCGACTGCTTCGTATTACGCTTCCTCGTGGTCATGGTTCGCCCTCCCTGTAGGGATCAAGAAATCGTTTCGCAATCAACTTCTTACCATGACCACACATAAATTCCAGTAGCCGTGACTTTTTGCACATTAGTCGGCACAGTACCCCCATAGAATGGAATCAGACGAAGCTAAGTTCTAGCTTCCCTTGGAGTTTCCATCATGAACAAGAATATTCGTTGTCCGTTCGCCGACCTGGGTTTGTTCGACTCCGTGGCAACCCATGCCCCAATGTGTCTTCTCCATTCGATGGGGTACAAGAAATGCACGACAGAAACCAACTGAAACTGATTGTTTTCAGATTTCCCCACATCGGCAAGGCACTGACGTATCTCTGGGGTCAGCCGGAAGTGGTGTTCTACGTGAATAAGCTTTTTCTGGATAGCCGAGGTGGAACGCGCAGGGGATTTCCTGAGGATGTCAAGAACGCGCTGTTGGCGATACGGGAAACACATCTGTCTCTTGTTCGGTGTGAGTCGCTAGCCGGAGGATCTGCAACAACGCCTTGGGGCATGGGCGGGGGAAGGCGGGAACGCTCGTAGGGTGGTCATCTGTCGACGAACTGCGGAGTTCCCTGATGCCTGCTGTCAGGTCGAGTTGAAGCTCTCTCGGTCAGACCGGGTCGCGCCTTCAACGAATGAAGGATTTCCTGACTGGCGTCCTTGGGTTCATTGTCGAGGTCGACTGCCGGAAACTGCCAAGAATCAGCCGAGCTTGGACAGCCCCTTGATTTCGAAGCTCAACGAACCGGTCGGGCAGGTGTCGACGCACAGCCCGCAACGCGTGCAGTCGGGGCCGAGCGGCACTTCGGTTTCGACGGCGCGGCCCTTGATGACCGTATCCAGCACATGCGGTACCAGGCAGACCTTGCGGCAGTCGCCCTCGTGGAAGCACTCGGCGAGCTTGTATTTGATGCGCACCGGCGAAATGATGCCGACGACACCGTAGGTCAGGCCGATCGGACAGGCATAGCGGCACCAGGCGCGGCGCGAGAAGAATATCTCGAAGACGAGCAGCGCCAGCACCCAGAGCAGCGCCAGCCCCGGCCCGTAGATCAGCGCCCGCGACAATATGCCGGTCGGCGAGATGGCCTCGAAGACGGTGTAGCCGGTGGCGAAGGCAAGTAGCGCGAAGATGATCCAGAAGATCGTGCGCAGTCGGCGGTCGATGGTCTGGTCGGTGACCAGCCGTTTCTTCGCGAGGAAGAGGTGGATCTTCTCGGCCCACTCGGCGAGCAGGTGGTAGGGGCAGACCCAGGAACAGAAGGTACGGCCGCCGAGCAGCGCCCACAACACCAGCACGGTGCCGGTGCCGATGATCAGGTTATTGATGATGTGCTTGTGCGCCAGCATCACCTGCAGCGCCGAATTGAGGTCGATCAGGTGGAAGCCGACGAAGCGCGAGGCGGTCAGGGCACCTTCGAGAATCTGGATATCGAGGAAAAAGGAAAAGGTGAACAGCAGGTTGGCGATGATCAGCGTGATCCAGCGCCGGTTGCGCCAGGTGTTCTTGTGCTCGGCGTGCGCCCGGGCATGCAGTTTCTCGGCGATCAGGTCGCGGTTGCCTTTCTTGTAGAAATGGATCGCCTGCGCCGCGGGAGCGATCGCCATCGGCTTGCTCGGCTCGACGCCAAACATGACCTTGATCTGTTCGAAAAAACGCCGTTTCAAGAGTTGGCTCATGTCTTCCAGACCTCACGGGCTTCGACGGTGATGCAGCCAGGTTCGACCGGGCAGACCATTTCGCAGACGCCACAGCCGACGCAGGGTTCATGGATGACGGGTGACTTGCGTTTGCTGCCGTCCGGGGCAAAGACCGTTTCGATCGAGATGGCGCCCTTGAGCGGACATTCGCGGACGCAAAGGTCGCACTCGGCGACATCATAGGGGTGGGCGCTGATCTTGATCGGCTTCCAGCGATCGACGTCCATGTACCGCAGCATGCCCTTGAAGTCGGCGCCGCGGGCCTGTCCCTTGAAGCCCTTGCCCTGGATCGCCAGACAGGCCTCGGGGCGGGTCAGGCGGGCGACGCCCATGCGCTCGGTCATGTTGAGTGTCGGTTCGGGATCCTTTTCCTTGGCCAGCAGGATCGGCTTGGCCGCCAGCGCTGCGCCCGGCCGCACGGTGAGAAATTCCGGCTTGTGGTACGTGAGCGTGCCGGTCGGGCAGGCGAGCACGCACTGAACGGCGTCGCAGGAAAAGTCGCAGGCCTGCTGCCTGGCGTCGATGTAGGGCGTGCCGACGCCCATGCCGTCCACCAGGTCGGCCAGCTTGATCGCCTGGACCGGGCAGACCTGGACGCACTGGCCGCACTTGATGCAACTGGAGAGGAAATCCTTTTCGTCGAGCGCGCCCGGCGGGCGCAGGCGCTTCCTCTGCGAATAGATCAGCGGCAGGAAGCCGGACAGGGCTGCGCCCAGCACGCCGCCTGTGAGCAGGACGGTACGCAGGAAGCGGCGGCGGTTGGTCTGCCGCCTGGCCTTGGACAGTGGCGGTGTCGGCCCGGCCACCGGCTTTCGATCGTTGTCGTTGTCATTCATGATTGCGCAGTCCTCGCGGGCTTGAGGAATCGTGGCTTTTCGTCACGCAGGATCAGGTCGGGTCTTGAGAAGGGGGCGAGGCGCTCGAGGAAGTCGAGCAGTTCCATGACTGGCGAACTGCGGAAGAAACGGGCGACCGGCATCTCGATCCATATCTGGTCGGCATAGGAATAGAGTTCATGGGTACGGTCACCGATGCCGTCGCCGTTGCGGTCAAAACCTTGGTAGTCGTCCCAGAAATTTTGTTCCCAAAAATTCCTTTCGTTATTGTTGTTGTCGCCGTGACCACCGTAGCTGACCTGGGTCAGATTGCCCTCGAAAATGTTGTCGACCATGTTGTTGCCCCCGGTCTCGCTGGTGAACATGATGCCGATGCCGTTGTAGGCGAAGCGGTTGCCACGCACCTCGATCGTGCTGTCGGGTTGGAAGGGCGAAAGATCGGAGCCGATGCCGATGCCGCAATAGATGATCTCGTTGTTCTCGATGACGGTGCCGGACGCTTCCTTGAATCCGATGCCCATGCCGGTGGCACCGGTCGCATGCGAAATGATGTTGTTGCGGGCGATACCGCCCTCGGTGTACATGAAATAGACGCCGACCGCGTTGTCGTAGAACTGGTTGCCTTCGACGATATTGTCGTTGGCGAACATGAAGTGGATCGAGTAGCGACTGCGCCGGCCAAGATTCTCGCGGAAAATATTCTTGTGCGCGTACCAGGCGACCATGTCGCGCGAGTCGATGATCTCGTTCTTCTCGATAAGATTGTTGTTGCTGTACCAGAGGCGGAGACCGTCGCCACGCACACCGAGGTCCAGATTCTTCGAGCGGATACTGTTGCCGCGGACGATATTATCGCTGGATTGCTTGAGATCGATGCCGAACAGGCAGTTGTCGATCTTCAGGTTCTCGATCAGATTCCTGTTGCCACGCACGTCGAGGCAGGAATCGTCGGTGTCGTGCGAATCGCCTGACCCGGTCAGGTGCAGGCCACGCAAGACTGAATTGCTGGCATTCAACACCATGACCGTGCCCTTGTCGCCGGCATCGATGACGACCTGGCCGGCGCCGTCAATGGTCAGCGGCTTGTCGATGATCACCGGCCCGGCGTAACGGCCGGGCGGGGGCTTGAGTACCGAACCGGCGGGCGCCTTGTCGACCAGATCCTGGAAAGGCTTCAGGCCATGGACCCGGGCGTCGCGATCACGCAGCATGTAGGTTGGCTTCGGGCGGTCGATCTCGACCCTGGGCGCGTTGCTCATGTCGGCATTCGAGCCACGTTCCTGTTGGGAAATCCCGTTCGCGCAGACCAGCAGGAGCGCAATCGCCAGCGCTCCGTTGGTGAGTTCCGGGAAGCGCAGCACGAAAACCTACTCGGCCGAACCTTCGCGCAACTGTTTGCGGCGGATCAGCAGCGCCAGCATCAGGCAGACGAAGACCAGCACCAGCAGGCCATAGCCCCAGTAGGGATAGGAGTAGGTCGAGAACTGGGCGACCTTGCCTTCGCCAAAAACGGTGGGCATGAACGCCTTGACGGTGAAGGCGCCCCACGGGTGCATGTTGTGACCGAAGAACCACAGCCAGCCCGCGTAGGTGATGACGAAATACACCGGGAGCAGGGCCGGCACCAGTGCCAGAAGCAACTGGAAGGAGCGGATCTTCGTGACGCCGGCGATGACGATGCCCATGATGATGATTAGCCCGATGATGACGGCCACCGAGATGTTGCGCACATTGTCGCCCCAGACCTTGATCCGGTCCATGTCCTTGAAGAAGGTGCCCGATTCCTGCATGTAGGCCTGAACGTGGCTTTCGAGGTGGCCCAGGACGAACTGGTCGACGATCATCCAGGCGGCGACGGCGATGAATCCTGCGGTCAACGTCGCCAGACGGGCCTTTTTCCCGGGCATGGAAAAAGCCAGCAGCATCGCCGCGAAGAAAGCGAAGAAGAACTTGGCCAGCGGTTTCTCTACCGGTGCGCCGGTGGCGATCGGGTACATGCCGACGTAGTGATTGATGGTGTTCATCTCGTGGACGCAGTCGAGCCCTTCGGCGTCCTTGTTGATATCCTTCTTGGCGTCGGTGATCGGATTGTAGCGTTCGTCATCATGGGCGAGATCCTTCTGGATGATCTCGTTGGCCATGCGCGTCCCCTTGCCGGCCGCTTTGCAGCCGTTAAAAACGCCGTCGAAATGGAAATGAATGCGGATGCCGTCGGGGAAGGCGTCGGGCGGATAGTTCGGGGCGGTCAGGGAAACCCACCAGATCGGCGCGAAGTAGGCGGCGACCATGGCAATCAGGGCGATCAGGGTCAGCCCGCCGATGATCTTGTTCTGCTTTTCCATCATGCTGCTCTCTGTCTTGCTACGTCCGGATATTCTCCGGGAGAGTTGCTGCCCGCGGCATGCGGGCAGCAAGGGTAGCAGTCGTTGCTTTACTTCTTCTTGGCCGCGCCGGACTTCGGTTTGCACATGTTGCCCGGCATGACCAGGCTGGCCTGATAGGCAGAGATCGAGATCAACTGGTCGTTGCTGTACTTCTTGATGATCTTGACCATGTCCGGATTGGCGTTGCGGCGGTGACCGTCACGAATCTCGGTCATCTGACGCAACAGATACCTGTAGTGCTGACCGGCGATCACGGGATAAAACTTCTCCTTGACGCCTTCGCCGTTCTTGCCGTGACACTCGAGGCATTCCTTCTCATACAGGGCCTTGCCTTCGGCCAGACGCTTTTCGGTATCGGCAGGCGCTTTCCAGTCCTTGGCGGCATCGCCAGGCTTGGAATCGTAGTGACCGTGATCGAGGGGAATGCACAGGCTCTCGATATAGGCAGCAACGTCAGCGAGTTCTTGCGCGTCGGTCAGGGTGGCGGCGAACGGGTACATGGTCGGGTTGTCGCGCAGGCCGGCACGGATGTCGGCCATCTGCTTGATCAGCACGGTGGTGTGCTGGCCGGCGAGTTGCGGGAAGGTGCCGTCAGGACGTCCGGCGCCGGAAGGCAGGTGGCAGGCGCCGCAGGTTTCATAACCTTCTTCGCCGCGCTTCTTGTCGCCTTTCTTGGTCAGCGCTTCCATCTTCTCGCCGCCTTCGGCGTTCCATTTGTAGTCCTTGCCCTCGATGCCCTGCGTTTTTGGGGCAGGAGGGGCGGCGAGGGCGACGCCTGCCGAAAGCAGGCCGATCAAGAGGAGTGATGCTTTCATGTTTGATTTCCCTTTCGGAGAGTTTGTCCGGAGCGTTCAAATTATCCCGCGAGCTTTATCAGCGTTCCTTGATGTGGGTCAGAGGCCCGTCGATCCGGGCCTCGTTCGCTCATTTCTGCTTGGAAAGCCAGTCGCTGATGGCCTTGATTTCATCGTCATTGACCAGATGCATGACACCCTTCATCGCGGCGGTCTGGCCGTTGTTGCGGGCGCCGCTCTTGATGTCCTTCATCTGTTGCTCGGCATAGGCGGCGTTCTGGCCGGCCAGCTTCGGATAGTTGGGCATCAGCGGCTTGTCCGCCTTGGGCCCGTGGCAGGCGTTGCAGGTCTTGTCCTTGTAGAGCGCGGCGCCATCCAGGGCGGCGACGGCGGGGCTAGCGACAAGCGCGGCAGCGATCAGAGTCATTACAAACTTCATGGTTATTCCCCTTTTTAATGTAATACGGGGAGCAGATTGCTCTGCTCCCCGGAATTTGCCGTGAGTCAGATCAAGTTTGCTTCTTACTTCTTGACCGGTTTGGCACCGTTCTGCTCGAGGTAGGTCTTGGCGCGCAGGCCGATGTCGGCCGCCTTGACCTGGTATTGCCAGATCTGCTCGGACCACAGGTTGGCCTGATCCCAGTCCTTCTTGGCGGCAGCGGCGTCAGCCTTGCCCTTGGCTTCCTTGATCTTGCCGAGCTGGTCGGTTGCATCGTCGACCATCGCCACGACATCCGGGAAGTCCTTGAAGTTGACACTGGTGATGTAACCGACCACGGAGTCGATGACGGCCTGGGTGTCGACAACCTTCTTCAGCGTCGCCTTGTAGTCGGCTTCGGTGTAGCTGGCCTTGGCGGCACCTTCGGCCTTGCTCGGCTTCCAGCCTTTCGGCTTGACCAGCAGGTAACCCTGCATTTCAAGGTGCAGCGCCGAGCAGAACTCCGTGCAGTAGTAAGGATAGACGCCTTCCTTATCGGCCTTGAACTTGACGGTGACCGTCTTGCCCGGCTCGACCGAAGCATGCACGTTGTAGGTCGACACCGTGAAGCCGTGGGTTTCGTCCTGAGCGCGCTCAAGGTTGGTCAGGTGCACCGTGATTTCGTCGCCCACATCAGCCTCGATGGTTTCCGGCGTGATGTGCGAGCGGATCAACGTACCCCAGACCGTGATTTTGTTGCCCTTCTTCTCGGTCTTTTCCTCACCGGCGCGAACCATGCCCGGATGCGGCTTGTCCGTACGCGAGTCGGTACCCACCTTGTAGCGGACGCCCGGTTTCAGCTTGGTCGCGTCGATGGCGACTGCGTAGTGCGGCTCGCCCAGCGGCAGAGGCATGTCGTACAGCAATTGCATCTTGTCGTTGGAGATGTCGATCAGTTGGTGGTTCTGCGGATGCAGCGGGCCAACCGGCACGAAGCGGTCGATGGCGAGCTTGTTCAGCGCGACCAGGTAGCGTCCCTTCGGATCCATGGAGTCGCCTTCCATGGTCATCAGGTGACCGATGTTGTAGTGCACGGAGATCTTGTCGAGCACCTTGCCTTCACAGTAGTTCCACTTGGCGACCTGGGAATCGACGTACAGCGAGGTGTAGGCGACACAGGGCTTCGAGTCGTACTGGGTATGCAGCGGGCCGAGGCCGAGCTGAACCTGGGTGTGCAAAGCGTCCTTCATGCCGATTACCGGAATGCCGTACGGATCCTTGGATTCGAACTTGCCGGCCTTGATGGCGGCCTGAATCTTTTCGAAGGAGAAGACGGAGACGTGGGTGTCGAGCTTGCCCGAGACGACGATGAACTTGCCGTCCGGGGTGACGTCGGCACCGTGCGGCGACTTGGGTTCCGGAATCAGGAAGAGGATGCCTTCCTTGATCGCGGTTTCCATCATCAGCACGTCATGGCCGTTGATCTTCTTGGCCTTGCCGGCGGCGACCAGTTCGGCGGCCTTCTTCCAGTTGATCACGTGCAGATAGTCGGTGTCCTTGGCGGAGCAACCGGCTTCATACGGTGGACGGCCTTTTTCAATGCCGCCGACGTAGCGTTCTGAACAGAAGGAATTGGTGAACGACCAGCCGTCGGACGGGCCTTTGCCGGCGTCAGACAAGTCCTGCGAGTACGGCGGCAGTTCGAGGGAGAAGGACTTCTTCGGATCGAGACGGCCTTCCTTGCGGTCGAACTTCCAGTAGGTGATGCCACCGCGATACTTCTCGTTGAACTCTTCGAGCGGGTAGAACTTCTTGTTCTCAAGCGGCGAGGCATACTGGGCGGCTTCGATCACGTAGTCGGTATTCGGTGTGACAAAGGCGCCACCGTGCTCCGACTTGAAGATCGGGTTGACGACGATCTGCTTGGTTTCGAAATCGCGCAGGTCGATCACGGCGAGGCGCGGATTGGCCTTGTCGTTGATGAACAGGAACTGGCCGTCATACTTGCCGTCGGTTTCGGAAATGGCCGGGTGGTGGGTGTCGCCCCAATTGATTTCCTTGCCGTCGATATTGCCCTGACGCAGCACGGCCTTGGAATTCTCATCGAAACCGTAGCCCTGCCACGGTTCCGGGGTGAACACGCCGATGTACTTCAGGATGCGCATCGACGGAATGCCATAGACGATGACCTGGCCGGACTGGCCGCCTGAGCTGAAGACGACGAATTCGTCGCGCTTGCCGGTCGGGACATAGGTTTTGGACGCCGCCAGCAGATCCTGCTGGCTCAGGCCGCGACGCTTCATCACGTCCTGCAGCGATTCGGCAGACCATGCCGTGGCTGCAAAACCGGCCACCAGCAACAGCGCGGTAGCTTTCACTGCAATTTTTTTCATCTAGATTTCTCCCCTGAAGACAAGAAGTAGAATTTCCTACCCGCATCATCGCCTGCGACACGATGTCACTGCGACAATATGCCGCATACTGTATGCCTCCAGCCGTGCTAAAAACTTGATCTCTGCTAATTCCTTTCGCGCTTGATGAACGAAAATGCTGTCTCCTCGCCGGCCACCAGGCCAGGACCAGACTTTTGAAAAAAAAATTCTGATAGACGTGATCGGCATTCTGCTGATTGCCCTCGTCGTGGTGGTTGGCTACAAACTGTCACCGCTGCTGCTCCCCCGGGCTGATGTAGTGATCCAGCCGGATCCGGCGTGCAATCTGCAGCGCCAGACCTGCGCGGTGACACTGCCTTCCGGCGGTCGCGTCGAACTATCGATGGCGCCACGCCCGATCCCCATGGTCAGGCCGTTCGAGGTGCAGGTGACGACCAGCGGATTTGCGCCGGGCCGGGTCGAAGTCGATTTCGCCGGCATCGACATGAACATGGGACTGAACCGGCCGGGACTCGCGGCGCGCGGTGACGGGCGCTTTTCCGGTCTGGTGACGCTGCCGGTGTGCATCACCGGCGCTATGGAGTGGCAGGCGACGGTGCTGATTGAAACCGGCGGCGAACGCATCGCGATTCCCTATCGCTTCAGTTCCGGGAGCCACGAATAGGATGTCCGAACGGATTCTGTCCGTAATCGCCGGACTGCTGGCGGCTTTGGTGCTCGGGCTGGCTTTATTCTGGCACCCCGACCTCCCGGAGCTCCCGCTGCCGCGTGCGGCAATGCCAGAGGGCGGCGATTTCACGCTGCAGTCGGCGGACGGCCCGGTTGCGCTCAAGGATTTCCGCGGCAAGGTGGTCCTGCTCTACTTCGGCTACACCTATTGCCCCGACATCTGTCCGACTTCGCTGGCGGCCACTGCCGACGGGCTGAAGGAACTGAAGCCGGACGAACTGGCGCGGGTCGCCGTGATCCTGATTTCGGTCGATCCGAAGCGCGACACGCCAGCGCGGCTCAAGGAGTATGCCAGGTTCTTTCACCCGGTCGTCGTCGGCGTGACTGGAGCCCCGGAGGAAATTGCCGCGGCAGCGAAGCGCTATGGCGTTTTCTACGCCGAACAAAAAGTGGCAACGGCCGGCGATGGCTACGTCGTCGACCATTCGGCGGACACCTACGTCGTCGCCGCCGATGGCAGACTGGTAGCCAAGATCGCCCACGCGACAGCGCCGGACCAAGTGGCTGTCATCATCCGCAAGTACCTTTACCAACCTTGAAGGAAGAAAGCATCATGAAACGACTATCCCTGCTGGCCGCTGGCCTGCTGTTTTCCGTCGGCGTCCTGGCCGGCGCCGCCGACAATGTTTCGGTGCAGGATCCCTATGTTCGCCTGGCGCCGCCCAACGCTCCGGCGACCGCTGCCTTCATGGTGATCAAGAACAACGGTGACAAGGACGTCAAGGTGGTCAAGGCCGACAATCCAGTGTCGAAGGCGACGGAACTGCACACTCATCTGAACGAAGGTGGTGTGATGAAGATGCGCCCGGTTGCAGCGATCGAGATCAAGGCGAAGGGTGAGGCCGTGCTCAAGCCCGGTGGCCTGCATGTCATGCTGATCGACCTCAAGGCGGCGATGCAGGAGGGCGATTCGGTGCCGATCACGCTGACCTTCGGCGACGGCAGCAGCAAGCAGGTCGATGCCAAGGTGGTGCGATCATCGCCTGCGCCGGGGCCGGTCCAGCAGAAGCAGCACTGAATTTCGGGTGTTTCGGGCCGTCGACCGCGTCCGGCAGGGTCTTCGCACGGCGCAGCAGGCCGGCGCGGTCGATCTTGCCCGGCCCGCGGCCATTCCGTGTTGGTGGTGCAGATGAAGGATTGAAGCAGGTCGTGAATTCGCTCACGGGCGGCGCGGCAGATATTCGGCATCATCTGCCCAACAGCTCCAGGAAAGGTCACGAAAATGAACAACACTTCTCGCACGACGAATCTCCCGCGTGCCGGCCCCTCTCCGGGAAGCAATGATCACGAACGCTCCGGCGAACGGGTCATCGTGGCCTTCGACCTGCGCGACACGCTGGCCGATACCAAGGTTCGCGAAGTCAGCTTTACAGAGTTCCTGGCTGCGCTCAAGCAAAACCGCCAGCAGGCAGCCTGAGCGGCGCCAGCCGGCAAGCCTGACCCGCAGACTTCCAGGCACGCCCGGGCTATCCGGAGTTCAGGTTCGCACCGGCCGCTTGGACAGCTTCCTCTGCAAGGTGCGGCGGTGCATCTTGAGCGCGCGCGCCGTTGCCGAGATGTTTCCCTCGTTTTCGTTGAGTACCCGCTGAATGTGTTCCCATTCGAGGCGGTCGACCGAAAGTGGTTCGTCGGGCGCGGGCAATCTGGTGTCCGGCGAATCGTCGCTGGCGAAGGCCGCGAGAACCGCCTCGAGTTCCACTGGCTTGGCCAGATACTGGGTCGCCCCGAGTTTGATGGCGTCAACCGCTGTTGCGATGCTGGCGTAGCCGGTCAAGACAACGATGCGGCAGGCTGGATTGATTGCCAGCAATTCCGGGATCAATGCCAGGCCTGAGCTGCCATTGAGATTGAGATCCAGCACCACTTGGGCTGGCGAGATTTCACGTGCCAGGGTTAGTGCCGTCGTTGCGTCGATTGCGCCACGCGCCGGATAACCACGGCGTTCGAGGGTGCGGACCAGAATGCCGTTGAAACTGGGGTCGTCGTCGATGATCAGGGTCAATTCGGGCATCAGGTTCTCGGATTCAGTTCGAGGCGGGCGAGGGCACCGCCTTCGGGAGGATTGAGCAGCGACAGTCGGCCACCGAGTTGTTCGATTGCGGAGCGGGTCAGCATCAGGCCGATGCCGCTGCCGCTTTCGTGCGGCGGGAACGATGCTTGCCCGCCCTGCTGCAACACGTCCGGCGGGAAACCCGGACCGAGATCACGGATGTCGATGAGGATTCGCTCGCCGGTCCAGTCGAGGTGAATGTCGATCGCCCTAGCCGACGCATTCGCCGCATTGTTGAGCAGGTTGAGCAGCGCCTGCTCGAGGCGTGGGTCGTTGGCCACCGTCGGGGCCGGGAGACTGCCAGTGACCTCGACCCGGCTTTCCGCCTGCGGACGCAAAGCGTGCCAGCGCTGGCGGACGCCTTGGAGCCAGACATCGACTGCCTGGACGCCGGAGTTCTCGAGTCGCTCGGCGCCGGCGCGGCGTGTTAGCCCGGTGATGATTTCCTTGCAGACGCCGATCTGCTGGCGGAGCAGGGCGACATCCTCGCGTGTGGCGTCCGGCAATTGCGGGTCGCAGGCAAGTTCGCCGGCGACCAGCGCCATGGTGCCGAGCGGCGTTCCCAGTTCGTGCGCCGCGCCAGCGGCGAGCGTGCCGATCGCCATGATGCGCTCGTCGCGCAGCGCCTGTTCGCGCGCAGTGGCCAGTTCGGCGTCGCGCTGGCGGATCAGCTTGGTCATGCGCACGGCGAACCACGCAACCATCAGCGCCGATACGGCAAAGGTCAGCCACATGCCAAGCAGGTGCAGGCGCGTGGCGCGCGTGGCATCGCTCATCGCCAACGGAACGTAGAAAAACATCAGCGCCGAGTAGGCGGCGATGGCGATGGCGCCGACCGCCGCCACGTACCGCACCGGCAGGGTCAGCGCGGCGATGGCGACGGGCGGCAGCAGGAGCGAAACCAGCGGGTTGGTGGCGCCGCCGCTGAAAAACACCAGAGCGCTCAGGGCGAAAATATCGATCAGCAACTGGCTGAGGAGTTCCACCGACGTCGCCGAGTCAGCCCGCTTGAGCCGCCAAGCGGCAATGGCGTTGAGCAATGCAGTGATGCCGATGATGGCGAGCAGCGGTGCGCCGGGGAGTGGCACGTCGAGCGCTGGCGGCACCAGCAGGAGGAGTCCGGTCATCAGCGCCAGAGCAGCCCAGCGCACAGTGACCAGCCGCCGCAGGCTGGGTAGTTGGTCGGTGCTGTCGTCAGCACAGGAGAGCAAGGGCATGGACCGGATTATGCGTGATTTGGGTCAAGTTCAGGCCGTCAGCAGCATGCGACAATTGGCCGCATCATCCTCGGAGTCGTTCGAAATGGTGCTACGCCGATTTGTCGTGCTTCTCGTTGCCGGTTTTCTGGGTTCCGGCGTGGCAGTTGCGGTCGACCTCGAAAAAGGCAAGGAGATCAACGGGACCTGCGCCGCCTGCCATGGCGATCAGGGGGCCGGCGGCAAGAAGGGCGAGTATCCGCGCATTGCCGGCCAGCGCGTTGCCTATATCGAAAACCAGTTGAAGAGCTTCCGCTCGCGGACCCGGGTGAATATCCCGATGTACCCCTACACGCAGGAACGCGAGCTTTCCGACGTGGATATCAAGGATATCGCGGCCTATCTGGCCGGCATCGAACTATCCAACAGGATGCCGACCTTCAAGGGCACGGAAGATGCGCTGACCCGTCTGCTGATGGTGGACCGCGTCATGATCATTCCGCGTGCCGAAGGCAACCTCGAACATGGCGAAGCGCTCTACCAGAAGCAGTGCGCTGCCTGCCACGGCAAGACCGGCAAGGGCCGAGGCATGTTCCCGATGTTGGTCGGGCAATATACGAACTACCTTAAGCGCCAGGTCGACCTCTACCTCAAGGGCGACCGCCCGCATGACGAGGAGGGCACGGTTGGCGTCCTCAATGGCCTCAAGGAGCAGGATATTCAGGACATACTGGCCTATCTCACCTCGATTCAGGAGCCGACTGAATGACATCCCGGGGTCTTGCCAGCCGTGCATTACTGGTGCTGGCCGGCGCGTTGCCGCATGCCCATGCCGCCAAATCCGACGACGGTATGCCGGACGCTCAGAAGGTTCGCTTCTGCGAGCGCGTCCGTGACTTTGCCGTGCAGGCCTACTACGACCGCGAGAAGGGGCGGCCGATGAAGGTCTTTGTCGAGGACGGCAGCGCCGGGGCGCACATCACCAATGTCGTCATCAAGCACATCTACGATGAAGTTCGGATTTCCAGCCCGAAAGAAGCCGAAACGCTCGGCCGGGAAACCTGCAACGAGATGATGGGCAGCAAAGGTTCAGCAGAATAGTTGCGCCGGCTTGTTCTCGATTTGGCCCTTCATCTGTAAACTGTGCCGATGAGCGAAATACTGATTACCAAGAAACACCGCCTTAGCGCGAAAAAGGCGCGGGCTGCCGCCGAGTTGGTTGCGGCGGACCTGGAAAAGGAATTCAACCTGGAGCACGAATGGGACGAGGAGGGCATCCTGCACTTCGAGCGCATGGGTGTCCATGGGCAACTGACGCTCGGCAGGGGCGAAGTGACGATCCACATCCATCTCGGATTCCTGCTCAGGCCGTTCAAGAGCGGACTCGAGAGTGAAATCCACGACTACTTCGACGCGCGCTTCGCCTAACCCTTCAATTTCGTAATCAATTCGACGTAGGCCTGCATCGCCGCCTCTGACGAGGTGCCTTGCAGGGTTGCCCAGGCGTCAAACTTGGCGCGGCCGACAATATCCGTAAAGCCTGGACGTTTCCCAGTCGCATCTCCCTCGCTGGCCTGTTTGAACAGGCCGTAGATTCGCAACAGCGTCTGGTTGTCGGGGCGCTCGGCAAGCGTCTTGGAATCGGCAATGGCGGCGTCGAAGGCCGCTTTGAGTTCGCTCATGGCATCGGCTCCAATTGGAGAGGGGGAATGCCGGTATTATAAATGCCTGACCACAATCCGGAGTTACTGATGCCTTCCCGCGAACGGATCTCCAACGTCGATACCGCCTGGTTGCGTATGGATCGACCGTCCAATCTGATGCAGATTGTCGGGGTGATGCTGTTTGACGGCATGCTGGATTTCGAAAGGCTAAAGCTCGCTGTCGAGAAGCGCTTGCTCGCTCACCGGCGTTTTGTCCAATGCGTTGTCGCCGATGGAACGGGATACTGCTGGCAGGATGACCCGGATTTTGATCTTGGCAACCACCTGCGTCGGGTGGTTCGCAGAGGCAGGCTGGACAAGGCAGGACTGCAGCGCTTCGTAGCCGATCTTGCGGCGAAGCCGCTCGATCAACGGCGGCCGCTGTGGGAGATGCTTGTCGTCGATACGGCGCTCGGTGGGCAGGCGCTTGTGCTGCGGATTCACCACAGCATTGCTGACGGAATCGCGCTGGTCGGGGTCATTCTCTCTCTGGCGGATGGCGCATCGGGCAGAGCCGGCAGCGCACCGGTGGTGGTCAGTGCCAATCGCGATGAAGGTGAGGATGACCATGAGCAAGACATTTTTTGGCGCGCACTATGGCACCCCCTAGCCGAAGCGGGCCGCTTGGTGAGCGGTCTTCGGGACCAGTATTCGGACTTGCTGTCCAACCCGAAGCAACTCATGGGTTTCGCACGCGTCAGCCGCGATGTTGCCGGGGAAATTGCCAAGCTTGCCACCATGGCGAACGACAGCCCGACACGCTTCAAGGGCAAACTGGGGACCAGAAAACAGCTTGCCTGGTCGGAGCCGATTCCGCTGCCGGAGATCAAGGAAGTCGGCAGGGTCCTCGGTTGTTCGGTCAATGACCTGCTGCTGACCGCAGTTGCCGGTTCATTGCGCGCCTATCTGGTCGACCGCGGCGAAGACGTCGCTGGCGTCGAAATTCGCGCCATGGTTCCGGTCAACCTGCGCGGCCCGGACGACACGGGCACGCTGGGCAACCGCTTCGGACTGGTGACGCTGGAGCTGCCGCTGGACGACGAAAATCCGCTGGCCCGCCTCTATGAGATCCGCAAACGGATGGCGAAGCTGAAGGAGTCGTATCAGGCCGAGTTGACGCTGTCCATCCTCGGTGTTGTCGGCATGCTGCCGAAGTTTGTCCAGCAATCGGTCCTCGACCTTCTGGCGAACAAGGCGACGGCGGTCATGACCAATGTCCCGGGACCACAGACGGCGCTCTATCTGGCTGGGGCCAGGCTGCGCCAGCCGCTCTTCTGGGTGCCACAGTCCGGGAACATCGGGATGGGTGTCTCCATTCTCTCGTATGCCGGGAATGTGCAGATTGGCCTGATGACTGGCCATGATCTCGTTCCGGATCCTCAGGACATCGTCGATCGGTTTGCCAAAGAGTTCGACAGGTTCCTGATGCTGGTGTTGATGGAGCCTTGGGAGCGGCTTGGCGACCCGGAAGCGGTAGCGGCGGCATTGGCGCGGGAGTCACCTCCCGCGGGCTGACGTCGCCTCAGTCCGCCTCTTCCGCAGCCGCCTCGAGGTCGAGCCTTTCCATGGCGTCGGCCGCGGTGCAGGCCACCGCTTCTTCACGGAGTCGGCCGACGTCTTTGGCGCGCGCGCGACCGAACAGCAGAACGAGGCCGTTGGCGTACTCGGTGCGGGCAATCGATGAGTCCGGGTTGAGTTCGAGCGCGGCGCGAAAATGCTTCTCTGCCGTGTCCTTCTTCGCGCGATAGGTCAGTCCGCCGACCATGCTCCCGACCTTGTCGATGATTTCCGCGTGCCAGGTCCCGAGGGCGATGTTTGCATCGGCATGCCGTGGCTGAAGTTTCAGCGTCTGGTCCAGGCTGTGCTTGATCTTCCCGCCAAGGCCCTGGGCCAGCGCCTTGACGATGGAAATTCCCTGACTGTAGCGGCCCAGCGCATAGGCGTGGATGTACCAGGCGTTGGCATTCTTCGGTTCGGCATCCTGCAACGCCTCGCAGCGCTCGCAGATGTCCTGGAAAAGCTGTAGCCGCACCTGCTCGTCGTCTTCGAGATAATTGGCATGGATCATCGCCGCCTTGTTGGCCGCGTTGATGCCCGAGGAACCGGCATTCAGGCCAATGTCCACGGCTTTGGCAAAGTCGCCGGCGTGATAGGCGCGCCATGCATCCTGCGCGGCGGCGTTTTCCGGAAACGGCTCGCAGTCGCCACGATGCAGCCGCTCCCAGTTTCTCTTGAGGGCCGCGCCGGCATAGGAGAATGCCTTGTCGGGGTGCGGAAACTTCGTCCAGGTATGTTTCTTCATGGGGCGGTTTCAAGTCTGAAGTGCAACACTGGATTGCAAGCACATGATTTCGCGAGCGAAGACCTCGGCAGGGGTTTCGAATCCAAGGCATTTTCGCGG
>JBEOKN010000032.1:0-13932 GCA_040275885.1 Azonexus sp. | reverse complement strand
CGAGGATCTGGTGCGCGACATCGCGCTGCGCCTGATGAGCGAGCCGCGCATCGCCCAATGGAAGGTCGCCTCGGAGAACTTCGAGTCGATCCACAACCACTCTGCCTATGCCGAGATGTTCGGCACCAACGAATAAGAGGCCACCATGAAAGACAAGCAGCGCATCGCCGTCGTCGGCGCCGGCATTTCGGGTCTCGCCACCGCCTGGTTGCTCGGCCGCCGGCACGAGGTGACACTGTTCGAGGCCGGCAGTTATCTCGGCGGTCACACCAACACCGTCGACGTCACGCTCGAAGGCAAGACCCACCCGGTCGACACCGGCTTCCTCGTCTTCAACGAGAAGACCTATCCGAACCTGATCGCGCTGTTCGCCCTGCTCGGCGTCGACAGCGTCGAGACAGAAATGTCGTTCGCGGTCAGTCTGGAGAGCCCCGACATCGAATGGTCGGGCAGCAATCTGGCTACCGTCTTTGGACAGAAGCGCAACCTGGTGCGCCCGCAGTTCTGGAGCATGCTTTCCGACATCCTGCGTTTCAACCGCGAAAGTGTCGCCTGGCTGCTCTCGCACCCCGACAACCAGCGCAGCCTTCGTGATTTCCTGAGAGCCGGCCGCTATTCCGCGGCGTTTTCCGAGTGGTATCTGCTGCCCATGGCCGCCGCGATCTGGTCGTGCCCGACCGGGCAGATGCTCGATACGCCGCTCGCCACCTTTGTCCGCTTCTGCCAGAACCACGGTCTGCTGCAGGTTTTCGACCGCCCGCTGTGGCGTACCGTCAAGGGCGGCGGCCGCGAATACGTGCGCCGGCTTGCCGCCCAGCTCGACGACATTCGCCTCGCCTGTCCGGTGGTCGCCGTCACCCGTGAGGGTGCCGGACTGCGCGTGACCCACGCCAGCGGCGGCGAGCATTTCGACCAAGTGGTGATGGCCTGCCACAGCGACCAGGCCCTCGCCATTCTCGGGCTCACGGCCAGTGACGCCCAGCGCGAAGTGCTGGCGGCGATCCGCTATCAGCCCAACCGCGCTGTCCTGCACACCGACCGCGCCCTGCTGCCGCGTGACGAAAAACTGTGGTCGGCATGGAACTACGCTGCCGGCAGCGGCATGCCGGGCACGCAACCGGTCGCCGTTTCCTATCTGATCAACCGTCTGCAGCGGCTGCCTTTTGCGACGCCGGTCGTCGTTACCCTCAATCCGGCGCGCGAGCCCGATCCGTCCAGGGTCATCGCCGAATTCGAGTACGCCCACCCGATCTTCGACGGCCCGGCCATCGCCGCCCAGCAACAGCTTTCCGAGGTGCAGGGTGACGGCGGCATCTGGCTGGCCGGCGCCTGGGGCAGCTACGGGTTCCACGAAGATGGCCTCAGATCGGCCCTGCGTGTCGCCAACGCCATGGGCATCCACGCCCCGTGGCAGGGGGCGGTCGCGCCCGCCGACCGCGAACTGGTGAGCGCCTGAGATCGTGATGGCTACCCGTCCCCGCCTTCTTATCGGCCAAGTCGTGCACCGGCGCTTGCGCCCGGTGCCCCATTCCTTTACCTACCCGGTCTTTTTTATCCAGTTGCCGGTGGCCGATCTGGCGGCCGGGAATGGCCCTTTCTTCTCGGTCGACCGCAACAACTTGCTCAGTTTTCACCAGAAGGACCACGGGCCGCGCGACGGCTCGCCGCTGCTGCCGTGGATCCGGTCGCTGCTGCGCCGCCACGGCTTGCCCGATGACGGCGAGGTCATCCTGCAGTGCTTCCCGCGGGTGTTCGGCTTCGTCTTCAACCCGGTCAGTTTCTGGTTCTGCCGCAACCGCGACGGCCAGTTGATCGCAGTTTTAGCCGAGGTCAGCAATACCTTCGGCGGTCGCCACAGTTATCTGCTGCACAACCCCGATGGCGCACCGTTGCGCGAGGGACAGACAATTACGGCGGACAAGGCCTTCCACGTTTCGCCGTTCTGCGAGGTAGAGGGCAGCTACCGCTTCCGATTCTTTGTCGAGCGCAAGTGCCCGGTCGTCCGTATCGACTACGACGACGCCGAGGGCGAGCTGCTGCTGACCTCGGTTTCGGGCAAGTCCACGGCCTGGTCCACCCGCGCCCTGCTCGGCGCGTTCCTGCGCATGCCGCTGCTGACCGCCGGCATCGTCTTCCGCATCCACTGGCAGGCCTTCAAGCTCTGGATCAAGGGCGTGCCCTTCGTCGGTGCGCACCCGTCACTTAAACGGCAACCCCTTCAGGAATCACCAAAATGAACAACACGATGATTCTGCGCGGCGGCGACAGTCCGGCTCGCGATACGCGCCTGGTTCTCACGCTCCTCGAACGGATCACCGGCGGCATGCTCGAAGTTCGCCTGCCCGACGGATCGAGCCGCCTGTTCGGGTCGGGCGAGCACGGCGTCACCCTGCAGGTGCATGATGAAGCGATGTTCGGCCAGGTACTGGCCCGTGGCGATATCGGGCTTTCCGAGGCCTATCTCGACGGCCAATGGGATTCGCCCGACGTCACCGGATTGCTGACGCTGCTGACCCGCAACCGGCAGGTGCTGAAGAAGGCGGTTTACGGTTCGTGGCGCAACCTGCTGGCAGCGCGCATGCGCCACTGGCTCAATCGCAACAGGCGGGCCGGCAGCAAACGGAACATCATGGCTCACTACGATCTCGGCAACGACTTCTACCGGCTGTGGCTCGACCCGGGCATGAGCTATTCGAGTGCGCTCTACCGCGCCGTCGATGGCGGCGATCTGGAAACCGCGCAGCGTGCCAAGTACCGCCGCATCCTGCGCCGCCTTCAGGCCGATCCCGGACAAAGCGTCCTGGAAATCGGTTGCGGCTGGGGCGGCTTCGCCGAGATCGCGGTCGGGGATGGGCTGCAGGTCACCGGCCTGACCCTGTCGCCGGCGCAGCTCGAATGGGCGCAGAAGCGGGTGCCCGAGGCCGATCTTAGGCTACAGGATTACCGCGACATCAGCGAACAGTTCGACCACATCGTGTCGATCGAAATGTTCGAGGCGGTCGGCGAGAGCTGGTTGCCAAAATACTTCCAGACGATTGCCCGGGCGCTCAAGCCCGGTGGCCGGGCGGTGGTCCAGAGCATCACCATTCGCGACGACCTGTTCGGCGACTACCGCAAGGGCACCGATTTCATCCAGCAATACGTCTTCCCCGGCGGCATGCTGCCGTCGCGCCCGGCCTTCCGTGCCGCGGCGGCCCGGCAGGGGTTGGCGGTGCGCAGCGAATATGCGTTCGGGGCCGATTACGCGCGGACGCTGGGCGAATGGCGTCATGCCTTCGAGGCCAACTGGCCGCAGATCGCCGCGCTCGGTTTCGACGAGCACTTCCGCCGCCTCTGGCGCCTTTATCTCTGCTACTGCGAGGCAGGTTTCCTCGCCGGGAACATCGATGTCGTCCATTTTGAAATCAGTCATCACTAGGCGCCGCCTGTTGTTCAGCCTCGCCGCGTGGCCGCTGGCGAGTCTCGCGGCGACCGGGCCGGAGACGCCGACCGCCGGTTTCCGTCGCTGGGGTAGCGGAGAGTTCCGCCGCTTCGGCTTCCTGGTTTACGAGGCAACGCTGTGGGCCGGTAGCGACGATCCGCTGCGCCCGCCGCTGGCGCTCAAGCTGACCTACAAGCGGAACATCAGCGGTCGCGACATCGCCGACGCCAGCGTCAAGGAGATACGCAATCTCGGCGTTGCCGACGAGGCGCGACTCAGGGGCTGGGGCGAACAGATGGCCGGGATCTTTCCCGATGTCCGTCCCGGCGACCACATCCTCGGCGTCCAGCTTCCGGACGAGGCGCGTTTCTTCTTCAACGACCGCAGCATCGGGACGATCGTCGACCCGGCCTTCGCCCGGGCCTTCTTCGCCATCTGGCTCGACGCCAAAACCAGCGCGCCCGATCTGCGCGCTGCGCTGCTCAGGCGCCAGGCATCCTGAGGTGACGACCGCCGTACGCACCTTCTCATACGGATTGCTCGGTCTGCCGCTGGCCTTCGCGGCGCTGCCCATCTATGTTCATGTGCCACGCTTCTATGCCGAGGTGGCCGGCATGGAACTCGCGCTGCTCGGCGCCATCCTGCTGGGCACGCGGCTGCTCGATGCCGGCATTGACCCGTGGCTGGGCTGGCTCGCCGATCGCGTGCCACGCCCGACCATGGTGGCGCTGGCCCTGCTACCCTTCGGCGCCGGCTTCATCGCCCTGCTCAACCCGCCGGTCGACCATGCGGCGTTGTGGCTGGTTGGCTCGCTCGCGCTGACCTACGTCGGATTCTCGGCCGCTTCGGTCGCCTATCAGGCCTGGGGCGCCGATGTCGGCAGCACATCCGCCCAGCGCACCCAGTTTACCGCGGCACGCGAGGGCTTCGGACTGGTTGGCATCGTTCTCGCCGCGGCCCTGCCCGCATTGCTGGCCAGCGATCTCAGCGAAGGCATCCGGCGCCTTTCCTGGGTCCTGCCGCCGCTGCTGCTGATCGCGGCTGTCACGACGCTCACCCGGGTCGGCGCCGGGCAGCCGGTGCAGGCGCCGAGTCAACCCCTGCTGCCCAGCCTGCGCCTGGTCATGAACGACGGCGCCTTCCGCCGCCTGCTCGGGGTCTTCGTCGCCAACGGCATCGCCGCCGCGCTGCCGGCGACGCTGTTCCTCTTTTTCGTTGCCGACGTGCTGCAACTGGAAAGGGCGAGCGGCCCCTTGCTGGCCCTGTACTTTGTCGCCGGCGCGGCGTCGCTGCCGCTCTGGGTCACCTTGTCGGCGCGTTTCGGCCGTGTTCATGCCTGGCTGGGGGCGATGTTCCTGTCGATCATCGCCTTCGCCGGGGCCAGCCTTCTCGGCAGCGGTGACCTCTGGCCTTTCGCCACCATTTGTGTCGCTTCCGGGCTGGCGCTCGGTGCCGATCTGGCCTTGCCCGCTGCCATCGCTGCCGATCTCGGCGAGCGCCAGGGGCAGCCCGGCGCCTGTTTTGGTGTCTGGAATTTCGTTGCCAAGCTCAACCTGGCGCTGGCAGCCGGGGTGGCGCTGCCACTCCTGGCCTTGCTCGGCTACGTACCGGGCGGTGGCGACGGACTGGCTTCCCTCACGTTCGCCTACGCCTTGTTGCCGCTTGCTTTCAAGGTGCTGGCCGGACTGTTGCTCTGGCGCTGGCGCCATTCCCTGGAGATCTGACATGAAATTCCTGCTTGCCGCTGTCTTCACCCTTGGCCTGACAGCCTGCGCTTCGAAGGGAGTCGACCAATACCGTGCCGAACAGCCGGCCCTCGACCTCAAGACCTACCTGAACGGGACCCTCGACGCCTGGGGTATGTTCCAGGGACGTTCCGGCGAAGTGCAGAAGCGTTTCCATGTTGTCATCGACGCCAGGTGGACCGGCGATACCGGCGTCCTCGACGAGCATTTCAAGTGGTCGGACGGCACCACCTCGCGCCGGGTGTGGACCTTGACGAAGCAGGCGGACGGGACCTTCCGCGGCACCGCCGACGACGTCGTCGGTGAGGCGATCGGCGAGGTTGCCGGCAATGCGCTGCGCTGGCGCTACGTGCTGGCGCTGCTGGTCGACGACAAGGTCTACAACGTCGATTTCGACGACTGGATGTTCCTGATGGATGACAAGGTGATGCTGAACCGCTCCTACATGAGCAAGTGGGGCTTCAATCTCGGCGAAGTCACCCTGACCTTCGTCAAGCGATGAACCCGAAAATCGTCGACTGGTCCGGCAAGCGCGTCTGGCTGGTCGGCGCGTCCAGCGGGATCGGCGCTGCGCTGGCCGGCGAACTGGCGCGGCGCGGCGCGCGCGTCGCGCTTTCCGCGCGCAGCGTCGACAAGCTGCGTGCGCTGGGCATCGAGGGGGCTGTGCTGCTGCCTTGCGATGCCACCGACACGGCCAGCCTCGCGGGCGCGCGCAAGAGCCTGTTCGCGGCCTGGCGCGGCGTCGATCTGGTGATCTATCTGGCCGGCGATTACGTGCCGATGCGCGCCGGGGACTTCGACCTGGCGGTCGCCGAGAAGGTCGTCACCGTCAATTTCAACGGCGCCATGCGCCTCGCCGCGACGGTACTGCCCGACCTGCAGGCCGGCGGCGGTATCGTCTTCGTCGCCAGTGTCGCCGGCTACCGCGGCCTGCCCAAGGCGCTGGCTTACGGGCCGGGCAAGGCGGCGCTGATCCACTTCGCCGAATGTCTGCATCTCGACCTCGCACCGCAGGGGATCGGCGTCTGGGTCATCAACCCCGGCTTCGTTGCGACCCCGCTCACCGCGAAGAACGATTTCGCCATGCCCGCCCTGCTGACCCCCGAGCAGGCGGCGCTTGCCACGGTCGACGGCCTGGAAACGGGCAAATTCGAGATCCACTATCCGAAGCGTTTCACCCGCGTCATGAAGTTGCTCGCGCTGCTGCCCTATGGCCTGTATTTTCCCCTTGTCCGCCGCCTGACCGGAAATTGAGATGACCATCGAAGCACTGATCGATTTCTTCCACGGACTGTCGCCGCAAAGCGTCGCCCGCTTCCCCGAGTTCTACAGCGCCGATGCGTACTTCAAGGATCCGTTCAACGAGGTGCGTGGCGTCGCCGCCGTCCAGCAAATTTTCACCCACATGTTCGAGCAGGTCGGCGAGCCGCGCTTCGTCGTCGGCGAAAAAGTGGTCGATGACGGCGGCGCCATGTTGATCTGGACCTTCACCTTCCGGGTAACGCGGTGGGGCAAGGGGGAAATGCAGGTCATTCGCGGCGTTTCCCACCTCAAGTTCGACGCCTCCGGCAAGGTCAATTACCACCGCGATTACTGGGACGCGGCCGAGGAACTCTACATGAAGCTTCCCGTTCTCGGCATGCTGATGCGCGGCCTGCGCCGGGCACTGGCGGCGCCGGTTGCCGGCGTCAGCCCCTGATCCGGCGTGTCCACTCGGCCAGCGCCTGCATCTGGTTAGCGATCAGGGCGGCGATCTTTTCGTCGGTCAGGTTGCCATCGGCGTCAAAGCCGCCGGCAAAAGCGTTGGAGAACACTTCCGGTTTGCTCAACAGGTGTAGATTGAGGAAGACACAGACCTGGCGCAGGTGATACTGGGCGCGCGAGGTGCCCATGCCGCCGCCGGCGCCCATGATGGCCGCCGGCTTGCCGGAAAGCAGCGCGTTGTCGGGTTCGCGCGAAGCCCAGTCGAGGATATTCTTGAGCGCCGGCGCCAGCGAATAGTTGTATTCCGGGCAGGCGAAGACAAAGGCGTCGGCGGCGGCCATCTGCCCCAGGACGCGGCTCACGGCGGCAGGCCTTGCGGCGATGTCGGCGTTGTAGAAGGGAATGTCGGCGAGGCTGGCGATTTCCAGCGTGACGCCGGCGGGAAGGCGGGTTGCTGCGGCGCGCAGCAGGCCGCTGTTGGCCGAGGTGCGACGCAGGCTGCCGGAGATGCCGAGGAAGTTGAGGTTGCTCATCGATGATCCTTTCTTTTTGGTGCCAGGGGGAAGCGCAACGAACCGAGTCTCAGGAAAGATATCCGCCGTTCTTGCGGCGGGCCGCCAGCCAGTTCCAGACCCAGCTTCCGGTGATCTCGTGACCGGTCAGTACGTAATCGAGTTCACTTGGCCGGTATAGCGTCAGTTCGAGATTGCGGCGGGCGGCCAGCGAGCCCGCGATGAGCAGTTCGTCGCCGGGGGCAAGCGGAAAGCCGTCTGGGGGAAGCGGGATCATCTCGTCTTCGCGGCGAATCAGCAGCGTGACGGCGGGCAGGGGCTGGCTGCGGTCGGTTCCGTCACGCAGGATTTCGCCGAGCGCAATGTGCCGGCCCTGCATCAGCAGACGATAAGCCGCCTGGGCCTCCGTAATGTTCAGCTTCATGCCCCAGATCGCCGGCGTCAGGCCATCGCACAGCCCTTGCAGGCGACCGCCCACGGCGCTGCTCCAGTCCTCGTCGCGCTCGCGCAGCAGGTTGAGGAAGGCGGCGAGCAGCGGCGTGGTCAGAATCGCGATGCATTCCTGGGCGACGATGTGGCTGGGGACCATCGTGAAATCGGCATCGTAGGCGGCGAACAGCGGGCCATTGACGTTGTGGTTCTGGCGCGCGACGACGAACAGGTCCGGTTTCAGTTCTGCTGCGGTCATAGCGATGGACAGGTTGTTCACGTCGTTGTCGCTGCCGGCGATGATTCCGGCAGCGCGGTCGATCCCGGCCTGGCGCAAGGTATGGGCGTCAGTGCCGTAGCCCTTGATCGAGTTTGGCATTTCTTCCGGATTGCACTCCGGGTCAATGATCGTCAATTCAAGTCCGGCGGGCCTGAGATGATCGGCGAGGAGGTGTCCGAAGCGACCGTAGCCACACAGTATCCAGTGTCCGCGTGGCGGACGGTGAGGTTCCGGTACGGGGGATTCCGGCAGTGCGGTCAGCAGTTCGATCAGGCGAAAACGTTCCGGCGCAGCAACGGCGAGCGCCAGATCTTCGGCAAAATGCGCGTACGGATTGATGATGTGGTCGGTGCCGAACGACGCCATGTTGGCCGTCACCGCATGCGTTCTCCCACATGCAATCACCATGATCGTGGGATTGAGCAGTCGGACCGCGATGGCGATGGCGAGGTTTGCGTCCTCGTCGTTGGTCACCGCCAGCACGGCGCGACACTTTGGGTGCCGGAGTCCGGCCAGCAGGAGGTTGTCCGGCTTGCGCGCGTCGCCCGCCAGCGCCGGGGTGTCGGTCTTGAAATCCTGCAGGTCCAGTTCCTGCACGCGCAGCTCGTCGTTCTCAATGACGACGAAGGCATGCCCGATGCGGTCGAGGGTCCGGCAAATCAGGTTGCCGGTTTCGCCGCAGCCACAGACCAGATAGAAGGGCTCCTTGATCTGGCGGACGCGGCGCCTGAAGCGGTTGACGGTCAGCGTGTTCTGGAAGCCCTTGTCCTGCAGCAGCGCGATCAGCGTGACGATTGAGTACGACCAGCCGATCACCGTCAGGTAGATGCAGACGGTGACCCACAGCCGTTGCGCATCGGAAAAGGCGTTCGGAATTTCACCGAAGCCGATGGTCGTCGCCGTATAGCTGATGAAATAGAAAGCGTGGAAGAAGCTGAGCGGCGGCGCCACCTTGCCTTCGCCATCGATCCCCGGCACCAGCGTCAACCCGAAGACGGATATCGCGTAAATGACGATGAGAACGATGATCGGCGCCCGCATGCGCCGCAGGACGAGGAAGAAGGCGCTGTTCACACGCGCCTCCGGGTGCCGGCCCCTGGGTTCATGGTGCTAGCGGCGCAGCATCACGGTTTCGATGATGAGAATGATGACCGAGACGATGTTGGCGAACAGCGCACCGCCGGACAGTGAAACCACGCTCGAGGTCACCGAGGCGGTCATTCCCTCGCCGGTGACATGGACCGCGACCGCCCAGGTGATGGCGGCGGCGATCAACTGGAGGTCGGCGACCAGGCTGGTGGACAGGTGGATGGCGCCGATCTGGGTGCGGTCGCCGAACTTGAGCGCCGTCGCGATCAGACTGACGACCAGCGCGGCCGCCAGTTCGTAGACGTGGTGCAACTCAGGACGGTCGATATCGCCGATGAAGAAGCCGAAATTGAGCGTGGCCGCCAGCACGATGAAGAAGCCGAAGACTACCTTTTCCAGATTCATGGCAGATCCCCCAAGACCCGCTGGCTTCAGCGCTTAACGATTCTCGACCGGCGCCGGTTGTGCCGGCTGCGGCGGCTGTGCCGGGGGGGAACTGCCGGTGCCGGGCAAAACGTTCAGGCGACTTATTTCGGCATCACTCTTCACCTCCATGAGACTGACGACCTTGCGGACGCCGTCGGTGGTGCGGGCGATGGTGACGGCAACCTTGGCTTCACGGTCGCTGACGATGCCCATCAGATAAGTGACGCCGGATTCGGTGACGACCTTGATATGGTTGGCCGACAGGTCCTTCTCATCGACCAGCCGGGCTTTCACCTTCGAGGTGATGTAGCTGTCGTTGCTGCGCATCGAGAACGAGGAAGCGGGGCCGACGGTGGCCTCGTTGAATACTTCCTTGACACCGGCCACCCTGGCCGCCTGCTCGCCGATGGCACTCCTGGCTTCCTCGTTCGGCACTTCGCCGGTGATCACCAGGCGCCGGTTGAATGAGGTGAAATTGAGATGAGACGCCGCGGCATACTTCTCGGGAACGGCTTGCGCCGCCTTCCATTCATTGGTCTCGTCATCGGTCTGGACGCCCGTCGAACGGCGGTCATGCGCGGACATCGCGCCGACCGTGGCCCCGGTGGCGATGACCGCCGGGACGCACCCCTGGAGCAGGGCGAGCGTTGCGAAAACGGCGGCGCCGGCCAGGGTGAGCTTGAGATTTTTCATTCTTCGACTCCGAGAAGAAGGGCGTCGATGCCATCGCACAGACAATGGATGACGACCAGGTGTGTTTCCTGAATTCGCGCCGTCCGGTCGGCCGGCACACAGAGATGAATGTCTTCGTCGTTCAGCATTGCGCCGATCTGCCCGCCGCCCTTGCCGGTTAATGCGACGACGCGCATGTCGGCGTCGTGCGCCGCGCTGATTGCCTCGATCACGTTCCCGGAGTTGCCGGAGGTGGAAATGGCCAGCAGCACGTCGCCGGCATGCCCCAGTCCGCGTACCTGACGGGAAAAGATCTGGTTGAACGAGTAGTCGTTGCCGACAGCGGTCAGGATCGACGTGTCGGTGGTCAGCGCGATGGCTGCCAGTTCCTGGCGTTCGGCCTCGAAGCGGCCGATCAGTTCGGCGGCGAAATGCTGCGAGTCGCCAGCCGAGCCACCGTTGCCGCAGGCGAGAATTTTGCCCCCGCCGAGCAGGCAGTCGGTCATCATCTCGATGGCACAGGCTATCGGGGCGGCCAACACTTCCACGGCGTCGAGTTTGGTTTGGGCGCTGTCCTCGAAATGTTTGGCAACGCGGGCAATCAGATCCATGTTTTGCAGTGGCTTGAAGCGGGCAGATGATCCATTCTACATCACAGTTCGACGAAGACTTCGAACTCGACCCGCCGCCAGGGATTGGCGTTTTCGCGCAACTTCGCGATGCGTGCCGCCATCTTGTCCCCCTGATCCATCGCCGCCGCGACGACCCTGTTCTCGGCGCGCGGCACGTAGCCGAGCTTGTGGCCACGCCACTCGACGCGGATCGCGTGCTTGTCATGGCGGTTGTCGGGTTCGCGGATCAGGTCGAGAGGGTCGCCAACCTTCATCTGCTGCCACTGTGCGCCGACCGCGTAATACTGGCTGCCGGCCAGCGGCGAACTCTGCACGAGGACGCGGACGCTCTCGGCCTGCGCCGCCGTCAGCCAAAGAGCCAGGCTAATCGTCAGCAGCAAACGCATCGCGGATCCATTCCAGTTGATCGCCGTCGATCAGAACGCAGTCGAAACGGCAATCACATTCCGCCTTGCCCGCCAGATAGTGGCGCGCGGCGAGAACGATGCGCTGGCGCTTGCTCGCCGTGATGCTTGCCGCGGCGCCACCGAAATCGCCGCGACTGCGCTGGCGCACCTCGACGAAGACCAGGGTTCTGCCATCGCGGCAGATCAGGTCGATCTCGCCGCCACGCACCCGGAAATTGCGCTCGACGACGCGTTGACCGCAACGTTCGAGATGACGCGCCGCCCGCTCCTCGGCTTCGCGGCCGCGTGTCGTGGTGGTATCGTTGGCCTTTGCCTGCATTCACGTAGAGATGACGGAAGAATTCGCCGCATTGTATGTCGTCCCGACGCCGCTCGGGAACCTCGCCGACCTGACCCGCCGCGCCGGGGAAGTCCTCTGCAGCGTGCCCTGGGTCGCCGCCGAGGACACCCGCCACAGCGCCCCGCTGCTCAAACTACTCGGCTCGCCGGCGCGCACCCTGCCGGCCCACCAGCACAACGAACATGCGGCCGCCGCCCGCATCGTCGAGCGACTCAAGGCCGGCGAGGCGGTGGCGCTGATCTCCGACGCCGGAACGCCGGGCATCTCCGACCCCGGCGCCCGCATCGTGGCGGCCGTGCGCGCCGCCGGCTGCAAGGTGATCCCGCTGCCCGGGCCGTGCGCCGCGACCACCGCGTTGTCGGCTTCCGGCCTGACCGACGAGCATTTCCTGTTCTACGGCTTCCTGCCGAACAAGGGCAGCCAGCGCCGCAAGGCCATCGAGGATCTGCGCGGAAATGCCTGCGCCCTGGTTTTCTACGAGGCCCCGCATCGCGTCCTTGAAACCGTCGCCGATCTCGCCGCAGTGCTCGGTGAGCGCACGCTGGTCATCGCCCGCGAGTTGACCAAGCTGTTCGAATCCATCCATTCCGGCCCGTTGACCGCGGCACTCGAATGGCTGAAGGAAGACCCCAACCGCCAGCGCGGCGAATTCGTGCTGATCGTTTCCGGGGCGCCCGCCGATGTTGACGACCATGAAAGCGAGCGCGTCCTCAAGCTCCTGCTGGCTGAAGGCCTGCCGGTCAAGCAGGCGGCAAGGCTGACCTCGGCGATCACCGGCGCGGCCAGGAATGCGCTCTACGACCGGGCATTGGCGCTCAAGGGTGGCTCATGAGCGACAACCAGAACCCCGAACAAAAAGCCCGCGACCACATCGACGCGCTGCTCAGGCAGTCGGGCTGGGTCGTGCAGTCGGCCAGCAAAATCGACTTCGGCAGCGGCCCCGGCCAGGCGGTGCGCGAATACCACACCGATGTCGGCCCCGCCGACTACGTGCTTTTCGTCGACCGCAAGGCCATCGGCGTCATCGAAGCCAAGCGCGAGGAAGAGGGCCAGCATCTGACCGCCCACGAAACGCAAACCGAAGGCTACGCCGCCGCCAAGCTCAAGTGGCTGAACAACAGGGAGCCGCTGTCCTTCCTCTACGAAGCCACCGGCATCGTCACCCGTTTTACCGACGCCCGCGACCCCAAGCCGCGCTCGCGTGAAATCTTCAGCTTCCACCGCCCGGAAACCCTGCGCGACTGGCTGGCCGAGGGTGAAAGCCTGCGTGCCCGCCTTGCCGAACTGCCGCCGCTCAACCCCGAACACCAGCCCGCCAAAGAACTCCGCCTGCGCGATTGCCAGGAAACGGCGATCACCAACCTCGAACAATCCTTCCGCGAAGCCCGGCCGCGCGCCCTCATTCAAATGGCCACCGGCGCCGGCAAGACCTACACCGCCATCACCAGCATTTACCGCCTGCTCAAGCACGCCGACGCCAGGCGCGTGCTTTTCCTCGTCGATACCAAAAACCTCGGCGAGCAGGCCGAGCAGGAAATGATGGCCTACGTGCCCATCGACGATAACCGCAAATTCACCGAGCTTTACACGGTGCAGCGGCTCAAGAACAGCTTCGTCGACAAGGGCGCCGACGTCTGCATCTCGACCATCCAGCGCCTTTACTCGCTGCTGCAAGACAAGGAGCTCGACGAAGCCGCCGAAGAAATCAACCCGGCTGAACTGGTCCAGCCCAAGGCACCCGCCCCCGTCGCCTACAACGCCAAAATCCCGCCCGAATTCTTCGATTTCATCTTCATCGACGAATGCCATCGCAGCATCTACAACCTCTGGCAGCAGGTACTCGACTACTTCGACGCCAGCCTGATCGGCCTCACCGCCACGCCCGACAACCGCACCTACGGCTTCTTCAAAAAGAATGTCGTCAGCGACTACAGCCATGAAAAAGCCGTCGCCGACGGCGTCAATGTCGGCAACGAAATCTACCTGATCGACACCCGCATCACCCAGCAAGGCGCCGTCATCGCGGCCGAGCAGCAGGTCGAAAAGCGCGAGCGCCTGACCCGCAAGAAGCGTTGGGAGCAGCACGACGAAGACGCCGCCTACACCGCTACCCAGCTCGACCGCGACATCGTCAACCCGGACCAGATCCGCACCGTCATCCGCGCCTTCCGCGACAACCTGCCGGCCATCTTCCCCGGCCGCGAAGAAGTGCCCAAGACCCTGATCTTCGCCAAGACCGACAGCCACGCCGACGACATCATCCAGACCGTGCGCG
>JBEOKN010000031.1:0-5886 GCA_040275885.1 Azonexus sp. | reverse complement strand
CTGCGGCGGGGTCTTGCTGGCTGAACCGTTTGCAGAGGATGAGACGCCGAACGCAGAGGTGAGCCGATGACAAAAGCGCAGCTTTTGGCAGTCGGCTCGACCGCCGGGTTATGCCCCGGCCAAACAGGAGGAATGATGAGCGAACAGATTGTGATGCGCGACGGCCCTGAGGCGGCGCAGTACCGGACGGACCTGAAGGGGTGGGTGTCGCGCGACGGCTTCTACTTCGGCGACGGCCCGCAAGGCGAGAGAACGGCCCGCTACGCAGGCTGCACCCATGTGCCGTGCGACCGTTGCGGCGCGCCGACCCCGAAAGGCTACACGCAATGCCGAGGCTGCCGCGACCTGACCTACATCGCCAAGTACGAGGCCATGCCTCGCGCCGAGTGGGACGGCAAGGCTCCGCTCTACTCGGAGGACCGCGACCAGTATTACAGCACCCCGGACGATGCCGCCGAGGATCTGGAAGAAGACCAGACGCTGGCCGACCTGCGGTTGGTGATCTGCGAGCCGAACTACGTGCGCCAGCTCGAACCGGACTACTGCTGCGACGAGTTGCCCGATGACGGCGACGTGCCGGACGAAGTGGCCGAAGCGATGGAGGCATTCAACACGGCCGTTGCTGGCATCGTGCTCTCGTGGTCGCCCGGCAAGAAGGCGCTGGCGCTGCCCGATGAGGGGCATAACGCTTGAAATAACAGGCTTGCGGAGGCGCAGCCGGAGCAAGTCCGGTTGATCGAAATGTTATGTTTCACGTGCCACAGAAAATGCTTGACAATACTATTTCGTGTGCTACACTGGAGGCATGGTAAGCGATAGGCGCGAACCGCAGACAGGAGAAACAAAATGAGCAACTACGAAACCGCCGCCAAGGAATTCGGAACCGTTACTTTCGAGGGTCGTGAATATGCACTCACCAGCCAGGCCGACCACACCAGCCGCCTCCTGCCGGGAGGCTACGCCAATTTCAATGACGTTAGCGATGGCGAGGCGTACGACTTTGAAATGTCGGCCGGCGCCATCGACAAGGGCGGCAACGAGTACACGGTGTACTGGCTGTTCGAGGGCTGCAAGGGCGAGGGCGACTACGAGCTTGACAGCTACGACTACAGCACGGCGGATCGAGTGGTCGAGCAGTGAGCAGCGGAGGCAAACGCGAGGGGGCCGGACGCATACGGTATCCCGGTGCTGGTGTGAGCGAACAAAAGAAGCCCGGCCCCGGCAAGGGGCCAACAAACCTCAGCGGGGCGCGTGGTGCCTCGCCGGTTCTGCGGGTTCGGATGCCTGCCGAGTTGCTGGAAGCGGCAGAAGAGAAAGCGGAGCGAAACGGCGAGAACCTGCCTAACGTAGTGCGCGATCTGCTGCGGCGTTGGGCGGCGCGGAAGTGAAACATAACGCCCGAGCTAACCTGACCGACACAGCGCGATGACCACAGCAGCAACCCAGTACGCACCGACCGTGCCCGACCACAGGCCCGCTGTGGCGGGTCAGGTTGAGCGAGCAGTTATGCGCCCGGTGGAGTGCAGGACGGTGGCGGCCCTATACGTTGAGCCGAAGGGCTGCTACGTTGGCGTGCCAGGCGTTGACCCGTGGGACGAATCCCGCGATGCACGCACCTACGCAGGCCCGCACCCGGCGGTGGCGCACCCGCCCTGCCAGCGATGGGGCCGGTTCTGGCACGGCAGCACGCGCAAGCCGCACCAGTACAAGCTTGGAGACGACGGCGGGTGCTTCTACGCTGCGCTGCATTCCGTACACATCTACGGCGGGGTGATCGAGCATCCGGCCGACTCTCATGCTTGGGCGAATTTCGACATACGGAAGCCGCCCCGCGCAGGAGGCTGGATCGCGGCCTATCCAGAAGAAACGCGGGCATGGACTTGTTGCGTGTATCAGGGCCACTATGGGCATGCCAGCGGCAAGCCGACATGGCTTCTCGTGGTTGGCGTGAAGCGCGAAGACTTGCCCGATCTGCGCTGGGGTAAGACCGAGCAGCGCCTGCCAGCCTGGATGATCGAGCGCTACGGCTACGAAAAGGCTAGGCGAATCGGCGTGGTGGCGATGGTGGGCGGGAAGAACAAGACCGCGATCCGCAACGCCACGCCGGAACCTTTCCGCGACCTGCTGCTTTCGATAGCGCGGCAGGCGCATAACGTGCCCATGAGCCGGACCCAACAGCCATGACCATGCTGGACGAAGCCACGGACGCCCCTGCTGTTGGGGCTCGGTTCGATGGGCGTGTTATGGCGCCGACTCCGAAGCGCGCGGATGGTGGCCTGCGGGTGGTGCCGTGCAGCTTGCGCGATGCGCAGCGGTACGTGGCAAGCCTGCACCGGCACCATGCCGACCAACCGCTGCCAGGCCACAAACTGAGCCTGGCTGTGGAGAAGCGGACGCGGCTGCTGGACGGTCCAGAGTGGGTGCGCTGCGGTGTGGCGATGATCGGGAACCCGAGCGCTCCAGCCCTGCAGAAAGACCCGCTGCTGGTGGAGATTCGGCGCGTGTGCACCGACGGCACGCCGAATGCGTGCTCGATGCTCTACGGCGCCGCGCGCCGAGCACTGCGGGCGATGGGGTACGAAACGATCATCACGTACACGCTGCCAGAGGAAGGCGGCGCCAGTTTGCGCGCGGCCGGCTTCGTGCTGGACAAGGTAGATGCTGGCGGCTGCGCAGCCGACTGGCACAACAGGGCCGGCCGCAAGGCGCTACCCGTAGGCACCGATTTGGTCGGCGGGAAGTGGCGGTGGCTGGGATGAAGCGCCATAACGCGAAGTAGACACCTAATTAGGTGCATAACGCAAATAGGAGACGAAATGCAAAGAGGTTACGACCCGCGGCTGTACAAACTTGCAACCGAAAAGGGTTGGAATTTGCCAGCGACAAGCAACACGATACCGGCGCACTCGTGGAATAACTACTGGGCGCAGTACGAAGAATATGAGCGCAACCCGAATGTGGGGCGACCGTCGGTTCCGCATCGCTCGGCATGAAAGCACCTAACACAAAATGAACCCAACCGCCGCTTCCACCATCGCCCTGCGGGCCGCAGAGCGCGCATTTCGTCCAAAGGAGAATCTCACCGTCTCCGAATGGGCGGACGCGAACCGCATTCTGGCAAGAGAAGGAAGCGCCGAACCAGGCAACTGGGAAACCTCGCGCACCCCCTATCTGCGCGAGATCATGGACCACCTCAGCGAAGAATCCCCAACCAGCATCATACCGTTCATGAAATGCAGCCAGTCCGGGGGGACAGAAGTCGGAAGCAACTGGCTGGGCTACATCATGGATCACGCCAAAGGTCCATGCGCCGTCATCATGCCCACCGAGAAGAGCCTCGGGGACTGGATGAGCCAGAAATTCGACCCCATGGCCACCAGCACCCCGGCGGTCGCCAACGTCCTGAAAGGGCGCAGCAACAAATCGTCCGATAACAACGCCGCGCGCAAGCGCTTCACCGGCGGAATCCTCTACACCAAAACCGCAGGAAGCACCGCCGAACTCAAAAGCACCTCGCTGCGCTACGCAATCGCAGACGAGGTCGACGAATACGACTGGCAAAACCTCCAGGGTGACCCTCTCGGGCTGCTCGAAGTGCGCCTGACCGCGTTTCACGACTCCAAGCTCTTCGTCCCGTCGTCGCCCACGATCACGGACGCCAGCCGGATCGAGCAGCTCTTCCTCGCCGGAGACCGGCGCCGGTATCACGTGCCCTGCCCACACTGCGACGAACTCCAGTGGCTCAAATGGGCGAATTTACGCTGGACCCGCCACCCCCAAAACGACAAGCTGGTCAGCGCCGTATGGTATGTCTGCGAACACTGCGGATCGGAAATTCAAGAACAGCACAAGTCCATCATGCTCCCCGAAATCGGCCACGGCGGCCGGGCAAGATGGATTCCAGAAATCGAAACGCCTACCCCGCATCCATCCTGGCATATCAACGCCCTCTATATGCCCATGGGCCTGGGGAAATCCTGGAAACAGCTCGCCGAGCAATGGCTTGCCGCGCAGGGGCAGCCAGAAAAGCTCATGCTATTCGTCAATACAAGGCTAGGGGAAACCTATTCAAACCGGACGAAAGAAGTAAAGCAAAGCGCCCTGAAATCCCGTGCCGAGCCCTACGCGCTGCGCACCGTCCCGCCAGGAGCCCTCATCCTGACCGCGGCCGTAGATACCCAAGATGACCGCCTGGAAGTCCAGGTGCTGGGCCACGGCAAAGGCGGCAAGACCTGGGTGATCGACTACCACATCATCGAAGGCAGTCCGGCCACAGAGTCCGTATGGGAACGACTGCATGCCTGCCTAATCCAGACATTCCCGAACGCCTACGGCCGAAACCTGCCCATCGAAGCCACAGCCATCGACTCGGGCGGACACCACACTCACAACGTCTACAATTTTGTCCGGAACGCAAAACACACGCTCAGACGCGTGATTGCCATCAAAGGAAGCAACACCCCCAGCCGGAAAATTCTCGGGCTAGGAACCCCGCAAGACGTGACCTATCGGGGCAAAACGACCAAGCACGGCGTGCTGCTCTACCTCGTCGGCACCGACACCGCGAAAGACCTCCTGTACTCCCGCCTGGTCGACGACGCCACCCAGGCAGAGCCCGACCGAAAGGTTCGCTTTTCGATCGACCTCGAAGACAGCTATTACGATCAACTCACCGCCGAGACCTACGACCCACGCCTCAAGCGGTGGGTGCTCAAAAAAGGGCGCCGCAATGAAGCGCTCGACACCTGGGTCTACGCCGTAGCCGCCAGCCATCACCCGGAACTGCAGATCCACCGATGGACCGCATCCCAATGGGATGAGAAATCAATGCAAGTTGAAAAACAAAAGCCAGAAGAAAAAGCCACGCAAATGGAAACCAAGATCCCGGCCACGCCCCAACCCATCACAACCCCCACGGCCAAGAAGCCCATCATTCCGATTCGCAAAACGACCAAACTGATTGGCTGGTAGCGCATGGACCTGCTCTCATTTGCCCTCGACCTCGTCGCTGCCGAAATCGGGATAGAGCGCGACAGACTCAGACCGCTCGAGCGGAAAATTCGTCATGAACAGGGCGGTGACCGGCACTACATCGCCAGCGTGGCCGCGCTCGATTGCCAGGAGCTTCACGCCGCCGTCCGTGCCGGCCTCGCGTCCGGCCTATCGGCGGCCGCCGCCGCCGAACGGTTTGGCGTGAGCCGGCAGCATGTCTACCGGATCGCCAAGAAATGAAAAAGCCGCCCTTGGGCGGCTTTGGGTCTGCCTGTTCGGCAGTGGTGGAATCCAACGTTTATGTACTATTTCTGAGAAATTGTCAAGCTTTTTTCCTCGTTTTAAGCAAAAAAAGTTCCCAGTATCCGCTTGGGATCATCGTTTTGCGGGAGGTTTGCCCCTCCCAGCGCTGCCAGGTGATGGTCGTGACGCCGATCAGCTCGGCGGCTTCCCTCGCGGAAAGCCCTGCTTCCTCGCGGGCAGCGCGGATGGCCTTGGCGTCTGGTTGATCAGCAATCAATGCCACCGCTCCTTACTGCACGCGGCCAGCGTCGCGGAGGACGATGCCGAAACGGCGATCTTGGTGCATTTCGCGCAGGGTATCCAGCTCGTCGCCTTCGCGGATCAGGTGGGCGTATTGGACGGGGATAATGAATTTGCCGACAAATGCGCCCTGGACGTAGGCGCCGTATCCTTCTGAAAAGCCGTCGAAGGCGAAGATTACTGATTTGGCGGTGGTGGTTTTGGTCATGGACATTTTCTCTCTCCTCGTCTGCGGGCTTGCGATGTGCTGCCCTGATGTGTGTATTATATCCACCGGATATAAATTGTCAAGCCCTTTCTGAAGATTTTTCCCCCTCACCTCATGACACCATAATTTGTCACCCCCCTCGC
>JBEOKN010000030.1:0-14063 GCA_040275885.1 Azonexus sp. | reverse complement strand
GGCAACACCAACAACTATGGCGAACGACAGGTCAGCAACCCCATACTGACGAACAAGCGACTGGTGTTCACGACCCTGATTCCGGCAGCCAATCCTTGCGCATACGGTGGCGACAGCTGGCTTATGGAATTGAACCCGGAAACTGGCGGGCGATTCACTTTCTCGCCCTTCGATGTCAATGGCACGGGCGGCTTCACGACTGCGGATTTCCTGACCGGCGGCAGCGTGGCCACCCCGGCTCCCGTCACTGGCAGAAAACTTTCGGGGGGTATTGCCGGCACGCCAGCCATCATGTATGACCCGAGCGGCAAGACTGAAATCAAGTACTTCAGCCAATCGAGTGGCGTACTCAAGGCAGTCAAGGAAAACCCCGGCGGTGCCTCAGGCCGTGTCTCGTGGCGCGAAATCATCGGAAACTAGGAGATATTCATGAAACGAATCCTCAAGGCAATCCCTGCGGCGTTGCTGGCTGTCGCCACGTTGCTGCCGACCGCCGCGCTGTCCGTCACCGACATTGTTCCGGACAAGACTGTTAGGCCTGCTCTAGGCAGTTCGCAGGAGCCGAAGGCGGCGGTGCGTAACCCACGCCCGCAGCCACAAGCCAATGGCGCTCAAGAGGTCAAGAACCCCGCGAGCAACGCGGTGAGAGAACCAAAGAAATGAGACCAGCCCTTCAACGTGGTTTCACGCTCATTGAAGTCATGATCGTCGTCGCGGTACTGGCGGTGATTGCAGCCATTGCCTTCCCTTCATACATGGAGAGCGTCAGGAAATCCCGGCGTGCCGATGCGAAGTCGGCATTGATGGCCGCCTCCCAGGCCATGGAAAAGTTCTACACGGAAAGGCAGACTTATATAGGTGCCGGCTTGGGCGCCGCCGCCACCGATGTCTATCCAACGACCTCGCCCGATGGCTTTTATACGTTAAGCTTTTCGGTAGCGTCGACCGCCAGCGCCTATAGCCTTCAGGCGGCACCCACTGCCGGCAAAGGTCAGACCAATGACAAGTGCGGGACATTCAGTATCAATCAGGCTGGCGCCAAAGGTGTCAGTGGTGGGTCGCTGAATGCGGCGGCCTGCTGGTAGCTTGTGAGCGTTGCCTGATTCAGGACCTCAACCGGATGGCATTCACGGTTCCTGCCGCGGGCCATTCACGGCAGCCGGGTGTCCTCCCGCAGTTCAACGCAAGGCTGGTTTCCGGATCGCCGGTTGTCTGTTGCTGTCGGTACTCCTGCATTTGACTTCAGGCTTCTGCCTGTCTTCCAGGGACCCGTCTGGCGTTGCCGATACCGGATTGGCCTTCCATCTGCCAACGGCCAACGCCCTGTCGGCCAATCTGGTTCAGAAAATACCCGTACGGACGCCGCCTGAACGATTTGACGAAGCCCAGGCAACAACAGGCCCGACCGGAAAAGACCCGGAACTTCCGCAAGACGGTCCCGCCGCCGCCAGAACGGCAGGATGGATTCCACCTAATTACTTTGCGCCGGAGCAACTTTCCCGCAAGCCACGCCTGCGGGCAGCCATCTCTCTCGACGCGCCGGACTTGCCGCCAGAAGCAGCCTCGGGCACCCTGACCATTCAGTTGCTGCTCAGTGCCGATGGATCCGTCGATGAAGTCATCGTCGCCTCGTCGACACTGCCTCAGCCCTTGGTCGACGCCGCTGTGCAGGCTTTCTCGTTAGCATCGTTCGAACCTGGACAAATCGCCGGGACGCCTGTGCGTAGCCAATTTTTTCTGGAAGTTCGCTATGAGGCCCACCACCCCTGATGGAAAAACGTGTCGATATTCTTTACACACATGCCGCCAGAAAAATACCGGAAAAAATTATCTTTCAATAAAATCAATCTGTTAAAAAAATACTTCTCATATGGCATGAATCATGCTTCGTTTCAAACGTAACACCAAACCCATCAAGGAGAAACCATCATGAAATTCGTCGTTCTTGCCTTTACCGCTTTGGCTTCAAGCTTCGCAAATGCAGCAGTCGTTACCCCCCTTCCAGAGCCTGAAATGTGGGCCCTTCTGGGAATCGCCGGCGTTGCCGCCGTCGCCGTGAAGCATTTCAAGAAGTAATATTCTCGGAAGGGGCGGTTCCAATCAACGGGACAGCCCCTTCGGCAACGGGAAGGAAACCGCCTCCTCAACACGGATTAGCTGCTTTACTTCAGCGTTTGTCAGCTTGCAGATACGGTCTACCACCCGCTCAACAATGACTTCAGGGGCGGATGCGCCGGCTGTGATGCCGATGTTTTCCTTGCCGGCCAGCCATTCGGCGCAAATTTCCTCCGGTCCATCAACCAAGTAGGCCTCGATACCGCGGGCCTGAGCCACTTCTCTTAAACGACGCGAGTTGGAACTGTTGGGACTTCCAACAACAATGACGAGGTCGCTTTCCTCTGCCAGCGCCTTCACAGCGTCCTGACGGTTTTGTGTCGCGTAGCAGATGTCGTCCTTCTTGGGCCCCTGCACACTTGGAAAATGCTGCTTGAGCGCAGCAATCACCTGCGACGCATCGTCGATTGACAGCGTCGTCTGAGTAACGAATGACAGTTGTTCTGGCTGGGTCACCTTCAGTTGCGCGACATCGCCAACAGTCTCGACGAGATACATCCCGTCGCGGCTCTGCCCCATGGTGCCCTCGACCTCCGGGTGTCCCCTGTGGCCAATCATCACCACCTCGCGTGCCTGGTTGCGCATCTTGCCGACTTCGACATGCACCTTGGTGACCAGCGGGCAGGTTGCATCGAAAACCTTGAGGCCGCGCTGTTCGGCTTCGTCGCGCACCGCCCTGGAGACCCCGTGGGCGCTGAAAATGACCGTGCTGCCGGCCGGCACCTCGCTGAGTTCCTCGATGAACACCGCGCCCTTGGCGCGCAGGTCGTCGCAGACGAACTTGTTGTGCACGACCTCGTGGCGCACGTAGATCGGCACACCGAACTTTTCGAGCGCGCGTTCGACGATGGCGATGGCCCGTTCGACGCCGGCACAGAAGCCGCGGGGGTTGGCGAGAAGGATTTGCATGGTATTCCTTGACCTGTTTGTCTGAACTCAGAGGTGAAAAAGCATCCGCGGGGGAATAACCTGTACGTTTTCCGCAAGTGGATAGGGCTCGGTTACGGGTGCAACCACATAGGCACGTTCGACGCCAATATCCTCGCAGGCGTTCCAGAAACCCTTGCCTGGCTTCGGTGACTCGGAGAATTTTATTTCGTAGCCGATACGGCGATCGCCGGTGGTCACTACGGCATCCAGTTCCGCCCCGGCTGCTGTCCGGTAGAAATTAATCTCGGAGAACGCTGGCATGGTACTGGCTATCTGCTCAACGACGAAGCCTTCCCAGGAATGTCCAACGACCGGGTGCCCAAGCAGGTCATCAAAACCTTGTATGTTGAGCAGGGCATGCAGCAGTCCGCTGTCCCTGACATAGACCTTGGGCGACTTGACCAGGCGCTTGCCGAGATTGGCGAAAAAAGGCTCAAGCCGCCGCAACATCATCGTATCGACAAACAGGTCGAGATAGCGGCCGATGGTTGCGTGTGACATGCCACCCAATGCCTGGCCGATCTGGGACGCGTTGAACAACTGGCCGTCGAGGTGAGCGCACATGCGCCAGAAGTTGCGCAGGGTCTCGGCCGGAATGGACACGCCCACCTGCGGCAAGTCCCGCGTCAGGAAGGTTTTCAGGAAATCGGCTCGCCACAGTCCCGACACGCGATCAGTGGAGGCCGTATAGCTGGTTGGAAACCCGCCGCGCAGCCAAAGCCTTTTCCAGGCATCCGCATCCGGGCCGATCTCGGCCAGCAGCAATGGCGCGAGTTCCAGGTAGGACACCCGTCCGGCGAGCGATTCCGAACTCTGATTGAGCAATTTTCCCGATGCCGAACCGAGCAGCAGAAAACGCCCCGGCTTCCGGGCTGCATCGATCTCCGGCCGCAGCGCCGCAAACAGCTCAGGCATCACCTGGACCTCATCGAGGATGACGAGGCGACCCCGATACTGGGAAAAGAACAGTTGGGGATTAACGAGGCGTGCTCGATCGGACTCTTGCTCCAGATCGAGAAAAAGTGAACCTGGCAACTCTGCGGCAAGCGTTCTGGCGAGGGTCGTCTTGCCAACCTGACGCGGGCCGAGCAGGACTACGGCCGGCTGGAAGGCAAGCCGCTCGGTGATGGCATCGAGTGCGAGGCGCTTTATCATCCTTGTATTCTGATCAAATACAGATCAAATTGCAAGGATAAAATCTCATACTTAATACCAGCCCGGCCAACAATCGTCCTACATTATCCCGATAATTTCCACCTCGAAGCGGATCATCTTTCCCGCCATCGGGTGGTTGAAGTCGAACAGAGCATGCGTCGCATCGAGTTCACGCAAAAACCCGGCAAAGCTGCCCCCGTTGGGTGCGGTGAATTCGACGACCGAATTCTCCTTGAGTTCCATGTCGGCCTGCAGTCCGCTGCGGGCGATGCGCTCGACGAGGCGCGGGTTGTGCTGGCCGAAGGCTTCATCGGGTTCGAGCTGGAAGACGAAACGCTCCTGCGCCGGCAGGCCGATCAGCACGTTTTCCAGGTTCTCGGCAAGCTGGCCGCTGCCCATTTGCAGGGTCGCCGGGCCCATGTCGAACGTGGACAGGAACTCGTCGCCATCGACCGTCGAGATCCGGTAATGCAGCGTCAGATAGCTGTCGGAACGCACCGTCGTCATACGCGTTTTTCCTCGTTTTTCTTGCCTGCTCCGGTCAACTGCTCGAAAACGAGCAAAACCGCCCCGACGGTGATGGCGGAATCCGCCACATTGAAAGCCGGCCAATAGAAGCCGGCGGCATGCCATTGAATGAAATCGACGACCGCGCCGAAGCGGATGCGGTCGATCACGTTGCCCAGCGCGCCGCCCATGATCAGGGCCAATGCCAGCGACAACAGCTTTTGCTGCGGATTCTGGCGCAGCATGATCGCGATCCAGCCGGAGACGCCGATTGCCAGCAGCGTGAACAGCCACCGCTGCCAGCCCGGCTGATCGGCCAGAAAACTGAACGCCGCTCCCGGATTGTACGTCAGCACCCAGTTCCAGAACGGCGCGACGTAAATCGTCTCGCCGAACCGGATGTTTTCCAGCACGAACCATTTGCTGAGCTGGTCGAGAATGATGACGAGCCCGGCCAGCGCATACCAGCGCTTGGCGTCAGGCACAGGTACGAACCTCGCCGGTGCCATGGAGGTTGCTTATACAGCGGCCGCACAAGCCAGGATGTCCGGCATCGGCGCCAACGTCTTCGCGCAAGTGCCAGCAGCGCTCGCACTTGCCGTGGCTGGAAGCTTGGGCAGTCAGGGAATCGCTGTCGGCCCTGACCAACGTCGCCTTCGAGCAGATCAGCACGAACTTGAGATCGTCGCCGAGCGACGCCAGCAGGTCGAATTTCTCGCCGCCACAATGCAGCGTCACTTCGGCCTGCAAGGAGGAGCCGATCTTGCCGGCTTCGCGCAGCTCTTCCAGCGCCTTGGCCACCTCGGCGCGGACCGCGCGAATCTGCGTCCACCTGGCCAGCAGATCGCCCTCGCCTTCCGGCTTGGGCAGGTCGTGCCAAGTGTGGAACATCACCGACTGCCCGGCGTCGCCGGTCAGCAACTCCCAGATCTCCTCGGCGGTGAACGCCAGAATCGGCGCCATCAGCCGGGTGAAGGCCTGCAGGATGTGCCAGAGCGCCGATTGCGCCGAGCGCCGGGCGCGCGAATCGGGTGCCGTGGTGTACAGGCGGTCCTTCAGGACGTCGAGGTAGAAGCCGCCGAGGTCTTCCGAGCAGAAGGTCTGCAGGGCCTGGACGACGCGGTGGAACTCATAGCGTTCGTAATCGGCCAGGCAGCTTGCCTGCAATTCGCGGGTCAGTGCCAGCGCGTAGCGGTCGATTTCCAGCCAGTCGCCAACCGGCAGCATGTCGGCCTGTACGTCAAAGTCGGAGACGTTGGCCAACAGGAAGCGCAGCGTGTTGCGGATGCGGCGGTAGCCTTCGACGACGCGCTTGAGAATTTCGTCGGAAATCGACAACTCGCCGGAGTAATCGGTCGCCGCCGTCCACAAACGCAGGATTTCGGCGCCCATCTTGTCGGAAACCTGCTGCGGCGCGATGACGTTGCCCTTGGACTTCGACATCTTGTGGCCCTTGCCATCGACGACGAAGCCATGGGTCAGCAGTGCCTTGTAAGGCGCCCGGCCGTCGATCGCGCAACCGGAAAGCAGCGACGACTGGAACCAGCCGCGATGCTGGTCGGAACCTTCGAGATACATGTCGGCTGGGTAGGCGAGGTCGCCGGCGTGCGAGCCGCGCAGGACGTGACAATGCGTGGTGCCGGAATCGAACCAGACATCGAGGGTGTCCTTCATCTTGACGTACTGTTCAGCTTCGGCGCCGAGCAGTTCAGCGGCATCGAGCCTGAACCAGGCTCCGATGCCCTCCTTCTCGACACGCAGCGCGACCTGTTCGATCAGTTCGGCGGTCCGCGGGTGCGGCAGCGCCGTCTCCTTGTGCAGGAAGAAGGGAATGGGCACGCCCCAGTTGCGCTGACGGGAAACGCACCAGTCCGGCCGGGTGCGCATCATGGCCTCCAGCCGGGCGCGGCCCCAGGCCGGGAAGAACTGGGTCTCATCAACGGCGCGCTCGGCGATCCAGCGCAGGGTCGAGGCGTTTTCGTCCTTCTTGTGTTCCATGCCGATGAACCACTGCGTCGTCGCGCGGAAAATGATCGGCGTCTTGTGGCGCCAGCAGTGCGGATAGCTGTGCTGGATTTTCTCCATTTTCAGCAGTCGACCGCAGCCATCGAGTTCCTGGAGGACCAGCGGATTGGCTTCCCAGACTGTCTTGCCGGCCAGTTCACCGACCGCCAACGCCGGCGTGTTGGGCAGAAACCGGCCGTCGCTGCCGACCGGATTGTTGACCGGCAGGCCGTAGCGCTTGCCGATGACGAAGTCCTCGGCTCCGTGCGCCGGGGCGGTGTGCACCAGGCCGGTACCGGCCTCGGTGGTGACGTGCGTTCCGCAGATGATGGCGACGTCGCGATTCTGGAAGGGGTGCCTGAGCAGAATCTGGTCAAGCCGGTTGCCTTCGCAAGACGCGACGGATTCGCCGGTCAGTCCGTAGCGCTTGAGACAGGCTTCGCCCAGTTCGCGAACCAGGATCAGCGCGCCCTTCTCGGTTTCGATGAGGTCGTAGGTCAGTTCCGGATGCACGCTGACCGCCTCGTTGGCCGGCAGGGTCCACGGGGTTGTCGTCCAGATCACCGCGAACGCCGGGCCGCGCAGGTGGGTCAGGCCGAAGGCAGCCGCCAGTTTCTCGGCATGGTTGGGGTGCACCTCGAAAGCGACGTCGATCGCCGGCGAGTTCTTGTCCTCATATTCGACCTCGGCTTCGGCCAGTGCCGAGCCGCAGTCCAGGCACCAGTTGACCGGTTTCAGGCCCTGATAGAGATAGCCCCGGTCGAGAATCCTTCCGAGCGCGCGCATTTCGTCGGCCTCGGCCTTGAAGCTCATGGTCAGGTAGGGGTTGTCCCAGTCACCGAGCACGCCAAGGCGGATGAAATCCTTCTTCTGGCGCTCGACCTGCTCGGCGGCGAAGGCGCGCGAGAGTTCGCGCACCTTGTCGGCGGGTATGCCCTTGCCGTGCCGCTTCTCGATCTGGTGCTCGATCGGCAGTCCGTGGCAATCCCAACCCGGCACGTAGGGCGCATCGAAGCCAGCCAGCGTTTTTGCGCGGACAATGATGTCCTTGAGGATCTTGTTGACCGCGTGCCCGATGTGGATGTCGCCATTGGCGTAGGGCGGGCCGTCGTGCAGTACAAAACGCGGACGACCGGCGCAGATCTCGCGGATGCGCTGGTAGAGCTTCCTCTCCTGCCATTCGCCAACCCACTGTGGCTCGCGCCGGGGCAGGTCGCCGCGCATCGGGAAAGCCGTATCCGGCAGGTTCAGGGTATCTTTGTAATCAGGCATTGTGCTTGCTCACCGCTTGAAAAAGGCCCGCGCTGCCGCGGCGTCGGCCGCGATCTGCGCCTTTAGGGCATCGAAATTGGGGAATCGTTGCTCGCTGCGCAACTTATGCACGAAACGAACCGAAATGTGCGCGCCGTAGATGTCGCGGTCGAAATCGAACAGGTGCACTTCCAGCAGGGGCCGCGTACCGCCCACCGTCGGCCGGATGCCGAGATTGGCCACCCCGGGCAGAGGCTTGACCCCAAGGCCGCTGACTTCGACCGCAAAAACGCCGGTCATCGGCAGCGGATTGTGTCTGATGCGGATGTTCGCGGTGGCAAATCCAAGTTGCCTCCCTATCTTGTCGCCATGCGCAACCTGCCCGTCGATGATGTAAGGCCGGCCAAGCAGGCGGGCCGCCTGTTCCATGTCTCCCGCCACCAGTGCAGCGCGGACACCGGAACTCGACACTCTTTCGCCGTCGACCGTGACGCTGCCCATCGCCTGGACGGAAAAGCCATGCCCGGCGCCGGCTTGCTGCAAAAGGGAGAAGTCACCCGCCCGCCCCTTGCCAAAGCGGAAATCGTCACCGACGATCAAATGGCGAACGCGCAGGCCGCCCACCAGCACCTGTTCAATGAACTGCGTGGCGGTCAGCGCCGCAAACCTGGCATTGAAACGGCACACCATCGCCTGCTCGATGCCTGCCTCGGCCAGCAGTTCGAGCTTTTCGCGGAAGGTTGTCAGACGCGCGGGCGCCGAGGCAGGGCTGAAAAATTCGCGGGGATGCGGATCGAAAGTCAGAACCGTAGGCGGCAGGGAAAAATGGCGCGCGACACCGCCCAAGCGTTCCAGCAAGACGGCATGACCGCGATGAACGCCGTCAAAGTTGCCGATCGCCAACGCCGTCGGCCCCGGAAGCGGGCGCGAAAAACCGCGAAAGACGCGCATCTGATGCCCGAAAAAAGGGGCAATTATAGCGGCTTGCGCCCCCCCGCGCTCGTCCCAGGCTCCTGCGACGCACCAACCAGGCATGCGCGTAACGATCTTGAACAGGTCAGCGACCCGGCGACCAACTGCCGACGAAGATCGACCGCGGCCAAACTGGATGCGCCATGCGTACACGCGACGCACAAACTGTTGCAATCCGTTACTTGATTCGTGCCCGCAGCGCCGCTATCTTGCAGCCATGTGCTGGACTCGTTCAGCCTAGGCGGCTAACCTCTCCCCCTCCCAAAACCCGGCCGCCTCGAAAGCCCCTTGCCCCCTCAAGGGGCTTTCGCCTTTTTGCAACACAGGAGAAGCCGGGACAAATTAATTGTTGCGCCGCAGCAATGCTGCGTGTATAGTAGCGCTGTCTCCTCCTCCAGTCCTCTGGACGGATTTAAGCCCGCCTAGTGCGGGCTTTTTTTTCGGTGTTCGCACCCTGAACTGCCACCGCCATAGGGCTCGCTTGATCGTCAGTTCGCCGTGGGCGAAATGGAGCAAGAAGCCAGCCGCGATTTCCGTGGACAAAAAAAGGGTGCGTCACAGCGCACCCCAACCCCAACAGAGAACCCCCATGAAGCATTTGCTTCAGATGGGGAAATTATCGATACGCTGCCCACGTCAGGCGTTGACGCAGGTCAACCTTTCTGCCGTTTGTCGCTCTTTTCCGGTCCCGATAGCGGAATGTCCGGTCCGTCGTCGTCCATCAGGATCTTGAAGCCGGGACCTTCGAGATCGTCGAACTGACCGCTACGGACCGACCACCAGAAGACCACCGCGATCAGGAAGACGAGGATCACCGAAATCGGGATCAGCAGATAGATGCTTTCCATCAGTCAGTTTTCATGCGCTGGATGCGCAGCGAGTTGAGAACGACCAGCAGCGAACTGGCCGACATGCCGATCCCCGCCAGCCAAGGCGTGACATAACCGGCGATGGCGAGCGGCAGCGCGATGAAATTGTACGCGAATGACCACCATAGGTTCTGCCGGATGACCTGCATCGTCTTGATGGCCCGCCGCAAACCGTGGCGCAGATGATCCAGGTTTTCGGAAAGGAGCACGAAGTCGGACTGGGTTCGTGCCAGTTGCGCGCCGCCGCCCATGGCGACCGACACCTGCGCCTGGGCCAGGACCGGCGCATCATTGACCCCGTCACCGATCATCGCCACCACCGCGCCGCCCGCCTGCAGCGCCGTGACGCAGTCATGCTTGCCTTGCGGTGTGACGCCGGCGCGTACATCCGTTATGCCCAGTTGGTCCGCAACCCGCCGCGCCACCGCCGGCGCGTCTCCGGTCAGCAGCACCACCTTCCTTCCGGCAGCGAGAAGCTCGGCAATCAGCGCCGCCGACTCGGGACGGACCTCGTCGCCGATCCGGAACAGCGCCAGGCAGCCGGTGGCGTCTGCAAGCGCAACCACAGTGTCGCCGCTGTCAAGCCAGCCAGCGGCCGCCTCCGGGAAGGCGCCATTGCCGAGCGCCAGGGCATAGGCCGGACGCCCGATGCGGCAATTCCGCCCGGCGATCGTCGCCGCGATCCCCTGCCCAGGCTCGGAAACGATATCGGTCACCGACGGCAGCGCTGCGCCAGCCGCCCCGCGCAGCGCTGTCGCCACCGGATGTTCGGAGCTCTGCTCGAGGGCAGCGGCAACGGTCAGACACTCATCCCGCTCCAGTCCGCCCAGCACGACCACATCGACAAGTTGCATGCGCCCGGTGGTCAACGTCCCGGTCTTGTCGAAGACGAAGTGCGTTGCTCTGGCCAGCGTCTCGACGGCATGCCCCCGTGTGACCAGCAGGCCGTCCTTGGCCAGCGCGCCGGCGGCCACTGTCAGGGCAATCGGCGTCGCCAGCGAAAGGGCGCAGGGGCAGGTCACGACCAGAACCGACACGGTGATCCACAAGGCCCGGGAGGGATCCGCGAAATACCAGCCGACCGCAACCGCAGCGGCGGCGAAAAGCAGCGTCGCGACAAAATAGCTGGCGATGCGGTCCGCCATCTCGACGATGCGCGGCTTTTCGGCGGCCGCCCGTTCCATCAGGCTGATGATCGTGGACAGGCGCGTCCCCTTGCCGACCTGCTCGACCCGCACGATCAGCGGACTCTCGGCGTTGATCGTGCCGCCGGTCACCGGGTCGCCCGGCGATTTCGGCACCGGCCTGCTCTCGCCGGTGAGCAGCGCCTCGTCGGCGCAGCTTACCCCTTCGACAACCCGCCCGTCGGCCGGCACGAGGTCGCCGGCACGCACCAGCACGTAGTCGCCGGGGTGCAGATCGGCAACCACGTGCTGCTCGGTGCGGCGGTCGACCGGGAAATCCGGAATCTTTTGCGCAAAGGCAGGCAGCAGCCGGGCCAGAGCCTCGGTCACGCTCACGGCCTTCTGGCGCGCCGTCATCTCCAGATAGCGACCGCCGAGCAGGAAGAAGACGAACATGCTCACCGAATCGAAATAGACCTCGCCCGCCTGCCAGAACGTCGCCCAGCAACTGGCCACAAACGCCGCGCCGACGCCAAGGGCCACCGGAACGTCCATGCCGACCCGGCGCAACCGGAGATCGCGCCAGGCATTGCGGAAGAAGGGCGCGGCGGAATAGAAGACTACCGGCAGGGTCAGCAGCAGGCTGGCCCAGCGCATCATGCTCTCGACATCGGCAGTCATGTCACCGTCGGCGATGTACATCGGATAGGCGTACATCATCACCTGCATCATGCCGAAGCCGGCTACCCACAGGCGCCACAGGGCGTCGCGCCGCTCCTTGCGCGAGATCTCCTCGTTCTTCGCAGCGTCGTAGGGATAGGCGCGGTAGCCGATGGCGGCGATCGCGCCCAGGATATCGGAGAGCCTGATCCGCGACTCGTCCCAGCGCACCCGCGCCCGGCGCGTCGCATAGTTGATGTCCACTGCGATGATTCCCGGCAGCTTGCCGACATGCTGCTCGTTGAGCCAGATGCAGGCCGCACAGGTTATTCCCTCAAGGAGCAGCGACGCTTCGCGCTCGCTTTCCCCCAGCTTCTTGACGAAGCTCTTCTGGAAATCGGCGTGATCGTAGAGCACCAGTTGCTCGAAGATCGCCGGCATCGCCTCGCGCGGCGCTTCCGGCAACGAATCTCGGCTGCGGTAATAGTCCGCGAGGCCGTTGGCGACGATCGATTGCGCTACCGCCTGGCACCCGTAACAGCACATCGGGCGTTCTTCTCCACCCACCGCGACCGACAGTTCGAGATCATCCGGAATCGGCTGGCCACAGTGATAACAGGGAGCTTCAGACATGCAAATGGGAAAAGGCGCCGCAGCGCCTTTCCGGTCCAGGAGGCAGAGCCGCAGTATAGATTACTTGGTTCCCATGCGGATGGCACCGTCCAGGCGGATCACCTCGCCATTCAGGTACGAATTTTCAGCGATGTGCCTGACCAGCGCGGCAAATTCGGCCGGCCTGCCCATGCGTGATGGGAACGGCACCATCCGCCCCAGCGACTCCTGGACTTCAGGCGCCATGCCGAGCAGCATCGGCGTTTCCATGATGCCGGGCGCGATGGTCACGCAGCGGATCCCGCTCCTGGCGAGTTCGCGGGCCACCGGTAGGGTCAGGGCGACGATTCCGCCCTTCGATGCGGCATAGGCCGCCTGCCCCAGTTGGCCTTCGAAGGCGGCCACGCTCGCCGTATTGACGATCACGCCGCGCTCGCCGCCGGCATCGGGCTCGCTCTTCATCATCGCCTCTGCAGCCAGACGGATCATGTTGAAGGTACCGACCAGGTTGATGCCGACTGTCCGCGCAAAGGTCTCCAGCTTGTGCGGCCCGTCGCGCCCGACCACCTTCTCGGCCGGCGCCACCCCGGCACAGTTGATCAGCCCGTGCAGCCCGCCGAATACGGAAATTGCCGTATTTACAGCGTTGACCGCACTCGCCTCGTCCGCCACGTCGGTCTCGACAAAACAGGCATTGGCACCGAGTTCGACCGCCAGACTACCTCCCGCCTCGCGGTTCACGTCGGCCAGAACCACCTTCGCGCCGGCGGTGGCCAACGTCCGCGCTGTCGCAGCCCCCAGGCCGGAGCCCGCGCCCGTCACCAGAAACACCTTGCCCGCGATCTCCATCAATGCTCTCCCAATGTTCGATTTGAATATGCCGCAGCGCGAGCTCAAGCGAGGCGGCACTGCACCCCCCAGAATACTAACCCGGATCGACGGGATCAAGCACCATCGAACCCGCTTTGAGTACCACAAGTCCGTCAACGACTACTAGACTTTTTCCTTTGAATATAGTAGAAATGTACCATTTCAAATACCGGCGCATTTGACATTCAAACATGGCACCTCTCCAGACACGGCCAATCCGCGTCTTGCTGGTCGATGACCAGCCAATTTCATCCTGGGGACTGAAAAGGCTTCTGCTCAGCGCACACCCGCAAGTGGAACTGGTGGGGACCACGAGTGATGGCAACGAAGCCACCCGGTTTATCTACGAGACCCCGATCAACGTGATCGTCATTAACCTTGACGGAGAGCTTCGTGTCGATTTGATTGCCGAGCTATGCTCCATTTCACCGGCGCGAGTGGTGGCGCTGACCGGATCGCGGGATGTTTCCCTGCACGACGGCGCGATTCTGGCGGGTGCGCGCGGAATGGTAGTCAAGAGCGAACCGGTCGAGTCGCTGATCAGTGCGATCGAGAAGGTCGATGAAGGCGAGTTCTGGATCGACCGTGCCGCAACCACGCGGATCTTCCTCCACCTCGCACAGAACACGGTTCCGCACTTCACCACACCCGAAAACAAGAAGATCGGCACACTGACCCGGCGGGAACGGGAGACCGCACTGGAAATCACCAAGGATGCGGCAGCCAATGGCAAGATACTCGCGCAACGCCTTGGCATCAGCGAGAACACGCTGCGTAACCACCTGAACTCAATCTACGGCAAGCTCGGACTCTCCAGCCGACTCGAACTGTTTGCCTACGCCAAACTGCACCTCATTCCCGGCAAGGCCTGAGCGCCGATAGTGCCAAGGAGGCTTGCGCCCAGGCGCAAGCCTCTGAATTCGCTGGTGCTGCAGAGAGGAGTCGAACCTCCGACCTACTGATTACGAATCAGTTGCTCTACCAACTGAGCTAC
>JBEOKN010000029.1:0-19982 GCA_040275885.1 Azonexus sp. | reverse complement strand
GGCGATATCGTCAATTCGTGGGTGGCGAACGGCCAGAATCTCCCGGTTTCGGGCGAGCAGGTCGAAAGCGTGCTGGGTGGTTCGGCGCTACAGGATCTCGCCGCGCAACTCGGCGTCAGCCCACAGCAGGCTTCCAGCAGCCTGGCCGACGTTCTGCCGCAACTGATCGACCAGATGACGCCGAATGGCGAGGTGCCGCAGGGCGGTGATCTGCTGAGCCAGGGCCTCAGTCTACTGAAAAAAGGCGGCTTGTTCGGCTAGGGCGTAGCCGGGGCAGGCTGTCTCAGCCTGCCCGGTCCTGATCGAGAAAACGTTCGAGCAGCACGTTGAGAAAGCGCCGCCCGCGCACGGTCGGGGCGATGCGCTCCGCGTCGATGTCCACCAGACCGTCGGCGGCAGCGGCCCGCAGTTGCGGCAGGATGCGGGTGATCGGCTGCGCCGTCCGCGCTTCGAAGAGCGCGGGCTGGAAGCCGGCGGCGAGGCGCAACGCATTCATCAGGAATTCGAACGGAAGCTGGCTGGCGGCGACCTCGTTGGTTTCCTGTATCGGCGACCCGCCGCGCACGTTTTCAAGATAGGCGTTCGGGTGCTTCCAGCGCATCTGACGCAGCACGCGGTCGTGCAGCGTCAGCTTGGAGTGGGCGCCGGCGCCGATCCCGAGATAGTCGCCGAAATGCCAGTAGTTGAGATTGTGCCGGCACTGGCGCCCGGCCCGAGCGAAGGCCGAGGTCTCGTAATTGGCGTAACCGGCGACGGCCAGCCGCGCTTCGATGGCCTCCTGCATGTCGGCGCACAGATCGTCTTCCGGCAATGCCGGCGGGAAGGCGGCGAAGCGGGTGTTCGGCTCGAGCGTCAACTGGTAACACGACAGGTGCGGCGGCGCAAAGGACAGCGCGGTTTCGACGTCGGTGAGCGCTTGCTCCCTGGTCTGGCCCGGCAGGCCGTACATCAGGTCGAGGTTGAACGAGTCGAAATGGTCGCCGGCGAGTTGCGCGGCGCGTCTCGCTTCGGCGCCGCCGTGGATGCGGCCGAGCGCCGCGAGGGGGCGGTCGTCGAAGCTCTGGATGCCGAGTGACAGCCGGTTGACGCCGGCGGCGCGGAAGCCGGCGAACTTCCCGGCTTCGCTGGTGCCCGGGTTGGCCTCCAGCGTGATCTCGGCTTCCGGCGACAGTATCGCCAGTGCCCGGAAGGCGGCGAGCAGCTCGTCGATGGCGGCCGGCGAGAGCAGGCTGGGGGTGCCGCCACCGAAGAAGACGCTGACCAGCGGCCGGCCCCAGATCAGTGGCAGCGCCGACTGCAGGTCGGCGATCAGCGCAGCGACGTATTCGGTTTCCGGAATGGCGCCTGCGGCCTCGTGCGAGTTGAAGTCGCAGTAGGGGCACTTGCGCACGCACCACGGGACATGGACATACAACGCCAGCGGCGGCGCCACGCGGAATTCCAGGGCTGTCACGGTCGACCGCGTTTCTGCCACCAAAATGGGGATGCTGCGGGCCAAGGCAGTTACAGCGTCGGCACGCGGTCGATCAGCTTCTGCATGGCCTGGCCGCGATGCGACAGACGGTTCTTGGTGGCGGCGTCGAGTTCGGCGGCGGAACAGTCAAAATCCCGCACATAGAACAGCGGGTCATAGCCGAAGCCGCTCTCGCCGCGCGGCTCGGCCAGGATCTCGCCATGCCATTCGCCCTCGGCGATCAGCGGTTGCGGATCGTCGGCGTGGCGGACGAGAACGATGACCGAGACAAAATGGGCGGCGCGGTTGCAATGCGCGCCAAGGTCCGCGAGCAGCTTCTCGTTGTTGCGGGCATCTGATTTCGGCTCGCCGGCGAAGCGCGCGGAATGGACGCCGGGGGCGCCGCCGAGGGCGGCGACGCAGAGTCCGGAATCGTCGGCGAGGGCCGGCAGGCCGGAAAGCTTCGCGGCATGACGGGCCTTGGCCAGTGCATTTTCGACGAAGGTGCAGTGCGGCTCCTCGGCCTCCGGAATGCCGAGCTGGCCCTGGGCGATGACTTCGAAGCCAAGCGGCGCCAGCAGCGCGTTCAGCTCGTTCATCTTCTTGGCATTGTTGGAGGCGAGGACGATACTCTTCATGAGGCGAGCGCTCTTTGCTGGGCGGCGATCAGTTGCCGGATGCCGGCTTCGGCGAGGTCGGTCAGGGTGTTCATCTGCGGCCGGGTGAACGGCGTGCCTTCGGCGGTGCCCTGGATCTCGACGATGCCGCCGGCGCCGGTCATGACGACATTCATGTCGGTATCGCAGGCCGAGTCTTCCGGATAGTCGAGATCGAGCACCGGGCTGCCCTTGTAGATGCCGACCGAGACGGCCGCAATATGATCGCGCACCGGGTTGGCGGCCAGCTTGCCGGCGGCGACGAGCTTTTCGCAGGCCTCGTAAAGCGCAACCCAGGCCCCGGTGATCGAGGCGCAGCGGGTGCCGCCGTCGGCCTGGAGAACATCGCAGTCGAGGGTGATCTGGCGCTCACCGAGGGCCTTCAAGTCGGTCACCGCGCGCAGGCTGCGGCCGATCAGGCGCTGGATTTCCTGGGTACGGCCGCTCTGCTTGCCCTTGGCAGCTTCCCGCGCGCTGCGGGTGTGGGTCGACCGCGGCAGCATGCCGTATTCGGCGGTGACCCAGCCCTGGCCCTTGCCGCGCAGGAAGGGCGGCAGGCTTTCCTCGACGCTGGCGGTGCACAGCACACGGGTCTCGCCCATCTCGATCAGCACCGACCCTTCGGCGTGACGGGTGAAGTTGCGGGTCAGCCGGATAGGGCGGAGCTGGTCGGATTGGCGTTCGCTGGGGCGCATGTTCATTGTCCAGGTCTTCTCGGGTTGAACTTATCAATGGCGGCGCGGATTTCCGCGATCGCCTTCTCGATTTCGTCTTCGGTGAGGTCGCTCCTGTGCGTCGGCTCGCGACCGAATTGGTCAATCCGTGTCTCCACTTCGTCACGGCTCATCGTCTGGGTCGAGATGATGCTGCTGGCCGCCTCGACAAAGGCATCCTCCCAGCGAACGACCACTACTGAGAGATTGTCGCCCTGCGCGCCTCCCTTCGCTTCGGCCTGCTCCAGCAGCAGCGGCATCGCCTGGACCAGGTTGGCGCCCTTGAGCGCAATGGCCATGTGCTCGCCCGAAACCTCTCCCCACAGGCCGTCGGTGCAAAGCAGCAGGATGTCCCCCTGATTGAGCGGTGTCTTGCGGGAGAATTCGATTTCCGGCGAGTTCGGGCTGCCCAGGCAACTGTAGATCTTGTTGCGGTCGGGATGCCAGGCCGCCTGCGCTTCGGAAAGCAGCCCTTCGTCAATCAGGAATTGGATGCGCGAATGATCACGGGTCCGGGAAATCACCTTGCCGCCGCGCATCAGGAACAGGCGCGAGTCACCGGAGTGCGCCCAGTAGGCGACGTTGTCCTGGACCACACAGGCGACACAGGTGGTGCGCGGGGTGTCGCGAAGGCGATGGTGTTCGGTGTAGTCAAGAATGGCGTAGTGGGCGTTGGTCATGCCCTGCTTCAGGAAGCGGAAGGGGTCGGGGAGGGCTGGTCGCGCCTCGTGCTGGAAACTGTCAGCCAGCGTCTGCACGGCGATCTGGGCTGCAATTTCCCCGTGGTGGTGGCCACCCATGCCGTCCGCGATCACCATCAGCAACGCGTCGCGCGAGTAGCAGTACGTGGTCCTGTCCTCGTTGTTGGCCCGCCCCCCGCGACGGCTATCCTGGTAGATCGTGAATCTCATTGGTCACCTTTCCCGAATTTGCCGACAAAGCGGTTTAGCCAGCTTCTTGTCTCCTTCGAAGTGGGGGGCGTAATCGTTTCGACCAGTGCCTTCTGCAACGCGAAGACGCTCTGGGGCCGGTAAAAATGATTGAGATTGAGGCACCAGTCGATGATTTCCAGGAGACGATCCGAGTACTTGCCCTCCCAGCGCATCATGGCGGGCGGCAGAGAGTCCTTCTTGTAGCGCTCGTTCGCTGCCAGCGGCGCCTTGCCCGACAGACACGCATACATGGCCGCGCCGACGCTGTAGATGTCACTCCAGGGACCGAGATCCTTGCGCGACCCATAGTGCTCCGGTGAGGCGAAACCCGGCGTGTACATCGGCTTGAGCATCGGCTGATCGGTGAGCAGGGTCTGCCTGGCCGCGCCGAAGTCGATCAGCACCGGCGTGTTGTCAGTGCGCAGATACACATTCGAGGGCTTGATGTCGAGATGCAACAGCTTGTGCGAATGTACTTCGCGCAAGCCGTTGAGAAGACGAGTGAACAAACCGCGGATAAATCGCTCGGAAATCTCCCCTCGGTGTGTCTGGATGAATTCCTGCAGGGTACGGCCATGCTCGTATTCCATGACCAGGTAAACAGTCTGGTTGGCGCGGAAGAAATTGAGCACGCGAATGACATTGGGGTGAGAAAGGCGGGCCAGGGCGCGCCCTTCCTCGAAAAAGCACTTCATCCCGTAGCGAAATGCACCCTCATGTTCCGGTGTGATCAGCGGGCTGGTTTCCCCCTCGGCGCGCAAGGCGAGGCTGTTGGGAAGATATTCCTTGATCGCAACCTGGATACCGTCGGCATCCGTCGCGAGATAGACGATCGAAAACCCACCCAGCGAGAGTTGGCAGTCTATCGTGTACTCCTCGATCTGGTGACCGTTGGGTAACGGGTGGTTGGCTTGTTGCGCCATCGATCTCGCGGTTATGATGCGAAAATCAACCATTGTCGGGCGTGTTGTCCGGCCTGTAAAGCTGGAGACCCCGAATTATGATTTGCAGCATGACCGGTTATGCAGTGAAGACCCGCGAATTCGCGCGGGGCACACTGCAGCTCGAACTCAAGAGCGTCAATTCGCGCTATCTCGATTTTCACTTCCGCATCGGCGAAGATCTGCGCGCTCTCGAGATGCCCCTGCGTGAGCTGCTTGCTGCGCGTATTGGCCGCGGCAAGGTTGAGTGTCGTCTGGCTTTCAATGCGGCAGCAGCAAGCGCTGACCAACTCGAAGTCAGCGCGGAGCTTCTTGTCACCCTTTGTGCCCTCAATCTCAAGATTATCCACGCGATGCCGGAGGCCAGGCCGCTGTCGGTCAACGACGTGCTGCGCTGGCCGGGAATGCTTGGCGAGCAGTCCATCGATCATGCTGCGCTGGGGCCACAGGTGTTGGCGCTGGCGCACGACGTTCTCGACGAATTCTCTGCCAGCCGCGGGCGTGAGGGTGAAAAACTGGCCGCCATGATCGTCGACCGCGTCAGTGCGATCCGCGACATCGTCCGCCGGGTCGCGCCACGGATCCCGGAGGCGCAAGCGCTCTACTCCGACAAGCTGCGCCAGCGTCTGACCGAGGCCTTGGGCAACGCCAGTGACGAACGCGTGTTGCAGGAGATCGCCGTCTTTGCGACGCGCATCGATGTGGCCGAGGAATTGACCCGGCTGACGGCGCACCTCGACGAGGTCGAACGGGTGCTCAGACAGGGCGGCGCCTGCGGCAAGCGCCTCGACTTCCTGATGCAGGAACTCAATCGCGAGGCCAATACGCTCGGCTCGAAGTCGGCGATCACCGAAGTTTCGCAGGCCTCGATGGACCTCAAGCTGTTGATCGAGCAGATGCGCGAGCAGATCCAGAATCTGGAATAGCGGTCGAAGCCGTCTGCCGATCATCGAACTCAAGGTGCTTACGCAACCAGTGAAAATGAAGGCATACTTGTTCGACAACACGTTGGCGAATTCCCTGAGGAGAAATCATTGTTATCCGATCTGTTGAGCGATTCCGTCCGTGCTGCCGGGCTTGGCGCCTTGATGAAGGGCGCCGGTCTGGTGACCCGTTTCATACCCATTCCCCAGCCGACACTGCTGGTCGGTCCCGGCTCCAGCGGGCGGCTGGGGCAGGCGATTGCCGGTTTCGGACACCGCAGGATCCTGATCGTCACCGACGGCATCATCTCCAAGCTGGGCTTACTGCGCTCGCTGACCGATGCCCTTGCCGCCGGCGGTGCGGACTATGTGGTGTTCGACGAGATCACCCCCGATGCGCCCATCCCGCTGATCGAAAAAGGGATCGAGTTCTTCAAGGGGCACGGCTGTGATGCGATCGTCGCCTTCGGCGGCGGTTCGTCGATGGACGCGTCCAAGGCGATCGCCTTGGCGGTGGCCAACCCCAAGCCACTGCGCGACCTGGCCGGTTACTTGAAGGGCTTGCACTCGCCGGTCAAGATCTATGCGGTACCGACAACGGCGGGCACCGGTTCGGAGGTGACCGTCGCTGCGGTGATTTCCGATCCCGACGCCCAGAAGAAGATGGTCATCGTTGACCCGCGCCTGGTGCCAAAAATGGCCGCCCTGGATCCCTGTCTGATGACCGGCCTGCCGCCGCAGATCACCGCGGCGACGGGGATCGACGCCCTGACCCATGCCGTCGAGGCCTTTGTCGGCAACTGGACCACGCCCTACTCCGATGGCATGGCACTGGCAGCGGTCGGCCTGATTTTCGAGAACCTGCGCGTCGCATACAACGACGGCAAGAATCTGGAAGCCCGCGAGAAGATGGCGCTGGCCTCGACCTATGCCGGCTTTGCCTTCACCCGGGCCAACGTCGGCTATGTGCACGCGATTGCCCACCAGTTCGGCGGCAAGTACCACACGCCGCATGGTCTGGCCAACGCCATCATGCTGCCCTACGTGTTGCGCTACTCGCTGCCCGCCATCACCGAGCGTCTTGCGCTGCTGGCGGTGCGCGCCAAGGTCGGCAGCGAGGACCAGGCGCCGGAGGTGTTGGCCGAGAAATTCCTCGAGGCAGTCGATCAGTTGAACGCCGATCTCGGCATTCCGACCTTTCTGGTGGCCCTGCGTGAAGCCGACATTCCCGATCTGGCGAGGGCCGCCTGCCGGGAAGCGCACACCGGGTACCCGGTACCGCGTTACATGTCCCAGGAGGTGTGTGAGGGCATCATCCGCCAGGCTCTGCCAGAGGCTCCGGCGAAGAGAAGGCCGGCCGCGCGGCGCAAGAAAGCTGAATGAGGCAGCGCCGGTAATCCGGTGCGTCCAGTTACTGACCTGGGTAGTTCAGGAAATGCGATAGAGGAGATATTCGATGAAGAAGGTAGTCAGCGTCTCGCTGGGTTCGTCCAGGCAGGATTTCGAGTTCAAGACCAGATTCCTCGGCCAGAATTTCTCGGTTCATCGGATGGGCGCGGACCAGGACACGGGCAAGGCCTGGGAGCTGATGCGCCGCCAGCAGGCTACGGCCGATGCCATCGGCCTCGGTGAAATCAGCGACCACTATCATGTCGGGCAGGATATGCTGATCAACAAGGAAACGCGGCGTCTGACGAAGGTGGTGACACGGGTGCCGGTGACAACTGGAGCCACCCTGCGCCGGCTGCTGCAGGTGCGGGCCGTGCGCTACGTGCAGAAGGAACTTGGCCACTATTTCAACAACAACCTGGTCCTGTTTCTGTCCGGCATGCGCAACTACAACATGGCCGTGGCCTTGTCGGACTACACCAGGAACCTGAGCTTTGCCGATGCCCTTTTCCAGACCGGTGCGCCGGCGATGCTCGGCTCGCTCGAACAACTGGAACTCTATGCCAAGGGCAGCGGCCTGGTGCTGAGAGGCAAGCCCGGCGAAATCCTGGAAGCCGCCCTGACTGACTTCAAGCTCATGATGGTCCGTGGCGAGGTCGCCAAGTCGCATGTGATCGTCGGCACGTTCGCCGAGATCAAGAGCGTCGGCAATGCAACGAATCTGGAGGGGAAAACGCTCATCACGTCCGCGGTCGACGATGAGCGGATGGCATTTTTCAAGGCCTGCAAGGTCAATCTGGTGGTCGATACCTCGCCCAAGCTGTTCGAAAAGGTGGTGGGAATCAACACCATCGAAGCGATGATCCTGGCGGCGCTGGAAAAGTCGCCCGAGGAGATTTGCGATGACGACTTCGAGGAAATCCTCGACGAACTGAAGATCGTCCCGCGCCTGCTGCATCCGACCGGCAAGTTCCGCAACATCCGCCGCTTTGCCTTCGTGATTCACCCGCTGAGCCAGGAATACATCAGGAACGCCTACCCGATTCCTGATGCCACTCCCAAGTTCATCATGGACAAGGTCGAGCAACTGGCGGCGCACATGCCACCGATGGTGTATTGCAAGATGGACAACATCGTCTCGCCCACCGGCGCCGAAGCGGAGGGCTGGCTGATATCGGTCGGCGGTACGCCAAAGGAGATGTTGTCGCGCAGTCCCGAGTTTACCTACCGGCGTCTTCTGCATGCGGCGAAGATCGCCGAGAAGCTGGGGGCGCAGATCATGGGTCTCGGTGCGTTTACCAAGGTAGTGGGCGACGCCGGGGTGACTGTCGCGCGGCGTGCCCGGTTGCCGATCACCACCGGCAACAGCTACTCGGCCTCGGGCGCCCTGTGGGCGGCATCCGACGCAATGCGGCGCATGGGTCTGGTGACGATCGACCCGAAAACCGGGAAAGTTGCCGCCAAGACCATGGTTATCGGCGCCGCCGGTTCGATCGGCTCGGTCAGTGCCCGCCTGCTGGCGATGAGTTTCGACGAGGTCTATCTGGCCGGACTCACGCTCGACAAGTTGGACAAGCTCAAGGCATCCATCCTGAAGGACACGCCGGACGCCAAGGTTTTCACCACCACCAGCTATGACGACGTGCTCGGCGACATGGACATGATCGTGACCGCCACCTCGGGCGCCGGCAAGTCGGTTCTGGATATCACCAAGGTCAAACCCGGCTGCGTCATCACCGACGTCGCCCGTCCGCTCGACCTGCCCGCCAGCGAAGTTGCCAAGCGTCCGGACCTTCTGGTCATCGAATCGGGCGAGATTGAACTCCCGACAAAAGTTCATGGAATGAAGAACATCGGGCTTCCGAACAACGTCATTTACGCTTGCCTCGCCGAAACCATCGTGCTGGCACTCGAGGGCCGTTTCGAGGTGTTCACCATCGGCCGCGATACCGAGTGGGAGAAGGTCAAGGAAATCTACAAGCTGGGCCTCAAGCACGGCATGAAACTGGCCGCCATTTCCGGCGTCAAGGGGGTCTACACCGACAAGGATATTGCCAAGGTCGTCGCGCTGGCCAAGAAGGCGCGCCTGACCTGGATGGGCGCCGGCGGGAGCAGGCCAGCCGTCAAGGCAGCGCCGGCAAAGGCCGTCAGAGCGCCGAGGGCGACACTCAAGGCCGCCCCGGTCGCGAAGGCGGGCGCTGCTGAAACGCCGGCGGCCGAAAAGACGCCGGCGGTCAAGAAGGCCATGGCGGTCAAGAGGACGCCGACGACCCGGGTACCAAGGGCGGCCGCAAAAAAGGCGCCTGAAGTGGCGCCAGAGTAGCAACAAGAATGAGCCTGCGGTCCGGGAGCCCGGATTCGCGGGCCATCGCCATTCCGCCAGCAACAGGTGCGGTATTGTCTTGACCTGCCGGTGCTTGGCGTCTACGGTACATTCTTGTCACGCCGGTGGGTGCCGGTGGACTTTTTGAGGAGACCAAAGATGGGACTATTCGCTTTTATCAAGGAAGCTGGAGAAAAGCTGTTCGGACACAAGGACGATGTATCCCCGGAGGAACAGACTCGCCTTAACCAGGCCGCGGCCCAGGCGATTTTTGATCACATCAACAGCCTCGGTCTCAAGTGGAGCAATCTGATGGTCAGCTTCATGGGCGGCCAGGTTTCAATCTCCGGCTCGACGCCGGATCAGGAAAACCGCGAGAAGATCATTCTTGCCGCGGGCAACGTGCACGGCGTCGATAATGTCGAGGATCATCTTACGGTCGAAGCGCCGGCTGCGGAAGCGCGCTTCTACACCGTCGTCAGTGGTGACACGTTGTCCAAGATCGCTGCCGAACAGTATGGCAACGCCTCCAAGTATCCGGTGATCTTCGAGGCCAACAAGCCGATGCTGAAGGATCCGAACAAGATCTATCCGGGACAGAACCTGCGTATTCCGCCGCTCTGAGAGAGGGGCCGGCCACGACGTCGCCACAGCGGCCTCCGGCATACTGGAAAGCCGAAATGGCGGGAAATCTCTACGTTGTCGCGGCCCCTTCCGGGGCCGGCAAGACCACGCTGGTTCACCTGTTGCTCGAACGGGAAGCGGACGTGCATCTGTCCGTTTCCTTCACCACACGCTCCCCGCGGCCGGGTGAGCGCGATGGCCGCGACTATCATTTTGTCGATGCCGCGACGTTCCGGGAGATGATCGCCCGCCAGGAGTTTCTTGAGTGGGCTGAAGTCCATGGAAACTTCTACGGTACCTCGAACAAGTGGATCGCCGGGCAACTGGCTGCCGGCCACGACGTTCTGCTCGAAATCGACTGGCAAGGCGCGCAACAGGTGCGCTCGGCCTTTCCCGAGGCAATCGGGATATTCATTCTGCCGCCGTCGATGGATGAATTGACCAGCCGCCTGACCGCGCGCGGTACCGACAGCGCCGACGTAATTGCCCGCAGGCTGGCTGCGGCGCAGGCCGAGATGCGCCATGTTGGCGAATTCGACTATGTTATTATCAACGCCAGTCTCGAACAGGCGCTGGACGATCTGCGTGCCGTGGTACGCGCTTCCCGCCTTAGGCTTGCGGCACAGCGTGCGCGACACGCCAGCCTTTTTGCACAATGATTTGATTCAGAGGTTCCAGATGGCCCGAGTAACAAGTGATGATTGCCTCAAGAAAATTCCCAACCGCTTCCAGATGACGCTGGCGGCCACCTATCGTGCGCGCCAGATCGCCAACGGCGCAACGCCGATGGTCGCGGCCGGCCGCGACAAACCGACCGTCATCGCGCTGCGCGAACTGGCACTCGGCAAGTATGGCCTGGAAGTGCTCAATCGCGGCCAGGCCTGAGGTTGGGGGGCGGTGAAGGCCGATGGGTACAGTCGAGCCATCTGATCCGCCCGCCTGGGAAGACCCCGCCTACCAAGTCTTCCTGGATAGTCTCGATTACCTTTCCTCTGCTGACATAGGGCGCGTCAAGGAAGCCTATGTCTTCTCGGCACGCGCGCATGCCAACCAGAAGCGCATGTCAGGTGAGCCCTACATAACGCATCCGCTGGCGGTTGCCGGCGCCGTAGCGGAGTGGCGCATGGATGGCGAAGCCGTCGCCGCGGCCCTTCTGCATGACGTTCTGGAAGACACCGCCACGAGCAAGCGTGATATCGCCGACCGGTTCGGTCGCGAGGTGGCAGAACTCGTCGATGGCTTGTCCAAGCTCGACCGGATGGAGTTTGCCACCTACCAGGAGGCGCAGGCGGAGAATTTCCGCAAGATGCTGATGGCCATGGCGCGCGACCTGCGCGTCGTGCTGATCAAACTGGCTGACCGTCAACACAACCTGCAGACAATGGCCGGAATGCGTCCAGACAAGTGTCGGCGGATCGCTATCGAGACCCTCGACATCTATGCGCCGATTGCCCTGCGCTTGGGGTTGAGCAAGCTCTATCGCGAGCTGCAGGACATGTCCTTCCAGTTGATTCATCCCTATCGGGCGGCAGTGCTGTCCAAGGCGCTTCAGGCCGCTCGCGGCAACCGGAAGGAAATGCTGTTGTGGATTCAGGACGCGATAGCCGGAAAGCTGGCCGAGGCGGGTCTGCATGCCGATGTTTTCGGCCGCGAAAAAAGCCTGTTCTCGATCTATCGGAAGATGCGGGAAAAATGTGTGTCGTTCTCGGAGGTGCTGGATCTCTACGGTTTTCGTGTCGTCGTGGATACTGTGCCGCACTGTTACATGGCGATCGGGGCGCTGCACGGCCTGTTCAAGCCGGTGCCCGGCAAGTTCAAGGACTACATCGCCATTCCCAAGTCCAATAGTTACCAGTCGCTGCACACGACGTTGATCGGCCCGCACGGTACGCCGGTCGAGGTACAGGTCCGCACGCAGGAAATGCACCATGTCGCGCAGGAAGGCGTGGCTGCGCACTGGCTGTACAAGGATGTCGAGGAAAGCGGCGCCGACCTGCAGATCAGGACGCACAGATGGTTGCAGTCCCTGCTCGAGATGCAGAGCGGGGATTCCGCAGAGTTCTTCGAAAACGTCAAGATCGACCTCTTTCCCGATCAGGTCTACGTGTTTACGCCCAGGGGCAAGATCATGTCCTTGCCGCGTGGCGCGACGGTGATCGACTTCGCCTACAACGTGCACACCGATGTCGGGCATCATTGCTCGGCAGCGCGAATCAATCAGGAGCTCGCGCCATTAAGCACCCAGCTTCACAATGGGGACATGGTCGAGATCGTCACGGCGCCCCACGTGACTCCGAACACGGAATGGCTTGGCATCGTCAGGACGGGCCGCGCGCGCAGCAAGATCCGCCACTTTCTGCGGACCATGCGGAACGAGGAATCGTCCAGCCTCGGTGAGCGGTTGCTCAACCAAGAACTGCTCTCCCTCGGAGTCGTCCCGGCTGTCATTCCCCGCGAGGCATGGCATCACCTGGTGAAGGCCTGCGGCAAGCGGACGCTGGAGGATTTGTATGCCGACATCGGCCTTGGCAAGCGCCTCTCGTCGGTGGTCGCGCGCCGGCTGCTGGCACGCGATGAGATGTCCGTCGTTGCGCCGAGTCACGCGGCCCTTGCCATCCGCGGCACCGAAGGCATGGCGGTGCAGCTGGCACATTGCTGCCAGCCAATTCCCGGAGATCCGATCATCGGCTCGATCAAGAAGGGCAGCGGCCTCATCATCCATGTCGGCGACTGTCCGACCATTCGCAAGTCGCGTTCGCGAGAACCGCATCAATGGATCAATGTCGAGTGGGAACCGGAAGAAGGCCGGCTGTTCGATGTCCGCATCATGGTCGAGGTCAAGAACCAGCGCGGCGCCCTCGCGCAGGCGGCTTCCGCGATAGCCGCAGCCGATTCGAACATCGATAGTGTGGCGATGGATGCCAATCCGGACAAGCTGGTGACGCTGCTCCATTTCACCATCGAGGTTGCCAACCGCACGCACCTTGCCGCGGTGATGCGCCGCCTGCGCCATACTCCCGAAGTCACCCGGATCGCGCGTGAACGCGAGGGCGAGGGGGAGGTTTGAAGGTTCTCGTCCTGGGTGCCGGTGTGGTCGGAATAACCAGCGCCTGGTATTTGGCCCGTGCCGGTCACGAGGTTGTGGTGGTCGACCGCCAGCCGGTCGCCGGCAACGAGACCAGCTTCGCCAACGGTGGTCAGATTTCCGTTTCGCATGCCGAGCCGTGGGCCAATCCCCATGTGCTGCCGCAGGTCATCAGGTGGCTGGGCCACGAGGATGCGCCGCTGCTCTGGCGCTGGCGGGCCGACCCCGCGCAATTCATGTGGGGCCTGCGGTTCCTGAACGAGTGCCGGCCCGCGCACACCCGGCGCAACATTGCGGCCATCGTCGCGCTGGCGCTATACAGTCGCGGTTGCCTGCAGTCCTTGCGCCACGAACTCGGGCTTGAATACGACCAGCTCGAGCGCGGTATCCTGCATCTTTACGCTGACCCGCGGGCCTTTGCCGGGGCCATGGAGGCGGCGCGAACCATGCGCGAATTCGGGCTCGACCGCGAACCCGTCAGCGCCGAGCGCTGCGTCGAAATCGAACCAGCGCTCGCCGGTGCCCGCCAGCGGTTGGCTGGCGGTACCTACACGCCAACCGACGAGTCGGGCGATGCGTACAAGTTTACAGGAGCGCTGGCTGAACGCGCTGCCGCGTTGGGCGTCGAATTCCGCTTCAATTCGACGGTCGACCGCATCACCGCCAGCGGCGGCCGCATCGCCGGCGTCATGGTCAGTGGTCCGGCAGGCAGCCAACTGTTGACCGCCGATGCCTGCGTCGTCGCCCTCGGCAGTTACACACCCCTCCTGCTGCGCCCGCTGGGGGTGCGTCTGCCGGTCATTCCGGCGAAGGGCTATTCGGCAACCGTGCCATTATCGGACGCGACAGTGGCGCCGACCGTCAGCCTGACCGACGACGAGCACCGCCTGGTCTTTTCCCGGCTCGGCAATCGCCTGCGGATTGCCGGAACGGCGGAGTTCAACGGTTACAACCTCGAACTCAACCCGGTGCGCTGCAACGCGCTGCTGCGACGCGCCCACCAGCTCTTTCCGGCCCTCGAAGCAGCCGGCGAGCCGCAATTCTGGTGCGGCCTGCGCCCGTCGACGCCATCGAATGTCCCGTGCATCGGCAGCACCCGCTATCCCGGCCTGTGGCTCAACACCGGCCACGGCACCCTTGGCTGGACGATGGCCTGTGGCTCGGCCGCTGCCCTCGCCGACCTGATGAGCGGTCGGCGCCCGGCGCCGGACTTTCCGTTCCTCGGATGCTGATCGACACCCACTGTCACCTCGACGCGGCCGAATTCGATTTCGATCGTGACGCGGTGCATGCGGCGGCGCTGGCCGCCGGCGTCGAGCGCATCGTCGTGCCGGCGGTTGCGGTCGACAGCTTCCAGAATGTCAAAACCAGCGTCGAACGTTACGCGGGCTGCGTCGCCGCCTACGGCATTCATCCGCTCTACGTGATGGGAGCGCAGGAATCCGACGTGGCCGTCCTGCGCGACTGGCTGGAGCGCGAGCAGCCGGTGGCCATCGGCGAAATCGGCCTCGACTTCCACGTGACCGACAGCGACCCGGCCCGCCAGGCGTTCTATCTTGTCGAGCAACTGAAACTCGCCCGTGAGTTCGACCTGCCGGTGTTGCTGCATGTCAGGCGGGCGATCGATCAGATCCTGAAGCACCTGCGGCAAATCCGGGTTCCCGGCGGCATCGCCCACGCCTTCAACGGCAGCCGCCAGCAGGCGGACGAATTCATCAGGCTCGGCTTCAAGCTCGGTTTCGGCGGCGCCATGACCTTCCCCGGGTCGACCCGCATCCGCAAGCTGGCAGCCGAACTGCCGCTGGCAGCGATCGTCCTCGAAACCGATGCGCCGGACATCCCGCCGGCGTGGCTGGGCGGTGGCCGCAATTCGCCCGCCGAGTTGCCGCGCATCGCCAGCGTCCTGGCCGACCTGCGCTCGGTTCCGGTCGACGAGGTTGCTGCCCAGTGCGCGGCGGCGGCGCGCGCCGTACTGCCGCGCCTCTGACGTCCGGCGCCTTTCCGCGACGAAAGCGGGCGAAATCGCGCCCATTTGATCCAGGCCAAGTATTCGTCAACGCTGATGGAGTAAGGTGACGGGCGACAGGACAAACGAAGAAAGCGGCAATCAGGTAGTGGCGCGATCGGGTCAAACGAACGCTCCGCCGGACAACCTGATGCGGATATGACAACGAAAGACGGAAGACTTCCGACGAAGGCGGCCAATCGGCGCCAGTTTCTCCTCGATGCCGCGAGGATGGCCTGCGGCGTCGGCATGCTCGGCCTCGGCCTCGGGCTGTATGCCAAGCAGTCGAAGGCGCTGCCGGCACTGGCCTTGCGTCCGCCAGGCGCCCTCGCCGAGGATGATTTTCTCGGCGCCTGCATCCGTTGCGGACTGTGTGTGCGCGACTGCCCCTACGACATCCTCGAACTCGCCAGACCCGAAACCCCGGTGGCAACCGGAACGCCCTATTTCACGGCGCGCAACATCCCGTGCGAGATGTGCGAGGACATTCCTTGCGTCAAGGCCTGTCCGACAAAGGCGCTCGATCATGAACTGACCGACATCAACAAGGCCCGGATGGGCATCGCCGTGTTGATCGACCACGAGACCTGTCTCAATTTCCTCGGCCTGCGTTGCGATGTTTGCTATCGCATCTGCCCGGTCATCGACAAGGCGATCACCCTGGAGATGGTTCCCAACCGGCGTACCGGTCGCCACGCGATGTTCCTGCCGACGGTTCATTCCGAGCATTGCACTGGCTGCGGCAAGTGCGAGAAATCCTGCGTCCTGGAAGAGGCGGCGATTCGCGTGCTACCGCCGAAGCTGGCCAAGGGTCAGCTCGGCAAGCACTATCGTGTCGGCTGGGAGGAGCAGAAGAAGGCCGGTCACTCCCTGATCGAGGACCGGAACATCATTGACCTGCCTGACCGTCTGCCGGAAGGCACTTCGTTGCCCGGCCATTACGACCCGGCCAGCGGCCAGACAGCGCCGGCGCGCGGACTCGTCGGGGCCGAGGGGGGCATCATTCCGGGCGCACCGCCTGGGCTGGGCGGGAAGCCATGAGCGGCAAACGCATCGGTGCCGAGGCGGTCGCGGTCAAGGGCCGATTACGGGCGAACAAGTGGCTGCTGTTGCGCCGCCTCTCGCAGTTCGGCATTCTGGCCCTGTTTCTGCTCGGTCCGCTGGCCGGCATCTGGATCGTCAAGGGCAACCTGAACTACAGCTACACCCTCGACCTCCTGCCGCTGACCGATCCCTACGTCGCCCTCCAGGCGGCCATGACCGGTCATTTCCCGGAGAAACTCGGGTTGATCGGCCTCGCCATCATCGTCATTGTCTACCTGCTGGTCGGCGGCAGGGCGTATTGCAGCTGGGTCTGTCCGGTCAATCCGGTGACCGACGCCGCCGGCTGGTTGCGCGACCGTTTCGGTATCAAGGGCAGCGTGCATCTCTCGCGCAATACCCGTTACTGGATCCTCGGGATGACCCTGGCCGGCTCGGCGGCGACCGGCGTCGTGCTGTGGGAACTGATCAATCCGGTGTCGATGCTCCACCGGGGACTGATTTTCGGTCTCGGCGCGGCGTGGACCGTGGTCGTTGCCGTCTTCCTATTCGATCTCTTCGTGATGAGTCGCGGCTGGTGCGGTCGACTCTGCCCGGTGGGCGCTTTCTACAGTCTGCTCGGCCGCTGGAGCCCGGTGCGTGTTTCCGCGCCGCAACGTTCCGACTGCAACGACTGCATGGACTGCTTCGAAGTCTGCCCGGAGCCGCAGGTCATACGGCCGGCACTCAAGGGCGAGAGAAAGGGGGTCGGGCCGGTGATTCTGGCTGCCAACTGCACCAACTGCGGGCGCTGCATCGATGTCTGCTCGAAGAATGTATTTTCCTTCGGTCTGCGCTTCAACAACCCGGCTTCCACTGCCGCGAGAGAGTGATTCGCGAGGGTAAACGACAAAGGGGAGCCGCCGGCTCCCCTTTGTCGTGGGCCTCTGAGTTTCAGGCGGCCAGCACACCGCGCATCTTCTGCAGCGCCTTGACCTCGATCTGACGAATGCGCTCGGCCGAGACGGAGAATTCGGCTGCCAGTTCGTGCAGTGTGGCCGCTTCACCGTCGAGCAGCCAGCGCGCCTCGACAATCCGGCGACTGCGCGGATCGAGTTCCTGCAGCGCCTCGTGCAGACCTTCATTGTGGAGACGGGCGAGCGCCTTGTTCTCGAGTACGCGGGTCGGTTCGTAGCGCGAGTCGGCGAGGTAGTCGATCGGAGCGAAGGCCTCGTCGCCGTCGTCAGGGTTGCCTTCGAGCGCCAAGTCGCGACCGGTCAGCCGGGTCTCCATCTCGACAACTTCTTCCTGCTTGACGCCGAGCCGTACCGCGACCTCGGTCGCCTGCGTGCCGGACAGCGTATCAACGCCTTCATAGTCGTTCTTCAGGCTGCGCAGGTTAAAGAACAGCTTGCGCTGCGCCTTGGTTGTCGCGACCTTCACCATGCGCCAGTTCTTCAGAATGTATTCGTGGATTTCGGCCTTGATCCAGTGCATGGCGAACGAAACGAGGCGCACGCCGCGGGTTGAGTCAAAGCGCTTGACGGCTTTCATCAGGCCGATATTACCTTCCTGGATCAGATCGGCATGCGGCAGGCCGTAGCCGAGATAGCCGCGGGCGATCGAGATGACGAGGCGAAGGTGCGAGAGGACGAGTTGACGCGCCGCTTCCACATCTCCGTCATTATGGAAGCGCTCGGCCAGCCGCTTTTCCTCGACCTCGGTGAGCATCGGATAGCGATTCGCTGCCTGGATATAGGCATCGATGCTGCCGACTGTCGAGACGGTTGGGAAAGACAGGGCATGGGTCATGGCGTGTTCATCTCCTTTAACATTCAAATTCATTTTAGCACTCCTGGCCTGAGAGTGCCAATTACTGACAGAGTTCCAGTTGCACCGCTGAACCATCGCGACAATGGCGCCAAAACAAGGGATGCGTCGTCGTCTGGACGCTACGCAGTGTTGGCGGCCGCTGCATTGCGAGCTGCTCGCCGTGGTATGAGGGGCAAGCTCTGGAGGCCGCTGCCGATCATTGCTCGGGCTATGCACAAATTGCCATTCGCACAAAGCATTCGCTGAGTCGGGGTAGCCCAAGAGTGCGAATGATTGTTGCGCATTTCTGTTCCTGTGAGGCGAGTACTTGCGGCAGGATTCACCTCGGCGCAAGATGGCAACTCAATGACCCACCTGGAGCAAAGCATGCAACTCGACCGCTACGACCGGCAGATTCTTGAGATACTGCAACGCGAGGGGCGCATCAGCAACCAGGATCTCGCCGATCGCATCGGGCTCTCTGCATCACCCTGTCTGCGCCGGGTGCGAAGCCTCGAAGAGTCGGGGTTCATCACCGCCTATCGTGCGCTGCTTGACAGCCGGAAGCTCGGGTTGTCGCTGATGGCGCTGATCCACATCTCGATGGACCAGCACACGCCGGAGCGCTTTGCCAAGTTCGAGGCTCAGGTCGCCGAGAATCCTGAAGTGCTGGAGTGCCTGCTGATTACCGGGCAGGACGCCGATTACCAGTTGAAGGTTGTGGTGAGCGACATGGACGCCTACCAGGAACTGCTGCTCAACCGAATTACGCGCATTCCCGGCGTGACCGGTGTGCATTCGAGTTTTGTCCTGCGGCGGGTGGTCGACCAGACGGCGTTGCCTGTCGCCGGCAGCTGAGACTGCGAGTCGCTGCGTAAGAGCGCTCGGTCAGTTCCGAGCGGCGTTCGCCTTCGGCGGCGCTGGATCAGAAGCGGCGGCGGCGTGGCGGCGGTGGGGTGCCGGTCCGGGTTTCGATGTGCCGGAAGGTGATGCGGCCCTTGCTCAGGTCGTAGGGGGATAGTTCGAGCGTGACCTTGTCGCCAACCAGAATCCGGATGTGATTCTTCTTCATTTTGCCCGACGTGTAGGCGACCAGTTCGTGACCGTTCTCCAGTGTGACGCGGAAGCGGGTATCGGGAAGGACGTCGTTCACGACGCCCTGCATTTCAAGTAGTTCTTCTTTTGCCAAGTATATTTCTCCGGTCAATAAGTGATTCACCGATTCGGTGAAGTCGAACCGCACATGATACCGTGACGCGCGTCAGGCGTGCGATAATTTGCGCTGGAAAGTCGGCCAGGCAATCGCTGGATACGCGAGTATCGGGAGGAAAGTCCGGGCTCCACAGGGCAGGATGCCAGCTAACGGCTGGGTGCAGCAAGTCGCAAGACCCAAGGCAACGGAAAGTGGAACAGAAAGTAAACCGCCGGTCGGGGGAACCCGGTCGGTAAGGGTGAAACGGCGAGGCAAGAGCTCACCGCGTCGGCGGCAACGTTCGACGGCACGCCAAACCCCATCCGGAGCAAGACCAAATAGGGAAGCTGAGGCGTGGCCCGCGCTGCTTCCGGGTAGGTTGCTTGAGCCTGTCGGTGACGGCAGGCCTAGAGGAATGATTGCCAAACCCCGCAAGGGGGGAACAGAACCCGGCTTATCGGCTGGCTTTCCACCTTCTTTTCCCGTGTGGCGATGGGTGTGATTTGCATCTGCGAAGGTTGGCACTTGACCCGGTTCCGTCCGATGCCGTATCAAAGTCGTCCGGCTCCTTCGTGCCCTTTGAGGACAGTCAATTCGTTGATTCTGGGAAGTTCTTCAGGCAGCAACGCCCCGACGGATTACTGGTTTCGCGCGAACACAAACCAGCTTTTGTCTGCGCCATTACGAATTCCTTGCTTGCGGGGTTGCCCTGAAAATCATCCTTGCTGATACCGAAGCAATAGCAAAGAAGGCGATCGCCCGAATGTTCCTTCAGTCCGACCCGCGTGCGTAGTTGTATCTTGAGAATAGTCGAGCCACCTTCACCGAAATACACAACATCGCACTCAGGGTCGTCGCAAAAGAAATAGCGACCGGAGGTCGGCGACCATTCCCATGCGCCCATGATGTGGTGC
>JBEOKN010000028.1:0-1982 GCA_040275885.1 Azonexus sp. | reverse complement strand
CGCTCGCGAATGTTCGCAATGGCGATATGGTTGCCGCTGGCGTGCTGCTGGGCGCCAGTAGCCGGGTTGGCGATGGCGATCCGAAGTTCGTCGCCACGCTGCTCGATCGAGACACGGATGGTTCCACCCTCGGGTGACGGCTCGATCCCGTGATAGACGGCGTTCTCCAGCAGCGGCTGCAACATCAGGGGCGGAATCGGCAGGTTTTGGCAAATAGACCCGATTTGCCAGTCGACCGCGAGACGCTCGCCGAGGCGCAGCCTTTCCAGTTCGAAGTACTGCTTGCCGAGAGCAATCTCGTCGGCCAGGCTGATCATTTCACCGGGGTCGCGCATCGCGGCGCGGAAGAGGTCGGACAGCGATTCGAGCGCCGCCTCGGCCTGCTGCGGCCGGGCGCGAATCAACGAGAGCACGGCATTGAGCGAGTTGAAAAGGAAGTGCGGGCGGATGCGCGCATTCAATGCCGCCAGGCGCGCTTCGGCCTGGGCCGGCGAAAAGGCACGGGCGCGCAACTCGAAATAGCCGAGCAGCACAACGGTCGCCGCGACCGCCAGCAGCGCCGGGCGCAGGGCATTGCCGCTGTCGCCGAAACCGAGCGACTGCCAGAACAGGTTCTGGGCAAAAGCCAGTCCGCCGACCATCACGACCACGGCCGGTTGCCCCAGGCGCAGCGGTATTCGCCGCAGCAGATCGCGTACCGCAGCCAGCAGTCCGAGCGCCAGCAGGAGCAAGGGCTCGACGAGGGCCGCCATCTCGACGTAGCGCGCCACCCAGCCGGAGGGTTCGGGCACCTGGATCAGCGCCGCGGCCAACGCCATGACGTTGACCCCGAGCAGGACGCGCAGCATCACCCCGAAATTGCGCCAATCGGGGAGCGGATGCGTTGCCGGAAAGTGCCCTATACTTGCCATTCCTGATGCCTGATCGCCTTGACTGTCCTATTCTATGACTTCCAGCGCCGCACAATACACTTGGGCCGGACGATTCTCGGAACCGGTCTCCGATCTCGTCAAGCGCTACACTGCCTCGGTCGACTTCGACCGGCGCATGTGGCGGCAGGACATTCGCGGCTCGCTGGCGCATGCGCGAATGCTGGCAAAACAGGAAATCATCAGCAAGGGCGACCTGATCGACATCGAGCGCGGCATGGAAACCGTGCAGCGCGAGATCGAATCCGGCAGGTTCGAATGGTCGCTCGACCTCGAGGACGTCCACCTCAACATCGAAAAGCGCCTGACGAACCTCGTCGGCGATGCCGGCAAGCGCCTGCATACCGGCCGTTCGCGCAACGACCAGGTGGCCACCGACATCCGTCTCTACCTGCGCGATGCCATCGACGACATCGTGGTACTGATCAGGGGCTTCCGCGGCGCACTGCTGGATCTGGCCGAGAAGGAAGCGGCGACGCCGATGCCTGGCTTCACGCACCTGCAGGTCGCCCAGCCGGTGACTTTCGGCCACCACATGCTGGCCTATTTCGAGATGTTCGGGCGTGACGCCGAGCGCTTCGCCGATGCCCGCAAGCGCACCAACCGCCTGCCGCTCGGCGCCGCCGCACTGGCCGGCACAACCTACCCGATCGACCGCGAATTCGTCGCCAGGGAACTCGGTTTCGAGGGCGTCTGCGAGAACTCGCTCGATGCTGTGTCGGATCGCGACTTCGCCATCGAATTCACCGCCGCCTGTGCGCTGCTGATGATGCACATCAGCCGCCTGTCGGAAGAACTGGTCATGTGGATGAGTCCGCGAATCGGCTTCATCCAGATCGCCGACCGCTTCTGCACCGGCTCGTCGATCATGCCGCAGAAGAAGAACCCTGATGTCCCGGAACTGGCGCGCGGCAAGACCGGTCGCGTCTACGGCCAGCTGATGTCCCTGCTGACCCTGATGAAGTCGCAGCCGCTGGCCTATAACAAGGACAACCAGGAAGACAAGGAGCCGCTGTTCGACGCCGTGGACACGGTCACCGACACGCTGCGCAT
>JBEOKN010000027.1:0-13237 GCA_040275885.1 Azonexus sp. | reverse complement strand
AAATCAGCAATTCAAAACCGAGCGTTCAGACTCATACCTCAATTGGAATTGACTGTACTGCTTGGCCCTGCCGCATGCTGGATCCGTGTTTGCTTCGGTAAACGCCGAATCGCTTCCATGGGCGCCAAATCACCATACGGCCGCTCGGCAAATCTATAATTGGCGCAATTTCAACACCTTGCCTTTCGGTTGCACGGCATGCTGATCTGGTTCGTCGTCCTCTACCTGATGCTGTCCATCGGCATCGGCCTCTACGTGGCCACCCGCGTGCACAGCGCCAAGGATTTCGCGGTCGCCGGCCGCCACCTGCCGCTACCGGTCGTCACCGCCACCGTGTTCGCGACGTGGTTCGGGGCGGAGGCGGTGTTCGGCGTTTCCGCCACCTTCGTCAAGGACGGCCTGCGCGGCGTCGTCGCCGATCCGTTCGGCTCGTCGCTGTGCCTGATCATCGCCGGCTTTTTCTTCGCCAGGAAGCTGTACAAGCTGAATATCCTGACCCTCGGCGATTATTTCCGCATGCGCTACAACCGCACGGTCGAGGTCCTGACCACGCTGTGCATCGTCGCCTCCTATCTCGGCTGGGTCTCGGCGCAGATCAAGGCGCTCGGCCTCGTCTTCAACGTCGTCACCGACGGCTTCGTCAGCCAGGCCGCCGGCATGATCCTCGGCGCCGCCATCGTCCTGACCTACACTACTTTCGGCGGCATGCTTTCCGTCGCCATCCTCGATTTCGTCCAGATGGGTGTCATCATGGGCGGCATGCTGTACATCGGCTACCTCGTTTCCGGTCTGACCGGCGGGGTGGAATTGGTCATCAATCACGCGTCGACCGCGGGGAAGCTCGATCTGTTCCCGCCGCCCGATCCCTGGCAGTGGCTGACCTTCCTCGGTGCATGGATCACCATGATGCTCGGCTCGATTCCGCAGCAGGACGTCTTCCAGCGGATCACCTCGGCGAAGACTGCCACCATTGCCATTTGGGGCTCCATCCTCGGCGGCTCAATCTACTTCTGCTTCACCTTCGTGCCGATGTTCATCGCCTATTCGGCAACCCTGATCGACCCCGACCTGTTCAACGGTCTGCTGGAAACCGACTCGCAACTGCTATTGCCGACGCTGGTCATGCAGCACACCCCGCTCGTCGCCCAGGCCGTGTTCTTCGGCGCCGTGCTTTCCGCGGTCATGAGTTGCTCGTCGGCGACGCTGCTGGCGCCTTCAGTGGCGTTTTCGGAGAACATCGTGCGCGGCTTCTTCCCCGGCATGGGCGACCACCAGTTCCTGCGCGTCATGCGCGTCGCCATCGTCGTGTTCACCCTCATCGTCCTCGGCTTTGCGCTGTATTCCAGCGCCAGCATCTTCAAGATGGTCGAGAATGCCTACAAGGTGACGCTGGCCGGTGCCTTCGTGCCGCTGTTTTTCGGTGCGTTCTGGAAACGGGCTAGCACGCAGGGCGCGCTGGCGGCGATACTCGGCGGCCTCAGCGCCTGGATCCTAGTCGAATTGCTGATCGGCGAGGCGAGTCTGGTGCCACCGCAACTGATCGGATTGGCCATCAGTATGCTCGGCATGATCGCCGGTTCGTTGCTACCCCAATCGGTCGGCCACCCGACCCGGCACGCGGACATTCACGCCGCCCTGCATCACCGTGCCGCCGCCGAGACCCACCATGCGGCGGATCACCCGCACCGCCACTGACATACAATCGGGTGATGGACACCCGCGGCCCGGTTCTTCTCGCCCGTTACCTTGCGCTGGCCTGGCTCGGCCTGGTCATCTACGGCAGCCTGCATCCGTTTTCCGGCTGGCGCGACACCGGGATCTCGCCCTTCGCTTTCCTCGAAGGTGCCTGGCCGCGCTACTGGACGACATTTGATCTCGCCACCAATGTCGCGGTCTACATGCCTCTGGGCTTCCTGCTGACACTCGCTTTGCGGGGATTGCCGGGTCGTTTCACCGCCCCGGTCCTCGCGTTGCTCCTCTCGGCGACGGTCAGCCTGGTACTCGAGGCCTTGCAGACGTGGCTACCCTCGCGTGTTCCGTCGAACGTCGATCTTGCCTGCAATGCGCTCGGCAGCCTGCTCGGCGCGATCTGGGCGCAGGTAGTCGGGCCGCGCGTCTTCGTTCGCTTCGCGGCATGGCAGAAGCGCCTGATCGCGCCGATTCCGCATGCCGAACTCGGCCTGACGCTGCTCGGGCTCTGGCTGCTGATCCCGCTGTCGCCGGAGATCCTGCTTTTCGGCGCCGGTGACCTACGTCAGATTCTCGGGCTGGGCGGGGCCGTTCCCTTCGCCGCCGACAGCTTCGTGCTGATCGAGGCGAGCATCACCGCGTTCAACGCACTGGCCGTCGGACTCGTCGTCCGCGTACTGTGCGCCGGCAAGTCGCTGGCGTATGTCGCCGTTCCGCTGTTCATCCTTTTCGGTCTGATCGTGCGCACGGTCGCTGCGGCGATTCTGGTCAGTCCGGATGAGGCCTTCGCCTGGCTCACACCGGGGGCGAAAATCGGCCTGGTTCTCGCCGGCACCGGCCTGGTGATCGCCATCGCCCTGCCGGCTACCGCCCGGTTGCTGCTAGCGGCGCTGGCGCTGCTGGCCGGGGCGATGCTGGTCAATCTCGCCCCGCCCAATCCCTACTCCGCCGCCGCATTGGCCGCCTGGCGGCAAGGGCACTTTCTCAACTTCAACGGACTGACGCGCTGGATCGCAACGCTGTGGCCCTTCCTGACACTCCCGTTTCTCCTGTTGACGACGCGTCGCCCCTAGCCTGGCACGCGCTGACCGCAGATGCCGCCGCCCGGCATCGGGGAGTGGATTGCTCGACCGGACTGAGCACCGCCGAGGCGGCCGCTCGCCTGGCCCGCCACGGCCCCAACCGGCTCACCCAGGCGCCGGGCAAGCCGGCCTGGAAACGCTTTGCCGAGCAGCTCGCGCAACCGCTTGTCCTCGTCCTGATCGCCGCCGGACTGGTCACCAGCGCGCTCGGCGAGTGGGTCGATGCCAGCGTGATTCTCGGCGTCGTACTGGTCAATGCGGTTATCGGCTACTGGCAGGAAGCCAAGGCCGAAGGCGCACTCGCCGCACTGGCGCGCAGCGTCGCCACCCCGGTCACGGCACGGCGTGACAGCCAGCGCAAGAAGCTGGATGCCGGCGAACTGGTACCGGGGGATGTCGTCCTCCTGGCCGCCGGCGACCGCGTCCCCGCCGACCTGCGTCTCTTTCACCAGCGGGAATTGCACGCCGACGAATCGATGCTCACCGGTGAATCGCTGCCGGTCGGCAAGGCGGTCGGCGCACTGCCCGCCGACACGCTGCTCGCCGAGCGCTGCAACATGGCCTACGCCGGTGCCACCATCGTCAGCGGGCAGGGCGCCGGGCTGGTCGTGGCGACCGGCGACGCCACCGAAACCGGCCGCATCGCCGGCTTGATCGCCAGTGCACCCGAACTGGCAACGCCGTTGACGCGTAAGATGGCGACTTTTTCCAACTGGCTGCTCTGGGCAATCGGCGGTCTCGCGCTGCTCACCGTTGCCGTCGGCCTGACCCGGGGCGCCCCGCCGTTCGAGATGTTCATGGCCGCCGTCGCGCTGGCCGTTGGCGCGATCCCGGAGGGCCTGCCGGCCGCGGTAACGGTGACACTGGCGATCGGCGTCGGGCGGATGGCGAAGCGCCGCGCCATCATTCGCCGCCTGGCGGCAGTGGAAACGCTGGGCAGCACAACGGTCATCTGCTCCGACAAGACCGGCACGCTGACCGAGAATGCCATGACCGTGCGCGCCATGTATTGCGCCGGCCGCCGCTTCACCGTGGCGGGCCATGGCTACAGCCCCGAAGGGGAGATCCGCCACGACGAGCTTGCGGTCGCCGGCGACGGTGCACTGCGCGAATGCCTCGTGGCCGGCGCCCTGTGCAACGACGCCAGCCTGGCGAAGACCGCGCGGCACTGGGCGATCACCGGCGATCCGACCGAGGCTGCGCTGCTCGTTGTCGCGCGCAAGGGCGGGCTCGACGAACACACCCTGAACGCGCTGTTTCCACGCCAGGATGAACTGCCTTTCGACGCCAGCCGGCAATACATGGCGACGGCACACGCCAGTGACGACGGGCAGCTCATCTACGTCAAGGGTGCGCTCGAGCGACTGTTGCCGCGCTGCGTCGAGCAGCTTTCGCCCACCGCCAAAGGCGAAGCCCTCGATCACGAAAGGCTTGGAGCGGCCGCCGAGGCCTTCGCCGGGCAGGGCATGCGCGTCCTGCTTCTGGCACGCCGGGTTTCCCCGCCGGGAAGCGCGCTGTCCGACGATAGCCTGCACGGGCTGTGCCTGATCGGCATCGTCGGCATGATCGATCCGCCGCGCAAGGCGGCGATCGGCGCGATCCGGAACTGCCATTCGGCCGGCATCCGGGTCAAGATGATCACCGGCGACCACGCCGTGACGGCGCTGGCGATTGCCGGGCAGATCGGGCTTTCGGCCCGGCGGGCACTGACCGGGCGCGAACTGGCGCAACTCGACGATGATGCCCTGGCGCTCGCCGCCCATGAAGCCGATGTGTTTGCCCGGGTCGAGCCCGAGCAGAAGCTGCGGCTGGTGCGCGCCCTGCAGTCGCGCGGCGAGGTCGTCGCAATGACCGGCGACGGAGTCAACGATGCGCCAGCGCTAAAGCAGGCCAACATCGGGATCGCCATGGGCCTCGGCGGCACCGAAGTCGCCAAGGAAGCGGCGGCGATGGTCCTGACCGACGACAATTTCGCCAGCATCGAGGCGGCAGTCGAAGAGGGCAGGGGCGTCTGGGACAACCTCGTCAAGTTCATCACGTGGACGCTGCCGACCAATTTCGGCGAGGGACTGGTCATCGTCACCGCGATCCTCTTTGGCAGTACCTTGCCGATAACACCCCTGCAGATCCTCTGGATCAACATGACCACTGCCGTGCTGCTCGGCCTGCCGCTGGCCTTCGAGCCGATCGAGCGCGGGATCATGAATCGCCCGCCGCGGCGGCTGGAAATGCCGGTGCTCGACCACGCGCTGATCCGCCGCATCGTCCTCGTTTCCTTCCTGCTGCTCGGGGGCGCTTTCGGCCTCCACCTCCGCGAACTGGCGCAAGGCCATACGCTGGCCGAGGCGCGCACAGTTGCGGTCAACGTCTTCGTCATGGTCGAAATGCTCTATCTGTTCAACTGCCGCTCGCTGACCCGCAGTTTCTGGAGCCTCGGCATGTTTTCCAACCCGTGGGTGTGGGGCGGGATCGGCACAATGGCGGTCCTGCAACTGCTGCTCACCTACTGGGCGCCGCTCAATGCCGCATTCGCGACCGCGCCGATCGGACTCACCGAGTGGATGGAGATTTTCGCCTTTGCTCTGGGCTCTTCGTTGATCATCGCGCTGGAAAAGCGCTGGGCGAACACCAGACGCTCCAGCTAAACCCGACCGCCTATAATTGCCGTCTCAAGGAGATTGCCGATGAGTCATTTCAAGCATCACGTTTTTTTCTGCTGCAACCAGCGCGAGCCGGGGGAAACCTGCTGCAACGCACGCGGCGCCAGTGACATGCAGACCTATGCCAAGGACCGTATCGGCGAACTGAAGCTGAAGGGTCCCGGCAAGGTGCGAATCAACCGGGCCGGCTGCCTCGATCGCTGCGATCACGGACCGGTCATGGTCGTCTATCCGGAAGCCGTCTGGTATACCTATCTCGACAAGGAAGACGTCGAGGAAATCATCCAGGAACATCTGATCAATGGTCGGATCGTGGAGCGTCTGAAGATATGAGAGCACCGGAAGAAAAGGTCCTGATCGACGGCCCCGCCGGCAAGATCGACGTCATCATGGAGCGTCCCGACGCACCGCGCGGCATCGCGCTGGTTGCCCACCCGCACCCGATGGGCGGCGGCGCCAACACCAACAAGGTCGCCTACACGCTGGCGCGAACCTTCGTCAGCCTCGGCTATGCGGCCTTCCGCCCGAACTTTCGCGGTGTCGGCGACACCGAGGGCGTCCATGACGAGGGCCATGGCGAAACCGAGGATCTTCTGGCGGTCCTGCACGACGCCAAGTGCCGCTGCGGCAACCTGCCGGTGGCGCTGGCCGGCTTCTCGTTCGGCGCCTTCTGCCAAACGCGCCTGGCCCGGCGCCTGGCCGACCTCGGCCACCCGGCGCAGCGCCTGGTGCTGGTCGGCACCGCCGCCGGCTTCGTCGAGGGCACCCGCAACTATGACACCGAGGCCGTGCCGCACGACACCATCGTCATCCACGGATCGGCCGACGAGACGGTGCCGCTGGAAAATGTCTTCGACTGGGCACGGCCGCTTGACCTGCCGGTCATCGTCGTTCCGGGCGCCGATCACTTCTTTCACCGTCGCCTGCATCTGATCCGTGACATCGTCACCCGCGCGTGGCGGCACTAGCGGCTTCCGGACTGCGCAAGTCGTATGCCGGGGCCGAGGTCGTCGCCGGCCTGAGCCTCCGCGTCGAACGCGGACGCTGCTTCGGACTGCTCGGGCCCAACGGCGCCGGCAAGACGACCACCCTGCGCCTCTGTCTCGGGCTGACCGCGCCAGATAGCGGCGACATCAACCTGAACGGCTGCGTCATTCCGGCCGAGGCGCGGAAGGCGCGGACCAGGGTCGGTGTCGTCCCGCAATTCGACAACCTGGACCCGGATTTCACCGCCAGCGAAAACCTGCTCGTCTTCGGTCGCTACTTCGGGCTTGGCGACGATGAGGTCAGGGCGCGCATTCCCGATCTGCTCGGTTTCGCCGGTCTCGGCAGCAAGGCCGACGCCCGCATCGCGACCCTCTCAGGCGGCATGAAGCGCCGCCTGACGCTGGCCCGGGCGCTGGTTAACGACCCCGACATCGTCTTCCTCGACGAGCCAACCACCGGCCTCGACCCGCAGGCCCGCCACCTGATCTGGGAGCGTCTGAAACAGCTGAAGGCAAGCGGCAAGACGCTGATCCTGACGACACATTTCATGGACGAAGCCGAGCGCCTGTGCGATGCGCTGATCATCATCGATCACGGACGCAAGATCGCCGAGGGCAGCCCGCGTCAATTGATCGCCGAGCACATCGAGCCGCAGGTCGTCGAAGCCTACGATGAAGCCGGCGGGGAACTTACAGCATTCGTGGCAGCGCATGGCAAGCTGGCGGAACGCGTCGAGACCAGCGGCGAAACCGCCTTCTTCTACTGCACCGACGCGGAGGCGCTGCTGGCCCGGCTTGCCGAGGCGCCAGGCCTGCGTTACGTCCACCGCGCGTCGAATCTCGAAGACGTCTTCATCAAACTCACCGGTCGCGAGCTACGCGACTGAAGCGCTGTTTGGCCACGCGACTTCAGCCCGCCCGGGAATGGCGTGGGATTTGCCGTCGACCGCCCTGGACGTCAGGGCATGGCCATGGTCTAGAATGTCGTCACCCCTTAACCCGAACTTGCGGAGGCCTGCCATGACGAACCGAAACAATTCCTACACCCTGCGGGCAATGTGTCTTTCGCTCGGCGCAGTGGCTCTCCCGGCGAGCGCGGCGCCGACCAGTTACGAAATGAGCCTGACGACCCATGCCGGCATGGGAGCAGGGGGCATGGCAAGCGTCTTCAGCGCGATGGCCGGGGGCAAGAGCAGCAGTGTCAGCCTCCACATGGATCTGCGCCTGACCTCGCCGACCGATCTGCCGGGCGACTATCAGGCGGCACACACGGTTCCCGACGCCATGCGCATCGGGCCGCAGCTGCCGCTGACCGGCGAGCGCCGGCGCAGCGGGGGCGGCGGCTCCGACGGCGAGCCGGATGGCCGCGTGCTGATCTACTGGGGCTGCTCGCCGACGGTGCAGAAGGGCCAGCCGGAGGTCATCGACTTCCGCTCGCTCGCCGGCAAGGTGCCGCCCGAGATTCAGGCCATGGCGCGCCAGAGCCGGAGCCAGGGCAAGGACCCCGGCCGCGACGCGTCGCTGCCGCCGCGCACGATCGGCTGGCCCCAGGGTGACCGAGATTACCGGGGCATCCCGGACAATGCCTCGGCCGTCGGTGAACATTTGGTCAAGGCAAGTTTCATGAAGGACGATATCCGCTTCGCCCTGACGCCGGCCCTCGACTTTCTCGAACCGATGAATCTCAAGGCGCGCTCAAGTGATCTGAAGGCGCCGGTGCCGCTCGCCTGGGATGCCCTGACGCGGGCCCGCGGCTACGACCTGCAGGCGGTGGCGGCGAAGGACGAGAAGGAAATGGTCATCTGGATGGCCGACCGCAACAAGCGTCCGATGCTGCCAGCGAGCCAGCGTGAGTGCACCATTCCCGAAGGGATTTTTGCCAAGGCCGAGATGGCGATGGTGACGGGCACCGCGCACGGGCCCGTCCAGGGATATTCCTTCCCGCCGCAGAAACCGGGCGAGAAGAAGCCATTGATCTGGACCGCCACAGTCCGTGTCCTGGGCCACGACAGCGCGCTTCTCGGGATGGAAGCCGCCGCCACCTCCGGGTCGGCCAGGGAATCGGCGATGCCAGGTGTCGGCGACGTCCTGAAAGGCCTGTTCGGGCGATGACCTGGCGATTCTCCGGTGATCGGCCACGGCTCAACGCATCCGCTGGGAGCCATCAGGTGGAGGTCGGAGCGGAAATCGGGGCGCGATGCTGAGTGGCGTCCACCCCCCGATTTTCGGCTGGCTCCCGGTATGGCGACGCAATTTCCTGGTCTGGAAGAAGCTCGCCCTGCCCTCGATTCTGGGCAACCTCGCCGATCCGCTGATATACATGCTCGGACTCGGCTACGGACTGGGTCAGATGCTCCCGAACATCGACGGTCAGTCCTACGTGGCCTTTCTCGCGGCCGGCACCGTTTGCGCCTCGACGATGAACGCGGCGACCTTCGAGTCGCTCTACTCGGCGTTTTCCCGGATGCATGTGCAGAAGACTTGGGACGCCATCCTCAACACCCCGCTCGGCCTCGCCGATGTCGTGGCCGGCGAGTTGTTCTGGGCGGCAACCAAGTCGCTGTTTTCCGGAGCGGCGATTCTTGTCGTCGTCACGGCCCTCGGCCTGACCCACGGCCCGATGCTCCTCTGGGCGCTGCCGGCCATCGTCCTCACCGGCCTCGCCTTTGCCGCACTCGGCCTGATCTGGAACGCGCTGGCGCCGTCCTACGATTTTTTCATGTACTACTTCACGCTGTTCATCACGCCGATGACGCTCATTTCCGGCGTCTTTTTCCCGACCGACCAGTTGCCCGGCTGGCTCGCCACGACCGGCGGCTGGCTGCCGCTGGCCCAGGGCGTCCAACTGGTACGGCCGCTGCTGGCGGGACAGATCCCGGCCGACGCCCTGACGCACATCACGGCGCTGGTCGCGATGACCGCGGCGGCCTTCACCGTGGCGCTGCACCTGACGCGGCGGCGTCTGCTCAAGTAGAATCCGCTCATGGACACACTGCTCGTGCTCACCAACTGTCCCGACGAGGAAGTCGCCAACACCATCGCGCTGGCCATCGTGGAAGCAAGACAGGCTGCCTGCGTCAATATCCTGCCGCGCGTGCAGTCGATCTACCGCTGGCGGGGCAAGGTCGAGTCGGCAACGGAAATACCCCTGATGATCAAGTCGACCGCAGCAAGCTATCCGGCGCTGCAAGAGACGATCCGCGCGCTGCACCCCTACGAGATTCCGGAAATCATCGCTCTGCCGATCGAGCATGGCCTCCCCGCCTATCTGAACTGGGTGGCCGAAGAAGTGCTCCAATGATCATGCGCCGCCTGCTCCTGCTCTTCGCCTTTCTGGTTTCGTTCGCCCACGCCGAGGAATTCCTCGACCCGGCCGTCGCCTTCAAGCCGAGCGTCCGCGCGCTGGACGCGCAGACGATCGAGGTCACCTTCGCCATTGCCAAGGGCTACTATCTCTACCGTGACAAGTTCCGATTCGCCGTTGATGGCGAAGGCGTGACGCTCGGCACCCCGGTATTTCCCAAGGGCAAGGAGAAGAACGACGAAAATTTCGGCAAGGTCGAGGTCTTCTACAAGAACGTCGTCATCCACGTGCCGGTCGAGCGCAACGCCTCGGGCGCGCTGCCGCTCAAGTTGAACGTCACCTCGCAGGGCTGCGCCGATGCCGGCGTCTGCTACCCGCCGCAGACGCAGACGGTCAATGCCGAACTGCCGGCCACCGGCAGCCCGGCGGCGGCACTAGTTGCGGTCGAGGTCGACGAAAGCGGCAAGATTGCCGGCATCCTCCGCGACGCCGGATTCTGGGTCAATCTCGCCTTTTTCTTCATTGCCGGCCTCGGCTTGGCGCTGACGCCCTGCGTCCTGCCGATGATTCCCATCCTCTCCGGCATCATCGCCGGTCAGGGGCACCACAATTCCCACGCCCGCGGCTTCGCGCTGTCACTCGCCTATGTGCTCGGCATGGCGGTAACCTATGCCGCCGCCGGCATCGCCGCAGGGCTGACCGGCACGCTGCTCTCGGCCGCCCTGCAGAACGCCTGGGTGCTTGGTGCCTTCGCGCTGGTCTTCGTCGTGTTGTCGTTTTCGATGTTCGGTTTCTACGAACTGCAGCTGCCAACCGCGCTGCAAAGCAAGCTGTCGGAAGAATCCGGCCACCTCAAGGGCGGGCGTGGCATCGGCGTCTTCGCCATGGGCGCGTTGTCGGCGCTGATCGTCGGCCCCTGCGTCGCCGCGCCGCTGGCCGGGGCGCTTCTCTACATCGGCCAGACTGGCGACGCCGTGCTCGGCGGCACGGCGCTGTTCGTCATGGCGCTCGGCATGGGCGCACCGCTGATCGCCGTCGGCACCGCCGGCGGCTCGCTGCTGCCGAAGAGCGGCCCGTGGATGGAAGGCGTCAAGAAGGGTTTCGGCGTGCTCCTGCTGGCCACCGCCGTATGGCTGCTGACACCCGTCGTGCCGCCGGTCGTCCCGATGCTGGCCTGGGCAGCGCTGCTCATCGTCCCCGCCATCTACCTGCACGCGCTCGATCCGCTGCCACAGCATGCCAGGGGCTGGCAGCGCTTCTGGAAAGGTATCGGCATCGTCATGCTGCTGACCGGGGCCGCGCTCCTGATTGGCGCCCTGGCCGGCAGCCGGGATCCGCTGCAGCCGCTGGCCGGTTTGCGTCGCCAGGCGGTCGCCGGCGAGGTCACCAAGCTGTCATTCGAGCCGGTGCGCTCGGTTGCCGAGCTCGAGGCGCGCCTGGCTGCAGTCGATCGCCCGGTGATGCTCGATTTCTACGCCGACTGGTGCGTTTCCTGCAAGGAGATGGAACGCTACACCTTTGCTGACCCGGCGGTGCGCGAAAAGCTGGCCGGCTTCATCTTGCTCAAGGCGGATGTCACCGCGAACTCGCTGGACGACAAGGCGCTGCTTGCCCGCTTCGGTCTGTTCGGGCCGCCGGGGATCGTGTTTTTCACCTCGGGTGGCAAGGAGGTACAGGGTCTCCGTGTAGTTGGCTTTCAGGAAGCCACGACCTTCCTCCGTACTCTGGACAAGGCTGGCTGACAAATCGCCCTGCGCTCTTCAGCAAGCGTGCTTGAGCAATGACCGAAGGCTAGTGATAAGTCAGCTTGTTCACAGTCGCCGAATTCCCGTCGATCTTTCGCACCTTGTCCCGCGTCCACTGGACGTAGAAGGACTCAAAGCCCGACCACCAGTAGCGCCAGCTGGGAGCGGCGAGGCCCTTCTTTTCATCGACCTGCGGATAGCCAACAGACATGATGACCTGTTCCCTGGTCATGCCCTTCATCACACGACCCGACTGAATTGCCGCACGCACCCCGGCCGGGAAGGTCTCCAGCCGTCGCTGTGGATCCTGCGCGACCACGGCCTTGTCAAGCCACTGGCCCGGACTTTCGCGAGTCTGGGCCGGATCAGTCCGCAACAGCAACTGCTGGCCATTGATCTCGACAATTGCCTGGGCATCGTCGACCGCCCTGACCAGAACCGGCGTCCCGACTGCGATGAAGGGCAACTGAGCGAAATTGGAACTGCTGAGCTGATCGCCGCTGTAACGCAGATTGCAGCAGGCAAATCCGCTGCGCAGACTGGCTGTCGACTGCCCCCACCCGGCCTTCCGTTCCGCTGCGCCATTATCACTCGGTGCTCCAGCGCAAGAGGCCAGCAGGATGACGACAGCCATCAGCCCAATCCGCGGGTACGGAAGAATTCGACTCAGGAACACATGAATACCTCGTTGCCCATGGGGCGATTATAACCTTCCGCCGCTCCGGCCCCGGACCTTCAGCGGAGGTCAGAACGATGCGACGGTGTCCCAGGCGAAGCGGACGATGAGGACTCCGACCACCAGCAGAAATATTCGCCGAATCAGTCCGCTGCCATACCGGAGTGCCAGCCAGGTCCCGGCCATCGACCCGCCGACGTTCGCCGCCGCCATCGCCGCCGCCACCAGAGGCAGAACGTAGCCGTTGGGCAGGAAATAGGCGAGGGCAGCGAGATTGGTCGCGACATTGACCACTTTCGCACCGGCGGAAGCATGAAGGAAGTCGAAACCAAAGAAGCGGACGAACAGAAAGATCAGAAAACTGCCCGTACCCGGTCCGAAAAAACCATCATAGAAGCCGATGACGCCACCCAGGAGAAACGCGAACACGAGCTCGCGATGACCACCATATGCCGGACGATGCACCAGCCCGAAATCCTTGCGTTTGAGCGTGTAGACCGCAGCAATGACAAGCATCACGAGAATCAGCGGGCGCACCACATCCCTGGGCAGCCAGGCGACCGCTGCTGCGCCGACATAGGAAAAAGCCAGAGCAGCAAATGCCGCAGGCAGGATCGTCCGCCACGGCATCCTCACTCGCCGCGCGTAACGCCAGGTCGCATTGGCCGTGCCGACGACGCTCGCGCACTTGTTGGTCCCGAAGAGCGTCGCCGCCAGTTCTCCTGGATGAACGGCAAACAGCGCGGGTATCTGGATCAGTCCGCCGCCGCCGACAACGGCGTCGATACCCCCAGCGAGAAAAGCCGCCAGGACCAGTGCCAGCAAGCCCGGCGGCAGGGCGTCCATCTACTTACCGATGCAGAAGCTAGCGAACTGGCGCAAAGCCGCGCCATTGCTTGGTTGTTCGGGTTCCAGTCTGGAACATGGGCACAATCTTGGGCACACTTTTTGAAGTCATGCTCCTATTCTGCCCCATTGCCACCGTCCCGCCAGCGCCGCCTTTCTGATTTTGCGAAACAGATTCAGCGGCCCAGGTCATCAAGCGGTTCAAGGCCCATGCCTTCCAGCCGCCGATTCATCAGCCCAAGCCGTTCG
>JBEOKN010000026.1:0-11204 GCA_040275885.1 Azonexus sp. | reverse complement strand
GCTGACCTGCATCGGGCCACCGGTGCGGACCGGGTTGTAGCCGGCGAACAGGGTCTTCCCGGCCGGCAGTTCGGCAATCATGTCCTCGAACAACGCATTCAGTTGCTTCTCGGTCCGCAGCGTGTCGATGCGCTGGCTGTAGCTGCGGCCATCCGGGGAGGTCTTCAGCAGTGCGGCGGAGATCAGCAACTTGGGAATCCCGTACCTGCGGCCGCGCTGTTCCAATTCGCGCCAGACAATGTCGGGCAGGTTGGGAACGACCGGGTCGGCCTGGAAGCTCGATTCCTGTTCGATGATGGCGATGGCGGCGCAATAGACCTGCGGTGCATGCGGCAGGTCGAGGCTGCTGAAGGCGCTGTACAAGTCGTCCGCCCAGCCGCTGCGGTCTCTGACGCTGGCCGGGATCAGCCGGACGACCATGGCGCGGATTTCCGGTCCGCTCGGTGGGGCACCGACGGGTACCGTGCCGCCCGGGAGCGGCTCGCCGGTACCCGCGCAGCCGGCGACGATGGCGACAGCCAAGCACGGCGCGACCACCCGGGCTGGCTGGAACATCAAAACAGATGCGGGATAAAGCGCCGGGTACGCTGCATGTAGGCGGCGTAGGGGGCGCCGAAATAACTCAGGCACTCGTGCTCGTCGGCCTTGGCGGTCAGCACCAGCGACAGCGAGGCGATCCCCGCGAGCGCGGCGCCCGGCCAGGATGGATCCTGGAAATAGACCCCCCAGGCCAGTGCCAGCAGCGACGCATACATCGGGTGGCGAATGTGGCTGAAGATGCCGGTGGTCACCAGCACCGTCGTCTTTTCAAAACCGTACAGCGCGCCGTCGTCGCGCTCCTCGCTGGCCGAACCCTGCTGCCGCAGGGCACCGTGACCACGGATGACCAGGTAGATGCTGAGCAGCATCAGCATCCAGGAAGCGCTCTGGTGGCCGGAGATCGGTTGCTCGCCCCAAGGCTGACGATTCAGCACGACCAGACCGAGGATCGCTTCCCAGGCGAAGAAGCGGTAGAAGCCGTGGCGCCCGGGATGGCGCAGCGCCTTGCGCGACAGCCAGGTCAGCACGATGGTGCCGACAACCAGCAAACTCAGGTCGATCCAATCCGGATTCATGCCGGCACCCGGGAGATCAGCATGATGTTGGCAAACGGCTTCCCTTCGCTCATCGACATGGTTTCGACCTGAAATCCGAGATTCTTCAGCATTGCGATCCAGTCAGCCAGCTTGCGACCGTAAAGCGTGGGCAAGCGGTGGCCGCGGACGAAAGTGACCGCATGATCGACCCAGTTGCAGATGTGGTACGGCAGGCCGGCCCCGGCATCGCCGACGCGGGTGAGGAACAGCCCACCGGGCGGCAGCGCGGCGCGAATCCGCCTCAGTACGTCATCCTGTTGGAGAGGATCGATATAGTGCAGGGCATCGAGGATGGTGACGACATCGGCCTCACCGAATTCGACCTGGCACATGTCGCCCTGACGGATGTTGACCAGCGGATGGTCGTCGCCGAAGGCGCGCGCCGCACGCTCGACGTCCTTCTGCATCAATTCGAAACCGCGCAGGCTGAGCGGCCTTGGCGGCATCGCCCAGTCGCTCGGCCAGTGGCCCTGTTCATAGAGCTTGCGCGCGGCGAGCAACCAGGCGAAGAGGCTGCCCTGCCCGCAGCCGAGGTCGAGAAAGCGGGCTTCCGACGGAAACACTCCACGCTTCAGGACTTCGCGGAAAATGCAGTCCGAGGAAAGCTTGCCGCGTGAATAGTAATAGGCGAAACGGCCGCCGTTCAGGAAGGGGCGACTGGCGTCGTCGAGCAGGTCGCGAACGAAGCGCTTCGTCATTGCACGGCCGCCGTCAGCGTGACCGGAGACAAGCCGGCCTCGGCGAAGGCGTTCACCAGGTGCGGCAGCGCCGCCAGGATGACCGGCTCGCCGGCGGGTGTCAGCGCGCCGTTGCCGTCGTGCATGAGAAGGATGTCGCCGGGTCCGAGACCGGCGGTCAGGCGGCCGAGAACACGTCGGACATCGCCGGTCCGCGTATCGTAGGAACGGCGCGTCCATGAGGCGAGGCGCAGGTCGAGGCTGGCGAGGACCGGGTCGAGCAGGGGGTTGCGCAGACCTGCAGTCGGCCGGAAGAATTGCGGGGCCTGGCCCGTGATGTCGGCCAGCGTGGCTTGGGCGGCGGCGATGTCGGCCCGCATTCGGGTGCTGCCAAAGCCGGCAAAGATCCATGAATGCGAGTCGCCGTGATTCTCGACGCGATGGCCGCGTTCGACGATCTCGCGACACACGCGAGGATACTGCCGGGCGCGATTGCCAATACAGAAAAAGCTTGCCTTCATGCCGGTCGTGTCGAGAATGTCGAGGACACGGGGGGTTACCTCGGGGTCCGGTCCATCATCAAGCGTCAGGGCGACTTCGCGGCGACTTGCAGCCGCGGCGGGTAGCCGATTCAGGTTGGCGCCGAGCAGCGCGGAGCGTGGCAGCAGGCCGGCACCGGAAATGAGCAGTTGATTGACGGTCACGGCAGCGAGCGCCCAAGGCCAGGCGCCGGGAACAACCAGCAGGCTGATTGCGGCGGTGCCGTGTGTGGCAAACGAGAGCTTGATCGCCGGCGAGGGCTTCCACGGTTGGGGCATGAGTTCAGGCAGCGAGATATCCACGGTCGAGAAAATTTTCCCACAAATCCAGCCATACGGGCCAATCGTGACCGCCCGCGACAACCAGCCGCGACGCTGCAGGGAAACACCCGGCAATTTGCCGCATGCCGTCAGCAAAGCGGTCGTCGCGGCCATAGCCGACGAAGACCGGAAAGGCAACCGGCGGACGTTTCAGCCACCGCCACATGCGAAACTCGGGATCGTCCAGTTGCTGGCAATCCGGCTCCCAGGCTTCGAGGCCACCGGCGCGGGTGATGGCGTTGCGTGTCAGCCGGCTGCCCGGGTACGGTGCGAGCAGACAGAGACCGTCGACGCCGGCCGGCGTGTCGGCGTTATAACAGAGAGCAAGCAGACCGCCCAGGGAGACGCCGCCAAGCCAGATTGCGGCGTATCCCTGACGACGTGCCGGGGCGATGACTTCGGCGTCCAGCAGGGACAGGGCGGAACCGTCGGAAATCAGGCCCGGATCGAGGTCGACCGCAACGATGTCGGGAGCACGACGCCGCGCCGCAGCCGCGAAGAATCCTGCCGCACGGAAATCATCCGGCTTCATGTAAGCGCCCGGTAGCAGGACGATCAGCTTGTGTGCGCCGCAAGTGTGCCACACCGTCTGCAGGACAGGCTTCATTGCGGCACCGGGCGGGCAACGAGAATGGCCGCCAGAAGCAGGGTGAGGATCGCCCCCGGTCCGACGGTCACACCGACCGCATGCAGCACCGGCACCTTGGAGAGCGCCAGGGTGCCAAAGCCGATGGCGGTGGTCAGGTTGGCCACCAGCATCGAGGCCAGCGTCTCTGGATCGAGTTCACGCTGAACCTTGGCGTGGTCGAAGAAAAGGGCGTAATTGGAGCCGACGGCAACGATCAGCAACATGCCAATCAGGTGCATCAGGTGGAGCCGTTCGCCGATTGCACTGAGTCCCGCACTGACCATCAAGACCGCCAGCACCAGCGGCAGCATGACGGCGGCGAGACGCTTCAGCGAGCGCAGGGTGATGCCCAGCAGCGCGACGATGGCGGCGAGTCCGGCCAGTGAAAGAAGCATCGCTTCGTGCAGATAATCACTGTAGAGTTGGTCGAATTCACCCTTCATGTCGATGAAGAGCGCATTGCTCCCGGTCAGCGTGTCGCGCACCGGCGCGCTGGCAATTTCCGGGCCGCGGTCGCCGCTCGGAGGATGCAGCGGCAGCAGCGCTGTCCAGCCGTCCGGACGCTGCAGCAGCAGGGCGTCAACGACGAGCGCCAGGCTGGTCCCGCTGAGCGACTCGCGGGTCAATGTACACTGCTCCCTGGCGCTGGCAACGTCGTCGACGAAGCCGCCCAGCCGGGTGGCAGCCAGCGGCGAGCCTGCCTGCGCCGCCGCCAGCCGAGCGCGCAGGTCCGCGGCCTCGGGCAGGCTGGCGCAGCGCGCCTTCTGGGTCGCCCGGCTGGGCAGAAAACGTGCCGGGCTGTCATAGCTGCCGATAACACCGGCAGCAACCAGCCGGTCGAGCTGCTCCCCTGCCATTTCGGCAGCCTGCAGCGCGCCTTCGCGGTCTCCGGCACTGACGACTACCAGGTGGCGCGAATCGGGCGCCGCGATGTCTGCGCGCAAGGTCAGGTCTAACGCCCCCTCCTCGGCACTCACCGTGCTCAGAGCGGAGATGCTCGAATGCCACAGGGCATCACGGTGCGCGAACAGATGGGCGACGGCGAGCACCGCGAGAAAAAGCACCAGCCAGCGCCCGCCGCGCATGACGTGGATACCGCGTGCCGCTGCCCGGCCCAGGCCTGCGAGGTCACGCGTTTGTAACGCATTGCCCGCCAGGTGCGGCAGCACGAAGCGCGTGACGAGCGCGGCAGTCAGTACACCGCTCAGAGAGTACAACCCGAGTTGGGCGAGTCCGGGAAAGCCGGAGAAGAGCAAAGCGCCGAAGCCGCAGACCGAGGTCAGCACGCCAAGGCGGATCGTCGGCCACAAGCGTTGCCGCCAGGCGGCGACGCCGATACGGCCGGATTGCACCAGGTAGTAGATCGAGTAATCGACTGCTTCGCCGATCAGCGCCGAACCAAAGCCGACGGTAATGCCGAACACCGTTCCATGAACCAGACTGACCGCGACGATGCCCGCCAGCGCCCCCGAAACCACCGGCAGCAAACCAAGCAGCAGCAGGGGCAGCGAGCGATAGACGAACAACAGGACGCCGACGATGGCGACCGTGCTGATCAGCGACAAGCGGGTCACTTCGCCTTTGATTGTCGCCCGCGCATTAACCGCGAAGAGGCCGGGCCCGGAGAGCTGCAACCGCGCATCCTGGATTCCGGCCGCCGTGCTGAGCGCAGCGAATTGCAGGCGGATATTGCCGATCGCCTCCTCCTGGCCATCGGTGTCTGAGCCGAGCGCCCTGGTCTGGACCAGCAGCATTGCCCGCTCGCCGTCGCGCGAGGCCCAGACGCCTTCCCGGATGGCCGGCTGGGTCCCGGCATTCAGGCTGCCGAGAAGCGCCACCAGCTCGCCGGTCGGATCGCGCGCCAGCAACGGCTTCAGCATCAGCCCGGCTGGCGAGGCCAGCAGGTCGACGCTGTTGGCGATGGCGTTGCGCAAACCATCGACCGTAAAGCGCTCGGGCCTCACCGCCGGACTGAGCAGGTAGCGATGAAGCATCAGGAAGTCACGGTCGGCATCCAGACTGCCGGCTTCACCATTCTCGACCGAAACGAATTCGGGCAAAGCTGCCAGTCGGGCCCGCAGGTCACGCGACAGGCGGGCGCGCTGGCGCGCATCGCCGCCGGCGATGGCAAGCATCAGCAGGCGGGAAACAGCGCCCGTCTTGATCTGATCGACCAGCACCTGCTGCCCGGCGCTCGGGTGAGCGGGCAGGAAGAAAGACATGTCGGCAACGAAGCGGCTGTTCCAGACAATGACAGCACCGGCCAGCACGGCCAGCAGCCAGATCAGGAAGGCCCGCCACGCAGCCCGGGTCATCTGGACTCGATCGGCTCGATGGTCAACAGTGAACGGTCACCGTCAGCCTGCAGATATTCGATGCTCCGCACCCGGCCCCGACTCCCGCTGACCGTGATGCGCTGAACCAGCGCGGCCACTTTCTGCTCGCTTGGCAACAGGGTCAATGTCCATTTGTCCGGGCTGCCGGCGAGGTGCAACAGATAGTTCTTCTCAAGTGCGGCGCGGTTGCCAGTCAGCGTCCCGCGAATGCTGTCGATGAAGGCCAGCGCCTCGGGCTGGCTGGCAAGATTGATGGTCAGCTTCTGCTTGTCACGCTCGATGCTCAACACCTCGCCCTCGAGCACCAGCGTTTCCGGCTTCGGCGTCAGCGTGCGCTTTTCGAGGCGGCCAGGGGCGCTGTAGCTCATTTCGCCGGTCGACACCAGCGGCTTGTCGAGCAACGAAATGGTTTTCTTCTCGACAAATTTCGCACGCCCACCCCCGTGTCTGGCCAGCTCGTCCATCAGCTGAGCGACATCGAAGGCAGCGATGGCCGGCAGGCTCAGCAACGCCAAAAGGAAACCGCAGAGGTATCGTGTCATCGGGCCCTCTGCCAGAAATCGAAGAAATTGAACCAGTTGTAGGGCGCCAGCCGGCAAAAATGCGCGAGACGGTCGACGTAACGCCGCTGTGCCGCGCTTGTCGCCGCGCCGAGGTCGGCACGTGACGCGGTGGAAAAATCGGCGAGCGGCTCGAAGTGCAGCTGGTAGCGGTTACCACCGAGATAGAGCCCGGTCATGAAGAATACCGGCCGCCGCAGCATCGCCGCCATGCGCCAGGGTCCGACCGGAAAAGGTGCCATTTCACCGAGAAATTCGCAGTCGACCGTGGCGTCGTCGCCCAGGCCGCGGTCGGCCAGCATGCCGACCAGGTAACCCTGATCGAGGCGGTCGCGGGCCTGCAGCATCGAGTCCGTGCGCCCGAGCGCGATGATGTCCGCGCTGGCAGCCGGATTGATCGCCTCCAGCGTCGCGTTGATCTTGCGCGCATTCTCCTCGTACATCAGGATCGCCACCTTGAGCCCTGCCCTGCCACGTGCCACCGCCCGCAGCACCTCGAAGCTGCCAAGATGGGCACCGATCAGCAACGCACCGGGCTGCCTTTCCAGCGAAGCATGCAGTTCCTCGGCGCCGATCACCTCAATGTCGAAGAGGTCGAAACGGTCGTTGAGCAGGTAGATGCGGTCATGGATGGTGCTGGCAAAGCTCAGGACATGGCGGAAGCCATCGGACCATTCGGCCCAGCGCCCGAGCGCACGCTCGAGGTAGGCGCGGCTGGCGCGTCGGGCCGCGGCGGCGAACAGTACGTAATAGGCGGCGATGCCGTAGAGGACGACGCGCCCGATCCGGCGACCGAAAGTCAGCGAGATCCAGACCATCAGTTTCAGAATCGCCAGATGGCTCTTCTCCTGCTGGCGCCGCCAGTCGGGGGCGGCCGGCGGCGGCCGGGTCATGCGGCGGGTACCGTCAGGCTACCGGAAGCGACATCGCGCCCGGCAGCCCCCACGCGGAAGGCTATCGCGCCGCCGCCCCGCACTTCAAGAGTGAAGGAGAGCGCTTCCCCTGGCCCGACCGGGCTGAAGAACTTGGCGTTGGCGATCTGCCAGTTGACGCCGGATCGACCGAGAAGGCCCTCGGCAAACAGGAGCGCCCGGTCGACCAGGACGACGCCGGGCACGATGGGACGACCTGGAAAATGCCCGCTCAGCGCCGGATGATCCGCGGGCACGACCCAGGTGAATTCAGCGGCCGGCATCGGACTTGTGGTCGGCGTAAAAAGCCTGCAAGTTATCGCGGGTCAGCTTGCCGGTCGCATTGCGCGGCAACGCGTTGACGAGAATCAGCGGCCGCGGCAGGAAAACCGGATCGATACGCTCGCGCAGTGCCGCCAGAAGTTGCCGGCGCTCAATACCCGGCGCGACGACCAAAGCGCACAGGCGGCTGATCCCTTCTGCAGTTTCGTCGCCGGGCATGAAGAAGACGCCATCGGCGACACCCGGCAGCGCCGTGATCTGGTGATTCAGATAGGCGAGCGACGAACGCTTGCCAGCAATATTGACCAGGTCGGAATGCCGCCCGTGCAGCAGGAAACGCCCGTCGCCAAGGATTTCGATGTGGTCGGACAAGACAACCCGGCCTTCGACGTGGCCGCCGAAAACGGTGGCTTGATCGCCATCCTGCTCCAGGCGGACATCGGGCAGCAACTGCCAGGAGCGATCGGCAGTCGTGCGCCGGCTGGCAATCTGGCCGGCTTCGGTGCACCCGTAGATTTCGCGCAGCGGCGCGGCGAAGCGGCGCTCGGCCTCGGCGGCGAGCCGGGTGGAGAGCGGCGCGGTAGCCGAGAGCAGCAGATCTACAGCCGGCAGGTCGAGGTCGCACGCCAGCAGGGCGGAAAGGTGAAAGGGCGTGGTCACCAGCATGCGCGGCCGCGGGACAGCGTCGAGTGCGGCGACGATGTCCTGCGGGTAGAAGGGTTTGCCCGACCAGAACGGACAATTTCCCTGCAGGGCGAGCAGCACCGTCGATTCGAGGCCATAGCTGTGTTGTGGCGGAACGGTACCCACGACGGTATGGGAGCGGACGAACATCGCCAGAAGTTCGGCCTCGGCCCGCCCGCTCCTGAACAGACCGCCCCAGCTCTTGTGGTGGGGCACCGGCAGGCCGGTCGACCCCGACGTAAAAAGACAGGCGGCGACCTGATCGGCAGGAATATCCGGGATTTTGACCACTTTTTCGGGGTCGACCGCGACAAGCTCCGGAAAGTCGAGGCGCGGCAGATCAAGACTGTCGAAATCGCCGTCGCACAGACAGAAGACATCCAGACAGGCAGCCCGCACCTGACGCAGCGTTTCCGCTGACTGCGCGGCGGGTTGCAGGCTGGTCCTGCCGCTGACCAGCCCGGCCGCGAAACCGACCGTGAAGCGGTAGCGGTCCTGACAGACGTTGAGGACGTTACGGCCAACCGGGAACTGCGCGGCCAGTGCATCGACATCGGCGAGGAATTCGCGTACCCGGACCGGACCGGACGGCCGCCAGGCGAGAATATCGTCGAGGCTGGCGTGCCCGAGCAGCGGCAGCGTGTTCATGGGTGCTTGGCGAGATTATCGGAGTGGCGGCGCTGCATGGCCGCCCGGTAGCCGCGAAAGGTGTCGGCAACACTGGAACGCTCTCCCGGCGGCAGAATGCGATGGCGGAAGCAGTGCTCGACCACGAACATCAAGACAATCAGCGGCAGCGCCAGCAGATTGGCGAAGACCGACCAGGCCGCCAGCGGGGCCAGCCAGAACAGCGCGGTCGAAACCAGCGCCATGGCGACGAAGAAGACAGTCCAGGCGATCGTCACCTGCCGTGTATAGCGTTCCTTGGCGACCGAGATGACGCCAAGATGCGCCGTCCGGGCGAATTGTGTGACCAGGGCTTCACGCGGCCCGAACAAGGTACGCCCGAACAGCGTGGCAAGAACCAGGTTGGTGCCGACATGCTGAACGCAATAGAGGAACGCCACATTCTCGCGCAGCCCCGGCCACAGCCAGGCGAGGAAGGCAAGCAGGGCAAGCCCCCCGACGACGATCCACAGCGGCTTGCCGACGCGCCACAACAACAGAACGGTGATGGCGACGATCGGCGCCGCAGCCAGCGCGGCGGCAAAATCCGGATTGCCCTCCCCGGCGCTGCCCCGATGTGCCAGCCAGGCCCATGCCGCCATCAGTGCGAACAGAGCCAGGGCGCGCGCCAGAGGGCCCGGGGGCATGATCATTTGCTGCGCTGGGCGGCGATGTGCGAGGCCAGGGTGCGCAGCGATGAAAAGATCCGCACGTTATCCTCACTATCCGAGCGCAACTGAAAACCGTACCGCTTGGAAATGACCAGTGCGATTTCCAGTACGTCGATCGAGTCGAGGCCCAGGCCCTCGCCGAACAGGGGGGCATCGGGCTCTATTTCAGCAGCCGCGACTTCCAGATTGAGGGCCGTGACGATCAGTTCGGCAACCTCCGGCAGCAGGTTGTCGACAGCTTCCGGAGCGATTTCTTGTGACATGGGATGTTTCCTCGATTCGATCAGGCAACGGCGCGGAACGCAAGCACCGCGTTGCTGCCGCCAAAGGCAAATGAATTGGAGAGGGCCGCCCGCACCGTCTGGTTGCGGGCGGCGAGGACGTGGTCGACACCGGCACAGGCGGGGTCGAGGTTGGTGAGATTCGCAGTCGGCGGCAGCACCTGTTCGCGCAGGGCGAGCACGGTGACGATGGCTTCGACAGCCCCGGCGGCGCCGAGCTGGTGACCGTGCATCGACTTGGTCGCGCTGACCGGCAGCCGCGCAGCACGTTCGCCGAATACCGCGCGCAGGGCCGCCACTTCAACCGGATCACCTTCGGCCGTCGCCGTGCCATGGGCATTAACGTAGTCGATGTCGCCGGGAGCCAGGCCGGAATCCGCGAGCGCAGCCTCCAGCGCGCGCACCTGTCCGGCTGCTTCCGGGCGCACCAGGTGGCTGTGGTCGCAACTGGTCCCGTATCCGAGCATCTCGCCCTGGATGCGGGCGCCGCGGGCGACGGCATGGTCCCAGTCTTCGAGCACCAGCGCCGCCCCGCCCTCACCGAGGACCAGACCGCTACGGTCGACACTGAACGGGCGGCAGGATTGCGGCGCAGCATTCTCGTCGCCGCTCGCCAGAACGCGCAAGGCCTCCCACGCCCGGGCCACCGCGTAGGCCTGCGGCGCATCGGAACCACCGGTCAGCATCACCGGCGCCTCGCCGCTACGCACGCGGCGAAATGCCTCGCCGATGGCGATGGCGGATGACGCGCAGGCGACGGTATGGCTCATGCTGACGCCACCCAACCCGAGCTGGATAGAAATGTGGGCGTTCGCCGCATTGTTCATGCCCCGGATCAGGGCAAGCGGTGACAGGCGCTCGCGTCCCTGTTGCCAGAAATCCCGGTAACCGTTCTCGTAGGCCAGGGTACCGCCGAGCGCGGTGCCCCAGGCGACCCCCCAGCCTTCCCGGTCCTGTGCCGTATCGGCGCGCGAAAAACCGGCATCGGCCCACGCCCCGAAGGCGGCGGCGACGCCAAGCTGGGCAAATCGATCCATCGTTCCCGCCAGCGCCCGGCCGAGCATGGCCTCGGCGGAGAACCCGGAGCAACCGACAAAGGGCATGGCCAGTGGCCGCGGCACATCGTCGGTGCGCAGGAAGCCAATCGCCGACTCGGCGGCCAGCAGACGGGCAAAAAAATCGACAAGATCGCCACCGAAGGGACTGATCAGCCCCAGACCGGTCACCGCAACTCGCCGCCCGGTCATTTCTCAGCCCTGCTCGCTGCGCAGCCGGTCCATGAGCACAACCAGATCACCGACCGTACGAGGACTCTTGAGATTCCTGTGCAGAGTCAGATTGAACCGATCCTCGAATTCGAACATGATCTCGGCCAACATCAGCGAGTCGACATTCAGGTCGTCGAGCTTCGACTCAGGGAGCACCGTCTCTGGAGCAATTTCCAGGCGACTGTCGAGAAATTCGCGAATAAGGGTCAGGGAATCCATGATCGACGGAATTATAGGTCAAAAT
>JBEOKN010000025.1:0-33511 GCA_040275885.1 Azonexus sp. | reverse complement strand
GACGAAGTCTTCATCGGCTCGTGCATGACCAACATCGGCCACTTCCGCGCCGCCGCCAAGGTTCTCGAAGGCAAGTCCGACATCCCGACCCGTCTGTGGATCGCGCCGCCGACCAAGATGGATGCGCTGATCCTGACCGAAGAAGGCTACTACGGCGTCCTCGGCAAGTCCGGCGCGCGCATGGAAATGCCGGGTTGCTCGCTGTGCATGGGCAACCAGGCCCAGATCCGCAAGGGCTCCACGGCGATCTCCACCTCGACCCGCAACTTCCCGAACCGCCTCGGCATCGACACCCAGGTCTACCTCGGTTCCGCCGAACTGGCCGCCATGTGCGCGCTGGCCGGGCGCATCGTCACGGTGGCGGAATACATGGAGCAGATCAAGCTGGTCAATGCCAAGGCGGCCGACGTGTACCGCTACATGAACTTCGACCAGATTCCGGAGTTTGTGGAACAGGCGGCGACGGTCGAGATGTAATCCGCGAAAATCGGCGCTTTTTCAGCGTCGACCGGAGCAATGCAACAAAGCCCCCGTCGGGAAAACCGGCGGGGGCTTCTTGTTGCCATGAAATCCGGCTGCCGTGACCTCGGGGAGGACCTGTTGTTGCCGCGCTGCAAGGGAATCGGGAGGCTCTGGCGTCGACCCTGCCGGGAAAGACACACGGGGATCAGCGGCAGGCGCTGACTACTTCGCGTGCCGTGCGTCCGGCATAGAGCACCGCCAGGTGACCGATGCCGTCGAGGGGAATATCGTTGGCGCCGGCCAGGCGCTGGTTGTCCTGGGGCATGACGAAGTTGTCGTGCGGGGTGCGCAACGCGATGGTCGGTAGCGAAGTGGAGGCAGCCGCAAGATCCCGCAGCCACAAGGAACCCGGCTCCATTTCCCGCGCGTTGTCGCCGACGCCGATGCGCGCGAGTTCACTGCCGGAATGCGGCGAGGCTATCGTGATCAGTCGGTCGACGCGGCTGCTGCCATGACGTGCCAGATAGGAGCGGCAGACCAGCCCGCCCATGCTGTGGCCGATCAGAACGACGTGCCCGGCGCCGGTGGCGCGGCAGACATCGTCGATCCGCTGCGCGAGCTGCGGCACCAGTTTTCCGATGCTGCTGTACGGTGGCGCAAGGCTGACGGTTGCGACGCTGAAGCCGGCGGCCTCGAGCCGACGCCGCAGCCACCACCAGACTCCGCGGCTGCATCCGTAACCGTGCACCAGAAGGAGTGGGCGCGCGCACGGACCCAGGCGGTCCGGGGCCATCCACAGTCTTTCGAAGGGCAAAATGACGATGACAGTCAGCAGAAACGCCAGATATTCGCCAATGATCATGCGCAACGCTTCGCCAACAGAGAGCGAGCGCGCCGGCGAAGCGTAGGCGCGGGCATATGCCCAGGTGACGGCGATGATGCCGGCGCGCACGCCGAGGACGCCGGCAAACGCCAAAATCACGGAAGTTTCCCACGACGCATCGGTGAAGTGACGGGCGAACGCTGCGTAGATTGCCAGCTCACCCGAGAGCGCGATCAGAAGGGAGAGAGGTACCATGCTCGGGCCTGATCTCAGAGAATCGCCGGGCGCGGTTTGCCGGCCAGCGCGGCAGCGAGCAGCGAGGCGTTGCGCGCCACCAGACCATAGATCGAAAGCTGGGGATTGGCGCCAATGCTGGTCGGGAAGACGGAACCGTCGTGGACCGAGAGATTTTTGATCTGGAAGTGACGGCCTTCATCGCTGACCACTCCGCGTTGCGGTGACTCGGCCATCGCGCAGCCGCCCATCACGTGGGCGCTGACGACACGACAGCGCAGCGGGGCGAGCGGCAGGTCGGCAATGCCCTGTCTCGCCTCGGCCCAGCTTGTGTAGCCGGTCGCCGACTCATGAACCGGTGTGACCCAGGTGGCGCCCGCAGCAAACTGGATTTCGGCCATGGCCAGCAGGGCGCGGCGGGCGGCTTCCCAGAAGGTCTCGTTGAGCGGGTAGTCGAGAACTGGCGAGCCGTCGTCGCGCAGGCTGACGCGTCCGCCCTGGCTTTCCGGGTGAAATCCGTCGCGGATCAGGGCCAACAGTGTCTGGCAGTTGGCGAAGTGCTTCATCAGTCGGGCGTGCGCCTCGCCCCAGCCCTGCAGGGTCGTCGCGAACAGCACCGGATGCATCGGCGGCACCTCCAGTTTGAAGCCCAGCGGACCGTCGACCGCAGCTTGTCCGAGAAAGTGGTCCGAGTAGACTGATTGCGGAGCGCCGGCATCGGCCCGCACCGGGTCGGCAAACAGGCTGGACGAGAGGACCACAGGATGCAGGAAGGTGCGCTTGCCGAGCAGGCCGTGTGGATCGACGGCCTTGCTGCGCAGGAGCAGGGCCGGCGAGTTGATCGCGCCGGCGGAAAGGACAAAATGGCGGGCGCGAAGTGTCACGCCGATAGCGCTCGGGTGAACTCCATCGGGTTTCAGGGCGACGCCGTGCAGCGCCACGGCCCGGTTGCCGGAGAATTCGAGCTTGTCGGCGCGGAGTCGCGAGATCAGGGTGGCGCCCCGGCTCAGAGCGGCGGGAATCGTCGTCAGCAGCATCGACTGTTTGGCGTTGGTTGGGCAGCCCATCCCGCAATAGCCAAGGTTCCAGCACATCTTGACGTTGCGCGGGATGACCGCAACCGGAATACCGAGCTTTTCGGCGCCGCTTGCCAGCGCGGCGTTGTTCTCATTCGGCGGCAGGGGCCAGAGTCCGATATTGAGACGCCGCTCCATGGCCGCGAACCATGGCGCCATGGCCTCGACCGACAGTTTCTTGAGGCCATGCGCCGTCTGCCACCAGCGCAGGGTGGCCGGTGGGGTGCGAAAGCTGGACGTCCAGTTAACGGTAGTCGAGCCGCCGACACATCGTCCCTGGAGGATCTTGATTGCCTTGTCGGCGGTCTGGCGGCTTGCTGACTCCTGGTAAAGATCGGGGTAGGCTGCAGACTCGTGCATCTTGAAGTCGCTGCTCGTGCGCAACGGGCCTTCCTCGACAATGACGACTTCGAGGCCGGCGGCGGAAAGAAGCTCGGCGCTTACGCCACCACCGGCGCCGCTGCCGACGATGACGACGTCCGCTTCGAAAGTCTGGTTGGCCTCGAGGCCCGAAGCATCGACGTGTCTCCAACCCGAAGCGAGTCCTTCACGGAACGGGTCGCGCATTATTCCACCTTCGGCGGGCCAGGGTAGCCGATGGCCGCCCATGTGTCGGGCCGCGCGTACCAGGCGGCGAAGATCAGGTCGTGGAGCGCGGCATAGCCCGACTTGAAGAGGTCAAAACGACTGTTGCGCCAGCTTTCAAGGAAACCGCCGATTGCCTGTGGCGAGGCTTCCGGCCATGAGGACCACAGGCCAGCAGCGAGAATCCGGGTGGGCGCGAAGCTCAGGAGGTCGAACAACTGGGAGATTTCCTTCTGGGAAGCGAGGGGCAGGCCGGCAATGGCCTGGTCGACACCGGCGACCGTGCGGCTGACCAGTTCTCGAAACACTTCGCCGCCGGCTGGCAAGGCGCCCGCGAGACAGACGGGAATCACTGCGGCCAAGACCGCCTGTCGCCCGCCGTCTTCGGCCGGATTGGTGCACGCTGCGACGTTCAGCAGCAAGCTCCCGGCTAGACCGGTCTTGAGAAATTCGCGACGCGTCGTCATTGCCCAATCGCCCGATGCATTCGTTGGCCTCTTGAAGAGCACAGGTTCAGTGTAGTTTGCCCGGTCGCCACCAGCTAGGCAAAATCTTCTAAACGATCAATGCTCCGCTCATCATAATTGCCGCATGAGCGGTCACGAACATTCCGACCTCGATCGGGCCACGTGCTCTGCAGCCCTGAGGGCGTTCATTGCCGAAGCGCGTGACTTGCGCCTTGACGCGGCGGCGGATGCCGTGCGCGGGCGGCGGCGGGCGAGGCTGCGCGAATGGCAAGCCGCGAGGCTGGCGCGGACGCATGCCGATCTGCTCGCAAATCCGCGCTACGGAGCGCCGGCGGCCTTTTTCCTGTCCGATCTCTACGGCCCGAAAGATTTCGGTGATCGCGATGCCGAACTCGAACGAATCATGCCGCTGATGACCTCGCTCTTGCCGGTTTCCGGCCTGCAGACACTGCTCCTGGCAATTGAAGTCGATGCCCTGTCAGAACGCTTTGACGCCGCGATGGTCAAGGCGCTTGGAGCGCAACTTGATTACGCGGGCATGGATGAGGCAGTTTACGCGGCTGCCTACCGCCAGGTGGGCGATCGTTCCGGACGCGACACACAGATCCGCTTGATCGGTGAAACGGGTCAAGCGCTTGATGTGTTTGCGCAAAAGCCCTTTGTCCGGATGGCGCTGAAAATGATGCATGGACCCGCGAGAATGGCAGGCCTAGGGGAGTTGCATGCGTTCCTCGAACGCGGCTTCGAGACATTCAAAGGGATGCGCGGGGCAAGCGAATTTCTCGAGTCCATCGTCAGCCGCGAGCGCACCTTCTCCGGCGCGATGTTCGCGGACGGCGATTAGCCAGCTTGGTCAGCGGTGGCCAGCCACAGGCAACCGCCGCGGGTTTCCTTGTCGATCGCTGCCAGCACGCGCTGGTGGTCGGCCAGTTCTTCGGGGCTGGGTCGGCGCACCAGCAATGGCTTGCGTTCGAAACGTCCGCCACCCGTGCCGGTCAGCGGGCGCGGAGCGACGTCGGGCTCGATCAGCAACGAATTCTGGCCGCGCGTCATGGCCAGGAAGACCTCCGACAATAGTTCGGTATCGAGCAATGCACCATGCAGCGTCCGCTGGGAATTGTCGATTTCGTAACGTTCGCACAGGGCGTCGAGGCTGTTGCGTTTGCCGGGGTGCAGTTCCTTGGCCATCTTCAGCGTATCGGTGACGCTGCTGCACAGGGTCTCGACCGGCACACGGTCAAGACGGGCAAGTTCCGCGTTGAGGAAGCCAAGATCGAAAGGCGCGTTGTGGATGATCAGATCGGCGCCACTGATGAACTCGAGGAACTCATCTGCGATATCGGAAAATCTCGGCTTGTCGGCCAGGAACTCGAGGGTGATGCCGTGGACGGCGGCCGCGCCCTCGTCGATTTCGCGCTCCGGGTTGATGTACTTGTGCAGATGGCGACCGGTCAGCCGGCGATCGACCATCTCGATTCCGGCGATTTCAATGATGCGGTGACCGTGACGCGGGTCGAGGCCAGTTGTTTCGGTATCCAGAACGATCTGTCTCATGAGCTTTTCCCAAGTTCGTCGATGCCCCGGTTGGCGAGAACATCGGCGCGTTCGTTTTCCGGATGGCCGGCATGACCCTTGACCCAGATCCATTCAATTTGGTGCTGCCGGCTCAGGTCATCGAGTTGCTGCCAGAGGTCGACGTTCTTGACCGGCTTGCGGTCCGCAGTCTTCCACCCGTTGCGCTTCCAGCCGTGGATCCACTCGCTGATCCCCTTCAGCACATACTGAGAGTCCGTATGGACGCAGCCGGTGATCGGGCGCTTCAGCGCTGCCAGTGCACGAATGACGGCAGTCAGTTCCATGCGGTTGTTGGTCGTATCGCGTTCGCCGCCCCACAATTCTTTCTCGTTCGTCGCCTGGCGGAGGATCGCTCCCCAACCCCCAGGGCCAGGGTTGCCGCGACAGGCACCGTCGGTGAATATCTCTATCCGGTCGTCAGCCGCCATGACCTTCCTTCTGCGCCACCGGGCGCAAGGCCTTGCTGCCGACAGCCTGCTTGCGCCAGTTCGGGGTAATCAGGCGCATGGCGTGGGTGCGCTTGATCGCGTGGAGCAGATAAACTCCACCGGGGAATCCCCACCAGCGTCCCCCGGCTCGCTCCATGAAGTGCCAGCGGTCGAGCCAGACTTTCTGGTCGCAGGGCGGGACATGGCAGCCGGGAACGGTCTGGTCGACTGCGAAACCGAGCAGCTTCAGCCAGTCCTTGAGGCGGGTCAGGGAAAGATAGCTGCCATGCCAGGGAAAGCTGCCGCTGCGGTCGAAGCGGTTGCGCAGTCCCCACAGCGAAATCGGACTGAAGCCAAGGATGATCAAGTGCCCCTCGGGGATCAGGATGCGCTCGATCTCGCGCAGGATCTGATGCGGGTCACTGGTAAATTCCAGGACATGCGGCAGGACGACAAGGTCGGCGCTGCCTGCGGCAAAGGGCAGGGCGGTCAGTTCGCAGAGGACATCGGCCGCGCCCGATTCGCTTGCCGTCTGGCGCAATGGAATCCGGCTGGCATGGAGAAAGTCCCGTTGCGGCAGGCCGAGTTGCAGGGCATTGAACCCGAAGACGTCGGCGATTACGCTCTCCATGCTGGCGGATTCCCAGGCCATGACATAGCAGCCCTGCGCTGTCTCCAGCCAGTCCTCGAGGCCCGGAATTGACATCCGGCTGTCTTCGCTCGATAGTTCCGACATGTTCGAAATATTGCCAATTCCTGCGTTCAACGATAACTACATCTGGCTGCTTGCCCGCGACCGGCGTGCTGCCGTGGTCGATCCGGGAGACGCCGCGCCGGTGATTGCCCAGCTTGAGGCCCGGCAACTGGCCCTTGAGACCATCCTGATTACCCATCACCATGCCGACCATCAGGGTGGCGTCGCGGAACTTGTCGAGCGCTGGCATCCCCAAGTTTTCGGGCCGGCTGCCGAGTCTATCACAGGCTGTACCGACCCCCTGAGCGGCGGCGAGAAGATGACCGTGCTCGGTCAGACAGTGGACGTGCTGCCGGTTGGCGGCCATACCCGCGGACATCTTGCCTACCACGTCCCCGGTGCTGTTTTCTGTGGCGATACGCTGTTCGGCGCGGGGTGCGGCCGTCTTTTCGAAGGAACGCCGGCGCAGATGCTTGCCTCACTGGGACGCCTGGCGGCCTTGCCGGACGATACCAGAGTCTATTGCGCCCACGAATACACCGAGGTCAATCTGCGCTTCGCTCTCGCCGTCGAGCCAGAAAGCGCCGCGTTGCGTGAGCGGGTAGAGCGTGTCCGTCAACTTCGTGCGGCGGGGCTGCCTTCGGTTCCGAGCACCTTGGGCGAAGAGAAACGGACCAATCCCTTCCTGCGCTGCGCGCAGCCGGCCGTGATCGCCGCTGCACTGGCGCGTGGTGCGGTCGACGCCTCGCCGGTGCATGTTTTCGCAGCGATTCGCGGTTGGCGGAATACATTCTAGCCGTCGGCCATTTCACGCGTTGACTGCGGCTGCGACCGCTTCGAGGACAAGTCTGCTGCGGTGCGATGTGCTAAATTCGACGCCAATGAACTAACTGCGCCAGATTGCCATGACCGGACAGCTTTTTAGCGGGAACCTTTCGAGAACGTCGCGCGCCGTGGCCGCGCTCAAGGGGCCGCGCGGGCGGCGCTTCGGTCTCTGGCTGGCGGGACTGATACTGGGCTTCGGAGTTGTCGGCTATCTTGCCGGGCCGCCGCTGATGAAGTGGCTGCTGGTCAGGCAGTTGTCCACCGAACTGCATCGTCAGGTGAGCATTGAACGAATCGACATCAATCCCTATGCCTTGTCGGCGCAGGTCACGGGCGTGTCGGTCAGGGCCGAGGGGGGCAAGGAGGTCGCCGGCTTCGATGACCTGCTGGTCAACCTGTCAGGTCTTTCCCTGTTCCAGTTTGCCCTCGTGGTCGACGAGATCCGCCTGAACGGGCCACGCGTGGCCGTCGCCAGGGTGGCGGACGGCAAATACGATATCTCGGATCTGCTCGACGAATGGCTGAAAACCACTGAGCCCTCGCCAACACCGCGTTTCTCGATCAACAATATCCAGATTTTCGGTGGCACGGTGATCCTTGACGACCAGCCCATGGGCAAGGTTCATACGGTCAGCGATATCAATGTCGCGTTGCCGTTCATTTCGAGCCTGCCCTACCAGGCGAAGATCGTTGTCGAACCCAGTTTCTCCGCGATCTTCGACGGGGCGCCGCTGGTGCTCAAGGGCAGGAGCACAGAGATCTTCGAAGGCAAGCTGGAGAGCGAACTCAACCTTGATCTCGACCGGCTCGATCTGGCCGGATTCCAGCCCTACCTGCCGAGGTCGATGCCTGTCCACCTCAAGGCCGGCACCCTCGATACCGAACTCCGGATTGTCTTCAAGGAATTGTCGGAGAAGGTATTTTCATTCACGGTGGTGGGCAGCGCCCATATCTCCGGTTTCCACATGAACGAGGCGACGGGCGAGCCGCTGATGGCCTGGAAGCGGCTCGATCTCGATGTCGAAAACGCCGACCTGATCAATCGCCGTTTCGCCGTCAAGCGCGTGTTGCTCGACGGGGTGGAGCCATTTGTCGCGGTCAACCGCAGCGGTGAGATGAATTGGTTGCGGCTGATCGAACAGATCGCCGGGAGCGCAGGGGGCGAGGCCAAGGAACCGGCGGCGAAGGCGCCCGAGTGGAGCGTCGGGGAGCTTCGCGTGACCAACGGGAGAATGCACTGGCTGGACGAGTCGACCGTCCGGCCGACCAGCGGCGACGTCCTCGACATCGATGTCGCCATCGGCAAGATCGACGGCACGCTGGCCGCTCCGATCGAAATCAGCGAAGCGACGTACCGGGTCGATCTCGGCGACCGGGCGCGCATCGGCCGCACCGCCGTCAAGGGGGTGCGCGTGGACCTGCATGGACATCGTGTCGACGTGGCCGAGGCCGGCGTGCGGGAAATGCGGGCGCTGCTGGTCCGCAACAAGGAGGGCAGGATCGAATGGCTCAGTTCGCCTGTCCTGAAGACGGTACGCAAGGCGCGCGAGGATCTGTCGGATGAGCGCCCGTGGCAGGCCAGTGTCACGAAACTGATCATCGATGATGTCGCGGTCCGCGTCGAGGACCGGTCGATCGCGCCGATCGCCGTCCAGACCATCGATGGATTCAGCCTGGTTGCGGAGAACCTGTCGACCGAGGCAGGCAAGAAGGGAACCGTGTCACTGAAAAGCCGGATCAACCAGAAAGGCAGTCTCAAGGTCGATGGCAGCGTGCAGTTGATGCCTTTGACGACCGCGCTCAAGGTCGAGACGCAGGCGATCCCGCTGCTGCCGCTGCAGCCGTACTTCACTGGTTTCCTGAACATCGCGCTGACCCGTGGCCAGGTTTCCAGCAACGGCGAAGTGACGGCACAGATGGGCAAGGAGGGGCTCAACGCGACCTACCAGGGGTCGCTGACGCTCGGCGACCTGCTTGCGGTCGACAAGGTCAACAATGCCGATTTCCTGAAGTGGAGGTCGCTCTATCTGGGTGGAGTCGATTTCCGGCTGCAGCCAATGGCGGTCAACGTCGGCGAGGTGGCGCTCAGTGATTTCTATTCGCGCCTGATCCTGAGCAAGGAGGGTCGTCTCAATCTGCAGGACATCGTGCGCAAGCCCGAGGCCGGCGCCCAGGTGGTGGCCAGCGTCCCGGAAGGGGTGGCGAACGCAGCGGTTGCCGGGAGGCCGGCGGCGCCGGCGACCTCCCAGACTTCCCCGCCGCCGGTCCGGATCGCCAAGGTGACGCTGCAGGGCGGCACCATCAATTTCTCGGATTTCTTCGTCAAGCCCAACTACACGGTGAACCTGACCAAGGTGGCCGGTCGTGTCAGTGCCCTGTCGTCTGCCGCCGATACCGTTGCCGATCTCGAAGTGCGCGGGAAGTATGCCAATTCGGCGCCGGTGCAGGTGGTCGGCAAGCTGAATCCGCTGGCAGCGAAACCCTTCCTCGATATCAAGGCTGACGTGACGGGTGTCGATCTCGTTCCCTTCTCGCCCTACTCGGGCAAATACGCCGGCTACAACATCGACAAGGGCAAGCTGTCGCTCAACGTCGCCTACAAGCTGGAAGACAACAAGCTGACAGCTGAAAACCGGCTATTCATCGATCAATTGACCTTCGGCGACAAGGTGGAGAGTCCTGATGCCACCAAGTTGCCGGTCAATCTGGCCATCGCCTTGCTCAAGAACAACCGTGGCGAGATCGATCTCAACCTGCCGATCTCCGGCTCGCTTGACGATCCGGACTTCTCGATCGGTGGGCTGGTCATCAAGGTCATCGTCAACCTGTTTGTCAAAGCGGTGACTTCACCCTTTGCGCTGCTCGGCTCGATGTTCGGTGGCGGCGAGGAGTTGTCGAATATCGAATTCGGACCCGGGCGCGCCAGTCTCGGCGACGTGGCGACCAAGCGCCTGGAGTCGTTGGCCAAGGCACTCACCGAACGTGATTCACTCAAGCTCGAGATTACAGGCCGTGCCGACCCCGAAGTCGACAAGGAAGGCCTCAAGCGGGTTGCCATGGAACGTGCGGTCAAGTCCGAGAAGCTCAGGGAGCAGATCAGGAAAGGGACGGAAGGCGGATCAGTCGATGCAATCGAGATCAATCCAGCCGAATATCCGGAGTACCTGAAACGTGCCTACAAGGATGCCAAGTTTCCGAAGCCGCGCAACGTGATCGGAATGCAGAAGGACCTGCCGGTGGAGGAAATGGAGAAGCTCATGCTGACCAACCTGCCGGCCAGCGATGACGACGTCAAGGAGCTTGCCCTGTTGCGGGCGGAGACTGTTCAGGGTTGGTTGATCGAGCAGGGCAAGGTTCCTGCCGAACGCCTCTTTCTCGTCCCGCCCAAGCGCGGCGCGGATGACAAGGGCAACGGCAGCCGTGTCGACTTCTCGCTGCGCTAGGAAATGAACGAGACATCGTTTCTGGTCGTGCTGGCGGGACTCGTCGCGATCATCGTGTTACAGGTCATCGCCTTGCTGCGCGGGAGCCGCCGCGGTGACGACGATGTTCGCCTGCGTGTCCTGCAGGAGGCGCAGGAGAAAGGCCTCGAGCGGCTTGAGCGCGAGCTGCGTGAAGAACTGGCACGCAGCCGGCGCGAGGACGCGGAGGAGGCATTTCGCGACCGCGAGGAGCGTGCGCAATCCGCGACACTGCTTGGTCAGGCGCTTACGACCCAGGTCGGCCAGTTCGGTACGGCCCAGTCAGAGCGCCTGGAGGCATTTGCCCGCGAACTGAATCGATTTTCACTGGGCCTCGACGAACGCTTCGAGCGCCTGAGAATCAGTGTCGAGGGACGGTTGACCGCAATCCAGGCAGACAATGCCAGCAAGCTCGAGGAGATGCGTCGCACGGTCGATGAAAAGTTGCACGCGACGCTTGAGCAGCGGCTCGGCGAGTCCTTCAAGCTGGTCAGCGACCGACTCGAGCAGGTGCATAAGGGTCTTGGCGAAATGCAGTCGCTGGCTGCCGGTGTCGGAGATCTCAAGCGGGTGCTGAGCAACGTCAAGACGCGCGGTACCTGGGGCGAGGTGCAACTTTCAGCGCTCCTCGAACAACTGCTGACGGCCGACCAATTCGCCACCAATGTGGCTACGCGCCCGGGTAGCAGCGAGCGCGTCGATTTTGCTATTCGCCTGCCGGGCAAGGGCGATGGCGCGGTGGTCTGGTTGCCGATTGATGCCAAGTTTCCGGTCGAGGACTATCAACGTCTGATCGAAGCCCAGGAGCGCGGCGAACTGGCCTTGGTCGAGGAGGCGAGCAAGGCGATCGAAGTCCGCTTGAAAGCGGAGGCTCGCAGCATTCGCGACAAATATGTCGCGCCGCCGCACACCACCGACTTTGCCCTGCTCTACCTGCCGACCGAGGGCTTGTATGCGGAGGCTTTGCGACGTCCGGGGCTTGCCGACACATTGCAGCGCGAATGGCGGGTCAGCCTGGCCGGGCCGACGACGCTGGCGGCGCTCCTCAACAGCCTGCAGATGGGCTTCCGGACGTTGGCCATCGAACAGCGCTCGGCCGAGGTCTGGGCGGTCCTCGGGGCGGTCAAGACCGAATTCGGGAAGTTCGGCGAGGCGCTGGCACATACCCGGAAGAAACTGGAGGAGGCCAGCAACAGCATCAGCAAGGCCGAGACGCGGACGCGTCAGTTGTCGCGCAAACTGCGCGAAGTCGAGGCCATGCCGGCGGGCGATGTCGAACAGCTGATCGGTGTGGTGGAACTGGATGGTGAGGACGACTGAACTGGAAGCCGCTTACCGGGCAACGACGTATCGGGTCTATCTGCCCGGGGGGCAGTGCGATCTGCGGCCCGCAATTGCCTCGGAGACCTTGCGTTGCTGGCTTGAAACCGCCGGAGTGACCGGCTTTGCCATCCTCACAGCGCACAATCCCGGGTCAAGTCCGCTGGACGAGAATGAAAATTCATGCCGCCAGTCGCAACTGGAGTGCGAGTTGCTTGAATCGGGATTTGAAACCTACACCGGAGAGAACGTGGCTGACAGTGACGACTGGCCTGCCGAAGAGAGTTGCTTTGTTTCCGACCTCCCGATTGACGAAGCGATGGCTCTCGGCGAGAAGTACGGGCAGAATGCCATTGTTTGCGGTGGCCACGATGGCGTGCCCGAACTGGTGTGGATATCAACCTAGGCTGTATCTTGCCACGCAGTTACCAGAGATGCCACCAGCGTTTCCTGGAATCCAGTCCGTCGGTATAGAAGCGGCTTTCCGGGAAATTCTTGCGCATGACGCGGTCGGCGTCGTCACGCAGGTCGGTCAGCCCGAGCTTGTCGTAGGCCAGAATCAGGATGTAGGTCGCTTCCTCGACCGCGGGTGCCGTGGAATATGACTTGATTGCAAACTGCGCCCGGTTGGCGGCGGCAACATAGGCGCCACGATTGTAGTAATAGCGGGCGACATGTACCTCGTGCGATGCCAGTGCATTGACCAGGTAGTTCATCCGCTGGATGGCATCGGGCGTGTATTTGCTTTCCGGAAAACGGGTGACCAGTTCGCGAAAGGCGTCGAACGCCTCGCGTGCCGACTTCGGATCGCGCTCGGTCGGGTCCTGCGTGCTGAGATAGCTGGCATAGCCGAGATCTTCGTTGAAGCCGACCAGACCCTTCAGATAATAGGCATAGTCGACAGCCGGATGATTCGGGTGCAGCTTGATGAAACGGTCGCAGGCCGCAATGGCCGAGCCGGCCTCGCCAGCCTTCCAATACACATAGCCTAGTTCAAGTTGGGCCTGCTGGGCGTAGCGCCCATAAGGATAACGGGCCTCGAGCTTCTCGTAGTATTTGGCCGCCTTGTCCCAGGCGCCGTCGCTCTGCGCTTCCTTGGCCTCGGCGTAGAGCTTGTTGGCCGACCAGCCGGCCGTTTCGTCCTTCTCTCCGGAAAACAGGCTGCAACCGGCGACGGCGGCGGCGATCGCAAGCGCCGTCATGAGGCGGAGGAAGGGAAGGAATGCGGGTAAACTTCGCATCATGAACAATCCTTTGGTTGACCCCGCCGATTATAGCCGAACTGCAGTCGATCATCCGTGCGTTCCGGATCGCTGTGCCGGCTGGCGCCTCGATCAGGTGCTTGCTGATCTCTTGCCGCAGTACTCGCGCAATCGCCTGCAGGCTTGGGTGCGCGAAGGGCGCGTGGCGGTGGGGGGGCGCGTCGAAACCGCGCCCAAGCACAAGCTGATGGGCGGTGAGATCCTGATCCTGAGCGAGCCAACGGGTATCCGGGAGCTTGCCGATCAGCCCGAAGATATCCCGCTTGATATCGTATTCGAGGACGAAGTGCTGCTGGTCATCAACAAGCCGCCCGGCCTGGTGGTGCACCCGGGGAGTGGCAACTGGAGCGGCACCCTGATGAATGCCTTGCTGCACCACGTTCCCGCTATTGCCGAGGTGCCGCGCGCGGGCATCGTGCATCGTCTTGACAAGGACACCAGCGGGCTGCTCGTCGTCGCCAAGACGCTCGAGGCTCAGACCGATCTGGTGCGTCAGTTGCAGGCGCGTACCGTGAAGCGCCAGTATCTGGCGATCGTCGCCGGCGCCGTGCGCCGGGATGCGACAATTGCGGCGCCAGTTGGTCGCCATCCGGTACACCGGACGAAAATGGCGGTGGTTCCCGAAGTCCGCGGCGGCAAGCCGGCGGTAACCCACTTCCGCGTCCTTGAACAGTTCGCGCACTGTGCGCTGGTCGAGTGTTCTCTTGAGACCGGACGCACGCACCAGATTCGCGTGCACATGGCATCGATCCGGCATCCGCTGCTCGGCGACCAGGTTTATGGCAAGCCAGATCAGCGACTGCCGGAATTTTCCCGGCAGGCCCTGCATGCTACCCGGCTGGCGCTGATCCATCCGCTGGCCAGGCGACTGAAGCAGTGGGAAGCGCCGCCGCCGGCCGACATGCTTGCCTTGCTGGATACGCTGCGTGGTGGGTGAGGTCTTTGTTCCGGACTGGGCTGTGCCGGGCAACGTCAGGGCTCTGCAAACGATGCGCGGAGGTGGCGTGAGCCGGATGCCGTGGGCGAGTTTCAACCTCGGCGATCATGTCGGCGACGATAAGGCAGCGGTTGTGGCCAATCGCCGGGCACTGCGCTCACTATTGCCGGGCGAACCGTGCTACTTGCGTCAGGTGCATGGCATTGTCGCGGTCGACGCCGGTCAGGATGGCATTTCCCCGGAAGCCGACGCGGCATTTGCGCGCCGACCCGGGACGGTGTGTGTGGTCATGACCGCTGATTGCCTGCCGGTGCTCCTCTGCGATCGTCGAGGTTCGGTGGTTGCTGCCGCACATGCCGGGTGGCGCGGATTGCTGGATGGCGTGCTGGAGAGTGCGGTTGCGGCCATGGCAGTAGATCCCGATGACCTGCTGGCGTGGCTGGGTCCCGCCATCGGTCCCCGGTGTTTCGAGGTCGGGCCGGAAGTGCGTCATGCCTTCGTCGCACGGAATCCGTCAGCCACTGCTGCGTTTGCTCCGGCCGGGCCGGGCAAGTGGCTTTGCGACCTCTACCTGCTGGCGCGGCAGCGTCTGGTCCGGCTCGGGGTCCGCGCGATCAGTGGCGGCGGATCGTGTACCTTCAGCGAGGCCGATTGCTTCTTTTCCTATCGCCGTGATCGGACGACCGGGCGGACGGCAAGTCTGATCTGGCTGGAAAGCGTATAATCCGCGCCTTTCTCCGGATCGCATCGGGTTCCCCGTGAGCACTCTTGCCTGGATTATTGCAGTATCGCTGGCGGGCGGCGTCCTGAGTGTCGTCGCGGCGGCGGGCATGAGTGTAGCTCTTGGCGTGCACCGCATCAACGTGCTGATCTCCTACGCGATCGGCGCCCTGCTTGGCGCAGCTTTCCTCGAAGTCCTGCCGCATGCGCTGGAACATGGCGATCCGCATCGCATGGCGGGAACGGTACTGTTTGGCATCCTGGCTTTCTTCGTCCTGGAAAAGCTGGTCTTGTGGCGGCATTGCCACCATGACCACTGCGAGGCGCATGAATCGCATGCGCCAGGGAATGATCATGGCCGCTCCGGCCTGATGATCTTGGTCGGCGATACCTTCCACAATTTTGTCGATGGCATCCTGATTGCCGCAGCCTTCCTGCAGAGCACCGAACTTGGCATTGTCACCGGGCTGGCCATCATCGCGCACGAGATTCCTCAGGAGGTTGGCGACTACCTCATCCTGCTCCACTCCGGTTACAGCAAGCTGCGGGCCTTGGCCTACAACCTGCTCTCCAGCTTGGCGACCCTGGTTGGCGCGACGCTGGCTTATTTGGCACTATCCGAAATGCAGGAATGGATCACTACGCTGCTCGGGCTGGCGGCGGCCAGCATGATTTATGTGGCGGTGGCCGATCTCATCCCCGGTTTGCACAAACGGACGGAGCTGAAAGCAACCGTTCAGCAGGTCTCACTGATCGGCCTCGGCATCGCGTCGATCGCTATTGTTCAGGCCCTTGTCGGCGCGTGATTCCTGGGCGGTGCGGCGCTGCCGGCGCACCTTGCCGCCGGCCAGCCAGAGCATCAGCCCGCAGGGCAGCAGGCCGTAGAACAGGAAGGAAATTATCCCGGAGACGACGGTTGGCTCGTTCAGTGCCACGAGGACCGTCACGTATAGCCAGCCGATGGCAACGATGTACATCCGGGTGATTATGCATTCAAATCCATTGACAGCGCTCTGGCTGGTATGGAGAATCCAAAGGCTCAATTGAGTCACCTACAGAGAAACGACAGGTCATGGCGCAGCAGGGATCCGAATACAGCGACGCCTTCATGGGTTCAGCCCTGCAGTTCTTGCGGGCCGGTCAGGACATGACGCAGCAGTTCGTCGCCTTTATCGGCAAGGCCGGAAATCCGGCGGCTGGCGAGCCGCCGGCAGCAGATCCCCGGGCGCTGTCGGCGCTGCAGGAAACGTTCATGAACCAGCAGGTGTCCTTGTGGCAAGCTGTGCTGGCTCGTCAGCAGGGTGCGCCGGAGACATTCAGGGTTTCGGCTGACGCCGGCGACCGTCGCTTCGCGGCGCCCGAGTGGCGCGAGAGCCCGGTTTACGACTATCTGCATCAGGCCTACCTGCTCAACGCGAAATTCCTGAAGGACCTGGTTGAGTTGATACCGGCGGTTGACGACATGGGCCGTAACCGCATGCGCTTTCTGGCGCGCCAGATTTCTGACGCGATGGCGCCCACCAATTACGCTGCCACCAACCCTGAGTTCATCAAGCGGGCGCTTGAAACCGAGGGCCAGAGCATTACCGACGGCATCAATAACCTGATCACGGATTTCGAGAAGGGTCGTATTTCGATGACCGACGAGTCGGTCTTCGAAATTGGTCGCAACATCGGGACCACGGAAGGTGCCGTGGTCTTCGAGAACGACCTGATGCAGTTGATCCAGTATGCGCCATTGACGCCGAAAGTGGGGACGCTGCCGCTGCTGGTCGTCCCGCCGTGCATCAACAAGTTCTATATCATGGACCTGCAGCCGGACAATTCGCTGATCCGCTTCATGGTCGAGCAGGGCAACACGGTTTTCCTGGTTTCGTGGCTTAATCCGAAGGAAGAACATGGCCACCTGACCTGGGACGATTACCTCGAGCATGGCCCGATCGCCGCTTTGCGCGTCGCTCAGGAAATTTGCCGGGTCAAACAGGTCAATGCGCTCGGTTTCTGTGTCGGCGGAACGATCCTGACCTCGGCACTGTCGGTTCTCAAGGGGCGCGGGGAGGACATTGTCGCCTCGTTGACCTTGATGACGACGCTTCTCGATTTTTCCGACACCGGGGAGATCGGTCTGTTCATCGATGACAATGCGCTGGCGTCGCGCGAGTCGACCATTGGCAAGGGAGGGCTGCTACCGGCGCGCGACCTTCAAAACACGTTCTCCTTCCTGCGCGCCAACGACCTGGTTTGGAACTATGTCGCAGGGAACTACTTGAAGGGGCAGAAGCCGCAGGCCTTCGACCTGCTCTACTGGAATTCGGATTCGACCAATCTGCCAGGCCCGTTCGCCTGCTGGTACATGCGCAATCTCTACCTCGACAACAGCCTGCGTGTGCCCGGCAAGCTCGAGATGTGCGGCCAGCGCATCGACCTCGGCGCGCTGGCGATGCCCGTCTACCTGCTGGCGACGCGCGAGGACCACATCGTTCCCTGGCAATCGGCCTACGAGACGACCCGCATTCTTGGTGGCAAGGCGCGGTTCGTCCTCGGTGCGTCGGGCCATATCGCCGGCGCGATCAATCCGGCGAGCAAGAACAAGCGCAACTACTGGGTCAATGACGATGTGAAAGGCAATGCTCAGTCCTGGTTGAGCGCGGCAGAGGAGAAGCCGGGCAGCTGGTGGGCGGACTGGGCTGCCTGGCTGAAGCCGTTCGCCGGCAAGTTACGGGCGCCGCGCAGACCGGGCAATACCAGGTACAAGCCGATTGAACCGGCGCCGGGTCGCTACGTCAGGGAACGCGCGGTCTGAGAAGAAATCTCACCTTATTAGGAACACAATGTCACGAATTGCACTGGTAACTGGAGGTATGGGCGGGCTCGGCGAGGCAATCTGCATCAAGCTCGCGGCCCTGGATTTCAAGGTGGTGACCACCTTTTCGCCCGGCAACACCAAGGTCGATGAGTGGCTGAAGGCCATGAATGCCAAGGGCTTCGGCTTCGGGGCCTACGCCTGTGACGTCACGGATTTCGAATCGGCCCGGGCCTGCGTCGAGGCGGTGAGCAGTGAGGTCGGCCCGGTCGATGTTCTGGTCAACAATGCCGGCATTACGCGTGACATGACCTTCAAGAAAATGACCAAGTCGGATTGGGATGCGGTGATCCATACCAACCTCGATTCGGTCTTCAACATGGCGAAGCAGGTGCTTGACGGCATGACCGCGCGCAAGTGGGGACGGATCATCAACGTCGCCTCGGTCAATGGCCAGAAGGGCGCGTTCGGCCAGACCAATTACGCGGCGGCCAAGGCCGGCATGCACGGCTTCACCAAGGCGCTTGCGCTTGAGGTGGCCAAGCAGGGTGTCACGGTCAACACCATTTCGCCGGGCTATATCGGCACCAAGATGGTGACGGCCATCCCGCAGGAGATTCTCGATTCAAAGATTCTGCCGCAGATTCCGGTCAATCGGCTGGGCAAGCCGGAGGAGATTGCCGGCCTCGTGGCTTATCTTGCGTCGGACGAGGCGGCATTCGTCACCGGCGCCAATATTTCCATCAACGGCGGCCAGCACATGTACTGACCGACGTATTTTTTTTACCCGCAGTTAACATCATCAATAGGAAGGAAGAGTTATGACGCAACGTGTTGCTCTCGTCACCGGCGCCATGGGCGGCCTTGGTACCGCAATCTGCCAGGAACTGGCCAAGGCAGGTCACAAGGTGGTTGCCGCTTATCACCCGCAGTTTGACAACAAGGATGCCTGGCTGCAGGAAATGGCTGAAGCCGGCTTCAACGATTTCGTCTGCGTCTCTGGTGATATCTCTTCTCTGGAAGATTGCCAGACGATGGTTGCCAATGCCGAAGTTGCTGTCGGTCAGATCGATATTCTGGTGAACAACGCCGGCATCACCCGTGACCGCATGTTCGCCAAGATGGAAAAAGATGGCTGGGATGCCGTTATCGCTACCAACCTGACCTCCCTGTTCAACATGACCAAGCAGGTCTCCGCAAAGATGGCTGAGCGGGGCTGGGGTCGTATCATCAACATCTCCTCCGTGAACGGTCTCAAGGGCCAGGCGGGTCAGACCAACTACTCTGCTGCCAAGGCCGGTGTTATCGGTTTCACCAAAGCGCTCGCTGCCGAACTTGCTACCAAGGGCGTCACTGTCAATGCCATCTGCCCAGGTTACGTGGCTACCAAGATGGTCATGGCAATCAAGCCGGAAGTGCTGCAATCCATTATCGACGGCGTGCCCATGAAGCGCCTGGCGAGGCCGGAAGAGATTGGCGGTGCCTGCGTCTACCTGGCTTCCGACATCGCTGGCTTCATGACCGGCTCGACAATGAATATCTGTGGCGGGTTGTACTACCAGTAATTGGGCATCGTTTGTGCTGCATCAATAACAGGCGCCTGCGGGCGCCTGTTTTTTTGCTCTATAATGTTGCAGTGCACACAAGAATGTTCGAGGAAACCTGGATGTCCGAAGAAATGCGCTTGATCAAGAAATACCCCAATCGCCGTCTTTACGATACCAAGACGAGCGCCTACATCACTTTGGGGGATGTCAAGGATCTAGTCCTCAAGTTTGAGCCGTTCAAGGTCCTCGATGCGAAGACGGGGGACGACTTGACGCGTGGCATCCTCTTGCAGATCATCCTCGAGGAGGAGAGCGGCGGTCTTCCACTTTTTTCGTGTGAACTGCTGTCCAGTTTCGTCCGCTTCTATGGCAGCGCCATGCAGGGCATGCTGGGCAAGTATCTGGAAAACAACATGCGGACCTTCGTTGATTGCCAGCACAAGTTGCAGGAACAGTCACGTTCGATCTACGGAAGCAATAGTCACATGGAGGCGGATTTCTGGGCGAAATTCCTGAATTTCCAGCAACCGGCGATGCAGAGCATGATGACGGCCTACATGGATCAGTCCAAGAAGATGTTCCAGCAGATGCAGGACAAGCTGCAAAGTCAGACGCGCAACATGTTTACTGGCCTCCAGGCGAGCGCGGTGCCGGACAAGGCCGAAGAATAGTCTCTCCTGCTGTCAGGGGGGGCAGGGCGGTGCTCTCTTCCCTGCAGGCCCGGTCAGGCCTTCACTGAATCGGGCAGTTGTTCCTGAATGACCTTGAGCAGTTGGGCAAAGACCTTCGGCGTACCGGCGATGATATTGCCGCTGGTCATGTAGGTGGCTTCACCGCGTAGGTCGCTGACCAGGCCGCCGGCTTCCGAGATCAGCAGCGCGCCGGCCGCCATGTCCCACGGAGCGAGCCCGAACTCCCAGAAACCGTCGTAGCGTCCGCAGGCGACATAGGCCAGATCCAGTGATGCCGCGCCCGGACGGCGCTGGCCGGCACTCTTTCGCGTCAGTTCCTTGAAGATCGCCAGGTAGGTGTCGATGTGATCGAACATGCGATAGGGGAATCCGGTGCCGAGCAAGGAATCCTGAAGCTTCGTCCGCCTGGACACGCGGATCCGTCGCTCGTTAAGGAAGGCGCCTGCGCCCTTGCTGGCGGTGAACAATTCGTTCCGGCACGGATCGAAAACCACCGCCTGTTCGACGCTGCTGCCTTTTGCCAGCGCGATCGAAATGGCGTACTGCGGCAGGCCATGTATGAAGTTGGTCGTGCCATCGAGCGGGTCGATTATCCACCGGTATTCGCCATTGACGGCGCCCTTCCCCGCAGTCGCGCCAGACTCCTCTGCTAGAATTCCGTACTGCGGGTAGGCGTCATGCAACGTATCGATGATCGTCGCTTCGGCCTTCCTGTCGACCTCGGTCACGAAATCGTTCGGCTGTTTGGTTTCCACCTTGAGCAGGTCAAGGTCATTGGACGCACGATTGATGATCTTGCCGGCGCGAAGCGCCGCCTTGATGGCGATATTCAGGGCTGGATGCATGGCTTAAAGAGCTAGCGGGTGGCGGGGCCGCCCGTTCCATTTTTAAAGGCCGGATTTTACTATGAAGCCCGAACTCTTGCTCTCCCGAATCCGCGTCGTCCTCTGTCGCCCGAGTCATCCGGGAAACATCGGGGCTGCGGCCCGGGCGATGAAAACAATGGGGCTGGCGGATCTGCATCTGGTCGAGCCGCGAACCTTTCCCGACCCGGCAGCCGATGCTCGAGCGACGGGTGCGGTCGACCTCCTGAATTCGGCAAGAATCCACAGCACGCTGCCAGAAGCTCTTGCCGGCGCTGTGCTGGTCATCGGCTTGTCGGCCAGGCGTCGTGACCTTGGGCCACCAGTCGGGCAGCCACGGGAGATGGCGGCCCGTTTGCTGGCAGAAGCCGGGCAGGGTCCGGTGGCGCTGGTCTTCGGGAATGAAACCGTGGGCCTGACGAATGACGAGATCCAGCATTGCCATGCGACAGTCACGATTCCGGCCAACCCGGAATTCAGTTCGCTGAATCTCGGCGCGGCGGTACAGGTGATGTGCTACGAAATCCGCATGGCGGCATTCGCCGACCGGCTGGCAGTGGCGGACCACCCGATCAAGCCTTGCTCTGCGTTCCTGGCCACCCATGACGAGATCGAGGGCATGTACGCTCATTTCACAGCGGTGATGACTGAAACCGGATTTCTCAACCCGCAACATCCTGGAAGGTTGCTGCCCAGGCTGCGTCGCCTGTTTGCCCGCACGCAGCTCGAGCGGGCAGAAGTCAATATCCTGCGCGGCATGCTCGCGTCGACCCAGAACCCCACTGGACATGCGCGGGGTAAACCGCCTGCAACGTGAGGTTCAGGTCAAGTCTTTGCGCATTTTCTCTGCCAGCGCGTCGATCTCCGGGATCAGATGCTCAAACGCGGCGACCACTTTGGCCTTGGTATGATCATGCGCTGTCCGCCCCTGGTGCAGCCAGGCGGAATGGCTGCCAGCCAGCATATTGGCGATGTGGACGATATCAGCGAGGGTTCTTGGCGGATTCAACAGGATCGCCTTGCGGTCATGATCTTCGGTCGCAAGGATGATTTCCTCGGGCAGACCCAGTGCGTTGAGCAGCGACACGCCAATGCTCTCGTGCCAATGAACGATCACGTGCTTGATGGTGTCGGGACGACGACGAAGTTCGTCGTACTGGGCTGCGCGGTAGAGCATGTAGAACGCACCCAGGTCGTGAATTAGGCCAGCCAGCATGGCCGTCTCGGGATTGAGCCGTGTGTAGTGGGTGGCAATGACGCGGGCAGCGGCCGCCGACCGGATCGAATGGTCCAACAGGGAATTGGAGAGATCGGCATATTCGGCCATGCCCTTGGCCCGCAGGAACTGAGTCATGACGATCGCGAGTGCCGTACTGCGAACGGTCTCGATCCCAAGCCCTGAAACCGCCGACTGAAGGTCGGCATGCCTTTTGCCATTGTGGTTGTACCTCGGAGTATTCGCGAGCTGGATCAATTTTGCGCTGATCAGCGGTTCGGGCGCCAGCACGCGGACGATATCGTCAAGCGTTCGTTCGCGGTCCTGCAGCGTCTTGCGCAGTTTGCAGGCGGCATCAAAGCTGGTTGGGAAGATCACGTTTCCGGCAAGTTCGCGGGCGATATCTTCCAGCATTTGAAAGCGCTGCACATTGAGGGCATCGCCGGATTTGTCCGGATCGATGGAGGGGCGCGCTCTGTCGAGTTGGGCCATTCAATCAGAAAAAACCCCGCCGGGCGGGCGAGGTTCGTTCAATTTTCAACCGGGTACCATGGTGGGTGCTGAGGGGTTCGAACCCCCGACAGCCAGCTTGTAAGGCTAGTGCTCTACCAACTGAGCTAAGCACCCGGGTCCGGTCAGTTGATGGCGTCTTTGAGACCTTTGCCGGGGCGGAACTTGGGTACCTTGGCGGCCGCAATATTCAGTGACTTGCCAGTCCGCGGGTTACGCCCGGCACGGGCGGCGCGCTCGCCGACGGAAAAGGTGCCAAAGCCGACCAGGCTGACGCTGTCGCCAGCTTTCAGGGCGTCCTTGACGGCTGCAACGGTGGCATCGAGTGCGCGGCCGGCCGCTGCCTTGGAAAGTTCAGAATGCCGGGCGATCGCGTCGATCAGTTCAGATTTGTTCATGGAGTCCCCTCTTGGTTGAAAAAAACGATACGGAAGTTTGTTCGCGAGGTGATTTATAGCGCTGCTGAAATCCATGTGTCAAGCGGATTCTGGAGCATTTCGCCAAGGCCGGAAAGGGCGGGAAAGTGGCGAGGAATTGGCCGAACATGATGGCTCGGCCAATTCCATTCCAAATCAATGTTTAAGGACCGTTTGTGCAGGTGTGTTCTCGCTACTGGCTGCGACCCCCGCACTGTGCTCGGCCTGCTCCGGCAGTGCATCGGGCTTGCGTTCGAGAGCGCGGTCGAAGACCTGGTCGATCCATTTGACGGGAACGATCTCGATCTTGTTCTTGATGTTGTCGGGGATCTCGGCCAGATCCTTGACGTTCTCTGCGGGGATCAAGGCGGTCTTCAGTCCACCGCGTACTGCTGCCAGCAGCTTTTCCTTGAGTCCGCCGATTGCCAGCACCTCGCCGCGCAGGGTTATCTCGCCGGTCATGCATACCTCGCAACGGACGGGAATGCCCGTGTACGCCGAAACCAGCGCCGTGGTCATGGCGACGCCTGCCGAGGGCCCGTCCTTGGGCGTGGCGCCCTCGGGAACGTGGATGTGGATGTCTGTCTTCTCGAAGGACTCGTCCTTGATCCCGAGGCGGTGGGCACGGGCGCGGACAACCGAACGGGCGGCCTCGACCGACTCCTTCATGACGTCGCCGAGCGAGCCGGTGCGGATGATATTGCCCTTGCCCGGCATGTTGGCGCACTCGATGGTCAGCAGTTCGCCGCCAACCTCGGTCCAGGCCAGGCCAGTGACCTGCCCGACCTGGTTTTCCTTTTCCGCCATGCCGTAGCTGTAGCGCCGAACGCCGAGAAATTTGTCCAGATTTCGGGCATTGACCAGAATCTTGCTGGTGCGCCTTTTCAGGACCAGCGTTTTGACAACTTTGCGGCAGATTTTTGAGATTTCCCGCTCGAGCGCGCGGACGCCAGCCTCGCGGGTGTAATAGCGCACGATGTCGCGCACCGCGCTATCGGCAACGGCCAGTTCTGTCGTCTTGAGGCCGTTGTTCTTCAACTGTTTGGAGAGCAGGAAGCGCATCGCGATATTGACCTTTTCGTCTTCGGTGTAGCCGGAAAGGCGGATGACTTCCATGCGGTCGAGCAGCGGTGCCGGGATGTTCAGCGTGTTGGCAGTGGCTACGAACATCACGTCCGAGAGGTCGAAATCGACCTCGACGTAGTGATCCTGGAAGGTGTGGTTCTGTTCCGGATCGAGCACTTCGAGCAAGGCTGACGAGGGGTCGCCGCGGAAGTCCTGGCCGAGCTTGTCCACTTCGTCGAGCAGGAAAAGCGGGTTGCGCACGCCGGCCTTGGTCAGGCTTTGCAGGATCTTGCCCGGCATTGAGCCGATGTAGGTACGACGGTGTCCGCGAATTTCGGCCTCGTCGCGCACGCCACCGAGGGCCATGCGCACGAACTTGCGGTTGGTGGCCTTGGCGATCGACTGGCCGAGCGAGGTCTTGCCGACGCCCGGGGGGCCGACCAGACAGAGGATTGGCGCCTTGACCTTGTCGACGCGCTGCTGGACGGCGAGATACTCGATGATCCGTTCCTTGACCTTTTCCAACCCGAAGTGATCGGCATCAAGAACCTTTTCAGCATGCAGCAGATCCTTGTTGGTCCGCGTCTTCTTGCGCCAGGGCAAGCCAACCAGGGTTTCGATGAAATTGCGGACGACGGTCGCCTCGGCCGACATCGGGGACATCAAACGCAGTTTCTTGAGCTCGCCCAGCGCCTTGGTCAGACCCTCCCTGCTCATACCCGCCGCCTTGATCTTGCGGTCCAGCTCCTCGAGGTCGGCCCCTTCCTCGCCTTCGCCGAGTTCCTTCTGGATGGCCTTGACCTGTTCGTTCAGGTAATACTCCCGCTGGCTCTTCTCCATCTGGCGCTTGACGCGGCCACGGATGCGCTTCTCGACCTGGAGAATGTCGATTTCCGATTCCAGTTGTGAGAGGAGGCGGTCGATGCGCTCGCGAATACTCTCCATTTCCAGTATTTCCTGCTTCTGCTCGAGTTTGAGCGGCAGGTGGGCAGCAATCGTATCAGCCAGACGCCCGGCGTCCTCAATGTTGGCAATCGACGAGAGAATCTCGGGCGGAATCTTCTTGTTGAGTTTGACGAACTGGTCGAACTGGGCGACCACGGCGCGTCGCATCGCCTCGATCTCATGGTCCTCAGCGCCGGATTGCGGCAGCGGGGTGGCCGTCGCCATGAACACCGAGGACCGCACTTCGATGCCTTCGACGCGCGCGCGCAGCGTGCCCTCGACCAACACCTTGACGGTGCCGTCTGGTAGCTTGAGCATTTGCAGGATATTGGCCAGACAGCCGATGTGATAAAGATCGTCCGGTTCCGGTTCGTCCTTGGCGGCCAATTTCTGCGCCAGCAGCAGAATATGCTTGTCACCTTCCATGGCCAATTCCAGGGCCTTGATCGATTTCGGACGGCCGACGAACAGCGGGATAACCATGTGCGGAAAGACGACAACATCGCGCAGCGGCAGTAGCGGCAGTTCGATGGTTTCCGGGAGCGTGTTGGGGTTCGACATTACGATGCCTTTGAAATAGGTGATCTTCGCTACTTGGGGACGCGAAACCCCAATTCAAGCTCCGCCTCAGTTGGAGCCGGAGACCCTTGGCTGGTCAGCGTAGATGAGCAGGGGCGGCGTATCGCCGGTAATCATGTTCTCGTCGACAACGACCTTTTCGACATTCTCCATGCCGGGAAGTTCGTACATGGTGTCGAGCAGGGCATGTTCGAGGATCGAGCGCAGGCCGCGGGCGCCAGTCTTGCGTGCCAGCGCCTTCTTGGCGATGGCGGAAAGCGCCCCGTGGCGAATTTCCAGCTCGACGTCTTCCATGCTGAACAGCTTCTGATATTGCTTGATCAGCGCATTCTTCGGTTCGGTGAGAATCTGGATCAGCGCCGGTTCTTCAAGTTCCTGCAAGGTGGCGACGACCGGAAGGCGACCGATGAGTTCGGGGATGAGACCGAACTTGATGAGGTCTTCCGGCTCGGCATCGAGCAGGATCTTGCCGATCGCCTCCTTGTCGGTCTTGCCCTTGACCTCTGCCCCGAAGCCGATGCCACCTTTCTCCGACCGGTTGAGAATGATCTTTTCCAGACCGGAAAAGGCGCCGCCGCAGATGAAGAGGATGTTGGTCGTGTCAACCTGGACAAAATCCTGGTTCGGGTGTTTGCGCCCACCTTGCGGTGGAATTGAGGCAACCGTGCCTTCGATCAACTTGAGCAGGGCCTGCTGCACGCCTTCGCCGGAAACGTCGCGGGTAATCGAAGGGTTGTCCGACTTGCGGGAGATCTTGTCGATCTCATCGATATAGACGATACCATTCTGCGCCTTCTCGATATCGTAATCGCATTTCTGCAGCAGCTTCTGGATGATGTTCTCGACGTCCTCGCCGACATAGCCAGCCTCGGTCAGCGTAGTTGCGTCGGCCATCACGAACGGCACATTGAGCAGGCGCGCCAGGGTCTGGGCAAGCAGTGTCTTGCCGGAACCGGTGGGTCCGACCAGCAGGATGTTGCTTTTTGCCAGTTCGACATCGCCGGTATTCTTCGCGGTGTGACGCAGACGCTTGTAGTGGTTGTATACGGCTACAGCAAGAATGCGCTTGGCGACTTCCTGGCCGATGACGTACTGGTCGAGGATCGAACAGATTTCGCGCGGGGTCGGCAGGTCCGAGCGACCGGCCTTGGCCGCCTCTTCCGGCAGTTCGTCGCGGATGATGTCGTTGCACAGCGCAATGCACTCGTCGCAGATGAACACCGACGGGCCAGCGATGAGTTTCTTGACTTCGTGCTGACTCTTGCCGCAGAAGGAGCAGTAGAGCAGTTTCTCAGGGGCGCCTTTGGTCATCATCAAAACCTCTCAGTCAAGCCGCGTCGCGACGGGTCAGCACCTTGTCGATCAGACCGTATTCTGCCGCTTCCTCCGCAGAAAGGAAATTGTCGCGATCGGTATCTCTTTCGATGCGTTCCAGCGGTTGACCGCAGTGCTCGGCCATGATCCGGTTCAGACGATCGCGAATCGACAGGATTTCCTTGGCGTGGATGGCGATATCCGAGGCCTGACCCTGGAAGCCGCCAAGTGGCTGGTGAATCATCACGCGCGAGTTGGGCAAGGCGAAACGCTTGCCCTTGGCCCCGGCACAGAGCAGGAAGGCGCCCATCGAAGCGGCCTGACCGATGCACAGCGTCGACACGTCGGGTTTGATGAATTGCATGGTGTCGTAGATCGACATGCCGGCGGTCACCGCGCCGCCTGGCGAGTTGATGTAAAAGTAGATGTCTTTGTCCGGATTGTCCGCTTCAAGAAACAGCAATTGGGCGACGACCAGGTTGGCCGTCATGTCATTGACCGGGCCAACCAGAAATATGACGCGCTCCTTCAGGAGACGGGAGTAGATATCGAACGCACGCTCGCCACGGCCGCTCTGTTCGATCACCATCGGAACCATGCCCAGTGCCTGCGGATCCATGTTGCCTGTGTCGTCGATACTCATGTCAGCCCTTGTCTATCTGGTTCAAGACCGTTGTCGTTCTGATGAAGGTCAGGTGAGCTTACTGCTTTTGCCCCATCAATTCATCAAAAACTGCAGCCTTGTCGGTCACTTTGGCCTTGCCGAGGACCCATTCGACGACATTGTTCTCGATCGCCAGGCCCTCGATCTCGCCGAGGCGCTGCGGTTGCGCGTAATACCAGCGGATGACCTCTTCCGGGTGCTCGTAGCTCTGCGCGGCTTCCTCGACCATCGCGCGGACCTGCTCGGGCGTTGCCTGAAGCTTCTCAGCCTTTACCAGTTCGGCAAGAATCAGGCCGAGCACGACCCGTCGACGCGCCTGGTCGGCAAACCACTCGGGCTGGATCGGCATGTCCGCGACCTTCAAGCCGCGCTGCTCCATGTCCTGACGGGCTGCCTGCATCAGACGCTGGATTTCCATGTCGATCAGTGCCATGGGCGTTGCGATCTGGTTGGCCTTGATCAGCGCTTCCATGACCTGATCCTTGACCTTGCCTTCGATGCGACGCTTCACTTCGCGCTTGAGGTTGGCTTCGATCTCGGCGCGCATCTTGGCCACATCGCCGTCGGCGATGCCCATGCTCCTGGCAAACTCGCCATCGATATCAGGCACCTTGGGTGCCTGCACCTGCTTGACGGTGATTTCGAACTGTACGGACTGACCGGCGAGATCCTTGGCGTGATAGTCAGCCGGGAAAGCCAGGTCAAACGTCTTGGTTTCGCCAGCCTTGGTGCCTTCAACGGCATTTTCGAAGTCGGGCAACATCATGTTCTGGCCAAGCACGATCGGATAATCCTTGGCTTCACCACCCGGGAACGGCACGCCATCCTTCTTGCCCAGAAAGTCGATCACGACGCGATCTTCCTTGGTCGCGGCGCGGTCGGCATCTTCATATGAGACGCGCTGCTTGCGCAGGATGTCGAGGGTCTTGTCCACTTCAGCAGCAGTCACTTCAAGGACCGGACGCTCGACTTCCGCGGTCGACATGTCGGCGGGGGTGATTTCCGGATAGACCTCGAAAATGGCCGAGAATTCCAGATGGGTTGTGCTGTCGGTGGTCTTCGCCTCGATCCGCGGGTAGCCGGCAACGCGCATTTTCTGGCTGGTGATGGTTTCGGCAAAAACGCGGTCCAGTTCCTCGGACAGCACCTCGTGGCGCGCCTGGTCGCCATACTGCTGTTTGACAATGCTGAACGGCACCTTGCCCGGACGGAAACCGGGCATCTTAATATTCTTTCCCTTGCGCTTCAGGCGTTGATCCATCTCCTTTTCGACATTCTCGATGGCGATGGACAGGTCGATGCGGCGTTCCAGTTCGTTGGCTTGAGCGGTGGTCGCTTCCATGAAAGTTCCTTGTGACTGCGAGACAAATGGATAAAGTTTGCAATTCTATCATGGCGTCGCAAACGGGTCAGCGCCGAAGCTTGGTCGGAGCCGCCGGTGTCGGCCTGGTCACAGGAGAACGAGCGGGCGGTGTTTCCGGCAACTGCTTGGGCAGGCCAGAAAGACTTCCCGGCATTGTTCCTGGCCTGGACCGTCCTGCGAGGCGCACTTCGACACCAATGCTCAGCATCCAGTTATCGTGAAATCGGCTCAACTGCCGTCAGCGAAACGGCATCGGGAAAGCATGCGATCAGCTGCGCGAGGTCCTCGCCGCGGTCGACATCCCGCAAGGACTCGAACTCCTTCCAGCGCCAGCCAAGCTCCGCCATTCGGGCCCGGGTCTGGTCCATGACGTGCCCGCTGCCCCAATCGACGTCGGCGAATACTCGCGGCGATGGCCGCCGCATGCCAATCAGCACATAGCCCCCATCGTCCGCCGGAACCACGGTTGCGTCGTGGCTGGCCAAAGCATTCGCTGCCCGGCGCAAGAGGGCGGGTGTCAGCAGCGGGCAATCCGCGCCGACCACCAAGGTTCCGAAAGGTGTGTTTGAACCGGCAATCGCGGCCAGCATCCGCTCGCCGAGGTCGCCATCCGGTTGCCGGCGCAGTGCCAGCGGACCAAGAACGCTGCAAGCGACAAAGGCGGGATGTCCAGTGTCCGGCGTACACCATAGGGTTACCGGCCCGATGTCGGCGGCCAGGGCGGTGGTCACGATGCGCTGCAATAACCAGCGCTGCAGCGCCGCCGCCCCTTCAGCGCCAAGATGGGGAATCAGTCGCGTCTTCGCGAGACCGGGCACAGGCGCCTTGGCGAGGATCGCCAGGCCGATCCGGGTTCCGCGCTCAGTGTTCATCGGGAATATAGCCGTACTCGCGGGCGAGATCGGCCGGGCTGGCGCCGAAATGGAAACGCAGGCGTAGCCGCCACATCATCAGGATGGTGCGCAGCAGCCCATTCTTCTCCCAGCGCCGTCCGGAAGTCGTCACCTTGTCCCTGAGGCAGGCCGGCCAGGCGAGCGCGCGCAACTCCCGCGACAGGACGATGTCCTCCATCAGCGCGATCTCCGGAAAGCCGCCGATGCGCCGGAACGCCTCGCGCGCGACGAAGATGGCCTGATCGCCGGTCGCGATTCCGGTCAGGCGCGAGCGCCAGTTCATCATCCGGGCGACCAGCCCCAAGCCATGCAGCGATCCGTCGATACTCACGTCGAAGCGTCCCCAAGACGCCCCGTTTGCCAGGGCATCGGCGACAACCCCCAAAGCCGCTGGCGGCAGACGGGTATCGGCATGCAGGAACAGGAATGCATCGCCCCGGGCGGCGGCGGCCCCGGCGTTCATCTGCCGGCCGCGCCCCCGGTCTGCCGGGATGATACGGTCAGCCAGCCCCTCGGCCAGACGCCGCGTATCGTCCGCGCTGCCGCCGTCGACGACGATGATTTCGGCGCCCGTCCGGCGAAGATCCTGGAGCCGTTCAAGCAACCGTACGATGCCGCGGGCTTCGTTCAACACCGGGATGATTATGGAAATGCCGTGACCGCTCATCGGATTCCCCGCCTCATGATCCCGGATCGGCGGCGCCCGGCCCGGCCATGAGAAGGCGCGCTTCATTCATTGGCGGTCACCGCACAATCTTCTTCGTGCGCGACAAAGCGGAGATCGGCGAAGCCGGCGTGAGCTTTTTCACCGGTATTGTCGGTGTCCGAAGCGACGGCCAGGCCGCCCAGCTGGCCGCCGACATCGGCAAAGGCGAACTTGAAATCCTTGAGGACATTGCACCGCTCGTGAACCCAGGCGCCAGCCCTGGCGGCACCGGAACGCAGACCCAGCATGCGGGCGCGGTCGGTGTAGGCGTTGTCCTGCAAGGTGCCGACGGGATGGCGGTTGTCCCAGACGCAATTGAGTGCCGCATCGGGCACCTGATCGCCGTAGATCGAGCGCGCCAGAGCCAGCTTGGCACGGGTGCCCAGGCCCAACTGTTCCGGCGGCACGGAAAATGTCAGATAGATCCGGGCAGCGTAGTCGTCACTGGAATTCGTGGTCATGTCGGCGCTCGCTACTGGGGCGTCGATGCGCCATTGCCAACACAAAATCGGCGTTTTTTTCAGGTCGACCGCAACAGGGCATCCCAACAGGGCCATGCTCTTGTCCGCGTGCGCCTTGAGGGCGAGTCCGAGAAATCTTGAAAGCGACATCCGGCTCACTCCCGACGCCAGGTGTGGAAACGCTCAACCCATGCCAGCAGGCGTTCCGGCGCATGCGCCTTCTTCCAGTTGCCGGCCACGTACTTGTTGGCCTCGGCCAGCGTCGGGTAGATGTGGATGGTGCCGAGGATCCGGTTCAGGCCAATGCCCTGCTTCATCGCCAGCACAAATTCGGCGATCAGGTCACCGGCATGCTCGCCGGCGATAGTGACACCGAGGATCTTGTCCTTGCCGGGCACCGTCAGCACCTTGATCAGGCCATGCGCTTCGCCGTCGGCGATGGCGCGGTCGAGATCGTCGATGCCGTAGGTCGTCACTTCGCAGGGAACGCCTTTTTCTCTCGCCTCCAGTTCGTTCAGGCCAACGCGGGCAACTTCGGGTTCGACGAAGGTGGCCCAGGGGATCACCGAGTAATCGGCCTTGAATTTCCGCAGCGGGTCGAAAAGCGCGTTGACCGCGGCATACCAGGCCTGATGCGCTGCGGTATGGGTGAACTGGAAAGGGCCGGCGACGTCACCGGCGGCGTAGATGTTCGGGTAGCTGGTTTGCAGGAATTCGTTGGTGTCGACGGTGCGGCCGGTCGGAATCCCCAGTTCCTCGAGGCCGAAGCCGGTCAGGTTGGCGGCACGGCCGACGGCGACCAGCACGGCATCGAAGGGAATGCGGACCTCCTGGCCCTGATTGTCGGCGATCAGGATCTTCTCGCCGCTCTCGATGACGAATCGAGTGGCGCGGTGATCGACCAGGACCGCGATGCCCTCGTCGCGGAAACGCTGCGCGACCATTTCCGATATCTCGGGATCCTCGCGCATCATGATGCGCGGCGCCATCTCCACCTGCGTCACCCGGGCGCCGAAACGGGCAAAGGCCTGGGTCAGTTCACAGCCGATCGGGCCACCGCCGAGGACGACCAGCCGCCTCGGCAGTTCGCGCAGTTCCCAGACGTTGTCCGAGGTCAGGTAGCCGACTTCCTCGATGCCCGGGATGGGTGGCAGGAAGGGGCGGGCGCCGGTGGCGATGACGATGCTGCGCGTCGTCAGCCGCTGCGTATCGCCATCGGCGCGGGTTACTTCGACTTCCCACGGCGAGACGATCCTGGCCGAGCCGTGCACGACATCGACGCCGAGCCCGGCGTAGCGCTCGGCCGAGTCGTGCGGCTCGATCGTCCTGATCACCGTCTGCACCCGTTCCATGACGGTGGCGAAGTCGAAGTCGGCGCGCGCCGAGGCGATGCCGAATTCGTTCGAACGCGACATGTGCGACAGCAGCCGTGCCGAGCGGATCAGCGCCTTCGACGGCACGCAGCCGGTATTGAGGCAATCACCGCCCAACTTGTGCTTTTCGACCAGCGTCACCCTGGCCTTGACGGCGGCTCCGATGTACGCAGTCACCAGCCCGGCGCTGCCGCCGCCGATGACCACGATATTGCGGTCGAAGCGCGCCGGCTTCTTCCATTTGGCGTATACCCGGTTCTGGCGGACCACCTCGACGATCCGGCGGGCGATCAGCGGAAAGATGCCGAGCAAGACAAACGATCCCAGCAGCGCCGGCGACAGGATCCCGGAGAGCGATTCGAGCTTGCCCAGTTGCGTGCCGGCATTGACGTAGACCACCGTGCCGGCCAGCATGCCGATCTGGCTGACCCAATAGAAGGTCCGTGCCTTCATGCCGGTCAGACCGAACAGCAGATTGATCAGGAAGAAGGGGAAGACCGGCACCAGACGCAGGGTAAACAGGTAGAAGGCGCCTTCGCGACGGACGCCTTGATCGATGGCCGTCAGGCGCTGGCCAAAGCGACTCTCCACCCAATCGCGGAGCAGGAAGCGCGACATCAGGAAAGCCAGCGTGGCGCCGATGGTCGACGCGAAGGACACGATCAGCGTTCCCCACAACAATCCGAACACCGCGCCGCCGGCCAGCGTCAGCAAGGCGGCGCCAGGCAGCGAGAGCGCCGTCGCCGCCACATAAACGAGAAAGTAGATGACGCCGCTCAACAGCGGTTGCGCCGCCTGAAAGCCCTGGATGGCTGCCTGCTGTTCCTTGAGGGTCCGGAGATTGAGGTACTGCCCAAGATCGAAAGCAAAGAACGCGGCAATGGCCACGCCTGCGGTTAAAGCCAGTGCCAGCTTGCGATATTGCATGAATTGCTTCCTGAAAAAGTCACCGTGGATTGATGGAGCCCTGCATCCCCATTAGTCGGCGGGGCTGCCAGATTCCTTACAAGCGGGCGTCGATTTCGACATCTGTTCGGGCATCGCGGAAGGGTTGCATGGTCTCGAAAGTCCCGGCCGGAACGCTCTCCGAGTGCTTGTCCACCAGTGTAGTATGGCGCGATTGCTCCCGGCCTCTTATCGTTTGGCGTGTCCAAAACATCTGAGTTCAACGGCGGCTAACTTCTGACGCTGGAGATCTTCAGCGCTGTCAGGTATCGGACTGCAGTTCGGCC
>JBEOKN010000024.1:0-31516 GCA_040275885.1 Azonexus sp. | reverse complement strand
ATCCTCGTCCACTGCGCACGATTCGCGTAGCTGACGTTCATTGCTAATCAAGAAACCTTTTCGCACGTCGATCAGGGGGAATGGAGCTGGGCCGATCTGCACGCGGGACTGGAGAGCACGATCCACATCGTCTGGGACGAACTGCGCCGCAAAGCCGAATTGCGCCGCGAGTTCGGCAGGATCCCGCCGGTGTTGTGCAACCCCGGCCAACTCAACCAGGTATTCATGAACCTCCTGACGAATGCAGTCCAGGCCATCGACGGCCATGGCGTCATCACGGTGCGTACCGGCGCCAACGATGGCGAAGTCTGGGTCGAGGTCGAGGACGATGGATGCGGTATCTCGCCGGAACATCAGGCACGCATTTTCGAACCTTTCTTTACCACCAAGCCAGTGGGCAAAGGCACGGGGCTCGGCCTGTCGCTGGCATGGAACATCGTGCAGAAGCACGGCGGCCGCATCGAACTGGATAGCGCATCGGGGCAAGGTTGTCGCTTTCGCGTCTGTGTGCCGGAAAACGGACCGGCAACTGCCGGGGAAAGGAACGAACCATGATCATGGAAGCTGCCCTTGTGGAACAAGCGACAACTGCCACGCGGATGCGTACCCTCCTGCTGGTGGACGACGAGGAGAACATCCTGGCCGCCATGCGCCGCGTGCTGCGCCGCGAAGGCTACCGGATACTGACTGCCGGCAGTGGCCAGGAGGGTCTGGAATTGCTGGCCGCCAACCCGGTCGACGTGATCGTTTCCGACCAGCGCATGCCGAACATGAGCGGCGTCGAGTTTCTGCGCCAGGCCAAGGCGACGTACCCGGAGACCGTGCGTATCGTGCTTTCCGGCTACACCGAGTTGCAATCGATTACCGATGCGATCAACGAGGGCGCCATCTACAAGTTTCTGACCAAGCCGTGGGAGGATGAGCTGATCCGGGCCAATATCGCCGAGGCTTTCCGCTACAAGGAGTTGGGGGACGACAATCGCCGGCTGGCACTCGAACTGACCAGAGCCAACGAGGAGTTGCAGGCCTTGCTGACAGAGAAGCAGCATCGGCTGCTGCTCGACGAGGCGACGCTGGATATTGCACGCGAAGTGCTGCATTGGCTGCCCTTGCCGATTGTCGGCATCGACGACGATGGCATGATGGTGCTGTCCAACCCCGAGGCCGATGCCCTGCTTGGCGATGGCGACCCCCTGCTTGGCGAATCGGCTGCGCAACGTTTGCCGCCGGAGTTCATTGCGCGACTGGCGGAAGAGCCGAGCGGCGATTTCTTGTGGCAAGCCAGTAACGGGACGCGTCGCGTGCTGTGCCGTCACATGGGTAGCCGGTCGTCCTCTCGCGGCCAGCTATTGATGGTCATGCCGCCCGCAAGCGATGACGGCGCACCGGAGGAGAGCAAGCCATGATGAGCGAAATCGGCAAACTGGAAGCTTCGCTGCACCTCGACCGCGATACGGTACTGAAAAGTGTCCGCCGTCTGCCCTCGTTGCCCGCGGTGGTGATCGAATTGCTGCAATCGATGGACAACGACGACACCGATACCCGGCAACTCGCCACCAAGCTGGCGCACGATCAGGCCCTTGCGGCAAAAGTATTGCGCGTGGCCAATTCGTCGTTCTACGGTTTGCAGGGCAAGGTCGACTCGATCGGCGATGCCATTGTCGTTCTCGGTCGGCACGGCCTGCGCACGCTGGCCATCGCCGCCGCAGTGACCGATGTTTTCGCCGGCAGGGGCAGGGAGGGCGGCTACGATCTCGTCAGCTTCTGGCGACACAGCGTTGCCGTCGGCCTGTGCGCCAAGGAGGTCGCCCGGCGGCGGCGCATGAACGAAGGCAATGCCTTCGCCGCCGGTCTGATGCACGATATTGGCCGTCTGGCGCTGGCCAGTTGCTTCCCCGCGCATCTCAGCGCCGTGGCGCACGACCGCATGGCTACGGGAGATTGCTGGCTGTTCGCCGAACGGCGGGTGCTCGGGCTGGATCACGCCGAGATCGGACAGTTGCTGACCGAGTACTGGCGTTTCCCATCGCTGTTGAGCCGGGCAATCGGCACGCATCACGCGCCCGACCTACAGCAGGAGCCGCTGGCCACGCTGATTCACGTGGCGGACGCACTTGGGCATAGACTGGATCGGAGCGAAGAGGGTGGTGTTCTGGCGCCCGAGCCGCCATTGAATGAGGCGGCGTGGGCCGCCGTCGGGATGACCGAGGAATTGGCACAGTCGCTTGTCGCCGGCGTCGAGTTGAAGTTCGAGTCGGCGTGTGCCGCATTGATTTCATAGAGGGGACGTGACCAATGAGTACGGAGAGCATTCACACAGCACCTTTGCCCGAGGACAGACCGTATTTCGATCTGCTGGAAGATCTCCACACACCGATGATGCTACATCGGGGCGGGCCGATCCTCTTCGTGAACAAGGCGCTTGAGAAACTGACCGGCTATGCGCGGGGCGAACTGCTCGGCGTGCCGTTCTACAACGTGCTGCACCCGGATTTCCGGGAACTTGCCCTGCAGCGCGGCGCGGCGCGATTGAGCGGCCAGAACCAGCCGCCCGTCGTGTATGACATCCGCCTGCAGACGATCAACGAACAGATTCCGTGCTGGGCCGAACTGACCGTTTCCCTGATTGAACTGAATGGCCTGCCAACGATCGTTGCCGCGTTCTGCGACCAGAGCGAACAGCGACTGGCGGCGGACCACCAAGTGGAATTGCGGCAGTACGCGGCACAGGTCATCGACGGCAACCCGGTGCCCACTTTCGTGCTCGACGCCGGGCACAAGGTGACACACTGGAATCATGCTTGTGCGGCAATCACCGGCACACCCGCCGCTGAAATCGTGGGCACCGACCACCAGTGGAAGCCGTTCTATCCGGCCGCGCGACCGGTGATGGCCGACCTGGTAGTCGACGGAACCTTTGAAGGCGGTATCGCAGCCCACTATCAAGGCAAATTCCGACGCTCGGCGATCATCGAAGACGCCTACGAGGCGGAAGATTTCTTTCCGCAGTTCGGTGACCACGGTTGCTGGCTATACTTTACCGCCGCGCCGATTCGCGACCCGGAGGGGCGGATCATCGGCGCCATCGAGACGCTACAGGACGTGAGCGCTCGCCGTCAGGCGGAGGCAGCCTTGCGCGAGCACCAGATGAAACTGGAAGAGCTGGTCGAACAACGCACCGGCCAACTCGAACAGGCCAACGCGCAACTGATGCAATCCGAGAAGCTCGCCTCGATCGGCCAACTGGCGGCCGGCGTGGCGCACGAGATCAACAACCCGATCGGTTACGTGCACTCGAACATCGGCGCACTGGAGAATTACATCAGGGATCTCTTCGGATTGCTCGACCTCTATGAAGCCGCCGAACCGGCGATTTCCTGCCCCGAGCAGACGGCGGCCATCAAGGCGCTGCGCCAGGAGGTGGATGTCGCTTTTCTCAAGGAAGACATCCCGATGCTGATGCACGAGTCGCGCGAGGGCATCACGCGGGTGAAGAAGATCGTCCAGGATCTGAAGGACTTTTCGCATGTGGACAGCACGCTCGAATGGCAGTGGGCGAATCTGCACCACGGCATCGATTCGACGCTGAACGTAGTGAACAACGAGATCAAGTACAAGGCCGACGTGGTCAAGGAATACGGCGATCTGCCCGATGTCGAATGCCTGCCCTCGCAGCTTAACCAGGTGTTCATGAATCTGATGGTCAACGCGGCCCATGCGATGGGAGAACGACGCGGCCAGATCACCGTGCGTACCGGGCATCAGGACGATTCGGTCTGGCTGGAATTCGCCGACAACGGCAGCGGCATCCCTGAGGCCATCCTGGCGAAAATCTTCGACCCCTTCTTTACGACCAAGCCGGTGGGCAAAGGGACGGGGCTTGGACTATCGCTTTCTTATGGCATCATTCAGAAGCACAATGGGAGCATCAGCGTCACGAGCAATCCAGGCGAAGGAACGCTGTTTAGGATTGTTCTGCCGATAAGACATATCGAGCCCGCGGGCGAGACCGCAAAATGACAGAAGCAGTGCCAGACCTTACCACTTCACCCGCTGCGCTGCCAGCGATGGGAGAGGCTGTCGCGGCTTGGCGCATCCTGTGTGTGGATGATGAGGCCAACATCCTTTCCGCCTTGCGCCGACTGTTCCGGCAGAATGGCTACACGATCTCCGTCGCCGGCGGCGGCGCCGAGGGTCTGGAGATTCTCGAAACACAGGAATTCGACCTGGTCATTTCCGACATGCGCATGCCGGAAATGGACGGTGCGCGTTTTCTTGAACAGGTATTCAAGCGCTACCCGGAAACTGTGCGCATCCTGCTCACTGGTTATGCCGATATCACCGCGACCATCGAGGCAGTAAACAAGGGGCAGATCTACCGTTACGTGAGCAAGCCATGGAACGATCAGGAACTATTGCTGACTGTGCAACAGGCGCTCGACCTGAAAGCGTTGCAGCGCGAAAAACTGCGGCTGGAAGCGCTGACCGTCCGACAAAACGACGCGCTGAAAGCGCTCAATCTGTCGCTGGAGGAGAAGGTTCAGGCGCGTACGCAGGAACTGGCGCTGGCCAACGAGAAGCTAAAGGGCAGTTTCATCACTTCAGTCAAGGTTTTTTCCAACCTGATCGAATTGCGCGAAGGCAACCTTGCCGGGCATTCCCGGCGCGTCGCCGACTTGGCGCGCAAGATCGCCAACAAGCTCGGCATGACGCCGCGCGAGGCACAGGATGTATTCCTCGCCGGCCTGATGCACGACATCGGCAAGATCGGCCTCTCCGATGACGTCCTGGCCAAGGCGGTAACGCAAATGACCGGCGAGGATCTCGGCGCTTACCGCAAGCACCCGGCCAAGGGTGAACAGGCGTTGATGGCGCTGGATGAACTGCGCGGCGCGGCGAAGATCATCCGCGGACATCATGAGCGTTTCGACGGCGAGGGCTACCCCGATGCCCTGGCCGGTTTCGCCATTTCGCTCGGCGCGCGCGTGCTGGCGGTGGCCAACGACTACGATGGCTTGCAGATCGGCATAGTCGCACCGCGCCGGCTCAGCCCGGAAGACGCCAGGAAGATGATCGCCAGTGGGCGTGGCAAGCGTTACGACCCGACCGTGGTCGATGCTTTCCTCGCCGTGCTCGGTGGCGCCGAGCCCGAGGGTACGTCCGAGACCGCGGTGCCGGTGGCCAACCTCAAGCCGGGCATGGTGCTTGCTCGCGACCTGATGACCCGCGAAGGCGTGATGCTGCTCGCCGCCGACTACCGGCTCGACGCCAACCTGATTCGCCAGATCCGTGATTACGCGACGGCCGACGGTGGCGCGGTCATCGTCTTCATCCGCAACGACAGGAGATAGATCATGTTGCGCATCATGCTTGTCGATGACGAAAGCAACGTTACCCGCGCGCTGCGCCGGACGCTGACACGCTCGCTACCGGGTGAATCCTTCTCGATTGAAACCTTTGATGACCCCCGCCTTGCCCTTGAACGCGCGGGTGAAGTCGATTTCGCGCTGGTGATTTCCGATTACCGCATGCCGCCCATGGATGGCGTCGAGTTCCTCATGCGCTTCCGCATCATGCAGCCGGACGCAGTGCGCCTGATCCTTTCGGCGTCGAGCGATGTCGAAGGGCTGCTGGCGGCGATCAACCAGGCCGGGGCCTTCCGATACATTCTCAAGCCCTGGGATGACATCGATCTCGCTTACATCGTGCGCGAAGCGCTTCTCGCTTTCAAGGAGCAGTCGGCAAACCGGCGCCTGGCCGATGAAGCCTCTGCCCGCGAGTTGGAAATGAGTCCCGAAGAGCGGGAACGGCAGAGGCTGGAAGCCGAGGAGCCTGGTATCACGAAGGTGCGCTGGGGGTCGGCTGGCGAGGTCTTGCTTGACGACGAGGATCGAGAAGCCCCCAACTCCTGAGAAACAGATGAAGCTCTCCCACCCTACTGGCTTGCCTTCGTATGTCAGATCTGGTGCGGCGCTTGAGCAGACATCAACCTCAGCTTCGGGTCGAAGGGTGAGCAGCGTTTTTCGATAGGCAGCCACTCCGCCTGGTCTCGATCGATTTCTGTCCAGAAACGCCTGGACGGCTCAACGCTCGATCACTGACACGGAACGGCAGGCCAGCCTTGTCTGGTCATTCCCGATCCGCCCGCTCCCAGATCGTCGCTTCCGCCAGGGTGTGCTGGAACTTGCGGCAGGTTTCGCGGATCACGAAAGGCACGGCCCGCGGCTCGCCGAGCAGGCGGAAATGTTTGCCCAATATCGCCTTCAGCCCGTCAAGAGTGGTGAAATTCTCGCCGTCCTGCTTGAAACCGCCGATCCATTCCGTACGCGCCGTGTGCTCCTCCAGCCAGGTATACGGCGAGGTAATCACCAGCAGTCCGCCGGGCCTGATCCGGGTGTGGATGGTTTCGAGCAACTTGCGCGGGCTGTGCAGGCGGTCGATCAGGTTGGCCGCCAGGACAAGGTCGTAGTCGGCATGAATCGCTTTCAGGTTGCAGGCGTCGCCCTGGACGAAATCGACCTTGTCGCGCACCGCTTCGAGGCCCAAATCCGACAGGCGCCGTTCGCGGTACGAAACCAGTTCTCCCTCATCGACCAGCGTGTACCGCAAGCGGCCTTGCGTTGCCAGCTGCACGCCGACCCCGATGAAGCGCGCCGAAAAATCGAGCCCCGTCACCCTGTCGAAATGCCGGGCCAGTTCGAAGCTTGCCCGACCGGTGGCACACCCGAGGTCAAGGGCTTTGTGCGCCGGCCTGCCGGCCATGGCCGCAATCGCCAGTTGGGCGACGGCGCGCGGAAAATTGGCGACACTGAAGTATTCGTCGCCGTAATGGAACTCGGCGTATTCGGAAACCAGGCGGTCGGTTTCGTACTGAGAAACCGGTCGCGCGGCCAATGGCTCACCGACCACGTAGCGGAAGCCGGCATGCTGGAAGAAATGCCGGCGGAAAGCATAGCGCGCCGCGTGCCGGGCCTCGTTGCCGCAGGAGATCCAGGAACCGCCCTTGATCAGGTTGTGGCGCTCGTCGAAGGTTGGTGTCGTGAAATCGTCGTAGATCGGGTGCACCCGGAAGCCGTCGAACGGATGGATCGGCGTTTCGGTCCATTGCCAGACGTTGCCGACCACATCGAACAGGGGCCCGTGGGCAAAGGTATTGACCGGGCACGACGACGCCCAATGGTCGAGGTGGATGTTGGCGGCAGCCGTCGCGTCGTCGGGCAACTCGCCCAGCCCGGACACCGCGAGCAAGCGATACCACTCGTCCTCGCTCGGCAGGCGGACTGCCGCGCCGCTGGTCCGCGCCTTCCAGCGGCAGAAAGCGCTGGCCTCGTGGAAATTGGTTTCGACCGGCCAGTCCCAGGGCATGTCGACGATCCGCGTCAGCAGACGCAACTGCCAGCCCTCGGGTTCAAGCCGCCAGAATGTCGGATGGTGTGCCCTGGCGAATTGTTTCCAGGCCTTGCCTTCTTCGAGCCACAGGCTGTCATTGTCGTAGCCTCCGGCCTCGACGAAGGGCAGAAATTCCCCGTTGGAAACCAGATAACGCGCCGCCTTGAAGGCGGGCACGGCGGCGTGGTGTTCCCCGTATTCGTTGTCCCAGCCATAGCTGGCGTCGGCAACCGGCTTGCCGCCACGCACGTCACCGGCCGGAATGTCCACCAACCGGTTGTCGGGCTGCGCACCCGAGACGCCGCACGGCGCCCACGCCGGATGCGGGCGCACATAGTCGAGGCGGTGCTGACGAATCAGGACCGACGAGGTTTCGAGGTGAATCCGTTCGTGTTCGATGCCCATCACGATCACCCACCACGGGTTCTCCCAGTCGATCGGCGGGGTCAGCGGCGCGTTGCGGATGATCGCGTCGACCGCGACGCGCACCCGGTCGCGATAGGCCTTGACCGCGGCGACGGTCGGCCAGTCGTAATTCGCCTCGTCGAGGTCGTCCCAGCTCATTTCATCGACCCCGACGGCGAACATCGACTCGAAACGGGGATTGATCCGTTCCTTGAGCAGACCGGCCAGCAGCAACTTGTTGATGAAGAAGGTCGCCGTGTGGCCGAAGTAGAAAATCAGCGGGTGACGCAACGCGATCGGCTTTTCGAAGTACGCTTCGTCGCAGGTCAGAACCTCGAACAACTGCTCGTAGCGATCGAATGTCCGGTGAAAATAGTCGAGAATCCGCTGACGGCTCCGTGCCGGATCGGCATCGGCGAGTGGCGGGGTGCGGGGAAATAGCGCTGCGGACATGGAATTCGGGCAGGACAATGAACGGTTGGCTGGATGGCAATTAGACCACGATGGCGGATTATCGCGTCGGTATCAGTAGTTTGGGAGCCTCGCCGCGTCCCGGGTTGAAACTGTTGATCGGTTGTGCCGAGGCGAAGCCGATCGACAGGCCACAGATCAGGCAATAGTGCCCTGGAATGGCGAAGCTCTCACGCACCGGCCCGGCCCAGGTGGCCAGCGCGCCCTGGGCGCAGGTCGCGAGCCCGTGCGCCTGCGCGGACAGCATCAGCGTCTGGAGAAAGATTCCGGCATCGAGGATGGAAAACTCGCGCAGCCCTTGATGGGTGAAAACGAAGAGGACTGTCGGCGCGCCGAAAAACTCGAAGTTGCGGCGCATCTGGCGATTTCGCGCGGCATGGTCGTCGCGGGCGATGCCCAGCAGTTCATACAGCCCATGCCCGGTCGCGCGGCGCCGCGGCTGGAGATCCGCCGGGTAGGCGAAATCGGTCGCGAAATCGCCGTCGGGCAGCCCCTTGCGCGTCGCCAGCAGTTTCAGCTTCCCCCACAGACCGCCCTGCCGGGCCTTCATTGCCAGATCGAAGCGTGCACAGAGTTTGCCCTTTAGGCCTTGTGCGAGGTCGCCGGAGGCGATGGCGATGCGATAGGGCTGGGTGTTCGACCAGCTCGGTGCCCAGTTGGCATCGGCCAGGACGGCCTCAAGGAGGTCCGGCGGAATCGGGTCCGGCAGGAAGTCACGGACGCTGCGGCGCGTGCGGATGATGTCGGAGAGAACAGCGGCGGCGGGGGTTGTCGCAGTCATGGCGTCGGGTTCGCCACGCGGACGGCGAACGCGTCGAGCGCGGGGTCGCGGTCCGCTGCCTGCCAGTCAGGGTTACTATAGCCAGTCATCTTTGCAGTCTGTAGACCGGCCGCCCGGTTGTCAAGATTGCCAGTGGCGGCGATCGGCGATGCCGGAATTCTTGATCTGCCTCGCCGCCGGTGGGTATCCGGCGAGGCTACAATTCATGGCTTATGAAGTCCATCCCTTCGCTTGCCTGCTACCTGACCGAAGCCGCAACGCGCTGGCCGCACGCACCGGCATTGCGAACGCAAGAGCAACAGTGGACTTATCGCGAGTGGCTTGCCGAGGTTGCCGCCTTGGCTGAGATCATCGCGCCCTCCCCTTGCCCACTGATTGTGTCAGGGAGCAGCCTTGACCTGGCCCGATACGCCTTCGCCTGCAGTTCCAGAAATCGGCCATTCCAGCCAGTCGACCGCAACGAGTTGCCCGTTCCTGCCTCTCCGCTGCCGCCACACGTTGCGCTCGTCATCACGACCAGCGGCAGCGAGGGCGACCCGCGCGGCGTCATGCTCAGCGATGCCAATCTCGATGCGGCAGCCGCCGCCTCGAATCGCCACCTGCCCCTGCTGCCCGGCGATCTCTGGCTGGACTGCCTGCCGCTTCACCACATTGGCGGTCTCTCCATCCTCTGGCGCTGTACCCGCGCCGGCGCCGCCGTTCTTCTTCATGACGGCTTCGATGCCCAGGCGCTGGCTGTCTCTCTGGCGCAGCATCGGGTGACTCACCTGTCGCTGGTTCCGGCGATGCTGGCGCTCCTGCTCGACGCCGAAATTCGCCCGCCAGTCAGTCTGCGCCACGTCCTGGTCGGTGGAGCGGCGCTGGCGCCGAGCCTCTTTGACCGCGCAATCGATGCTGGCTGGCCGCTCAACCCAAGCTACGGGATGAGCGAAACGGCCGCCCAGGTCGCGACCCACACGGCGGCCGATGGTCCGTGGCACGCCGGGCTGGTCGGCCGGCCGCTCGGCGCCAACGAGCTGACGCTGGCCGCCGACGGCCGCATCCGCATCCGCGGGCCGCAGATCATGGCCGGCTACGTCGGCGGCGGCGGTGTCGCTGCCGACGGCTGGCTGACCACCGGCGACCTCGGCAAAATCGACGCCAAAGGGCGGTTGACCGTAACCGGCCGCGCCGACGACATGCTGATCAGCGGCGGGTGCAATGTTCCTCCGCTGATGGTCGAATCCTGCCTTGCCGGCTGCCCGGGCATCCGCGATGTCGCGGTCACCGGCGTGCCGGATCCGGTCTGGGGCGACCTCGTTGTCGCGCTGGTCGTCGGCAATGCGCCGCCGGAAAGTATCGATGACTGGTGCCGAACCCGCCTGCCGGGCGCCGCCCGCCCACGGCGGATCGTTCATCTGGCCAGCCTGCCACGCAACGCGACCGGAAAACTCGAACGCGAGGCATTGCGCCGATTGGCGCGCGAGGCCAAGTCATGATCGGCACCCTGCGCCGCCGCCTCGCCGATCCTGCACTGCATGCGCAACTGGAGGCGCTCGCCACTGGCGCCCCACCGTCGGCGCCGGTCAGCCTGAGCATTGAACTGGGCCGGCGCACGACGGACTGGCTCGCCGCCCTGCCCGCCGCAGCGCCATTCTGGTACCAGGCGCGACCGGCCGAAGCGAGCTATCGCCTCGGCATTGGCCACGCCCTGCAGGTCAGCAGCTTGGGAATGAACCGTTTCGCCGCGCTCGATATCGCCTTTTCCGGCCTGTGCGACATCTGGCGCCACAACGGCCCGGCGCTGGCATTTTGCGGCTTCGCCTTCGACGAGAACAGCCACCAGGCACCCCTGCCCAACGCGCTGCTGGCGCTACCCGCGATCCTTCTGGAGGCGCGTGACGGTCTCTGCCAGGCAACATTCAGCACGCTGGCGGCAAAGATCCCCCAGGCAGTCGCCGGTTGGCTGAAATTGCTCGCCAGCCCGGCGCAACCTGCGGACTATCGACTGCTTCCGGCACGGGAGCATGCGCTGGCCGACCGCGCCTGGATTGCGCGGGTCAGAGCCGCCTTGCGCGACATCGACCGCGGACAGATCGACAAGATCGTCCTCGCCCGGAGCTGTCATCGCGATGCCGATGCGCCCATTGCGGCCGGTCGCCTGCTGAGCGCACTGATCGAGCAGCGGCCTGATGCCATGATCTATGCGTGCGGGAACGGCGACAGCACTTTTCTTGGCGCCACGCCCGAGCGACTGATCAACCTGGCCGGCCAGCGCCTCATCGCCGACGCAATGGCCGGAACAGCCTGGTCCGGGTCGCTCGCTCTCGATGCCCCGAAGAATCGCCACGAGCAGGCACTCGTCAGCCAGGCCATCGTCGCGGCGCTGGAAGGATTCTGCATCGAGTCGCCGCAACGCGGGCCGGTAAGTATCCGCGCCGCCGGCGAAATCAGCCATCTGCGCAGCACGATCACCGGGATCGCCAAACCCGATACCACGATTTTCGACCTCGTCCGCGCCTTGCATCCGACGCCGGCGGTAGGGGGCTCTCCGGCTGCGGCCGCAGCCGACTGGCTGTCGCGCCACGGCGAAGCTCGCAGCAGTTGGTACAGCGGCGGATTCGGCACGCTCGATCCGGGCGGCGATGGCGAATTTTACGTGGCCCTGCGTTCCGCGCTGATCACCGGCCGGCACATCGAGTTGCACGCCGGAGCCGGCATCGTTGCCGGCTCCGACCCCGAGCTCGAATTCGCCGAAACCGATGCCAAGATCGGCACGCTGCTCGCGGCGCTCCTCGCGCATCCTGTTGGCGACAGGAATGCATGCGGTTGAGGGTTCGTGCTGCCCCCCCATCCAGAGGTCAAAAAAACACGTTCAAACGCCCGCCAGGCGCTTCAAAATAGACGTTCCGGAGAATATACTTCCACGACCATCGAGGAGACCGGAATGACCCTGCACCAAGCGAAAAACGACTATCCGCCAAAAAATTACCTGAATCGGGAACTCGGCCTGCTGGCCTTCAATCGCCGCGTTCTCGCCCAGGCGCAGGACGACCGGGTGCCCCTGCTGGAGCGCTTGCGTTTCCTGTGCATCGTTTCCAGTAATCTGGACGAGTTCTTCGAAGTCCGTGTCGCCGGTCTCAAGGAACAGATCAAGGCCCATGCCCCGGTAATCACCACCGACGGCCTGACCGCGCATGACACCTTCCGTCGGGTATGTGAAGAAGCGCATGTCCTCATCAACGAGCAGTACCGGACACTCAATGACGTGGTCCTGCCGCTGCTCGCGACGCAGGACATCCGTTTTCTGCGTCGTTCCAAGTGGACCGATGCCCAGCGCGAGTGGATCCGGGAATACTTCTTCCGGGAGATGGTGCCGGTGCTGACGCCGGTCGGTCTCGATCCCTCGCACCCTTTCCCGCGCGTGCTCAACAAGAGTCTCAATTTCGCCGTCGAGCTTGAAGGCAGGGATGCCTTCGGTCGCAGTTCCAATGCCGCCATCGTCCAGGCGCCGCGCGTCCTGCCGCGAGTCACCCAGGTGCCACGGGAAATCGCCGGCTGCGCGCACGGCTTCGTCTTCATGTCGTCTATCCTCCACGAATTCGTCGGCGAACTGTTTGCCGGCATGACGGTGCTCGGTTGCTATCAGTTCCGCGTTACCCGTAATTCGAACCTGTTCGTTGACGAGGAAGAGCGCACCAACCTGCGCACCAAGTTGCAGGGCGAACTGCCGCAACGCCATTTCGGCGACGCCGTCCGTCTCGAAGTCGCCGAGAGTTGCACCGAATCGATGGTCGAGTTCCTGCTCGACCAGTTCGGACTGAGGCGTGACGATCTTTACCGGGTCGATGGCCCGGTCAATCTGGTTCGCTTGATGGCGGTTCCCGACTGGGTGGATCGTCCGGATCTGAAATTCCCCCCCTTCACGCCCGGCCTGCCCAAGGCCGTCGGCAAGGGGGCCAACATCTTCCAGAGCATCCGCCGCGGCGATATCCTGCTGCATCATCCTTTCCAGTCGTTCGCGCCGGTCATCGAACTGCTCAACCAGGCATCCACGGATCCCGCCGTCGTCGCCATCAAGATGACCGTCTACCGCACCGGCACCGATTCGGTGCTGATGCAATCGCTGATCCGCGCCGCACAGAATGGCAAGGAAGTGACCGTCGTCGTCGAGCTGATGGCGCGCTTCGACGAGGAAGCCAATATCGGCTGGGCAACCAAGCTGGAGCAGGTCGGCGCCCACGTCGTCTACGGCGTCGTCGGCTACAAGGTGCATGCCAAGGCACTGCTGATCGTGCGCCGCGAGGAAGGCCAACTCAAGCGCTACGCACACCTCGGCACGGGCAACTATCACCCGCGCACGGCACGGCTCTACTCGGACTTCGGCCTGATGACCGCCAACGATCAAATCACCCAGGACGTCAACGAAGTCTTCAAGCAACTGACCGGGCTCGGAAAGGCGGGCGCGCTGGAACATGTCTGGATGGCCCCGTTTACCCTCCAGCCCAATATCGTGGCGGCCATCGCCAGGGAAGCCGAGGCTGCAAAGGCAGGCAAGAAGGCCATGATCGTCGCCAAGATGAACTCGCTCCTCGAGCCGGAAACCATCGACGCGCTGTACCAGGCTTCGCAGGCCGGCGTTCAGATCGAGCTGATGATTCGCGGCGTCTGCGGGCTGCGCCCAGGGGTCCCCGGGCTTTCGGAAAACATCAAGGTCCATTCGATCATCGGCCGCTTCCTCGAGCACCACCGGACGTTCTATTTCTTCGACGGCGGCAAGGAATCCGTCTATCTGTCGAGCGCCGACTGGATGTTCCGCAACTTCTTCCGGCGCATCGAACTGGCTTTCCCGATTCTTGACCCGAAGCTCAAGAAGCGCGTCATCGTCGAAGGTCTCAAGTTCTATCTTGCCGACAATCAGCAGTCCTGGGACATGAACGGCGATGGGGTCTATCAGCGGCGCAGGTCGCCGCGCGCCAAACCACACAACGCACAGTCTGAGCTCATGCTGACCCTGGGCGGCGGTTAAATGGACGGAAGGTGGCGGCTTCTTGCACCGCGGAGGCACTTGCCGCTGCGCGGTCGACCACCAGAAAGTCTAGAGAATGCGGCCACCCGGCCGCATTTTTCTTGGTTTGCCTGTGCCGAATCCGCAGATCCCGACCAGTTCCCCGGCAGTTGCCAAGAGCCCTCGCTTCATGGATGACGGCAACAGGACCGACGAACAGCTGATGCTTGCCTATGGGCAAGGCGATGCGGAAGCCTTCGAGGTCCTGTATGGTCGCTGGCGGCGCCAGGTCTATCGGTTTCTGCTTCGCCAGTGCGAGCGCGCCGGCGTTGCCGACGAGTTGTTTCAGGATGTCTGGTTGCGGGTGGTGAGTTTCCGCCGCCACTATGCCGTGACGGCGAAGTTTTCCACGTGGCTGTTTCGCATTGCCCGCAACCGGCTTATCGACCACTGGCGGTCGGAGCGCCGCCAGCCCGTAAGCGAACTGCCCAGGGCCGAGGATTGCGAGACTGACCACTTCGACACGATGGCGGCGCCGGTTGAGTTGCAGCCGGAGCGGATTGTGGAAAGAAAAGACCTGGTACGGATCGTCGTTGGCGCCGTGGAATCCCTGCCGGACGTGCAACGGGAAACCTTTCTCCTGCACGAAGAGGGGGGCCTGACGATTGACGAAATCGCCTCGCTGATGGACGTAGGCCACGAAACAGCCAAGAGCCGCCTACGCTATGCGATGACACGGTTGCGGACGCAACTGAAGGAGTGCCGACCATGACGAACGCCGAAAATGACGACATCCACAAGCTGTATCAGGAAGGCTCCGCGAACGAGCCACCCGCTGCGCTTGACCGCGCCATCCTGATCGCCGCCAGAGAAAGTGTTGCCCCTTCCCGGAAGCCCAGGCCCTGGTGGTTGCGGTTTGCGCTGCCGCTGCAACTCGCTTTCTCGGTGGTGCTGGTAGTCATGCTGGCGCTTACCCTGGAGCGGAATCCGCCGGACATCCCGTCCGTGACGGAAAGAGCGAAGCCGCAACCGGCGCCAAACACCGGTTCGCGCAAGACCTCCCCGGTCGTGGCCGAATCAGCGGCGGACAGATCGCTTGCAGCGCCGCAGCCAACCGCGGCCAAAGCCCGGCCTGCAGCGCCCCCCGACTCGGCTGTACCGTCACCGGGAGCTGCTCGCAAGGCCGAGGCGACCTCCGCCGCATTGCCCGTTCCCGGCCGGAGCGAACAGGATGCTGCGGAATCCGCGGCAACGGTCGGCGTGCCGTCGCCGGAGACAGCGAAAGCGGGATCTGCGCCACGCGTGCTATCGCTGTCAGCGGAAGCGCCAGCTGCAAACGGGATAGCCGCCGCCAGACGCCCGCCGGAGTGGCTGGCCGCTATCGATCGTCTTGCTCAAACCGGCGAGAAAGCAGCCGCCCGTGATGAGTTGGAAGCATTCCGCAAGGCCTACCCGGAATACCCCGTACCTGACAAACTTAAAAAATTGCTTGCGCCGTAACCCCGTTGCCGCGAACCCGTCGTTTGATAGGGTGAAGCCAACCAACCAGGAGCAAGCAATGAAGTCTATCCTCGCCATTTCCGCCGCCGCGTTCTGTTTCTGCGCCGCACCAGCGGCCGAAGCCGCGCTGGTCGCCGACATTTCCGTCATCAACCGGAACACGGGCGAGCGCCTCCCGACATACCGCCACGCCGGCAAGCTCTATGTCGCGGGCAAGCCCGGCGACCGCTATGCGCTTGAACTGAAGAATCGCACCGGCGACCGGCTGCTGACCGTGGTCTCCGTGGACGGGGTCAATGTCGTGTCCGGCGAGACGGCTGCCGCCAACCAGCGCGGATACGTCCTTTCACCGCTCGGCACTACCGAGATTGCCGGCTGGCGGAAATCCAGCCAGGATGTCGCAGCCTTCTACTTCACCGCCCTGCCCGACTCCTATGCGGGACGAACGAACCGGCCGGCAAATGTCGGTGTGATCGGGATCGCCGCTTTCCGCGAATACCGCGAACCGGTCATCTCAAGCCACGAGAACGCCCTCGGCGAATCGCGCACCGATTCAGCGCCCGCGGCGCCCGCCTCTGCCCGCAAGGCAGAAGCGAAGCGCGGTGCCGCCGCAGATGAAAAACTGGGCACCGGGCATGGGGAACGTCTCTACGCCCCCGCCCAGCAGGTCGAGTTCCGCAAGGCGAGCGAGCGGCCGGACGAGCTCATCACGATCTATTACGATTCGTTTGACAATCTGCGGGCTCAGGGAATCATTCCAACCGCGCGCCGCCGCCCGATGCCGAATCCTTTCCCCACGGACAGCTTTGTCCCGGACCCTTCGTAAGCCGCATGGGTGACCCGAAGCGCCAGCTCAAGCTGGCTTGAGGCCCGAGTATCTGTCGGTTGCGGTCGACCTCCCGCAGAGCACAAGAACGATGCCATCGGGCCGCCAGCGGAAGCTTACGAGCCGGGGCCTTTCCGTCCACCGTCGTCAGGCGTGAAGAACAAGGCGAGACCGATCGCGATCAAGGCAAGCGGCCACCATTTGCGCAACAGGGCGACGATGTCGAGTTCAAGCAGATCGAGATTGACTGCAAGGGCCAGCGCGCCGATGACGGTCAGGGCGATGGCGGCAAAGTTGCCTTTCATGGACGCTCCTTGTGTTTCAGGCTCGCCGCACGCTAACCACGCCTTCAACCTCGTGAATCAGCAGCAGCGTCCGCTGGAGTTGGGGCAGGTTGGTGATCTCGACGGTGAAGCCCATGTGCGCCTTGCCCTGCTTTGACTGGGTATTGACGCCGACGACATTGAGCTTCTCGCGGGTGAAGATTTCCGAAATGTCGCGCAGCAACCCTTGGCGGTCGTGCGCATCGACCACGATGTCGGTGGCGAAGACGCCCGTCGTCTGGCCGCCCCAGCCGGTCTCGATGACGCGTTCCGGATGCTGCACCAGCAGGTTGGCAAAGTTGGGACAATCCATGCGATGGATGGAAACCCCCTTGCCACGCGTGACGAAGCCCTGAATTGAATCCGGCGGCGCCGGTTTGCAGCAGCGGGCGAGCTGCGTCAGGAGCTTGTCAACGCCGACGATGAGGATGCCCTGATTGCCTTTGGACGGTCGGCTCGGCTTGGCCAGCACTTCGTCAGGCAGCAGCGTCTCGGCCAGCGGGTTTTCGCCACGCGCCACCGACTGCAACTGCCGCTGATTAAGCTCGCCGCGCGCCGCCGCGATGTAGAGGTCGTCAGCGCGCGAGAAGCCAAGCTTGTGGGCAAGCTCGTCGATATTGGCGCCCGTCTGTCCGGCACGCTGCAACTCCTTGACCACCAGCGCGCGGCCTTCGGCCACGGTTTCCTCAAGCGCCAGGTTGGAAAACCACGCCCGCACCTTGACTCGCGCGCTCTTCGTGTGAATGTAGCCGAGCAACGGGTTCAGCCAGTCGCGGGAAGGCCCGCCATGCTTGGCGGTCATGATCTCGACACGCTGCCCGGTTTCGAGCGGCGTATTGAGCGGCACCAGTTGACCATCCACCTTGGCACCCCGACAACGGTGGCCGAGATCACTATGCACGCGGTAGGCGAAATCGACCGGCGTCGCCCCCTTTGGCAAGTCGACGACCTTGCCCTGCGGGGTAATGACGTAGAGCGTCTCGTCGAGCGCCGCCTTCTTGTAGTGGTTGACCCAGTCGGAACTGTCGGCGACTTCCTCCTTCCAAGTCAGCAACTGGCGCAACCAGGCGATCTTCTCGTCGTAGTCATCCTCGGGACTGCGCCTGCTGCCTTCCTTGTAGCGCCAGTGCGCGGCGACGCCAAGTTCGGCATGCTTGTGCATTTCCCGGGTGCGAATCTGAATCTCCAGGCTGCGGCCATCGGGACAGTGCACAGCCGTATGCAGCGACCGATAGAAATTGCCTTTGGGATTGGAAATGTAATCGTCGAATTCCTTCGGAATCGGCGACCACAAATTGTGCACGATGCCGAGCGCGGTGTAGCAGTCCTTGAGGTCGTCGACGATGATGCGCAGGGCGCGGATGTCATACACCTCCGAGAACTCGACGCCCTTCAGGCGCATCTTGTTCCAGATGCTGTAGATGTGCTTGGGCCGCCCGTAGACTTCCGCATCGTGCACGCCAGCCGCCTCCAGTTCGGCGCTGACCGTCACCACGGCGGTTGCGATGAACTGTTCACGCTCCCTGCGCTTCTCGTCCAGCATCCCGGCGATCTTCTTGTAGGTGTCCGGATGCAGGAAGCGGAACGACATGTCTTCGAGTTCCCACTTCAGTTCCCAGACGCCGAGCCGGTTGGCCAGTGGCGAGTAGAGTTCCAGCGTTTCGCGTGCGACTTGAACGCGCAAATCGGCCGGATGCGCGGCATAGAAGCGCAGGGTCTGGGTGCGACTGGCAAGACGCAACAGCACGACGCGGATGTCCTCGACCATGGCCAGCAGCATCTTGCGCAGCACCTCGACCTGCGCCCTCGTCTCGCCAGGATTGACTTCTCCGGCCGCCATGTTCGCCGCTGCAAAGCTCTTGGTGATCGGCCGCAGCCGGTTCAGCCGCGAAATGCCGTTGACCAGGTCCGCGGCCGCCTTGCCAAAGCGCTGCTCGATGCGTGCAATCCCGTGATGATCATGGAAAGGGATGGCAAACAGGACTGCCGCCATGCGCGAATCGACATCGAGGCGAAGACCGGCAATGATCACCGCCATGCCCAGCGCGTGCGACCAGGTGCCCTCGCCGCTGCCCAGCGTGGCCTTGCCATAGACCTCCCAGGCAAAAGCGACAGCCTCGCGCAGCGCCGCGGCATCGTCAGGGTCGAGACCTTCGGCAAGGGTGGCGAAGAAGCGGTCGAAATCGCGCTGCGCAGCTACCGAATGGAGAAGAGAGACCATCTTGAGATTATACCCGTCAGCGCCCTGCCGCCGCTGAGGCATAATTCGCCCGATGCCCGCCCAACAACCGCCTTTCCGCGCCAACCCCTATCTCCTGCTGACACTGACCGCCCTCTTCTGGTCGGGCAACATGGTCCTCGGGCGCGGCATTCGCGCCGATGTGCCGCCACTGGCGCTGGCCTTCTGGCGCTGGGCCATCGCCTTCGCGCTGGTGCTGCCGCTGGCCCTGCCCCACCTGCGCGCCCAATGGCCGCTGCTGCGAGCCGGCTGGAAGCCGGTGCTGCTGCTCGGCCTGATCGGCGTCGGCGGCTACAACACCTTCGCCTACATCGCGCTGCAATACACCTCGGCAACCAATGCGGTGCTGCTCAACTCCTTCATTCCCATCGTCACCATCGCCATCTCCTGGGGCTTCCTCGGCAAGCACCTTGGCCGCCAGCAGGCCATCGGCGTTTTCACCTCGCTCTGTGGCGCGCTGACCATCGTCGCCCGTGGCGACGTCAACGTGCTCGCCCACCTCAACCTGAACGTCGGTGATGCCTGGATGCTGCTCGCCGTGCTGGTCTGGGCCATCTATACCGTCGGTCTCGCGTGGCGGCCGGCCGGCGTGCACCCGATGCTGATGCTCGCTGCAATGACCGCCGTCGGCCTCGCCGCCCTGCTTCCCGCCTGGCTCTGGGAGATGGCGCAAGGCCGGCAGATCAATGTCTACATCGGTTCGCTGGCCTCGCTTGCCTATGTCGGCATCTTTCCCAGCTTCCTTGGCTACATTTTTTACAACCGCGGCGTCGCCGAGATTGGCGCCAGCAAGGCCAGCCTGTTCATCCACCTGATGCCGGTTTTCGGCACACTGCTTTCGGCGCTCCTCCTCGGCGAAATACCGCTCTGGTATCACTACCTCGGCATCGCCCTGATCTTTGCCGGCATCTGGCTGACGATGAAGAAGTGATGGGCCTGCGCGACTGGTTCCGGCGCGACAAGGGGTGCACGATCCCCGATCAACTTTGGGCGACAACCATTGCCCCCTTGCCCTTCCTCGCGGCGCTCGCGGTCGACGAGCAAGAACGCCTGAAATCGCTGGCCGAAGGCTTCCTCGCCGAAAAGCAGTTCAGCGCCGCCGCCGGCCTCGAACTGAGCGACGAGATCTGCATCTCGATTGCCGCCCAGGGTTGCCTGCCGATCCTCGAACTCGGCCTCGCCGCCTACCGCGGCTGGGTCGGCATCGTCGTTTATCCGGACGAATTCGTCGTGCCGCGCCGCATCGAGGACGAGAGCGGCATCGTTCATGAATTCGACGACGTGCTCTCCGGCGAAGCCTGGGAAGGCGGGCCGCTGCTGGTTTCCTGGCACGATGCGCAGATGGCCGGGGCCGGCTACAACGTCGTCATCCACGAGTTCGCCCACAAGCTGGACATGCTCAACGGCGAGGCCGACGGCGTTCCGGCGCTGCATTCGGGGCTGACTCCGGCCGCCTGGGACGATGTCTTCATGCCGGCCTTCGAGGATTTCCGTGGACGCGTCGACAGTGGCGAGGAAACCGTCATCGACCCCTACGCCAGCGACGATCCCGCCGAATTCTTTGCTGTCCTATCGGAAAACTTCTTCGAGCGTCCCGATCTCGTCGACCGCGAATACCCCGCCCTCTACGCGCTGCTGCGCAGCTACTACCGCCAGGATCCGCTCAACCGCATGAACGAGCCTGGATGACGCTCTTCCAAAGCCGCTCGGCAAACACGTTGTCGCGCCAGCAGCCTTTGCCGTCCACGCCGATTCGGAATAGGGTAACTGCGGTTTTTAGGTTCAACTGCCCTCAATCGCATAAACCGACACACGATTTCGTCCGTCACTCTTGGCTCTGTACATGGCCTTGTCGGCAGCCCTCTTCAACTCGTCAAGCGTCTTCCCGTGAGTTGGACAAACAGCAATCCCGATACTGCACGAGACGTTCATTTGTCCCGCAGACGTCGCGACAGGGTCGGACATGGCTTCGAGCAGTTTCTCGCCCACCTTGCTGACTTTTTCAATGCTTGCATCGGTGACGAGCAGGACAGCAAACTCATCGCCCCCGTATCTGGCAACCGTATCGCATGAACGAAGCTCTGCTGTCATTCTTCTTGCCGCAGCTACCAACACTTGATCACCGACTTCATGCCCGCAGGTATCGTTGATCTCCTTGAAATGGTCAAGGTCCAAGATGAGAATGGCGAATGCGCCAGCGTTTCTTTCCCAGTTATGAAAGGCCTGCGTGAAGCGATCTGCCAACAAAAAGCGGTTCGGCAAGTCAGTGAGTTGATCATGCGTCGCCAGATAGGCGACTCGTTCGTGCTCGAGTGCCAAGCTGTTAAGGGTTCTGTAATGGCGCACGATGAGCCAAGGGACAACAAAAAATGCCAGGAGCAACAGTAACGCCTTTGCCGGAACGTTCTCGGTCAAAAGATCGCGCCACAGCAACTGCCGTTCAAATTGCAAGGCGATGGGTTGAGAGGCATTATTGACAGTCAAGCGACGCTCGAAACTTGGGAGAAGCAGCTTGTCCAGCAGGGACGCTTCGTGGGCTTGGTGGTCAAAGAGGGGATCACCCAAACCTGCCGCGGAATCCATCCATGCAGAAACATGGATGTATTTGTGGCCAGCGGAATCCAGCCTGCTGGGAACCAATGATTGCCCTTTGATGAGCAACATGGCGGCCATCGTATTGCCGAAAAAGTTCAAGTCTGTCCCTGACGCACGCACGGGGTTACGAATGGCTTCTTGAAGCAGGATATAGGCGTTGCCGCCCTCATACAGATTGAATACGGGGGAAGCGACAGGCTTGGCTTTGCCTTCCGCGGATGCCAGGGAAAGCCCAAGATAATCGACTGTCTCCAGGCGTACACCATGAATTTCCGCCGCCTCCGGCAATGCGGGATACATGAACAAGATGGGCCATGTAAAAGCACGTTTCGGCGCATCAACCGCGGGCCGATGCGTAATTGAACGAAAGTCCTTTAGTGCGAAATCGGGACGCCATTCCTTTCGCAAGGTATTTTCAAGGTGATCTTGTTCGGCAAGGGGCACCTTTCTGGCAACCTCCATCATGTAAATATGAGGGTAGGCGGCAATGGCCAATGAGGCATACCTCGCGGTCGCCTCAACATCACTTCGATCCACTGCTTGCAAAAAAGCGGCAAATCCGGCAAGAACGGCCTCGTTGGTGTCCAGTTTGTTTTTTAGTTCGCCGACAATGGAATCGATATCTTCCGCGAAATGACGGTCTTCGCTGGAGACCTTCTCGGACATCAGGCCAGACAGCGCATAGGCGACCATGCTCACCCACGCGATCAAGAGAGCGACCAGAACGGAACGAAATCTGTTGGGTGGCACCTATCTTCCTCAACGCACAGTCTGCCACCTGCATGATGCCATGTAAATGACAGCCGCAGTTCCGGTATTGTTACTCGACGACCGGGGGCCGGCGGGTCAAGTCGCCCCACAGCAGATAACCGGCATTCAGCTCAGCGGCCATTCCCTACGATCAATCTCTATGTCTGTGTTCCATCGCCCACGCCGGTTCGGTCAACCTGCAGACCGCCGGACTTGTCTCTGAGCCAGGAAATGGCTAGACCCGCCCAGAGCGACAGGGATTCTATTTGTGGCAAACATAGCGCTTCCGCTCGACTCAGCACGAGAGGGCGTATATCTTCATCTTCATGTGCCACACCATGAGAACCCGATGCCAACAGGGAGTTCACGGTGGCGCAATACAAGTGCACTTTTTCGCTGGATAGATGAGGTGCCGTGAGGTAAACGCCAATGAGATCCAGCGATACTGGCGCAAGTCCGGATTCTTCGATGATCTCTCGCCGTACCGCTTCAAGAGGCGTCTGTCCGGATTCGATGCGACCGGCCACTATGTCGATTAGCCACGGATTGACACCGGCAACGTGCGCGCCCGCGCGATATTGCTCAACCATAACCACTTTATCCAGAGCTGTATCGTAGAGCAGAGCCGCCGCGACATCGCTACGATGCAGCACTTCACGAACCAACGGATTGGTCATGCCGCCGGCAAAACGTTCATGCTCCAGCGTCAGCCTTCGCAGCTCGAAAAATCCGGTGTACGCGGCTTCGGCGTGGAGGACAGTCGCCTTCATCACTTTTGTATTCACGCGACGATTGTGGATGAACGTCGAGCGTAAAGTCAATTCTCGATGGCTGCTTTGCCGGCAATTCTCCGCCGGCGGCCACTGGCCGATGCATTTCCCCTGCCCCCCGGCCAAGCCGCCGACTGGCCGGTGATCCGCCTGACGAACAGGTCGACCGCCCAGAGGACCAACACTGGCTGGTCACGGTGCGGTGAATGGCCGCACTTGTCGAGCTTCAGCAACATGGTGTCCGGCACCTGTTCGGCAATGACGTCGATCTGGCGCATCGTCGCGTACTCGTCGTCCTCGCCCTGGATTGCCAGAATCGGGCAACGGATCAGCGGCAGGTATTCCTCGATGTTCCACTCGCGGAAACCCGGCGCCAGCCAGCAGTCGTTCCACTCGCCGAAGACGCGTGGTGCATCGGCATGATGGCGCGCAAGCTTGCTTGGCAGGTCGGTTGCGGTCCACGCATCGCGAGCGGCCAGAATGCCGGCCAGCGTCTTGTCCTCGACGAACTCGTGCGGGGCCATGACGATCACGCCCAGCGGCACATCGGGAAAGGCGCCGGCGAAGATCAGCGCGATGCTGGCGCCGTCGCTGTGTCCGAACAGGATCGGACGCTCGATTCGGAGTTCGGCAATTAACGCCGGCAGGCCTTCGAGCGCCTCGCGGTGCATGTAGCGTGGTGTGCGCGGCTCGCTGGCGGGCTGCGAGTGGCCGTAACCGGGGCGCGACCAGGCGATCACGCGGCAACCGGTCACTGCCGCGACGCGCTGCAGAAAGTGCCGCCACATGGCGACGCAGCCGAGTCCTTCGTGCAGCATCAGGATGGCCGGCAAACCCGCCCTGTGCGCCGGATGCTCGACGTATTCGAGCCGACAACCGGCAACGACCAGATGCCTCACGGCGCCAACAGGAAGTCCCGGACAATCGCGATCTGGTCGTCTCTGAGGAACATCGGCGCATGCCCGACACCGGGGATTTCGGCCAATCTTGCCCGTGGACCGCGCTCACCCATCTGTTGCCAAACTTCGCGCGTCAGCAGGTCGGATTCGGCACCGCGCAGGACCAGCGTCGGACAATGAATGCGTTCGTAGACCGGCCACAGGTCGATCGGCTCACCGGAAAAGGCGGCCTTGAACGGCGCCGCGATCAGCGGATCGTAGAGGAAACCCCAGCGCCCGTCCGAACGCTGGCCGATGCTGTACTCGGTCAGATGCCGCCACTGCACCTCGTCGAGCTGGCCGAACGGCGCGCTGATGACCTTGACGTAGGCGAGCGCCTCGTCGAAGGTCGCCCAGGTCGGGTCAGTGCCAACATAGGTGGCAATCCGCTCCAGCGACTCGGTGGTGATGACCGGTCCGACATCGTTGAGGATCAGCCTGTGGATCGGCGTGCCATCCTGGCTGGCCAGCGCCATGCCGATCAGTCCGCCCATCGAGGTGCCAAGCCAATGCACACTGCCGACATCGAGCCGGGCGATCAGCGTCACCATGTCGACGACGTATTGCGCAATCCCGTAAGCGGATGGGTCGCGTAGCCGGCTGCTCTGGCCGCGGCCGACGACATCGGGGCAGATCACCCGGTAGTCCGCTGCCAGTGCCTGCGCCAGTGCATCGAAATCCCTCCCGTTGCGCGTCAGTCCGTGGACGCAGATGAGAACCCGGGGATTGTCGCGGACCCCCCATTCGGTATACGCCATGCGGTGCAGCCCCGATGGGCTGACGCATTGCACGTCATGTTGTTTGAATTGCATCTTCTACCTCCTGAAACCCGAATGTATCACCGCTGGAGCCGATGGCGGCAACGTCGTGACGCTGCTTTCCCGTGTCCTTTTACGCGCGAAATCAGCGGCGTGCTGACGATGCGTGGCATGTCCGTGTCAAAACGCGACAGCGCAGGTGAAATACCGCCCGAATAGTTGTCGATCAAGCACCTCGGGCGCTCGCGCGTGCTAATGTTGCACACGGATTTCTTCTGGTCTTACCCGCCATGGGCACACGCGACATGGCGAACTTGGGTCACTGTTCATGCGCAAACACCTGAATACCTTCTCGGCCACCTTCCTGATCGTCGCCAGCATGCTTGGCACGGGCATCCTCACCACCACCGGGATCATGTTGTCGCTGCTCAAGGCACCGTGGGCGGTACTGGGGATCTGGGTAGCCGGCGGCATCCTCGCCTGGATCGGCGCCTGGTGCTACGGCGAACTGGCGCGCACGATGCCGCGCAATGGTGGCGAAGCCACAATCCTGCGTGAACTCTTCTCGCCGACCCTCGGCGAAATCGCCGGCTGGACTTCTTTCGTGGTGGCGTTTGCTGCGGGAAATGCAGCTTCCTCGCTGGCCCTGGCGGCCTATCTCGGCGAGGCCTTGCCAGGTGCGAGTCTGCGTCCGCAGGTCGTGGCCTGTGGGGCTCTGCTGCTGGTGACCGGGCTGCATGGCCTGCTCGGACCGATGGCCTTGCGCATCCAGACCTTGCTGGCGGCGACCAAGTTCTCCCTGCTGGCCGGGCTGACCCTCTACGGCATCTTCCTTGCGGCACCGGCCGTCGCGATCCAGCCCGCCGAGTCCGCGCAGGTCAGCCAGGCGACGGCCTTCGGCGCCCCCTGGGGCCTGGCCATGATGCTGGTCATGTTCGCTTACAGCGGTTGGAACGCTGCGATCTATGTCGCCGGTGAAATCCACGACCCGACGCGCAATGTGCGTCGTGCCATGATGGTGGGCACGACCATCATCATGCTGCTGTACGTGGCGATCAATGCCGTACTGCTGACCCACCTGCCGGCGCAGGAACTCGATGGCGTCGGCCCGGTGATCGCGGTGCTGGTCAAGCACCTCTTTGGCGCCCAGGCTTCGGCGGTGTTTTCCGGACTGGTGGCCTTCGCCCTGCTGTCTTCGCTGGGGGTGTCGGCCTTTCTCGGGCCGCGCGTTCTGGCGACCATGCTTGAATGGTTCGGCAAGGAGCACAGCGACGACGGCATGCCGGCGGTAGTGACGCCACGGCTGGTCTGGCTGCAGGCCGGGTTGTCAATCCTGATGGTGCTGACCGGCTCGTTCGTGCAGATTCTTACCGTCATGGGCTTCCTGCTGGGCCTGTTCCCGATCCTCTGCGTGCTGGGTTTGTACCGGCGCAGCTGCGATCTTGAAGGCCGGCCGCTGATGTTGGTACGCTACGTCTTTGCCCCGTTGTTCGTTGGGGTGTCGACGGTGGTGCTGATCCTCGGTGCAGCGCAGAGTCCGCATGAAGTCGGCATCGCGCTGGCGCTGGTCGGGCTGTTCTTTCTGGCGCGTGTAGGCATGCGTCGCTTCGCCTGAAACATTTTCCGGGAATCGCATCATGTTGCACACCCTGAGTCGCACGCTGCTGCTTTGCTCGCTGTCACTCGCCTCCTGTCTGGGGCCGACGTCTGCTGCCGAAATGAGCGCGCAGCAAGCGGCGCTCGGCTTTGCCGGGCTGGACGCGCCCGCCACGGATTCCGCGCACAAGGCCTTCCAGCAACGCGCAGCCCAGGCCTGGGCAGGTTACGACAGGCAGGTCGGCGAGCCGCTGGCGGCCTGGAGCAAGCGCGAAGTGGCCTATCCGGGTGGCGGCACGGTGTTTTACCCCTTTTCCGGCCCCGACTTCGTGACGGTTGCCCGCGTCTATCCCGATGCCGAACGCTACGTGCTGGTAGCGATCCAGTTTGCTGGCCAGCCGGCGCGTCCTGAAAACATGAGCGCCGTGCAGCGGGCGGAGTTCGAACGAAAATTCGGCGGCGCCTGGGAAAAATTCGGCAAGCTCGGATATTTCCGGACCGTGGATCTGAATGACGATCAGCGCGACCGCGCCAGCGGCGTCGGTACGACAACCATCCTGATGGCATTTGCTGCGCGCCTCGGGTACGAAGTCACTGACGTGGTGCCGTTGAGCTTCAATGCCGACAAGGGAGAATGGGAAGCGGCGAGCACGGAAACCAAGTCCCGCTCGGTTCGCCTGTCCCTGCAGAAGGCCGGGCGCAAGGCAACGCTGGACTATGTGAGTCTGGATCTTTCGGATGGCGCCCTGAAAGCGGGCGAAGCGCACACTGCCTGGATCAAGCGCATGGCGGCGCAACCGGTCCTGCTCAAGGCCGCTTCGCACTTGCTGCAGCAAGGCAATTTCACGGTACTTCGCGACGCGCTGGTGGCCGCTGCGCCTATCGTCGTCCAGGACGAAACCGGGCTCGATTACAAGGAGTTGAGCAAGATCGGGCCGGTGCGCCTGTATGGGAAGTTCAGCCAGGCGCATCCGTTGTTCACGAAGACCACCCAGCCGACGCTGGCGGCAGCCTACCGGGCCGAGAAATCACCGGGCGACTTGCCATTTGCCTTCAGTTACCTGAAGACGGCTGATGCCCGTTCGATGCAGGTCGTGCGGCGTCCGCCGGCAAACTGAAAGCACGGCGGGCAAAGTCGGCAGTCAGCGCATTGAAGCGCGGCGCCGCGTCCACGAACAGGGCGTGGCCGGCATCCTCGAAAATCTCGACTTCTGTCAGTTGCTCGCCCTTGCGGGCAAGCAGGGCTTCACCCTGTTCGCGGAAGCGGGGGCGGATCACGTAGAGCACCGGAACCTGCTGCCTTGCCACGATATCCCGCCAGTAGGTACGCGGATAGGGCTGGGCAATCAGTTGATTGGCCGCTCGCACGGGCACCTGCAGCGCTGACTGCAATACGGCCTCAGCGATATCGTGGGGCGGCGGTGTCCGGAAAATGCCGCGGCTGAAATCACGCAGATATTGCTCGCGTTCCCTGGGGTTGGCGCTGCTGCGCTTCGATCTGCGGGCCGCCGTCTTGGGCGGAGTCCCCTCGCCGATCGAATTGTCGATCAGGATCAAGCCGCGCAGCCCGCCCTGCGGCTTACGCTCGATGAAATCCAGCGACTCCATTACGCCCAGCGACCAGCCAGCCAGAATGTAATCACCAACGCCGGCGGCGCGCAGGAAATCTTCCATGTCGGCCATGCGTCGCGCGGGATCGTGAGCTTCGTTCGAGATCTCCGATTGTCCCTGCGAGCGGGGATCGAATGCCAGAACGCGGAACTGCTCGCCCAGTGCTTCGAGCTGCAGACGGAACACCGCGGCCGGCATCAGCCAACCGGGAATGAGCACAATGGTCTTCTGGCCGCGGCCGGCTTCAAGGTAATGCAGGCGCAGTCCGTCGCGATTGTTGAAGAACCTGCTGCCGACCGGCGCGGCCAGGGTCGAGAGGCTCATCATGCAGCAAACGAGAAGGGGCAGGATATGGCGGAATCTCATACGCGGCAAAGGTGGTCAGCCAGCCGGCAGCGCCTTGGGAACAGCCGCCGGATGCGAATCGCAACGCGCGGATTCCTCCACAGCCCCGACTCGGCCTTGGCCATGCCGTCAAGCATGGGGCGACTGACGCAGTGCGCGCTTGGTTGTGTGAGTTGCATGTTTCCTCCTTTGCCCCAAATGTATCACCGGCCATGCCAGTAGCGGCGACGCTCGTTGCGCCAGGCGTTCAGGGTGACGCCCTGTCCGCCCAGCGCCACGCGCAGCGCGCCGTCGCGGTCGGTCCGCCACAGGCGGCTGCCGGTCGCCTCGTAGCGGGCGACCACATCGGCCTTGGGATGCCCGAATCGATTGCGGTAGCCGACCGGGATCATCACGTCGGATGCCCCAACGGCGGCGATGAACTCGGGCGTCGACGAGGTCCGGCTGCCATGATGCGGCACCAGCAGCACGTCCGCCTTCAGCGCGGCCGCATCGCGCTGCAGCAATGCCGCCTCGTCGCGCGCCTCGATGTCGGAAGTCAGCAGCAGGCGCCGGCCGCCGGCATCGATCCGCAGCACGCACGACAGGTTGTTGCTCTTGCGCTTCTCGGTGTAGTCCTGCCTTTCGGGATGCAGCACGGTCAGTCGCACGCCGTTCCACGACCAGTTCTGCCCGTTGCGACAAGGCTCGGTGCCCGCGTCGCCAAGTGATGAAACCACCTCGGCGACGGCAAGCGCCGACTTGACCGAGCCCGTCCCGCCGGCGTGATCGCTGTCGAGATGGGTCACCATCAGAATGTCCACCGTGTCGATGCCCAGCGAGCGCAGATAGGGCACGACCACCCGTTGCCCGGCATCGGATTCGGCGCTGTAGAGCGGTCCCGGATCGTAGATCAGGGTGTGCTCGCGGGTACGCACGATGGCTGCCAGCCCCTGCCCGACGTCGAGCACCGTCACCCAGGCCTCGCCTTCGGCCGGCCGGGCGACCGGCCAGAAGATCGCCGGCAGCAGCAGCACCGCGCCGAGCAGACGCCCCGGCATGCCGCGCGGCAGCAGGCAGATGGCGACGCCGAGGCCTGCGACGAGCGCAGCCCACAGCGGCGGCGCCGGCGCCTGCCAGACCGGCCACGCCGCGCACCATTCGAGAAAGACCATCAGCCAGCCGAGGATGGCATGCGCCAGCGCCGCGATCGGCCACCACGGGATGACCGTGGCAAGCAGCGCCAGCGGCGTGACGATGAAGCTGACGACCGGGATGGCCAGCGCATTGGCCAGCGGCGAGACCAGCGAGAACTGCTGGAAGACGAGCAGCAGAATCGGCAGCGAGGCGAGCGTCGCCGCCCACTGGACGACACCCCAGGCCCGGATGCGCCCGCGCCAGCCGGTGGCCCCGCCGACCACCGCCGCGCCGACATAGAGCAGCGCCCCGACCGCCCCGAACGACAGCCAGAAACCCGCCGCCAACACCGCCCACGGGTCGATCAGCAGCACCACCAGCAGCGCCAGGCAGAGCGTGCGGCTGGGCGCGATGACCCGTCCCGATCCCATCGCCAACGCGGCGACCAGCAGCATGTAGAGCGTGCGCTGCGCCGGAACCGCGAAGCCGGCAAGCAGAACGTAGAGGAACGCCGCCAGGCAGCCAGCGAGCAGTGCCGCGCGCTGCGCCGGCAGACGCAACGCCAGCGCCGGCACCCGCCGCCAGACCCAACCGGCGAGCAGACCGAAAAGCGCCGCCACCATCGTCACGTGCAGGCCGCTGATCGACATCAGGTGGGTCGTTCCGGTGCGGTTGAAGGTGCTCCACAGCTCGCCCTGGATCGCCCGCTGGTCGCCGATGACCAGCGCGACGAGGATACCGGCCCACGGATAGCGGTCGCCCGGCAGCATGGCGGCGAACGAGGCGCGCACGCCGTGGCGCAGCCGTTCGACAACGTACTCCGGCTGCCAGACCATGTCAGCCAGGTGCTGCGGCGGAGCCTGGCGCACGTAACCGGTCGCCCGGATATCGCGTTCGAGCAGCCAGGCCTCGTAGTCGAAACCGTTGGGATTGGCATTGCCGTGCGGGCGCTTGAGGCGCACCGTCATCTGCCAGCGCTCGCCGGGACGCACCGGCTGGCGCACGAACTCCTCGCCGTCGCGCTGGCCCTGGTACCACGACAACATGATCCTTTCAGGAACGACGGCTGTCGCGGTCAAACGTCTTTCAACGGCAAATTCGAAACGGCTGCCCTGGCTGAAATCCTGCGGCAGTGTCGCGATGACGCCGATCACCTCGACATCGCGCCCTTCCCAGGCGGCGCCCAGCGCGTCGGCCAGCCGGCTGTCGGCCCGCCAGGCCGCCCACGCAAGACCGAGAGCGAGACAGGCCAGGACCCCGAGCAGAAGGCCGGGCCAGGCGCGCTTCCTGCGCATCGCCGGCAGCGCCAGCACCCCGCCGGCGAGCGCCCAGAGCCCGGCCGGCGGCAGTTCCGGCTGCATCTGGAGAACGATGATGCCGGCGGCGAAGGCGAGAATATTCAGGCGCATCCTGCAATAATAGAGGCGACACCATGCGCAAGCACCTGAAAAGATACCTGCCCAACCACGAGGCGGTGCACGGGAACCGCTGGCTGCGGCCGTTCCGCAATTCGCTGCTGCATCCGCGGCTGTGGCACCTCAACCGCCATTCGGCGGCCGGCGCGGTGGCGGCGGGGATGTTCTGCGGACTGATTCCCGGTCCGTTCCAGATGCTCGGCGCGGCGATCTGCGCGCTGATTTTCCGTGTCAATCTGCCGCTGGCGATGTTCGTCACCCTGTACACCAACCCGTTCACCATTGTCCCGCTGTATCTGGTCGCGTACCAGATCGGCCGCCTGGCGACCGGCGACAGCGCCGGTTTCAGCGAACCGCCAGACTTCGACTTGGCGCACGCCATCGACTGGATGGAGGCGATGCTGACCTGGATGATCGGCGTCGGCAAGCCGCTCGGCATCGGCCTCGTGCTGCTCGCCGCCCTGCTCGCGATCGCCGGCTATGCGGTGACCAAGGCTGCCTGGCGTTTCTGGCTGATCCGCACCTGGCGGCAGCGCAAGGCGCGGTAAATCTGCGGCGGTACCGATTCATTCGGTTATCCGCAATTCGCCGTTGATGCGGAGATATTCTGCTGCATTGCAGCCGGCCAAGACCAGGAGATTTTTCTTTATTAACCCGGCAATTAAATAGTCGATTGTGAAATAATGCTGGGCATGGAAAAG